>JABSRB010000021.1:0-44344 GCA_013215375.1 Oceanospirillaceae bacterium | reverse complement strand
TTTGTTATAGGGTTAGATAAACTCTCTTGTAATTCATTACGTAAGCTCTGCTGGAATTTAGGAAATCCACTGTAGCCCATTTTTTTGATCATACGCAGTACCGTGGGCGTTGAAACTTCTCCCGTTTTTGCAAACTCAGTAATACTAACCAGACCTGCCACCGGGTAATTTGCCATCAAAGAGTCGGCTAATTTGCGCTCGGCACGGGTGAATTTTTGATAGTTTTCTCTCAATTCTTCAACAATCGTAGATTTTGAAGCACCTGACTTTTCGGACTCAACAATCATAAAATTCCACTAGGCATATTTTTTTAACAAGATCACGATCAAACAAATACCGTGATTACAGAACTTTAGCACAATCTAGCGCTATCTAATCACTACAAATTATATAATTTTGTAAAGATATTGACCTGAGAAATTCTTTGTGTAAATATTTGTACAATTGTGTGAAAAATCATCAACCTAAATATCAGAAAATTAAGAGAGGCGATGTGTTAGACATTAACAATCAAAGTATTGCCAATATTATCAACGCACAAGGCGACTCTAGATTTGTCATTATCTGCGAGCACGCTAGTCATTTCATACCTTCTGAATACCAAAACTTAGGACTTAATCAAACGCAAATTCTCTCTCATATTGGCTGGGATATTGGAGCTCAGGCGCTGAGCGAGCAATTATCTAAGCTACTTAACGCACCTTTAATCGTACAGACTCACTCGCGACTACTCTATGATTGCAACCGCCCGCCAAGTGCCGCTAGTGCAGTCCCCGAACAGAGTGAAACCACTATAATTCCAGGGAATACTAATTTAACGCCTGCGCAAAAACAGGCGCGTGCCGACAGCTTCTACTATCCTTTTCATCAAAGTGTTAGCGACTTTCTGGATCACCGACAATCAAAAACAAATAGTATTATCGTCACTATCCACAGTTTTAATGCTATTTATAACGGTGTCGAAAGGGATGTCGATATCGGTTTTATCGAAGACTTAGACCCTAGTTGGAGCAAGGCTTTAACCCTTGCAACAGAACAGATTCCAGGTATTAAAGGCGCTCAAAACTTACCTTATAGCGCCTTTGATGGTGTCACTCATACTCTGCAAATGCATGGCACTAATCGATCATTAGCTAATGTAATGATCGAAGTAAAAAACAACTTGATAGACTCCGCACCAGGGCAGCTGCACTTTGCATTACTGCTGGATAAGCTGCTGCGCGAGAATCTCAATTAAGCTGTAACAACAATAATAAAATTGACAAGTTACTTCCAACGAGTAGCGCTCACAATGTGAAACAAGGAGTTAACATGAAAAACATGAACAAACGAGATTTTCTGAAAAAGGCCGGAATAGGTGCAACTGCCACCGCCGCCGCGGCCATTAGTGCACCTTACGTGCACGCCAAGAACAAACCGATAAAATGGCGACTGCAAACTTACGCCGGCGCATCACTTGCCGAGCATGTTATCAAGCCCTCTATCGATGCGTTTAACAAAGCCGCCAATGGTGAGATGATAATAGAGCTATACACCGCCGATCAGTTGGTGCCAACTGGCGAGTTATTTCGTGCGATGCAACGCGGCACCATCGATGCTGTGCAGTCAGATGATGACTCAATTGCAGCACCGGTAGATGTCTCTGTTTTTGGTGCTTATTTCCCCTTCGCCTCGCGCTATTCTCTCGATGTACCGACACTGTTTAATCACTACGGTCTCAACGAGATATGGGAAGAGGCGTATTCGGAAGTCAAAGGCGTTAAGTGGCTCAGTGCCGGTGCTTGGGACCCTTGTAACTTCACCACTAAAGAGCCTATTCGCAGTGTGGCTGATCTAAAAGGCAAACGTATTTTCACCTTCCCTACCGGTGGTCGTTTCTTGAAAAAATTTGGTGTAGTGCCTGTCACTCTACCTTGGGAAGACGTCGAAGTAGCTATGCAAACTGGCGAACTCGATGGCATCGCCTGGTCAGGTATTACTGAAGCTTATACCGTAGGTTGGGCCGATGTTAACAATTATTACCTCACCAATAATATTTCAGGCGCCTGGAGTGGTTCATACTTTGCCAACGAAGATCGCTGGAATGAGTTGCCCCCGCATTTACAGACCTTGTTTAAACTCTGTATGGACAGCTCGCACTACTACCGTCAACACTGGTACTGGTGGGGAGAGGCGCACTATCGCACCACTGGTGGTAAATTAGAACTCACCACTATCCCTGCAAACGAATGGAAGGTGATTGAAACCGCCGCGTATGAATATTGGGACGAGATAGCCGCGAAGAGCGAACGCAGTGCCAAAATAGTCAAGATACTCAAAGACTACGCCACCACTATGCAAAAGGCTGGCGCACCTTATCGCTATTAAATAGTGAGCTACGAGCCGTTTTTAAATCTCTTAAAAGCGGCTGTTTTATATACTTTTGTTGAGGGAACCCTCTTGCCCAACATCATCAAGAACTACGTTAAATGGGTCGATAAGATCAATCGATTCGTCGGCAGAATTGCCATGTACATGGTGCTGTTAATGATGGGCATATTACTTTATGCCACCCTCTCCCGAGGCTTCTTTGACCTACCCGTTATCTGGGCGGTAGAGCTAGCGCAATTCACCATGGCTGCATATTATTTATTAGGCGGTGGCTACTCGCTGCAAAACAATGCTCACGTGCGCATGGATGTCTTTTACGAGCGCTTCTCTCGGCGCACTAAAGCCAAAATTGATTTAGGTACCTCGTTCTTTTTACTGTTTTACATGGTAGTGCTGCTCTACGGCGGCTACGGCAGTACGGAATATGCGCTCGAATACGATCAACACAATTACTCTTCATGGGGGCCACCAATGGCACCTATTAAAATAATTATGACCACTGGTATATTTTTGATGCTGTTACAAGTGATTGCGACTTTCTTTAAAGACCTTGCCATAGCGACTGGGGAGGATATTACATGAGCCATGAAATGATCGCGCTGTTTATGTTCAGCTCACTGTTATTGATGATGGTGACAGGGCAGCGGGTATTTGGCGCCATCGGTTTTGTCGCCACACTGTCCTCTATTTTGCTCTGGGGTAATGGCGGCTCTGACATGGCCTTTAGTGCCAGTATTAAATTACTCAACTGGTATCCGCTGCTCACCCTACCGCTGTTTATTTTTATGGGTTATATCCTGTCAGAATCAGGTATCGCAGGGGATCTATACAAAGCGCTGCACGTGTGGATGGGGCCCTTAAATGGCGGATTGGCTATTGGTACCATCATCTTAATGGTGGCCATTTCTGCAATGAACGGCCTTTCGGTGGCGGGTATGGCCATAGGCACCAGCATCGCACTGCCGGAAATGCTCAAGCGCGGCTATGACAAACGCATGGTGACAGGTGTCATTCAAGCGGGCAGCTCGCTGGGCATCTTAGTTCCACCAAGCATAGTACTCGTACTTTACGGCATGATCGCCAGACAACCGGTCAGTCAGTTGTGGCTCGCAGGAGTATTTCCCGGGCTGATGTTTGCCGCCATGTTTATTATTTATATTATGGTGCGTTGTAAACTGCAACCAGAGCTTGGCCCACCGTTACCTAAGGAAGAACGCAATATTCCACTGCGTGAAAAGCTCGGTCTATTGCGCGCAGGGCTTATCCCGCTGGGCTTAATATTTTCAGTAATCGGCATGTTCATGATGGGCTATACCAGCTTGGTCGAGAGTTCGGCCGTGGGCGCTTCAGCCGCTATGTTAGTCGCGTTAATGAAAGGCAAACTCAATTTTAAAGTACTCGATGACTCGCTCAAACAAACCCTAAATATCAGCTGTATGTTTATGTGGATTATCATGGCGGCACTCGCCTTCGGCGCCGTCTTTGATGGTTTAGGAGCAGTACATGCGATTAAAGCGCTATTTTTAGACCAGTGGCAGCTCTCGCCTTGGGGCATTCTCATTATGATGCAAGTATCCTACATCATCATGGGCATGTTCTTAGACGATACTGCCATGCTGGTGATTGTGGCACCACTGTATATTCCGTTGATTATAGCCCTGGGTTTTAACCCTATTTGGTATGGGATTTTATACACCATCACTTGTCAAATTGCCTATATGACACCACCCTTTGGCTACAATCTATTTTTAATGAGGGCCATGGCACCCAAAGAGATCAACCTCATGGATATATACAGCTCCATTATCCCCTTTGTCATTATTATGATCATAGGTTTAGCACTGATTATGGCGTTCCCTGGAATAGCTACCTGGTTACCAGAGCAGTATTACCCTAAACGCTAAGAATGCCCCTTCTATAAATAGCCCTGATAAAACTCGCAAGGCTATTTATAGAAACTTAATGTTAAATTAATCAATTAAACGACCGTTTTCCCTAGAACACATTTCAAGCTTAATGCAAAATGAACAAACATTCATTGCTTGAGATAAATCATGTATTCAAAGACTAAATATAAAAGCGAAGTAACGGCAACTCTGCTACTCGTTGCAGTTTTTTTAACGGGCTGTAACAGCAGCTCATCCAACTCAACGACAACTCCAGAGCCTGTATCAACACCAGTACCAGAAACTACACCACCAACTATCAACCTAAGCGGCAGTGCAGACTTCTCTACTTATATCGCCTTTGGTGATTCTCTAACCGCGGGCTATGCAGATAGTGCCCTATATTCATCAGGCCAAGAGAACTCTTTTCCCAACATTCTTGCCAAGCAGTTTGCCCTCGCAGGAGGGGGAAGCTTCAACCAACCTCTAGTGAAAGATGATATAGGTGGCTTATTGATAGGGGGTCTTGCGATAACAGACACCCGTCTAAAACTGCTCAGCACTGCATCTGATGCCTCATCCTCTGTGGCAGGCACACCCAGCACTGACGTATTAAGCCCTGTCACCGGTAGCTTTAATAACATGGGCGTACCTGCCGCTAAATCCTTTCATACACTCGCTATGGGTTATGGCTATCGTGATGCAGCTACGCTTACAGCGGGTGGTGCTAATCCCTTTTACGCTTACTTCGCCTCCGAGCCTTCATCATCAGCCACCATGATCGATGATGCCGCGGCGCAATTACCGAGCTTTTTTACGTTGTGGATAGGTGCTAATGATGTACTAGCATATGCTACTAGCGGTGGAACAGGAGTCGATCAATTAGGTAACATCGACTCAAGTACTTACAGCGCCTCGGATATTACTGACCCTGCGCTCTTTGCAACGACTTACAATGTCCTAGTCAGCCGATTACTTGCCAGTGGCTCAAAAGGAGTATTAATCAATATCCCCGATGTAAGCTCCATTCCTTACTTTACCACTGTGGCCTATAACGCCTTACCACTCACTATCTCCCAAGCAAGCGACAGCAACACCGCTTATGCTACCTACAATGCAGCTATTGCTTCCAGCGCTCTTAGTAGTGCTGAAAAAACACAGCGCACTATTAACTTTACCTCAGGTCAAAATCCATTGGTGATCGAAGATGATAATCTGACTGATCTGACGGCGGGCTCATTGCCTTCAATTCGCCAGGCTACTGCTGATGATTATATTGTACTGACGGCGGCAGCAAAAATAGGTATTGAAGAGACCACAGGAGACCCAACAACCATTTGGGGATTAGGTAAAGCACTGCTAGATGCAGATGTATTAACATTGACCGAAGCTACATTGGTGGCTAACGCACAAACCGCTTATAACTCAACCATAGCAGCTGCAGCCACAGCTAACGCAGATTTATTATTTTATGATGCAAAAACGTCGATGGCGCAGATGAAAAACAGTGGTATCAATTATGGCAGCGGTACTATCACTGCAGTTTATAACTCCGGTGGAGGATTCTCTCTGGATGGGGTTCACCCAACGGCACGTGGATACGCGGTGATAGCCAACCAAATCATCGATCTAATCAATCAAAGCTTCTCAGCTAATATCCCCACAGTAGACCCAGGCACATATACCACTGTATTTTATCATTAAAGTTTAATGGCTAGGTCTTTCACAGCTAGATCCTAGCCTGTTTAATGAGTATGTCTATATTTCAACTTGCTGCCAGTGCCTGCCTAATACGCAGTACTGGTCTCTCGTCGATAAAGATATGAATGATAGCGGTCACTAAAGCAATCACTGCCGCACTCCACCAGACGATGTCGTAAGAGCCGGTCTCGTCGTAAAGATATCCACCCAACCACACACCTAGGAACGAGCCCAGTTGATGGTTCAAAAAGACAATACCGTATAAAGTGCCCATATATTTAAGACCAAACATCTGCGCCACCAGCCCTGAAGTTGCAGGTACTGTTGCCAGCCATAAAAACCCGGTTACAATCGCAAACAGGTAAACGGAGGTCAGCGATATGGGATAAACCATAAAGGCGGCAATCGCCACCGCTCTGAAAAAATAGATGATACCCAGTAAATTTTTCTTGGAATGCGTGCCTGACCACTTACCAAATAAGACACAGCCGATGATATTAAAGAAGCCAATTAACGAGAGGCAAATCACCGCCACTTGGCTATCAAAACCTTTATCGTGTAGGTAGGATGGCATATGCACAGTAATAAATGCCAACTGAAAGCCGCAGACAAAAAATCCCGCGATTAATAACCAATAATGAATATTACCAGTGGCCTCTTTGACCGCCTCTTTCATGGTCAAGTCATTAATTTCTGGGGTTCCGACTTGCGCGCCTTTATCCTTGCCAAACGGTATCGCCAGCGCCACCATGGCCAACGCGCCGAAGGCCAAGATCAACATGGTTAACTGCCAGCCGTAAGTAGTAATTAACCCCTGCGCTGCCGGTATCACCAAAAATTGCCCGGCGGACCCTGCCGCTGTACCAACACCTAACGCTAGCGCACGTTTTTCAGGGGGCACCATACGCGCTATCGCAGGCAGTACCACGCCAAAGCCGGTACCGGCGATACCCATGCCAATTAACAAACCGGCAGCAGTATGCAAGCCAAAAGCAGATTCGGCGATGGAGGTAAAATACAGACCCGCAGCATAGATAATTGCGCCGATGACCAATGTTTTAAAAGTGCCATATTTGTCGGCAAAAGCCCCTGCTACCGGCTGGAACAACCCCCAACAGAGATTTTGCAGCGCCAGCGAAAAGGCAAAGACTTCGCGTCCATAACCAAATTCTTCGGAGATAGGCGTTAAAAAGAAGCCCATTGATGAGCGCAATCCAAAGTTTAATACCAATAATAAACAGGCAAATACCATTAGCGAACTAAATAGTTTTTGAGTATTGGACACAGGCAATTCCTCTTCGTGTTTCTTTACTATTATTTGTTAAGTTAATCGTTAGCGAGTGATTAGCTCTGCTGCCCTATCCAACGCACTAAATCTTCTGCGTAGTAGGTAATAATCAGGTCACAGCCGGCACGTTTAAAAGCGATCATGGTTTCCAGCACAATTGCTTTTTCATCGATTACGCCCGCAGCAGCCGCCGCTTTGATCATCGCGTATTCGCCGCTAACCTGATACACCGCCAGTGGCAGCGAGCTGTGCGCTCTAATATCGGCAATCACATCCAAATAGGCAAGACCTGGTTTGACCATCAGTATATCGGCACCTTCCGCTTCATCTTGCATTGATTCTGCCAGTGCTTCACGGCCATTAGCAGGATCTTGCTGATAGGTATTGCGAGTGCCTTTAAAACTAGAGTCAACCGCCTCCCTGAAAGGTCCGTAAAATGCCGAGGCAAATTTCGTGGAGTAGCTCATCACTGGAATATGATTAAAGCCAGCAGCATCTAACGCTTGGCGTATCGAGGCGATCATGCCATCCATCATGCCAGAAGGCGCAATCATATCCGCACCTGCCCGAGCTGAGCTAATCACCTGCTTTTGTAAATTCTCCAGTGTAAGGTCATTGTCTACGTCGTTATTGACCACTACACCACAGTGGCCGTGATCGGTGTACTCGCAAAAGCAATTATCACTAATCACCAACATTTGCGGCACCGCTGCTTTAGCGACTTTTATACAGCGCGAGAGCAAGCCGTTATCATCCCAGCTATCTGAGCCACAATCGTCTTTTTGGTGGGAGACACCAAACAAAATAATCGCTTTAACACCATTAGCCCACACGGCTTTAACCCGTTGCTCAAGATTAGCTTCAGGAATTCTAGACACGCCAGGCATACTTTCTATCGCCACGGGGGTATCAATCTGCTCCTCGATAAACAGCGGTAAAATAAAATCGTTCGCTGATAAGTGAGTTTGACGAGTAAGATCCCGTAGGACTTGGGTGCGACGCAGACGTCTAAAACGAAACGAAGGAGTAACAGGCATAATGATGTGGCTCTTAAATAACGTGATTAAAAATGTGAATATAACTCATGCAGCACAACGAGTAACGTTCAAAGGGATTTTTTTAGAATGACTTAATTTGTCGCATTGTTAGCGGCATTTTCAATGACTTGACCGCCTTTTTTAAGATCTTTGCCAATGCCTTCGATGGTACTACAGGCAGAAATAGATAAAACAAAGCAGATCGTCATTAATATTTTAGATGGTAATAACATAGGTTTACCCAGCAGTGGTTTGGGCATATGCCCTAATAAATGAAGTATTGCAACGGCTATCATACTGCGCAATTCAACGATTGACAGCAATAATCACATTTTTAGTTTAGCACTGTTATTGGCTGACTTGATGTTTGATATTTCACTAATCAAAACAATAATTTATACATATCAAAAGAGGAATTTGACGTATCTTTACCAACGCCATTTTACCCATTGATGATATGCCGAAAGGTAAGGTTAATTCGCGCTTGCGATACTTTTTTACGCACCGGTAAACTGTGCTGCCAATGCCCTTGCATCTCGCCGTGCATCAATAATAACGAACCGTGGGTTAACTCTAAGCTGATATCACTGGCCAGTTTTTGTCGGTGACGTAATTTAAAGCTGCGCATTGCGCCTAAGCTGATCGAAGCAATACAAGGCTGTGTACCCAGCGCTGCTTCATCATCACTGTGCCAGCCCATTTTATCGGCTCCATCACGGTACAAATTGATTAATACAGCGTTAAATTTAAAACCGCTGACCGCTTCAATATAACGTTTTAACTGCAGTACTTTAGGGTGAAAGGGTTCGCTCTGAAGCGTTAAATTTGAATATTGATAATGCAAATTTTGCGCTGATTGATAGCAGTGTAAACGCGGCATCAGATGAGACTTGCCATAAACCGTGATCTCATCGTGCCGCCAGGGAAGCTCTGCCAATAGCTGTTCAAGCAATAAATCCGCTTGAGTAATGGTGAGAAAATGCGCGTCATAATCCAACTTCGCATCAACTATTGGCATTGCCTCTAAGCTCATTTTTAACTCTCGACACTATCAAGAGCTTGCGAGATATCAGCAATGATATCTTCTATATTTTCAATCCCCACTGAGATACGTACCAAATCTTCACTCACGCCAGCCATCATCAGTTCTTTAGCATTTAATTGCCGATGGGTAGTCGTCGCCGGATGACAAGCTAAAGATTTAGCATCGCCTATATTTACTAAACGCAACACCATTTGCAGGGCATCAATAAACTGCGTCCCTGCGGCAAGCCCGCCAATAACACCAAAACTTAAAATACCAGAGGCTTTACCGCCACATATTTTTTCACACAAACCACGATAAGGGCTGTTCTTTAAAGCCGCATAATTGACCCAATTTACTTTGGGGTGCTGCTCTAAAAAGCTGGCTAGCTTAGTGGCATTTTCACAGTGGCGCTCCATCCGTAAACCTAATGTTTCGAGCCCCTGTAAAATTAGCCAAGCATTAAAAGGTGCGATAGCAGCGCCAGTGTTGCGCAGCGGTACCACCCTACAACGACCAATAAAAGCGGCTGGGCCAAAGGCCTCGGTATAAACAACACCATGATAGGAGGCATCGGGAGTATTCATCACCGCGAAGCGCTCTTTATTAGCTTCCCAATCAAATTTCCCTGAGTCGATAATAATGCCACCGATAGAAGTACCGTGACCGCCAATATATTTGGTCAGTGAATGAATAACGATGTCGGCGCCTAGCTCAAAGGGTCTACACAAAAAAGGCGTAGCAACAGTGTTATCGACGATCAGCGGCACACCGTGTTTGTGTGCAATAATGGCCAGTTTTTCAATATCAACCACATTGCCCATCGGGTTGCCAATAGACTCGCAAAACACTGCTTTAGTATTGCCATCAATGGCGCGATCAAACGCATCCAGATCATCAGCAGAGATTAAACGCGCTTCAATGCCCTGCTTGGGGAAAGTATGGGCAAACAGATTATAAGTACCACCATACAATTGACTAGTACTGACAATATTATCGCCTACCTCACATAAACATTGAATAGCATAAGTAATCGCGGCCATTCCAGAGGCAACCGCTAAACCGGCAATACCTCCTTCCATCGCCGCTACACGCTGCTCTAATACATCCGTAGTAGGGTTCATAATACGGGTATAGATGTTGCCTGCTACTTTTAAGTCAAATAAATCTGCACCGTGCTGGGTATTATCAAAAGTGTAGGAAGACGTTTGATAGAGGGGGACAGCCGCAGCTTTAGTGGTCGCCTCCGACTCGTAACCGTGATGCAGTGCCAGTGATTCAAGTTTCATTATTTACTCCTTTAAATAGAGGGTTTAAGCAGGCGCTATATCATCCCAATTTCGGCAGTTGAATCACCAAAGTAAACACAGCGCTTAAGAGGTTACTGGAGAGTAGCAGAAAAGTTAGAAAGTTAGAAAGTTAGAAAGTTAGAAAGTTAGAAAGTTAGAAAGTTAGAAAGTTAGAAAGTACGCAGCTTAATTAAGCTGCGTATCATTACCAAGCATACTGAAACTTAAATTTGCTGGTACAACTGTGATCCAGCGTCTTTAAACTCTTGGGCTTTATCTTTCATGCCCTGTTCTACTTCTTGACTCATCGCGGCAATGGCGCTGTCATCGAGTTGACGCACCTCTTGGGATATTTTCATTGAGCAAAACTTTGGTCCGCACATCGAACAAAAATGCGCCACTTTTGAAGAATCTTTTGGCAGTGTTTCATCGTGATAAGCGCGTGCCGTATCTGGATCTAACCCCAAGTTAAATTGATCTTCCCAGCGAAATTCGAAGCGCGCTTTGCTCATCGCATTATCACGTATTTGCGCCCCGGGATGCCCCTTGGCTAAATCGGCAGCATGCGCGGCCAATTTGTAAGTGATGATACCGGTCTTAACATCGTCTTTGTTCGGCAATCCCAAATGTTCCTTAGGGGTGACATAACAGAGCATGGCACAGCCGAACCAACCGATCATGGCGGCACCTATCCCCGAGGTAATGTGATCATAACCCGGCGCAATATCAGTGGTTAATGGGCCTAACGTATAAAAAGGCGCTTCATCACAGACCTCAAGCTGCTTATCCATATTCTCTTTGATCATATGCATTGGCACGTGACCTGGCCCTTCAATCATTACTTGCACATCATGTTGCCAGGCAATTTTGGTCAGCTCGCCCAAGGTTTCTAATTCACAGAACTGCGCTTCATCGTTAGCATCTGCGATAGAGCCCGGACGCAAACCATCACCTAGGGAGAAAGAGACGTCATAAGCCTTACAAATTTCACAGATATCTTCAAAATGCGTATAGAGGAAATTCTCCTCATGGTGCGCTAGGCACCACTTAGCCATTATCGAGCCACCACGGGATACAATACCGGTTACTCGTTTGGCGGTCATCGGTACATAGCGCAGTAAAACGCCAGCATGAATGGTGAAGTAATCAATGCCCTGCTCTGCCTGCTCTATTAAAGTATCACGGAAGATTTCCCAAGTAAGATCTTCGGCAATGCCATGAACTTTTTCTAGCGCCTGATAGATAGGCACAGTACCAATAGGTACATGTGAATTACGCACTATCCACTCGCGGGTTTCGTGGATATTTTTGCCGGTCGATAAATCCATAATAGTGTCAGAGCCCCAGCGAGTCCCCCAAGTCATCTTCGCCACTTCATCTTCTATGGAAGAACCCAGCGCCGAGTTACCAATATTACCGTTTATTTTGACTAAAAAGTTACGCCCGATAATCATCGGTTCAACTTCTGGGTGATTGATATTCGCGGGGATAATAGCGCGGCCACGTGCCACTTCTTCACGGACAAATTGTGCAGTAATTTCACTCGGTAAGCTGGCACCGAAGCTCTGGCCTGGATGTTGGAAGTTTAGCTCAGGGTTAAGTTTAGCTTCGACTAATTTCATATTCTCGCGGATCGCAATGTATTCCATTTCCGGGGTGATAATACCTTTGCGCGCGTAATGTAGTTGAGTAACATTGCAGCCTTTTTTAGCCCGACGTGGCTTACGCTCTAAATTAAAACGCAGTGAATCCAAGCGTTTATTAGCGGCACGTTGACGCCCAAAATCTGAGGACAACCCCTCTAACAACTCTGTATCATTGCGCTCTAGTATCCAGTTTTCACGTACCGTCGCTAAACCTTTGCGTACATCGATAATGACATTGGGATCAGTGTAGGGGCCCGAGGTGTCATAAACCATCACCGGCTCATTTTTTTCAGCAATCGCTTCTTTACTAAACGAGGCGGGAGAATCGGCTAAGTGGATGGCGCGCATCGGCACTTGGATATCGGGGCGTGAGCCTTGAATATACGTTTTTTTAGAACCGGGAAAGGGCTTGATCGATGCTTGATCGACAACGGCAGTAGAACTTAAATGGGTACTTGAGATCAGGTTGCTCATAGGTGGTCCTCTTTAATCGACAAAATATTCAGTGGTCTGAACTTATAGCTATCTTGTCGAGTCGAGAGGCACGCGCGAAGCAAGGGACACCTTCTATGAGGGTGTCGAACGAGCACAAATTATAAATGTGCAAAAATGCACGCTTTATAACACTCGTTATTTACTTCGTCTGTATTTCGCTTGTTTCCTACGCCGGTATTAACCGGATCAGGTTCGCGGGTTGGTTTTCACCTCTCGTCCTCTGCTAAATCTATTTAGCAAAAGAACCCCGACAAGACATAAAAGGACTATAACCTTTATCTTTTAAAAGTCTATAAAAGCTAGGTAATTTTGAGTGTTAACGGTATTGAATCACCAGATGAGAACTAAAAATCTTAATATAATTTGAATTTTTGTGCCTGATATTCCATAAACAACTCATCATATAACGTTGCATTTGACAACTTAGGTTCAAGCTTAGAACCCAGTAAAAATTTGACACCATTATCACAAATATCCGCCAGAGAAGTGCTGTTATTATTGGCGATTTGATAGCTCCATTGCGCTTGTAGAGCAGCACCTAGTGCGGCAGCTTCACTCTCCTTGGGAACGACCACTGGAACATTGAGCATGTCGGCTATTATTTGTCGCCATTGCAGACTATTGGAGCCACCGCCAATTAATCTAATTTGCTGAGCTGCAAGCCCTTTTTGCTGTAACAATTGATAGCCGTATTTCAATCCAAAACTCACCCCTTCAACGGCGGCACGACACAAGTTTTCGGTCGTTAGATTCTGTCCTGAAATACCTTGTAAACTGCCCTTCGCCTGTGGCAAATCAGGTGTTCGTTCACCATTAAAAAACGGCAACATCATTAAGCCAGCTGCGCCTAAAGTAGATTTGGCAAGCATGGTGTCAAAGTTGCTGTTAGTTACATTGGTAAGTTGTTGCACGCTACCAGTCACATTGGTTAGATTCATGGTGCAGATTAACGGTAGCCAATGATTAGTACTATTGCAGAAGCTGGCAATTTGTCCGCTCTCATCGCCTAAAAACGTTTCACTTGTCGCTGCGACAGTCCCTGATGTGCCTAAGCTTATAGTGATCACCCCCTGCTCTACATTGCCAGTGCCTATAGCACCCATCATATTATCGCCACCACCACTAGCCACTATAATGCCTGCTTTCAAACCGAGTACAGCGGCGCTTTTAGCGCACAATACTCCCGCACCTTGATGCGCATCTATAATTCGCGGCAACTTATCGATAAGGGACGTGGAATCGTCGATAGCGCCAAGTACAGTCTGTGACCAACGCTTATTTCTGATATCAAAGTACCCAGTGCCTGATGCATCCCCTGCCTCTGTGGTCTTCTCCCCCGTTAACCAAAAATTGATATAGTCGTGAGGAAGCAAAATACTTTCGATTTTGGCAAAGTTTTCACTTTCTTGTTCTTTAAGCCATAATAATTTTGAAGCGGTGTAGCCTGTTTTTAACTGCGTGCCTATTTGTTGGTACATGGCGTGATTACCACCTACCTGCTCTATCAATTGAGCATTTTCTCTATGAGTTGATGTATCACACCACAGCTTTGCAGGCCTAATCACTTGATCTTTTTTGTCTAGCACTACTAAACCGTGCTGCTGCCCCGAAACGCCAATGCCTTTAATGACACTGGCATCCACTGCTTCATTGTCTAAGGCAATCGACAGCGCTTTTGACAAGGCATCAATCCACCATGAAGGGTGCTGCTCGCGAGTGCCATCCTCAGCGGTGATTAAATCGTGGCTAGCTTGGCCCCTGGAGATAACTTGACCTGTTGCCACTTCAAAGATGATTACTTTGGTACTTTGAGTACCACAATCTATACCTACAAACATCTGAAATTTCTCATTTTTGCTGTGAACACAATTTGTTAAATTACTAAAACATGCTCGTTATCTATTTTGTCATCGACAAGTTTTTGGGCTTTATTTTTCTAGTAATCACTCGTTAGAAACATTCTGCCCTGCCATTTACGCTATACCCTACATCCTGTAAATAGCGCCCATAAGGGCGTTTTCGAGTGGAGCAATTTTTAATAGGTTAGTAATAATTTAGCGGTAACCCATTAAAGCCAGCGTCCCATTAACCCCTTGTGTCTTAAGGTTTTCAAGTTGCTTTTCTACCGCTTCAACAACGTTGCTATTATTGCTAAGTTGATTGCCAAATACTTCCTGTAGCGCTAAGAAATTAGTAACTTTATGACCAGGCTTAGCCAGCGCTGCCAGTAATACATCCGCTTTTGGATCGGGTATAGAGTAACTTCTGTCCTGTTCATCAGTGCCTTTTAAATAAAGCATCCAAGCGGCTATTATCATAGCGACACGATCAATTGGCTGATTGTTTTCCAATAACCACTGTAGTGTTGGCAAGATAAATTTCGGAAATTTTGACGAGGCATCAGAGCCTATTCGCTGTAGTTGATCACAAATAATAGGATTGGAAAAACGCGAAATCAAAGTATCTTTATATTCGCTGAAATCAACATTGGCAATCACCGTTAATTTAGGCGTGACATCACGATCCATGTAATCCCTAACAAAAGCCTGCAGCGCACTATACTGCATCGTTTGGTGTGCAAAGTCTAAACCGTACAAAACACCTAATAGTGCCATCGATAAATGACTGCCATTAAGCAAACCTATTTTCATCTCTTCAAAAGCCGCTACATTATCAGTAAATTGAACTCCAACCTCTTCCCAGGGTGGTCTACCATTACAAAAATCATCTTCAATCACCCACTGGGTGAAAGGCTCACAGACTACCGGCCAAATATCATCTATCCCTGTCACATCTAACAGCTGTTTACGATGCGCATCACTAGTAGCGGGGGTTATTCTATCCACCATAGCAGAGGGAAAACTCACATTGGTTGCGATCCAATCACTGAGTTCAGGGTCTATTAGCTGAGTAAAACTCAACATTACTTGGCGAGTCACCTTACCATTGTTAGGTAAGTTGTCGCACGACATTACCGTAAAAGGTTTTGTCCCGGCATCACGTCTTAGTTTTAAAGCTAGTGCCAAGTAACCAAACGCTGTTTTAGGGTTATCTGGATCATTAATATCCGCAATCACTTGCGGTAATAATGGGTTGAATAACCCGGTATTATCATCAATGCAATATCCGCCTTCAGTGATCGTTAAAGAGACGATACGAGTATCGGCATCAACAAGCTTCTCTATAAGCCTTTGGGGCTCTTTCACTGCGAGAATAAAATCAACAATGGAACCTATGACTTGCGCTTTGTCTTCTGCTTCCTTTAATTCATAAAGGGTATATAGATAGTCTTGTTGCTTAAGTGCCTCTGCAATTTTTTGATCATCAGCGCGCAAGCCCACTCCACAAATACCCCATTGTTGAGCTTTACCGGCATTAAATAATTTTTCCATATAAAGCGCTAAATGCGCCCGATGAAAACCACCAACGCCGATGTGAACAATACCTTGGTTAATCCCAGCACGGTCATAAAGTGGCAGTTCAACTTTAGCCGAGGTAGCTGAAAAATAGGCTACCTTAGTGATGTTTTTAGTATTTAGTTTCATTTTACAACCTTAAAAAGCTCACCACTTGCCGGTATTTTGCGCAAGCGGTGCCGTAACAAGTTAATACTTGAAACATTTTTTATTATGGATTTTTCTGCTATACAGCAGCTTTAATGTGTCCAGGAGACTGACCGAGAACAGGCACCTAGCGAGTCTTATATAGCGATGCCTTGTTTATCAAACAAATGACATTTTCCTGGCGCTATGTTTAAACCCACTAGGGAGCCACTTTTAGGCACCGCTTGCTCTCCATCAATACGCACAGTGATGGCTTCGTTAGCATTGGTTTTTACATAGACATAAGACTCACTACCTAACTCTTCAGAAATCTCAATACTGGCCTGTAAGTTTCCAGCACCTGCGTTACATAACACCGTATGTTCAGGCCTGATGCCCAGTGTTAGTTGGCTACCAGTTTGCACATTTAGCCCAGGTCTAGATAAGGTGATTTCAGCCCCTGTCAGTAATTTAAGCGTTACATTACCTTCAGCTATAGCGGTAACAGTAACTTCCAAGAAAGTCATTTTTGGCATGCCCATAAAGCCCGCTACAAAAAGGTTGCATGGCTTTTCATACAGTTCAAGAGGCGATCCGACTTGCTCAATACGACCATCATTTAAAATCACTACTTTATCCGCCAAGGTCATTGCTTCAACTTGGTCGTGAGTCACATACAGCATGGTGGCCTGTAGCTCTTGATGTAATCTCGACAACTCCAAACGCATATTGACCCTTAGCGCAGCATCTAGGTTAGACAGAGGCTCATCAAACAAAAATATCTTAGGTTTGCGGACAATGGCACGACCAATAGCCACACGCTGACGCTGACCACCAGAAAGTGCTTTAGGTTTACGATCCAACAGTGGTTCAAGCTTTAAAATCTGCGCTGCCTCTTCAACTTTTCTGTTGATTTCAGACTTTTCAATACCGGCAAGTTTCAGTGCAAAGGACATGTTTTCACGCACGCTCATGTGCGGATACAACGCGTAGGACTGGAACACCATCGCCAAATCTCTCTTGGCGGGTGCCGCATCGGTAATATCTTTATCATCCATGTAGATGCTGCCGCTAGTGGCACTTTCAAGACCGGCAATCGTTCTTAATAGCGTAGACTTTCCGCACCCTGAAGGACCAACAAATACGACAAATTCTTTATCTTTAATTTCAAGATTAATGCCCTTTAGTATTTCCAGTGCATCATAGGATTTTCTTAAATTTTTAATCGTTAAATCAGACATAGTAATTCCTTTATTATTTTACCGCACCGAAAGACAAACCGCGTACTAGCTGCTTTTGACATAACCACCCAAAGATCAATATGGGGGCGCAAGCCAAGGTAGAAACGGCCGATAATTTGGCCCAAAACAAACCTTCAGGCGATGAATAAGAGGCCACTAACGCCGACAGAGGAGCTGCTTCAAAAGCGGTCAAGTTAAGAGACCAAAAAGCTTCATTCCAGCTAAAGATCAGTGATAGCAATACCGTCGCTGCCAAACCGCCTTTACTCATAGGTAATAATATTTTAAATATTTCCTGCAGCACATTAGCGCCATCCATACGACCTGCTTCTAATATCTCTTTGGGAATTTCTTTAAAGTAGGTATAAGACATCCAAACCATGATGGGTAAGTTCACTAAAGTGAATATAATGATCAAACCCGTTTTGGTATCTAACAGTCCAAAATCTTTAAATAACAGATAGATAGGTACTAACACACCCACCGCTGGCAGCATCTTTGTAGAGAGCATCCACAACAGTGTGGTCTTAGTGCGCTTGGTCTCAAAAAAGGCCATTGAGTACGCCGCAGGTATCGCTATCACCATACCAATAAAGGTAGAACCCAGGGATGTCACCACTGAGTTCCAGGCAAAGTGCCAGTAATCACTGCGCTCGTTAATTAAAGTGTAGTTCTCTAGCGTCGGCGTAAAAAACAAAGTCGGAGGCGTGGCAAACGCATCTATCTCTGTTTTAAAGCTGGTTAAAAACATCCAGAAAATAGGAAAGAAAATCAACAGCGCTACTAACCACGACAAGGCACCTATGACTACGGTAATCAAAAACTCTTTATTTTTTATACTAAACATAACTCCCCCTATGCATCCGTCATATTTTTGCCGACCATTCTCACTAGGAAGAATGCCGCTACATTAGCGAGAAGAACCGCAATCAAACCACCTGCGGAGGCTAACCCTACATCAAACTGCAACAGTGCTTGGGTGTAGATCAAGTACGCTAAGTTAGTAGTGTCATAACCTGGACCACCACCGGTTGTCGTGAATATTTCTGCAAAAATTGAAAGAAGGAAAATAGTTTCTATCATCACTACCACCGCGATCGGACGCGATAAATGCGGCAGTGTAAGATAGCGGAATATAGCGAAGGGGCTGGCACCATCTAAACGCGCCGCTTCCTGTTGCTCTTGATCCAACGATTGCATGGCTGTCATCAAGATCAGAATCGCAAAGGGCAACCACTGCCAAGAGACAATCATAATGATCGAAGTCAGCGGATACTCAGTTAGCCAATCAATGGGCTGGGCACCAAAGAAGTTCCATACAGCGGCAAACACACCAGACACTGGGTGTAATAAAAGGTTTTTCCAAACCAATGCATTGACGGTCGGCATGATAAAGAAAGGTGATATAAGCATTATTCTCACGATGCCTCGTCCCCAAAAAGGACGGTTCACTAATACTGAGATCAATACCCCTAACACTGTGGTGATTAGCAAGGTAAAGCCCACTAATAAACCGGTGTTTAACATCCCTGGTAAGAAACCTGGATCATCGATAAAGAATTCAAAGTTTTCTAAACCAATAAACCCATTATCATCAGGATATAAAAGGTTATAGCGAATAGTCGAAAAATAGATCGTCATTGATAATGGGACGATCATCCACATCAGTAATAGTAATACTGAGGGCGATACCAAAAAAAACGGCATCCCTAATTTTGTTTTAGTAGAAGTCAAACTAGCTACCTCTTTTATTATTAAAAAATCCATCTAAGCAGATGGGAGCAAACCCCAATGAATAAGGAAGTACATTATTCATTGTTAAGATCTTGGTAAAATGCGTGAAGGATATGTGATAAATACAGGACTTAAACGATATTGATAAATATAGAACTCTGATTATTGCACTCTTACACTAAATACTAAGCTGAACTTATTGCTAGGCTTTGCTGTAACAAAAACGTCACACAGAGCTGAGGAGTTTGACCGAAAACAAACTATTCTCGATCAAGCTCCTAGCAAGCTAACAATTACTTAAAGTAACGCGCTCTTTTCATTTCACGATTTGATACTTTCTCAGCATTTTTAAGTGCTTCTTCAACAGTCATAGACCCAGCTAGTGCACCTGAGACAAATTTACCCACTTGTGAAGCGATAGATTGAAACTCAGGGATTGCAGCAAACTGCACACCGATATATGGCTTAGGCTTAAGCGTTGAATCTTTAGCATCAGCCGCTTTCATAGACTCTAAAGTCTTAGTCGCAAAAGGTGCTGCCGCTATGTACTCTGCGTTTTCATAAGTAGACTTACGTGTTCCCGGTGGGATAGAGGCGATACCACTGGTTTTAGCCACTAAATCACTGTAGTCGGTAGAAGTCGCCCAAAGTACAAACTTCTTAGCAGCTTCAGCAGCATCTGTCGATTTAGGAATCGCTAGACCCCAAGACCACAACCAACCTGCACCTTTAGTGGTGACTTGCTGAGGCGCTAAAGTGAAACCAACATTATCGGCCACTTTTGATTGTGACTTGTCTGTGACAAAGGCACCGGCGACAGTAGCATCAATCCACATACCACACTTACCACTGTTGAACAGTGCTAAGTTCTCATTGAAACCATTTGAAGAGGCTCCTGGAGGACCATAGTTACCCAATAGATCAACATAGAAAGTCAGTGCATTTGTCCAAGCTTCACCAGTAAACTCTGACTTCCACTGCTCATCGAACCAACGCGCGCCGAAAGTGTTACCCATAGTGGTAAACAATGCCATGTTTTCGCCCCAGCCAGCCTTGCCTCTCAAGCAGATACCGTATTGGCCCGCTTTAGGATCATGGATCGCTTTAGCGAAAGTTTTAACTTCATCCCAAGTTGGCTGTGCAGGCATCGTTAGACCTTTAGCCTCAAACAAATCCTTGCGGTAATAAGTCATCGAGCTCTCACCGTAGAACGGTAGTGCATACAATGTATTGTCGTGAGATAAGCCATCGCGAATCGCGGGAAAGATGTCATCAACATTGTAATCAGCTGGCAAGTTATCCATTGGCACTAACCAACCTTTTTCTCCCCAGATAGGTGCTTCGTACATACCGATTGTCATGACATCGAACTGACCGCCCTGTGTCGCGATATCTGTGGTCAAACGTTGACGTAATACGTTTTCCTCAAGTACAACCCACTTAAGCTTAATGTCTGGGTTAGACTCTTCGAATGCTTTGGACAAGCCCTGCATACGTACCATATCGCCATTGTTAACGGTGCCAATCGTGACAGTCGTCTCCGCTTGCGCTAAGGGAGCAGCTGCTATAGCTGCTACTAATAATGCGGGAGCAAATCGTTTAATACTCATTGTAGTACCTCTAATTTTATTATTACTATTTTTAAAATACTGTCTTTCACTTTTATCTGACCGGCCTATTGGCAAATCTCAGTAATAAAATACACTAGGACAAAGTTAACAAACAAATACATATTTTGTAAAAACATGTACTTTTTTGCACTATTTTTTTCAGTGGGTGTAATTTAGTACCAATTTTTAATAGTAAAACCTAAGATATAAAGGGTTATTTTAACGCCAGCAGGTCTGAATATAGCTAGGAACCAGGCTAATTTTAATAGTTTTTCTAACTTCAATCCTTTTATATTCGAATGATCAAACAAACGTCAAATCATATAGATGAATATAAAATAAACCTTACCTCTGGGTATTAAAAATACCTGTAATGCAGTAAAAAACATAAAAGACAGGATATAAACGGAAAGAAAAATTTAGCGGTAATACCTATCGCTAAATTTTTAAGAAAAAACGCTCATAGAAATTTTACGATATTCCGATGGTCGCATTTGTTTAAGAGTGAAGAAGCGCCGATTAAAATTGGCGATATTATTAAAACCCACCTGAAAGCATATTTCAGTAATAGGTTGCTGAGAGTGGGATAGCAGTTCACAAGCTTTATTGATCCGTAAACTATTCACAAATTCGACAAAACGTTGTCCCGTCGCTTTTTTGAAATATTTTGAAAAATAACTTGGGGTCATTTTTACATGCTTAGCAACATCCTCCTGAGTTAATTGATTATCGTAATTATCCATAATGTAGGTAATAAGAGAGTTGAGCCTATCTAGCTCTTTCTCATCTTTCACCGGCACATAGGCACTGGAAGCCAGTACCCGATAATCCGGTAAAGCCGCTAGAATTTCAAGGGTGGTTAAAAACAACGTCAATCTGCGTAAACCTGTTGCCTTTGAGATATCTTCAATCAGCTTTACCACCTTAGTGGTGTGCTCACCTAGAAAGAACTCTATGCCATATTGCGCTCTATCCCAAAAGCCATCGAGCTCTTGCATTTCAGGAAAGACATCAGAAAATCGATCAATGACTTTTTGCGAGAAATTAATAACATTATCCCGCAACGCTATCTGCTCCCCTTTTTCAAGATCGCTAATCCAATTGTGAGGAAGGTTAGGCCCAACCAATATAAGACTGTTAGCACTAAAGTTACCGATATAGTCTCCGATAAATACTTTCCCGCTACTGGTTTTTATCAAGTGCAGTTCGTATTCCTCATGATAGTGCCATCGCACTAAATCACTTGGGTAGCCATGTTCTAAATACCTTATAGATTGATCAGCTTGCTGATTGATAAACTCAAATTCAGGACTGTTTTTCTCTTTGGTCATTTTTCACTCAGTTTTTATAGGGGCTGATACATTGTAGATAGGCGGGCCTATTTTTAAGAATAGCCATCTATAACCGCTATTCTTTCATAAACCTGTAGCGCTATGAACCTCTGTTTTTATCTAAAGCTACTTTACAATTAATAAATCTTGTTGATTTATTAATTGTCAGCGAATATTATTGTGGCACTTTAGTTCTGGCTCATGTAGTTTTCATTAACTCTCCCGCCACGCTGATCTTTATTATTAGCCTAACTTACGGATTTACCATGTTAAAAACAATTTCTTTCGGCGAAGCCCTCATTGATATGCTCTCGTCTAAAACCAAACAGTCACCTGCGAGTGAACAAGAAACATTTACAAAGTACGCCGGGGGCGCACCCGCAAATGTCGCAGCGGCTATTGGTAGGTTAGGTGGTGATAGTTATTTTGCCGGAAAAATTGGTGAGGACATGTTTGGCGAGTTCATCCGCGACTCCTTCACAGAATTTTCGGTAAAAGATGATTATATCCTGACCACTGATGAAGCTAAAACAGCTTTGGCCTTTGTATCTCTGGATGAAGATGGGGAACGCACCTTCAGCTTTTACCGTGACCCTTCAGCAGACATGTTATTCACTGGCGCTGAATTCCAAGACAGTTGGTTTGAAAACCCTGGCTATTTTCACTTCTGTTCGAACACACTAACGGCGAACTCTATTTATGGCGCTACTTTAAGTGGTATAGGAAAAGCTAAAAATGCAGGTTTTTGCATCAGTTTCGACGTCAATCTGCGCAAAAACTTATGGCCTGCTAACCGCGATGCCCTAGGCCCTATTTGGCAGTGTATTAAATACGCTCACATCGTTAAACTCTGCGCGGAAGAAATGGAGTTTTTATGCAATGGCAATAGTGTTGAAGATACCTTAAAGAATATATTTACAGGTGCCACTCAATTGGTACTGCTTACAGATGGTGGTAAACCTTTAAAATACTTTAATGCAACAGACACTGGATATACCGAGAGCTCAATCACACCTCCTGTGATTAAAACGGTAGACAGTACAGCCGCGGGGGATGCATTTATGGGTGGATTTTTATACCAGCTAACCGAGCAAGATATTACACAATCACAGCTCACCTCTTTTTGTGAGACGGATCAACTTGCTCAAGCACTGTCTTTCGCCAGTCACTGTGGTGCCTTTGCCGCCTCACATAAAGGGGCTTTAACATCACTGCCTCATATAGAAGATATAAAGTTATAAGTGCCGCTAAACGAAATAGAGCCGTGCATTGTTAAAATGCACAGCTCTATTTTTTGTATCATAAAGAACTAGATTTAACTAACTTAGTCGAAGGTCAACCCGCCTCATCAACTTCTACTCTATTGTGCCCACTTTCCTTGGCTATTTGCAGATTTTCCTCTGCCCTGCGCAACATAGATTCATGGGTTTCTTCAACATCACTTAAGGTCGATGCGCCAATACTGACAGTGAATTTCAAATCACCCTGTGAGAAAGGTATTTCTAACTCTTCAACCATTGCCCTTATTCTCTCGGCCGCCAAACCAGATTGCTCACTATTTGTCTCAGGCAAAAACATCACAAATTGATCATCGCCATATCGCGCGAGAAAATCAGCGGTTCTTTTAAAGCCATGCAGATTCGAAACTAACTGCTGCAGTATTAAATCCCCAGCATCCCAACCAAAACTTTCATTAAACGCAGTGAAATTATCGATATCGATCAGCAAAAAGGAGCAGAGCCAGTCATACCTTTGCGCCTGAGCAATTGACTGCGAAAGAACCGTCATCAAAGCCCTGCGATTATAGGCTCCTGTGAGAGGATCACGCTGCGCTTGATTGACGATTTTACGCTCTAACTTAACCTCTTCACTGCGATCAGCAATAACAAATATTAACTCTTTATCATCTATTTTTTGACAGCGAGTGTGCCAAATATGCGGCTCTTTTAGGCCGAGTTCCACCCAATCAGGAGCATCTTTTTCTTTCATTGAATACTGAAAGTTCACCGCCTCATCACACTGAGAAGCGGTATTAATTTGAGTCGTTACTTGAACCATCATTTCAGATGAAAACAATAGCGGAAAAGACAAACCGACCAAACTATCTGCTAACAGCCAATCTTCAGATCCTGCACTAACTTTCAGGACTTCTCCCTGATTGTTAATAAGGAGTACTATCTCCTCTACATTCGCTGCTAAAAAGTCAAAGCGATCTAGTAATTTTTCTTTGCTCATCAACTCCACCTAAACGTCATAAATAAATGTTTCAAACTTAACCTAAGTCTAGCATTAAAAAGAGGTTAAAAATCAACACCTCCTACAACTATTGTATGTAAAACATACAATATATAACCGCCTTATCACTAACTTTTGGTAATTTAGAATACTGCCAATTCATCTCCTATAAATATAACCATCATTATAAAGATAATCAAAAGTGCATAAAATTCAAATAAATATCACGATAAAGGGCAATTAAGCAGGTTCATCAATCAGGTTCACTGATGATATCGTCTAATTAATCTTGCTTCGTCTGCATGTAAATCTAAAGCAAAATGCATAGCAACGTCACTGAGACCTGCAACCCACTGATCAATTTCAGCCAGAGGTGTTTCTAAAGATCCAAACAACAAAATTTCTTTGCTACCTTCAAGGGTTAATTTTACGCCAGAACCTTCTAACTCAAAATGATCAGGCTCAATTTCTATACAGCACCACTGCTCTAAACATAAACAATTAGCGATAGTGCTGGTATCAAGATCAGTATAAATATTACCAAATAATTTCATGTGTTTTTAATATCATCTGTGGTTTTAGTCTTATACAAAATCGCTATAAATCAAACTTAAAACATTATTCATGCGCTTTTAACATTAACCGATTTAGCACCCTAGCACTAGCGACCATAGCAAAGGTAGTCGTCACTACCGCAGCAGCGCCAAAGCCGGTGCTGCAGTCCATAGCCCCTTCTGCGCTAGCTGTTTTAGCCGTACCAATACTGCCATCACCTTGAGGATATTTTAATTGTTCGCTCGAGTAAACGCACTCCACCACAAATCTTTTACCACTGCGACTAAATCCATATTCACGACGTAATTTGGCACGCACCTTAGCCGCTAGTGGATCATTTTTAGTACGAGATAAATCGGCGGTCGCCACAGATGTTGGATCCCACTGCCCGCCCGCACCGCCAATGGTAATAACCGGAATTTTACTACGCTTACAGCTAGCAATAAGAGCGGCCTTATCAGACACACTATCAATGGCATCTACTACGTAATCCATATCCTGTGACAGTAATTCTCTGACATTGGTGGTATTAATAAATTGAGTTTCACAATGCACTAAGCAATCGGGATTAATATCCACTATTCGCTGCGCCATCGCATCCACTTTATTATGACCAATAGTGCTTTTTAGGGCGTGAATTTGACGGTTGGTATTGGTAATGCAAATGTCGTCGGCATCAATTAAGGTTATCTCTCCAATACCTGATCTGGCTAGCGCTTCCGCCACCCAAGAACCCACACCCCCTATACCAATGATACAAACATGTGACTGGCGAAACTTAGCTAAACCCAAATCTCCATATATCCTGGCAGTACCGGCAAACCGCTGTTCAAAATTACTCACGTGTTAAAACTCTTCCTCGGTTAATTCGGTTAAAACAATGTTAGAGCACTGTCTACATTTCCCCTCGATATACACCGTGCCACCCTGCTCGTACTCATTGGGATCAGTTAAACCTAAATTTTCCTTCATGCAGTGCTCGCACCAAGTATTTTCAATAAATTCTTGCTGCTCTTTCGCTGGACGGGCACTGAAATCTCTCGCGTTCTTTTCTTCACTTTCTGTCATTGTATTATCCTTGATTTTATTTTAAGTCTAACGATTTTTAGACCATTTAAGTATATTTGGCTTCGACCACTCATGCAAAACGCTCGCTACATTTTTATCACTAAACAACGCACCTTGCTGAGGATCATCACGAAAAGAAAACGTCTGCCCAGCGAAGTCAAAGTGTAGCTGCCATGCATGTAAATAACAGCGTTCATTAACAACCTCTGAAGGCTCACTCTTAGCGACGGTACCGATGTGCTGAGTTTTACTGCTATAGATAGGATCACCGATAATAGGTGAGCCCAAGCTTTTCAGTGCAACCCGAATTTGATGCGTTTTACCAGTCTCTGGTTTGAGTAAAAAAATTCTGCGACCACTAACCGCTTTACTAAAGAACCGTGTGATAGCAGGATTAACCTGACTCGTTTGCAACATCCAGGCCGATCGACGGGATTTCTTCATGTCACCCTGCACAGTGCCTTGTTTTTTTCGTGGTTTCGAATCACTAAGTGCCAGATAGTACTTACCAATTTTATGAGTTTCAAACAACACACCAAAAGCAGCAGCGGCTTTCGTAGATTTGGCAAAAATCATCAAACCAGAAGTCACTCTATCTAAACGATGCACCACAAAAAGCGCTGTGCCCAACTCTTTTGATAGCTGCGCTGTAAACCCTGGCAAATTATCATCACAGTGCACGCTTAAAGAAACAGGTTTACTTACAATAATAAAGTCATCGTGGTTAAAGAGTATTTGATGCATGAGAAGCAGTTCACCTTTTGCTTATTTAGGGACTTAATTTAGATACTTACTCTAGATAGTTATTTACGACGTTAACTAGCGTCAAAAAAAAGGCGCTAGAATGCAGCATTATTCATTGGAGTGCAACTACAAAGAACCCCCTATTTACAAAGACAGAGACACTTCTAAAATCAAAATATGTGCCGTTTTAAACAACTTGCAATAAGCAGCTGTATTTCACCTGTAAAAAACGTACTTAATTAAAAAACTACTATAATATGTGCCTGTCATTTAGTTTATTTTAAATTAATGTTTAATTAATTGAACTATTTAATGAACATTGGATGAATCTTTGCCCACAAGGCGTTATTATCCACCTAGTTGCTAGCTATACTGTTTTAAAGTGGTATATAAGACTTATAGAATCGAGATATCAACTCTCTCTACATTCAGTTTTTATACCAGACGGACAAAAGACCACCGCGTTATCTATATATTTAATATGCTTTAGTTATTCAATAAATAGTAGGGGTGTATAAAAGGCAATAACAACTAAGACCCAAATCAACAACCCCGGGCAAGCCCTTTCGCTTAGCTCACTTTCACTTTATGAAACGGGGTATATAGAATTACTTTGAGCTTAACAAGTTCATGCCCAAAGGGGCGAGCAATTAACCCTTGATGATTTAGGCTCCGCCTAATTTATCTCTATTAAATCTAAAACAATTTACAACAGAAAATTTCGTTATCAATTTCAAACCAAATTGATTCATCTGGTAAATAAAAGGAATAGGTACCAATAATGAACAACTCTCATACATTTAAAAAAGTAGCAGGTATATTTGCACTGTCACTTATCGTTGCAGGCTGTGCCTCAAGCTCTAAACCTGGCGAATGGGATACTAAACGAGTACTTTGTGTAGCCGCAGGCGGCCTCGCTGGTGTAGCTGCAGATTCTGTTGCAAACCGTGGTAGCGATGGCAAATCAAAAGCTGCTGGCGCATTGGTAGGTGTTGGTCTAGGTGCAATCTTTTGTTCTCCAGGTGTAGTTTTGGATGGCGACCAGGATGGTGTAGCAGACAAAAATGATGAATGCCCGTACACGCCTCTTGGCACAGCGGTAAACGAAGTTGGTTGTTCATTAGATGACGATAAAGACGGTGTGGCCAATAGCATCGATCAGTGCCCTAACACCCCACTGGGAACTGAAGTAGACGAAACAGGCTGTGAAGTGCTAAACGACCAAGACGGCGACGGCGTTTTAGATGAAGCCGATCAATGTCCTGACACTGCACCTGGCACTGCAGTAAACTCAATAGGTTGTGAAGAAGATATCGCCATCGTGTTAGAAGGTGTGTTCTTTGAGTACAAGTCTTTTGACTTAACCGCTGATTCACAAGTAATATTGAACAAAGTTGCAGGCAAATTAGCCGCAGCAGAAGCACTAGTACTTGTAGCAGGTCACACTGACTCAGTTGGCGGAAATGCATACAATATCAAACTTTCTGACAAGCGTGCAGCCTCCGTTAAAGATTACTTAGTTTCTCAAGGCGTTCCTGTAGACAACATCTCTTCACAGGGATTCGGCGAAGACAACCCGATTGCCAGTAATGAAACCGATGAAGGTCGTGCTCAAAACAGACGTGTAGAAATGCAAATCCAGAACTAATTGGATGCATATTATAAAAAGCCGACTTAATATGTCGGCTTTTTTGTTTGTGGCATTTATAAAGCCCAAATACAAACAAGAACTATTCTCGAAAAACTCATCGAAACCAGCGGTTTAATCAACGAAAAACCAAAAAGTTACATTGTTTTGATCTAATCAAATCAAGATTGTCGACAATTTTAAAAGAGTACGTTAAAATGACTTACTCTTTTTATGGCCTTTACCCGCCCCATTTAGAGACTCTCTTAAGCATCTAAAGCTAGGTGTTTAAATAGATAAAACCGCGCTAAAGAGTGACACAAAACTCAACCGAGCGGCCCAAAACATTTATAGAGGGAAAAGCTAGGCTACTAAGCCTGATTTTTCCTAATAATAACAATGTATTAGTATATTATAGCCAACAAGAGGTGTGTATGAGTTTGTATTTAGAATACATAAAAGAAATTGAAACCCGTAAAAATGAGCTAGGTCTAGCCCCTAAGCCAATTGACGGCGCCGAATTAGTATCGGAAATTATTACTCAGATTAAAGATACAAATCATGAACACCGTAAGGATTCTCTTGATTTCTTTATCTACAACACCCTACCAGGTACTACTAGTGCCGCTGGTGAAAAAGCTAAATTTATAAAAGACATTATTCTTGGTACAGCCGTTGTTGCTGAAATATCTGTTAAATTTGCCTTTGAGCTGCTTTCTCACATGAAAGGTGGTCCTTCAATTGAGGTATTACTTGATCTTGCATTAAGCGAAAACGCAACGTTAGCTTCTCAAGCATCCGACGTATTAAAAACACAAGTATTTTTATACGATTCTGATACCGCTCGCCTTGAAGCTGCATTTAAAGCCGGTAACGCAATCGCTAAAGATATTTTAGAAAGCTACGCACAAGCAGAGTTTTTCACTAAATTACCTGCTATTGCAGAAAAAATAGAAATAGTTACTTGTATTGCTGGTGAAGGCGATATCTCAACTGATTTATTATCTCCTGGTCATCAAGCTCACTCTCGCGCAGACCGTGAATTACATGGTCATTGCATGAGCACGCCAGAAGCTCAAGCAGAAATAAAAGCACTACAAGCTAAGCACCCTAACGCAAAAGTAATGTTAATTGCTGAAAAAGGGACTATGGGTGTTGGTTCGTCTCGCATGTCCGGTGTTAACAACGTCGCACTATTAACCGGTAAAAAAGCCAGTCAATATGTGCCTTTTATTAACATCGCACCCATTGTTGCAGGCACAAATGGTATCGCTCCAATCTTTCTAACAACGGTTGATGTTACCGGTGGTATTGGCCTTGACCTTAAAAACTGGGTTAAGAAAGTAGACGCTAGTGGTAATACGGTTTTTGATGAAAATGGCGATGCTGTGCTAGAAGAAGTGTATTCAGTAGCGACAGGTACTGTATTAACTATTGATACGAAAGCGCAAAAATTATACAACGGTGACACAGAACTTGCTGATATATCGTCGGCGTTCACACCACAAAAGCAAGAGTTCATGAAAGCTGGCGGTTCATATGCTGTAACCTTCGGCAAGAAACTACAAACATTTGCAGCAGAAGCTTTAGGTATTGAACCTTTAAGCGTATATGCAGCTTCAAAAGAAATTTCACATGAAGGTCAGGGCTTAACGGCTGTTGAAAAGATATTTAACCGTAACGCCGTTGGCGTTTTATCTGACTCACCACTACATGCAGGCTCAAACGTTCGCGTTAAAATAAACATTGTTGGCTCGCAAGACACAACTGGCCCTATGACATGTCAGGAATTAGAAGCGATGGCTGCTTCTACTATTTCCCCTATTGTTGATGGTGCATTTCAATCAGGTTGTCATACTGCATCTGTTTGGGATGATAAAGCAAAAGCGAACACACCTAAATTAATGAGCTTTATGAACGCATTTGGTCTAATCACTGCACGAGACCCTAAAGGTGTTTATCATTCAATGACTGATGTTATTCATAAAGTATTGAATGACATTACCGTTGACGATCGCGCTATCATCATCGGTGGCGACTCTCATACACGTATGTCTAAGGGTGTTGCCTTTGGTGCCGACTCAGGTACTGTAGCAATTGCACTGGCAACGGGTGAGTCTGCAATGCCAATTCCAGAGTCTGTTAAAGTAACCTTTAAAGGTAAAATGAAAGACTACATGGATTTCCGTGATGTTGTTCACGCAACACAAGCGCAAATGCTTAAACAATTTGGTGGTGAAAACGTTTTCCAAGGTCGCGTCATTGAAGTACATATTGGTACTTTATTAGCTGACCAAGCCTTTACGTTCACTGATTGGTCTGCAGAAATGAAAGCAAAAGCTTCAATCTGTATTTCTCAAGATGACACGTTAATGGCTTCTTTAGAAATCGCTAAGAGCCGTATCCAAATCATGATTGATAAAGGTATGGAAAACCCTGCGAAAACACTGCAAGGCCTTATTGATATCGCTGAAAAGCGTATTGAAGAGGTCAAATCAGGCGCAGCACCTGCATTAAGACCTGATGAAAATGCTAACTACTTCGCCGAAGTTGTTATTGATTTAGACCTAATCGACGAGCCAATGATTGCGGATCCAGACGTAAACAACGACGATGTCTCTAAGCGCTATACGCATGACGTTATTCGCCCTGTTTCATACTACGCTGACAAGCCAGTTGATTTAGGTTTCGTTGGTTCTTGTATGGTACATAAAGGCGATATGCAAATCATCGCTCAAATGTTGCGCAACATGGAATCACAAGGGACTAAAATTGAATTTAAGGCACCATTAATTGTAGCTCCACCTACATATAACATTGTTGATGAGCTTAAAGCTGAAGGCGACTGGGCAATTCTTGAGAAGTATGCTGGTTTTGAATTTGACGATTCTTCGCCTAAAAACACTGCGCGTACTAAGTATGAAAAAATCATGTACTTAGAACGCCCAGGCTGTAACTTATGCATGGGTAACCAAGAGAAAGCTGCACCAGGTGATACGGTTATTGCTACATCAACTCGCTTGTTCCAAGGCCGTGTTGTAGCCGATACTGCAGCGAAGAAAGGCGAATCACTACTAGGCTCAACGCCATTAGTGGTACTTTCAACGATGCTTGGTCGCTTCCCAACGATGACTGAGTACAAGAACGCTGTTAAAGGTATTAACTTAACTGACTTTGCTCCTCCGCTGGAAGCACTCGTTACTGCCACTAATGCGGTACCTGTAAAGATGCTCAGCTAGCTAAGCAATAATCTTCTCGATTTATGTAATAATTCATGAGAGCGGCTGCGCTCTCATGAGCTTTTGTAGATATTACTTAGTACAAACAAATATTTATCAATGAACATAGACCGCCCTATCCTCCCTTCGTCATATATACCTTATTTGATCAAATAATCGCTAACGCTTTCACAGCCGCTTATCGACCCGTATAATACCTCGCTTCAGCTAATACATTTTCGAGAACCTTTTGGCCAACTTAATTTTACTCAACAAACCTTTCCAAGTACTCAGCCAATTCACTGACGACGGCGATCGCAATACACTTAAACACTTTATTAGCGATAAAGGATTTTACCCTGCTGGTCGTTTAGATTATGACTCTGAGGGCCTTTTAATCCTGACTGATGACGGACCAACCCAACACCAACTCGCCAACCCCGCCTTCAAGCTAGAAAAAACATACTGGGCACAAGTTGAAGGTGAGCTGGACCAACCGGCACTCGATAAATTAATCAAAGGAGTTGTGCTCAAAGACGGCCTAACTAAGCCTGCGAGCGCACGCATAATCCCCGAACCGGATATCTGGGACAGAACCCCACCTATCAGAGAGCGACAAAACAAACCTACTTCATGGTTAGAGCTGAAGATAAAAGAGGGGAAAAACCGCCAAGTTCGCAGAATGACCGCAGCAGTCGGCTTTCCCACATTACGACTTATTAGATACGCCATTGGCAACTGGACTGTCGATAATCTAGCCCCAGGAGAGACCAGCAGAGAAACCGTACAGTTAACCCACAAGCCTAAGACCGGCAGCAACAAGGATAGCCAAAGACACCCGAGCAGACGCTCGAAATACCACACAGAGGAAAATAGCGTATCAGGAAGAAGACTCGCCAATAACAGAAGCAGAACTAAGAAATAGCTCTGCTGTGCACAAACTTATTTTAAATGAATACCATCTTTAGCAATATCAATACGTCCGAGCTTTTTCAAACTACCCAACGCCATTTTGTAAGACTTCTTGCTGATACCAAATTGCTGATAAATATCTTCAGGTTTAGCTTTATCACCCAGTGCACTAAAGCCGCCACGATCCTCTAAATCATCTAAAATCTGCTGACTCACATCATCAACTTTGGCGTAACCTGGCTTTTCCAGCATGACATCAATTTTATTGTGCTCTAACAGACGCTTTACATAACCTGTGCGCTTGTGACCTGGACGCACTGTCCTAAATATATCTTTCGCGTGCAATACCGCCCAATACATATCATTGAGGATAACGCTAAAGCCAATGTCATTTTTACGTACGACAAACATTTTCACTTCATCCCCTACACTGAGGGCACTAGCATCGTTTTTCAAAAACTTATCAAGTTTAGTTGAAGCGGCGATTCTTCCGGTATTATCCAAGTACAATCTAACCGTGATTCTCTGACCAGGCTCAAGCGCTTTACGCTGCTCTGCATAAGGCACTAAGAGCTGCTTTGGCAGACCCCAGTCCAAAAAAGCACCTGTATCGTTTACTTCGGCCACTGTCAAAGTCGCGAACTCATCCACTTGCACTAATGGTCTGGCTGAGCTTGCAATTACATAATCATCTGAATCTAAATAGACAAAAACTTCTATCAGATCGCCCTTCTTACAGTTTTCAGGAACTTCGGCTTTAGGCAATAATATCCCACCATATTTACCACCTTCTAAATACACCCCGAATTCTGCTTCGCGAATGACTTCTAATTTATTTGTCTTACCTATTTCTATCACTTATTACTCTCTATTCACTGTGCAGTCACCACAAAAAATAACCGCTTTTAATATCTACTTGGCAGTATTATACCCATAATTCAACAGAGTAAAACGCTTAAATAAAAGCCTCAACCCCAAATAGAGGCCAACGCGCCAATAGCACCTCCAAAAACACCGCCCCACACCACAAGCCAGCCCAAATGCTTTTTAATCATTTTCTGGACGATTTCTTTTACTAGAGCTGGGCTTAATTCAGCCAGGCGTTGCTCAACAATGCTCTCGACTTTTTCGACCATCAAATCGACATTAGAGCCTTGTTCTAACTCTTTGCTCATCAAGGACTTAAATTGCTCTGAGCGAGTAACATCAATAATTGAAGACTTTATTCTAGCAACGAAAGGCTCCCGCATTGGCTCAATCACCTTAGTCCCACCCACCATTTCTAACATAGCACCAAATGATGATTGCTCAATAACCTCAATAAGACCATCGTAAGTCGAAGAAAAATCTAGCTGCTCAATAATGGGCTCCAATTTTAGTTCGATCTCTTCTACTTCACTGTGCATGAATTTTTCAATATTCTCGCTACTGAAAAATTGCTCCATCATCATTTCTTTAATACCTACTTTGAACTCTTCAAAGTGCTCGGGAATAACTCCCGAACCATACAGACCAGGCACTTTTTCAAACAACATATAGATGGCCAACCAGTTGGTTAAAGCACCAGAAAGTGCAAACACACCGACAAAATACAATGTATCATTATTGCTAACAATCGCCACTAGCATCACTATCAGTGCCACTAAATTAGTACAAACACTCTTATTCATGTACTTTCTCAAAGATAAAATTAAAACAACTAAGGCGGGAACCGGCATTAAGCACCACAGGGGCTGCCGTTAAATAGAAACTAAATACTGTCTTTCTTTTGACGCTCAGAGATTTCTCTCTTCAAAATTAAGCCATGTTTCTTGGCTAGCAGCATAGCGATCTTTGTGACCCCAGTAAAATATTGATCCCCCTGTTTAGCGTGCTTTTCGATAGAGCCACTCAACAGTTTAATCATTTCATTTAAAGTCTCTTCCGTTTCTTGCCAAAAACGCATTCTCTCTTGTGCTATAGCGACACTTTGCACAAACAGTTCAATAAGGCTCAAGTCATCAGAGGAAAAACATTGTTTGTATTTTATACACAACAATGTTTTATGATCATCGCGGGTTTTATAAGAAAATAGTATTTCTTTGTCTGAGATATTTTTATAGATCACTTGGGTTGACTCAAGGCACTCGCTTAATACCCGGGCAGATAACACCGTATTAATATTCGCCCCCAAGTACTGCTCATAATCCCCAACTGCAGCGATAATTTTACTACTGTTTAATACTCTATCTAACTCTTGATTGGCATCCAGATTAACCAGCACCGCATCGGCAGAGGAATACAGCAAAGAAGTCAACTGCAACAATACGCCACTGGCATATTCGCTCACATATTGTTTTTTAAACAAATCGGCGGTAGACCTAACCACACGTTTTAAACCTATGCTGTGGTTAGATAACGCGAGAACATCACGGTAGGAACGCAACCCAGAAATAACACAAGAGAATAGCTTTTGCGCCGTTAATTCTGTTTTGTTTTTATAATCAAAAATATCGTAATTTAAAATAACTGTTTTTTCTGGGGCCTGGCCCGGCTGACCAGTGCGCAAGATAATGCGGATTAACTTATTATTTAGCTCTTCTCTGATCCATGCCGCCATATCAAGACCAGCCGTTTCCACTTCCATGACCACATCTAGCAACACCAGCGCAATATCATTGCGTGAGCGAAGAATTTCTTTCGCTTCTTGTGCCGTATACGCGGAAATAAAGCTTAATTTTTTGCCATCAAAGTATTCATCTTCCAAGGCAAATTTAGTCACAGTATGAATAGCAGGCTCGTCATCAACAATCAAAATTGGCCAAGAATCTTTCGGCGCTACCTCTAATTCAGGCTTCTCATCGTTGATCAAAAATTCATACATAGTTACTTGCCTTACACCGAAACCTTAATTGAGAATAAAATTGCATTTACCAATGCAGCGACACTTAATTTAATGATGGATAGAGAGCCTGCAAAAATCATTATACTTAAACATCCGTTTAATAATACACTTTAACTTACACATTTAAAAAGCTTCTCATCGATAAAAACGTTTTAATATCGATTTAAAACTTACCGCTGAATCCCGCCATAAGAGCTTAGTGCATCCACAAGATAACCAGCGTCATCTGTTATTATAAACTCATTCACCAAAGAACTTAATAATAAGAATTATTAACTGACTAAGGATTTTCTATATTTCTAGCACTCATCATTTAATACTGCTAATCGATGCTTGAATTTTTCAGCATGTACTACTTTGCACCTTTCGAGAAAAGCCCTAATCTTCCAGCTCATCGTGAGGTTTAGGCCAAGCGCTAACAATCGCCTTCACTAAGGTTGCCAATGGTATTGCAAAAAACACCCCCCAAAAACCCCACAAGGTACCAAAAATCAATACTGCGATAATGATAGAAATAGGATGCAGATTAACCGCTTCAGAAAACAGCAATGGTACTAGCACATTGCCGTCTAATGCTTGAATAATTCCATAAACCACCATCAAGTACATGAATTCATTGCCCCATCCAAACTGGAAAAAACCAATGATAGCTACCGGAAGCGTCACTAAAGCAGCACCTATATAAGGAACTAAAACAGACAATCCCACCATTATTGCCAGTAGCGCCGCATAATCGAGATCAAAAAATATAAAACCTAAATAAGTAATAGTACCAACAATAAAGATCTCAACGGTCTTACCGCGAATGTAATTGGCAATTTGCACATCCATCTCATGCCAGACGCTGGTCATCATTTCTCTTTTTGCCGGAAGAAAAGCCGTCCAATTCTGGGCTAATTGACGGCCATCCTTTAAAAAGAAGAACACTAATATAGGCACTAAAACAAAATATATTAACAGCGCTACAATAGTCCCTAACGAGTTAAATGACGAAGCCAACACCCACTGACCCACCGAGGCTAATTCACGGGTGGCCATTGCAATAACTTGTCTGATTTGATCTTCCGTCACCAGATCGGGGTAGTGTTCAGGGAGCACCAATAAACCGGCTTGGATCTGTTGAAATATATACGGTATATCATTGAACAATTTCGCTAATTGTTTCCAGGCTTGGGGGACAACAAAAAACATGAACGATAGTAACGCACAAAAGAAGGCTATAAATACAATATTCACTGACACTATATGCGCCAGCCCTTTTTTCTTTAACCAGCTGACCGAACCCTGCATTAAAAATGCCAATATCAACCCTGCGAACACTGGTGCTAAAGGCCCTCCCAAGGTTAAAATAATTACCAGAGAAGTGGCTATTAATAGGAATAAGAACAACGCTTCTTCATTTGAAAAATACCGCTCAATCCATTTGGAAAAAACTCTTTTCATTTATCTCTCTCTTTGCATCATCATTGTAAAATGGATTGCACTAAGACCTTGATCGAAAACAGACTATTCTCGTTCAAGCTCCTAATATTTTTTAATATAAAAGTAATAAGTCTCATCTGCTTCATGCATGTCCAACATCTGATGTTTACTGTGTTCTATAAACACACTAAAGTCTCTCACCGAGCCAGCATCCGTTGTCGCCACTTTCAGCACAGCACCTTCATTTAAATAGCGCAGAGCCTGCTTAGTTTTAAGCAGAGGCATAGGACATTGGAATTCTTTAACATCTAAATATTGATCGTATTGTATCTGTGTCATTTAACCCTGGTATCTAGCTAGTTTTCGAAATTAAGCCCCAAAAAAAGCCCTTAAACTTAAAGCTCAAGCCTATGGATATCACTGGCCAAATACAACTATTAACGCCACAGATATTCAACAATATGCAGCCAGATTTCAACTACCCAGATAAACGGTAGCAATATGCACCAAATAAAGGGAAACTTATAGTCTACTGATTTGTCTATAATATTTTTAAGGGCGACTGCCACTTTAACCAATTCATTTAACTTAAAGCCCTGTAACCATGAGTCTTATCAATATGCCCTGCACCTGCAGAAAAATCATCAAACAGCTCGCCCCTCTATTGATGGCGATGTCGTTCACCTCTATCACTGCTGCCAATACTTTGCCGCTACTGGGCGATTACAGTTCATCTATTATCTCGCTGAAAACAGAGTATAACTTAGGCCAGGGCATCATCAGAGAAATTCGCGGCGCCAATCAGAGCATTGATGACCCTATTGTTGAGGCCTACGTCAGAGACTTAACCTTAGAGCTGGTTCCCAGCAGCCAATTAACCGATCAGCGAGTATCGATCGCAGTGATTGGCAACCTCAGCGTCAATGCTTTTGCAGCGCCTGGCGGGGTACTGGGAATCCATGCGGGAATTATTCTGACGGCACAGTCTGAGGCAGAATTAGCCTCAGTGATTAGTCACGAGCTAGCGCACTTAAGCCAGAGGCATTTTGCTGAACAACTCGAACGCCAGAGAATAAACACACCTTTTGCCATCGCATCATTATTAACCGGCATTCTCGTCGCTGTCGCCAATCCAGAATTGGGCACTGCTGTACTCACCAGTACTACTGCAAGCCAAGCCTCTTCACAACTGGCCTTTAGCCGTAAAAACGAACAGGAAGCAGATCATATCGGCATGCTAAATTTATCCAAAGCGGGTTTCGATCCAATGGCGATGCCCAATATGTTTTCAAGATTATTAGAATTACAGCGACTACAGGGCTCTTCTCCTCCAGAATTCTTATTGACTCACCCAAGCTCTAGCTCACGAGTATCAGACAGCAAAAACAGAGCGCTTTCGCTAACCAATCAGCGCAAAGGTAACAATGACATCGATTTTTCAATCGTTCAGGCAAGAATTCAGGTTAAATACTTTCTTAGACAAAAGCACCCCCTCAATCATTTTAAAACCAAAGCTAAGCAAGATCCAAGCAGTATCAATAACTTTACCTATGCGTTAGCGCTGGCTAACGCGCATCACTATCAAGAATCTATTGCAATATTTGCCAAGCTGCCAAGTCTATGGCGCAAACATATTTTTGTTCGACTCAGCTTGGCGCAAATACTCACCGAAAGCAGCCAACTTACAAAAGCACAAAAAACACTGCACTCCCTCAACAAAATTTACCCTGATAACAGTGCAGTGCAATTACTGCTAGCACGAAATCATTTAGCGGGTCAGCAACCAGGCAAAGCGGCAACCGTATTAACTCAGCTAACCAAACACGACCCCGATAACGCCGACGCTTGGTACTTACTCGCTGAGGCTCAAGGGCTAGCGGGACAAAAAGTGTTACTGCATATAGCGCGCATTGAATATTTTCAGCTTGTGGGGCAAGTACAGCGGGCTAAAAAACAACTCTCTTTTGCGCGCAGAGAGCAGAGCCTAACACCCAAAGAAAGCTATATTCTCGACGATTTGGAAGTGCATCTTGAGCAAGTAGAAAGTTATTTCAAAACAAAATTCTAAAGTGAGAGAAAAATCCCAGTGTTTTTCTTATATAGCTGATCCTTGGCGTTTTTTGCATGGCGATTTTTTGTATCTATGCTACTATATAAGTTATTGAATACAGGTAGTATTGCATACAGTTTTTAAGAAACATTACCCCCTCTACTGCAATTAATGATCACAGCCACACTAATTTCTAATCAGCGCTGTGATAATTTAATTAATGCTATCCACTTTTAATATAAGATTTGAGCGCACCCTAATCTCTAGAGCCTTATTTGCTTAGCATTCCAGATGTGAATCAATCTAGCTTTGTGAAAATATAATTTTTTATGTTTGTCTGGTCTCATCTCTTAACCATCATACCCATTGATAAACATACCTGCAAAGGTCTTTAAAGGAGCAACAATGTACACCTTGATCAGTATTTTAGGCGCCGTCTCTCTGCTATTATTTGGCATGGAAATGGTAAAACAGGGTATCATTGCTGCTTTTAACAACGATCTAAAACGAATAATCACTCGCTTTACTCGCAATAAAACCTCTGCATTTGCCGTGGGCCTAGGCATCACTTCTGTGCTGCAAAGCAGCACCGCTACCGCCCTGCTCATTTCTTCTTTTGCCAGCAGAAGCTTGATCGCCGGAGCTCCCGCTCTCGCCGTAATGCTAGGTGCCGACATTGGCACCACCTTAGTGGCCCAAGTACTCTCTTACGATTTAAGCTGGCTATCACCGGCATTAATATTCATCGGCTTGATCTCCCATAGACGCGCCACAACCGACACATTCAAGCACGTAGGCATGGCATTAATAGGCCTTGGCCTAATGCTGCTATCACTAAAACTAATCGGTTCATCTACCGGCCCTCTGCGTGAGGCTGCGGTCCTTCAAGAATTATTTCACGCGCTGGAAGATGAACGCATGTTGGCCATTTTACTTATCGTCCTGCTCACTTGGATAAGCCACTCTAGTATTGCCATGATCCTGTTAGTTATGTCCCTGGCGGCAAGCTCTATAATCAGCCCGCAACTAAGTCTAGTATTAGTGCTTGGCGCCAACATAGGCGGAACAATCCCCGCTGTTATCGCAACGCTTAACAAAGGTGCACAAGCACTGCGCATCACTGTCAGCAACAGCTGCTTTAAAATCATATCCTGCATAGTAGTACTGCCTTTTATCGACATAATTTCCGAGCTTTTAAGTACTTACATCACCACTGATGTCGCTCGCCACGTCGTTGATTTTCACACCATCTTCAACTTATCCGTGGCATTGGTATTTCTACCTTTAACCTCTAAAGCTTATGCAATTGTTAAACGCTACATCCCAGACCCGGTCAAAACCGCCAACGTCAATGAATCACGTTACTTGAATGAAAAGCTCATCTCTACACCTTCAATGGCTATCGATTGCGTCACACGAGAAACGATGCACATGGCTGAAGTAGTTTATACAATGATTGGCAACTGTCTGCCAGCTCTGACATCTGAAAGCTCTGAGCCGAGTCGTGAGCTGATGAAAATGGAGCGCTCTGTCGACCGGCTACACAACGAAATTTCTCGATATATCAGCAAATTAGGCAGGCAGGACTTAAAGAGCGAGCAGCTCTCGCAGACCAACCGAATCATGGCTTTCTCACTAAACTTAGAACATAGCGCTGATATCACAGAAAACATCGCCGAAATGTCCCGCAAGAAAATACAAGATAAAGTTGAACTCAGTGATGACGGCCTCGCTGACATTGTTACCATTCATGAAACGGTACTCAACAATTTTCATTTAGCGATGCGCATTTTCAACACCCAAGATATTGACCTAGTACACTTGTTACTAGAGGGCAAACGTCAAGTTAAGAAACTTACCGAACAGGCAAGCCAAGACCACGTTAATCGTTTACACGAAGGCAGTAGTGATAACAACATGTTACACCTTGATATCATTCGCGAGCTTAACCGTATCAATTGGCACATTACCGGCGTCGCCTACCCGCTCCTGGAAATGGAGCGCAACAAAGATCGCGTTGACGATAAAGAGTAGCCCAAAGCATCACGCATTAACCACCGGTGATTGTGCTGGGCGAACCCTTTATAATCACTTTTTAATTATTTAACATCCCAAATCTTCGGCTTTACGCCTAAGCATCAAAGGCAATTCACATGGCAGATTTTAGCCAGCTCGACCTCTGCGCAGAGTTACAATCCACCCTGCAACAACTGGACTACAAACACACCACTGAAATTCAAGCCAAGGCAATCCCGGTGATCCTTCAAGGGAGAGACATTCTTGCGCAAGCCCAAACCGGCACCGGCAAAACAGCCGCCTTTGCTCTGCCCATTATCGAAAAACTACAAGCTTTTGCTCCCGATGATAACTATCATCCGATACGCGCTTTAATACTCACCCCTACACGTGAGCTGGCGATTCAAGTAGCAGAAAAAACCTTAAGCTATGGCGAACAGTTAGGGATGCGGGTTATCTCCGTCTACGGTGGCGTTCGCTTTGAAAATCAAATTCGCAAAATGAAACGTGGAGCCGACATACTTGTAGCAACTCCCGGCAGATTGCTAGAGATGTTAATTCAAAACAAATTTAATTTACAACAACTGGAAATTTTGGTGTTTGATGAGGCTGATCGTATGCTGGATCTAGGCTTCATTCACGATATTAATCGCATCATGAGCTTTGCCCCAAAAAAACGTCAGACACTGCTATTTTCTGCCACTTATAACGACAAAATTGAACAATGGGCAGCCCAAGTGCTTAATGCACCGCAAAAAATAAGCGCCGCCCCCGCCAACTCCGCGGCAAAAAAAGTACAGCAAATAGCCTACAAAGTAGATAACGCCAACAAAGACGAAGTATTACATTATTTGATCAGCAGTGGAAAATGGCGTCAAACACTGGTTTTTACACGTACTAAAAGACGTGCTGAAAAAGTTGCCCAAGTTCTGATAGAGCAAGGCATCAACGCCACCTCTATTCACGGCGACAAACTACAAAAAGAGCGCATTGCCGCGCTAACGGCTTTTACCGAACAACAAGTGGATGTACTGGTCGCTACCGATGTCGCAGCCCGTGGCTTAGATATCGAAGCACTGCCCAGAGTGGTCAATTACGATTTACCTAATCAGCCTGAAGCATACGTACATCGTATAGGACGTACCGCACGTGCCGGAAAAAGCGGCCAGGCAATCTCCTTTGTTGCACCCGATGAGCGCCAGTATTTGATGGAAATCGAGCAGCTAATGGGCAAACAAGTGCAGTTTCAAAGCATTCCCCTATTGCAAAACGGTAAATTAAGTAGCGAAAAAACCGCGGGGATTAAACGCGCCAACAGCAAGGTACGAAAAACCGCCAAAGCGAGATATGTGGCGCCAGAGATTGAAAAATCCAATAAACCTGCACTTCGCCCCTCATTACTGAGTAAATCAAAGAAGAAATAGCAGCAACAAAAGCGAGCTACTCGAGATTAGCTACACTCTAATGCGCAGATTTACTGACACAGGGCGGCGACTTATTTAAGCGCACGCCAAATCATAAATGTGATATCTATGCCTACCGCTATTTTTAGCAAAGTAGAGCGCATCATCCGCCTGTTTTATTAAGTCAGCACCTTTAGCCGCCCTACTAGGTACAATGCTTTGAATGCCTATTGAACACCCCAACACCACTTTTTCTCCATTACACTCAAGCGCGATGCTTGCCACAGAATTCAAGATATTGGCTGCTACTTGTCTGGCATTTTTTAAGTCAGTGGCAGGTAGCAGTACGATAAATTCTTCACCGCCATATCGAGCCACAACATCGAATTCCCTGGAAATAACTTTGGATAAAACCTTGGCTACCTCAACCAGACACAAATCGCCGAACTGATGGCCAAAACTATCATTAACCAGCTTAAAATGGTCCAAATCAATCATCATTAAAGAAATGGGGCTCGCCTGCCGCGTACAACGCTTCCACTCTTTTATAAAACAACTATCAAAATAAAGTCTATTATGTAATTTAGTCAATGGATCGGTATTATTTAATTTTTCCAACAGCAGCGCTCTATCTTCCGCCAACATGTTGTTGTGCACCGCATTCCAATAATCTGCAGCGGCTATTTTCGCGGTACTGACGATATAAAATAACGCAAAAATGGCCAGTATCGCCAAAAACAGGTTCTCTTCTCCCTCAATCACTAAACCCGCTAAAATACTGGGCAATAATGCAAAATACGGATAACAACGTCTTATCTCTTTCGATATTGCTAGATTTGCCGTGCCCGCCATTGCAAAAGCAGTAGTCGCTATCAGAAAGAAATAATGTAGTTTATCGAACTGCGCATGAGTGACTATCCATGCAGTTACCAAGCCTAGATGAAGCGCACTGACCAGCACACTGATAATTAACCATCGACTCAATAACTCAATATTATTTATTAACCGTTTTTTCAGCACAATATAGTGCGACAGTCTAACCAAACACAACAAGGCAAAAAACAGGCTATTAAGCCAAAAAAACAGCGGCTGTAATATAGACAAATCAGCCCAGACAGCGCTAGAAAACCAAATAATAGCGTAGCTAAAAATACCTCCTCGCGCCCTATCAGTGAGTTCGTTTAATACTTGTGCTTTTAAGCGTTTATCATAATTATCTAACATCTACTAATTACAAACTCTCTATAACTTCATGGTTTATCGTCAGTCTTCACTGTTAATTTTAGTTGATATTGTCACTTTTGCTAATTGATTACCGGTCAAGTGATGATTCACTCTCTATAACTGCTAACATCGATACGGATATCACAGCTATTTCCAGCTGAACTTTTACAGACAATATACGCCCTTCGGCACAGCAGCCATCGCGCTATATCGTTCGCCCCAAACATAAAAAAGCCGAGCATAAGCTCGGCATTTAAATTTTTCCGGGAGGAAACTTGGCTCGCTTACACCTTAAGGGCAGCGACTACCGCATCACCCATTTCTTTAGTGCTAACCTTAGTGCAGCCCTCTGAGTATATATCAGCGGTACGCAAGCCTTGATCAAGCACTACTTCAACTGCTGCTTCAATTTTGTCAGCGACAGCAGCGCAATTAAGCGAGTGGCGCAACATCATTGCCGCAGACAAGATCATTGCCAATGGGTTAGCAATGCCTTGCCCTGCTATATCAGGTGCAGAGCCGTGACATGGCTCATACATGCCCTTACCGTTCACATCCAGAGATGCCGATGGCAACATGCCGATAGAACCGGTCAACATGGCAGCCGCATCCGATAAAATATCACCGAACATATTGCCAGTAACGATTACATCAAACTGCTTGGGCTCACGAATCAATTGCATCGCCGCATTGTCCACATACATGTGAGTCAATTCAACCTCAGGATAACCCGCACTCATCTCCTGAATGACTTCGCGACACAACATGGTCAATTCAAATACGTTAGCTTTA
>JABSRB010000020.1 GCA_013215375.1 Oceanospirillaceae bacterium | reverse complement strand
ATATTGTGGAGCAAACCAGTGGCGTAGAGTGCGCGGCGCAAGTGGCGCGAAACTTAGTGCTATTTTCCCGGCGTACAATTCAAGAACCCGCGCAATCTCCCTGGCTAACCTATCGCAATCATTTGCATCAAGGTGTACACAATGTGCAAGATCAATTGCAGAAAAATCCCAGTAAAGATTGGCGCATAGAAGAGTTGGCGGCCTTTGCTTATTGTAGCCCCAGACATTTGGCGCGGATTTTTAAAGCCAACACCGATATAAGCTGCAAAGGGTACTTGCAGCAATTACGCATGAGTCTGGCGCGCCAGTTACTGTACGAAAATCGAATGAGTGTTGAGAGTGTCGCGATCAAAGTAGGTTACAACGATGTGCGCCAGTTTCGACGTATTTGGCAGCAATATAACAACGCACCACCGGCTTGTTTTAAAAATACGGCATTAAAAGCTAATTAGACATCTATCAGTAATAGGATGAGACCTCTGCATAATGTAGCTTATGCAGATAAGACAAGGCAAAAACAAGCGAAATAGCGGAGTCAGTGTGCCCCTGTTTATGGGGATTACTGGTGTAAATGAGCATTTCTAGATGATTTAAGCATTACTTAATTCATTTTTATTGAGCTTGTTTTTAACGCCGTATTATCAAATGCAGTAGTTATGCTGAGGTCTCAGGATCGTAAAATGAACATAGGCATATATATTTACGATGATGCTGAAGTCTTAGATTTTTCGGGTCCATTTGAAGTTTTTAGTACTGCTAACCGACTTGTGGAGAGTGACGCGTTTAATGTGTTTTTGATCAGTGAGAAAAACACGCCGATCAATGCTCGCGGCGGTTTTGAGGTGAAAGCTAAATATAATATTGCAAATCACCCGGCCCTTGATGTGTTAATTGTGGCAGGTGGGGTGCACTATGCGCAGCTTGAAAACAGCGCGGTGATAGCCTGGATAGCCAAACAAAATAGTAAAGGAACCTTTGAACAAGTTACGCACGCCCCTGGTGCACAGAGAAGCTCGTGATTAAGGCAACGGTTACAGGCAGACTGGTTGTCTGACGAAAACCGTTAACGCAGAGCACGAATTTCTCTGTGCGCCCCGTAGGGTGGATAGCTAAGGGCCCATCTCCTTTGTCAGAAAACTTGATAAGGACTAGTCATTAGCTGCGTTTTCTTTCGCGGATTTGAGCCCTTAGCTATCCACAGGGAAGATGCGGAACTTATTCAGAGGTTCCTAAAGTAAAAACCATCGCATCAGTGTGCACTGGAGCTTTTTTGTTGGCTAAGGCAAAAGTATTAATAGAGCACAAAGTAACCACCCACTGGAGCGATATTGACGAGCTGAGGGAGTCTTTTCCCAGCTTACAGGTGATTGAAAATACCCGTTGGGTCGATGAGGGGAGGGTGCTTACTTCTGCGGGGATTTCAGCGGGCATTGACATGAGTTTGCATTTAGTGAAAAAACTACATAGCTTAAAACTTGCTACAATCACTGCCCGGCAAATGGAGTTTGATTGGCAGGTTAGCCCTTAGTGACTTTGGGTTTAGTATTGGCATGAGCAGTGGCAGATAAATTTGTTAAAGAGAGGCTTATATTTACATGGATCAATACTTAGCGCATTCGACTTATATAGATTGGAAGAACCCCGAGGTTTTTGAAAAAGCGCAATTCTTGGCAGCTGGTGTGAGTGAGCAATCAGCGATAGTAAAACGTTGTTTCGAATTTGTTCGTGATGAAATAAAGCACAGCTCGGATTTTAAATTAAACCCAGTGACCTGCAAAGCATCTGATGTATTAAAACACGGCACAGGCTTTTGTTACGCAAAAAGCCATTTGTTAGCGGCCTTATTACGCGCCAATGGTGTTGCAACGGGTTTGTGTTATCAGCGACTGACCCTCGCCGATAATAAGCCTCCTTTTTGCTTGCATGGCTTAAATGCGGTGTATTTAGAAGATATTGGTTGGTATCGCCTCGACCCACGAGGTAATAAAGAGCATGTCGACGCACAATTTTGTCCGCCCACAGTAAAGCTGGCGTTTGCTATTGTTAACCCAGGTGAGGCCGACTTTCCGGAAATTTGGGCTGAACCATTATCGGTAGTAGTTGATGTGTTAAATAGTGCAACAAGTTTCCAGCAAGTGTTGGATGAATTGCCGGATGTGGAAATAGCTAAGCTTTGATTTTATGACGCGGTGTTAAGTATAGAACATTCAAACTATCAATTAATACAAAGACATATTATGTTAAAACATTATGCGCACTCTGAATCAGGGAGCTCTCCCCGACTGCTGTCGTAGTAGTGTTGCCTAAGCTATTTTAAAGTCGTTAAAAGAAATAAAAGGTGGAATATAGTTAGTTAATTTCACCGCTAGCAAAGTATTAAACAACTTGGCCTCGTTCGACCCGTTGCTACCGGTAGGTGTTTTTTCTCAATAATTTTTCAATCTATTAATATTAACCTGAAAAAAGACCTGCAAAGTTCTTCACTATTTACATTCCTCCCGAAAAGGCAGCTCCCAGCAGCACTCCTTTCTAATACGTATTTAGCCTCCCGTACCATCATATTTGTACCTTAGAAAATCACCTCCAGTTGTCATAATTAACATATCAATACCGGATATCCGCAATTGATATACGAATAGACGCAATCTAAATGCGCGGTGTGCGGTATACGTCTAACTGCTCATTCTTTAATCTAAATATGTAATTTATCGATCATGTTTCAGTTCAAACACACTATTCATATTGGCAGTTTTGCGTGCAAACTCAACGTGAAAACTGGCTGTATATAAGAAACTGGAGATGCAAATAAGAAGTCATTTAGCACAATAAAAATAATAGCTACTGCTGTATTGCACGTCTGTCAGTAACCAGCGTTGGCTGTTTTAATCACGTCTACTTGAGAGGGATTCAAAATGAAATTTATATCAAAATCGAACATGGCCAATTTGCTGCTAAGCGCCGGGCTGATGTTCACTATGTTAAGTGGTCAAGCGCTTGCAGGTCCGAAGGTGGTCAGTGGCCCCGGCGCACTGCCAAGCTGCTTTGCTCCCTGGGCAAAAGATACCACTTTCCTACAATGGGAAAAGCGCAAAGGTCCCTATAAAATTGCTGTGGTGAATGGCTTTGTTGGTAACTCTTGGCGCATTCAAATGGTGCAAACCGTCAAAGCTTACGTTGAACAGCCTGAAATCAAAGCACAAATATCCGAGTTTAAAGTGGTATCTACTGGTACCGATGTCGCGGCTCAGTTAGGTGCAATCGAAGACTTTATCAATCAAGGTTACGATGCCATTATCACTATTGCTGTGAGTCCAGCGGGCTTTGATCGTGTGATTAGAATTGCGGATCGCAATAATGTCATCTTAGTGCCTTTCGATAATATTTTAGACACTACCGATGTAATGATGGTGAATGAAAACCAGTGGCAGATGGGCGAAATGGCCGCCGAGCATTTAATTAAATACGCGGGTAAGTCCGGTAAAGTATTAGAAATTAGGGGCCTAGCGGGCAACACTGTTGACCGCGATCGTCATTTAGGTTTCCGCAGTATTATGGAAGCTGCTGGTAATGATTTTGACATTGTTGAAGTTGTTGGCAACTGGGATGACGGACAAGCGCAAAAAGTGGCGGCTGATGCTCTGGCGATACATGGCAAGTTTATGGGTATGTATGTGCAAGGCGGATCAACGGGTGCAGTACGCGCATTTATGGATGCAGGTCATGATTTTGTACCCGTGGCAGGAGAAGCAGAAAACGGTTTTCGTAAGTTGATCGCTAAACATGCTAAAGATGGCTTAATTGGACTCTCTATGGGGCAAACACCTGGTTTAGGTGCAATCTCAGTGAAAGCAGCGCTGTCAGCCTTAGCAGGCAATAAAATGCCGCAGCTAATAGCGATACCAATTCCATTTGTTGATCACACTACCTTAAAAGATGGCGTGAACTATTGGGCAGATTTAGATGATAATTTCTTCACAGCCAATGAGTTCCCTGCTTGTGACGTAAATATATCCGCCGTTGATATCATGGCGCAAACCAAAGAAGACTCACATTAATAACTAACGAGTATGCTCCTTTAGTGGTGCGACCACGCTCTCCGTTTTGGTCGCATCTTTTTTTCGCCTTTAATAAATGTAAAAGATGATGTTAGCACAAAAAAATAGAGTACCCACAGAGACTCAAACTTCGAAAGTTGTATTACAACTTAAGGGGATAGGCAAACGTTACGGTGGCGTTAAAGCTTTAAATAACGTTGATTTTAAATGCTCACAAGGGTCAATACACGCCATCCTCGGCGAAAATGGCGCGGGGAAAAGTACCCTAATAAAAATAATTTCTGGTGTGATTCAAGCCAGTGAAGGGACTGTGGAAATAAGTGGTCAAGCGGTTAAATTCGCTAACCCTACTCAGGCAGTTAAACAAGGTGTGGTGTGTATATTCCAAGAGTTATCTTTGTTACCCGACCTTAGCGTCGCCGATAATATTTGCATTACAGACCCGCCGAGAAATAGATTTGGTTTGATCGATAAAAGCGCACAAATTCGTCTGGCAACACAACTGCTAGCTCAAGTTAATTGTGCAGACATCAATCCCCGTGAATTGGTCAGAGATTTGCCTTTATCCCGACGTCAAATGGTCGAGATCGCCAAGGCATTAGGTCGAAAACCAAAATTGTTAATATTAGATGAGGCAACCTCGGCGCTTTCTGCCGCTGATGTAGAGAAAGTGTATGAGATCTTGAAAAAACTGCGTAGCGATGGCCTTACTATGCTTTATATTTCTCATCGCATGCATGAAATAGAAGAGCTTGCCGACACGCTCTCGGTATTTCGCAACGGCCAACACATCGAGACATTTTCCAAGGGTAGTCGCAATAACGATGAAATCATCCAAATGATGATAGGCCGTGATGTTACAAGTGTCTTCCCCGCTAAACCTATTGCAAAAACAATTAAGCCAACAGTGCTAAAAATAGAAAATCTAAGTTGGTCCAATCAATTAAAAAATGTATCACTCTCTTTGAAAGAGGGAGAGATAATTGGCTTAGGCGGTTTAGATGGGCAAGGTCAACATGAAATTCTGTTAGCGCTATTTGGGGTTTTAAAAGGTTATCAGGGAAAGATCATTATCAATGGTAATGAAACGCTATTCACCAGTCCAAAGCAGGCAAAGTCCGAAGCGATCAGCATTGCATTAATCCCTGAAGATCGAAAAACACAAGGGTTAATGCTGCCGATGGGTATTGATGACAATATTTCCATTGCCTCTTTGAAGCGATTATCAAAAGGTTTAATGATTAACAAAAATAAAGAAACGCAAAACGTTAATGAAATGATCGAGAAGATGAGCATTAAAGTTGGCGCGGCGAGTAACCCTGTCTCATCACTATCTGGGGGTAATCAACAAAAAGTGGTGATTGCGAAATGGCTAATGACACAAGCAAAAATAATATTATTAGATGATCCCACCCGTGGCATCGATGTAGGCACTAAACAAGAGCTTTATCAATTATTTAGAGAGCTGGCAGATAAAGGCCACAGCATTATTTTATATTCAACTGATTATGATGAGCTGATCGGCTGCTGCGATCGAGTCTCGATTCTGTATCAGGGCAGCATCATTAAAGAATTGGCGGGAGATGACCTCAACGAAACCAATATTATTGCCAGTTCATTAAATATGGCGTTGGAAAAAGACCAGGTAAAGAGAATGAACAAGCGCAATGAAAATAATAGGGAGGTTAGCTTATGATCAACCTACGTTTATGGGGCTCTCAAAACTGGCGATTATTACTGGCTATAGTAATTTTTGCTTTAATTTATGGCTCTTATAGCTACATGCACCCCAGTGGTGGTACCAACCGTTTGTTTGTACAAAACGCTAATGAGATCTTTGTATTAGTGATGGTATCGATGGCCCAAACTATCCCGGTATTAACCGGAGGCCTAGATTTATCTGTGGGTGCCATTATGACGTTAACCAATACAGTGGCCTCTGAAGTGGTGAATGGCAGCCCAAGCGAGATACTTTTGGGCATTATTCTCTGCCTTGTCGTCTCTTCTCTGTGTGGTTTTATCAACGGTTGCATCATCGTCTTCGGGCGACTTCAGCCCATTATCGTTACTTTGGCCACCGGTGCTGTATTTATGGGCCTTGCGCTATTTATTCGGCCATCACCTGGAGGCAATGTTGATAGCGATTTATCTTTTGCGATGACTTTTGATCTGAATGAAATCTTTCTAACTTATAAATGGCCACTGCCTACATGGTTTGAAAGCACAGTGGGCCTTATCCCCACACCATTGGTTTTAATCTTGATTGTAGTCTTTGCCATATGGCTACCTTTTCGCTCCTCAGTGACAGGGCGAGGGTGTTATGCCATAGGTTCATCCATGGGCGCAGCTTATATGTCAGGTTTAGATGTGGATCGCTCAAAAATAGCCGCTTACACGTTGTCTGGCTTACTCGCGGGTATTGGCGGCCTTTACTTGGCGTTACAAACGGGCAGCGGTAATGCAGATGTGCCGCAAGCGGGAGCCTATACGCTCAATTCGATCGCCGCGGTGGTCATCGGTGGAACCTCTCTCTACGGGGGCATAGGTGGCGTTATCGGCTCTATTTTTGGTGCGATGTCACTGCGCTCTATATCGTTTAATTTTAGAGTGTTTGATGCCGATGGCCCTCTAGGTTTTATAGCAGACCCTCTACTGCAACCACTGTTTGAAGGCACCATTTTATTGCTTGCAGTCAGTATTGGCGCAGCAAGTGTATTTCGTATTAAAAACCGATTAAAACTTTTTGGATAAGCAATGTTAATTACTAAATTCTTATTAATTGATAAACCCATTCGTTACGCCTTAGGCATTATTGTGTTAATTCTGCTTACAGGCACGACTTATACTTTGGTAACACAAGGGACAATGGCTTTTTTATCACCCACTTATTTGCTGCAACAATTACAAGTGGCGTCCTTTTTAGGTTTGGTCGCCACCGGCATGATGATGGTGATCTTGCTTGGCCATATTGATTTATCAATACCTTGGACGGTAACTTGTGCGGCGATGGCCGCGACAGCCATGGGCGGGGAGTGGGCAATCCCAGCGGGACTTGCCGCCGGGCTTATCATTGGTCTGGTCAATGGCCTAGGCGTGGCTTTTCTACGAGTTCCCTCGATGATCTTTACCCTTGGTGTGAATACTGTTATTCAAGGGTTAATGGTTGTTTACACGGGAGGGTTCGCGCCGCAAACTCATTCCACACCGATTATGGAAACCTTAGCTACAGGGCACCTGTTAGGCATACCTAATGCGCTTTTTGTATGGGCGTTCGTCGGTTCGTTAATTGTATTTATGCTAACTCGCACCGCCATGGGGCGTTATATATTTGCCATCGGTAATCGTGAAGTAGCCGCCTATTTATCCGGAATAAATACGCGCTTAGTACTCATCGCCTCCTTTGTCATGTGCTCTCTTTGCGCCTCAATGGCGGGCATACTGCTCGCGGGATATTCCACGAAAGCCTATCAAGGCATGGGCGATTTATATTTACTGCCAGCCATTGCGGCAGTGGTAATAGGCGGCACCAATATATTAGGCGGTAAAGGCACATTTACTGGCACTGTTGTCGGAGCGATATTGATAGTTTTATTACAATCGGTACTCTCTGTGATGCAGATGCCAGAAGCTGGTCGACAAGTGATTTACGGCACAGTGATTATTAGTATGTTACTGGTATACGGGCGAGGTGAGAAAAAAGAAGGTTAATCGATTGCTCGTAGTGCCTGTCGTTTGTTTTCGATTATAGGCATAAAGGCAGCGAGATGTTTTATCTGAGCGACTAAGACCTATAAAGCTTCAATAACGTGGCGTTTAAAACCCGCTCTAAATGAGGGACGTGACTGGGGAGGAATCCAGTTCTCAAAGAGTTGTTGGTATTCTCTACTGCTGCGTTCCTCAATAATTATTTGATTGATCTTATTGATGACAAGATTGCCAGCAGCATTGTTGGAACAGGCGATATAGGCTTTAACAAATTTAGAAGCTTCAGCTAGAGGTTCTATTGCAATAGGGACTGTGATGTTAGCAGAACGACTTACAAAGTAGCTGATAAAGGGTAACTCTATAGTTAAGTCAATCCTCTGGCTGTCAATCATGTAGAGTAGATCTGCCGTACTAGTGGTTTCATCGAGGTTTTGCACCTGTTGAATATAGAGTTTTAGAATGTCGTTGAGTTTATCGCCAAAGGATCGATGGATGTTTAAACCTATGATCAAGTTGGCAGAACTGGCCAGCAGGCGTTCAAATGAAATGACCCCGTTGATTCGTGATTCTTCTAAAATAAATTGTAATTTAGGATTCTTTGCTGAGAAGTGTAAATTATGGCTAGGTAGCACTGTGACGGGGTGAGAAAATATCATGAAATCTTCGCGACCCTTTTTGCTAGTCATCGCGCTACAAACTAATGGTTTTAGTTTGAAATCTCGCATAATACGTACGCCCACAGATAGGTAGTCAGTATGAGAGTAGTTGCTTAAACGTGTTTGAAGGAAGCTGAAAATAGCATCTCCCATACCTTTGTTACGAAATTCTCCCTGGTTAATAAATACTGGGGGGAGTTGGTATTTTGCCCACTTGATATCAGGTTTGGCAAAGGTGTTAAAAACGGGGCAGGAAAACAGCAAAAAAGTGACTAAAATTTTATTAAAATCAAAAGGTTTTCTGGTATTTGACGTTGACATGGATTCCATGTGCTCACCTTTAATATGAAGCGTTTTTAGGCTAGAGTGGTGCGATTACAAAAAATCATCAATATATCTATTTGACAAATAGAGACGCAAATCCAACATTGTTTATTTTTTGTTCATAAATGTTAAAATATTATTACAACTTTTTCAATATTATTTTAAATGTGAAAGTTTAAAACAAGTGTATTAATTTGCAGCGAGGAATTACAGTAGGTATCAGCACAGAGGAAAATCTTAAGTGAAGAACTAGGCAAGATCGTTTCGCTTATTAGCAAAGGCTAACAAGCTTAAAAGAGCCAACAATTTCTTATATTGATGAATCTATCAACTTTCATCTACTTCAATCGATAGAGGTGGGTTAGTCGAAAAATACTTCAATATGTTTGACTATCACCTATGTTTTGGTCGTAGGTAATAATTATTTCAAATATTTGTGTCGCGGGTTAAGTTAAATATATTATGTATCAGCCAATGCTTATTAAAGCAGGCTGCTTCAATTCGAAATGTATAAAATATTATTTGATCAGTTATTCAATATTCAAAATTTAGTGTTAGGTGAGTTATGAGAAACCCTTTAATTGCTACCATCCTTAACCTATTAAAAAGGAATTTAGAGGGTATTAGTGAGTTCAATATATTAAAGGCTTTAAAAGAGCAATTTCCAGAGTTTAACCAATTAGCTGAAGATGATAACTTACAGCTTTTTCGTCAACACTTCCTAATTATGAACGCCCTTTATCAGCTCCAGGCCAGCCTTTGGCATGATGAAAAATTAGCGCTGTCAATTAGTGCATTGCAGATAAAAATACTGCCTACCAAGCAACTAAATCATGCTGAAGGTACTGAGCTGAGTATTAATCGAGATACAAAATTGGCAGCTTATTATTTAGATTGGAATGAATACGAAAAAACCGATGAAGTAGAAGTATCACGTTTGCTCAACAGCTTTTATCAAAGGATGAATTCAGAGGGCGATAAACACAGCGCCCTTAATATCCTTAAAATAGACACGCCGACCCCTAGCAAGACTGAAATCAAACAACATTACCGAAAACTGGTAAAAAAACATCACCCGGATGCTGGTGGCAACCCGGAAACTTTTATTGAAATACGCCAAGCTTACGAGCAGCTACTGCATTAAGAGGATGCTTTGTGAAATGCGGTCTTTTTATCCGTAATATTGGGTAATAGCTGGTTAGTTATTGTTTTGTAGTGATAAGAATAGTCTTATCCAAAGGCTTTTCTACTCGCTAATTTACGTTTTAAAAAACGTGAAATATTTAATTTCTAATGTTTAAAATCAAAAGATTAAAGTGTGGTTTCGACTATGTTGAGTTCATTCCTTTTGGTTTGAAGATTCAATCCATCAATACAGTCCTTCCTGAACATAGAAATCCCACCTCATTACGCAATTAAATGCTAGGGGCTAGTTTTGCGCTTTTAGGTCTATATACTTAGAAGATCTTTCCAAACTTAGCGGCTAAAAATTTATTTCCACAATAAAGGACTATTGAATGCGTAAAACATCCTTTTCTATGAGCACTATTTTTTGCATTTTATTACATGTTTTCCATACCTCACTACAGGCTAAAGAAATCACTATTGGCCTTCATTTATCCCCTCCTTGGGCCTATTTTAATGATAACCATGAAGTAATAGGTATACAGCCAGATCTGTTGAAAGCAGCATTAGCCACATCAGTCTATAAACCAAGTTTTAGAATATACGGATACAGTAGAATGATGTCTCAGATAAAACATGGAAAAATTGATATAGCTTCTCCGGTGCCTGAAAAATTATCAAAACTAAGTTACAGCCTTCCCTACATTCCCTATCAAGTGGTAGCCATTAGTTTGAAAGAAAACAACTTTGATATCGTAGATATTAGCCAATTAGAAGGTAAGCGTATCGTCGCATTTCAGCGAGCAAAAAAGATATTGGGCCCTAAGTTTAATGCTGTTGCATTGACTATTGGCAAAAACTACAGTGAATTTGTAGGCCGTGAACGACAGGTCAAGATGCTCTTCAAAAAACGCACTGAAATTATTGTTGGTGAAGGGCGAATTTTAAAATTCTTAATCGATAAATTCTATGATAGAGCACTAATAACCGTCCACACAATCTTTCCCGCCGAACATCTAAGCGCAATTTCGCGTGATGATAAACTATTAGAAACACTCAATAATGGGATGAAAAAAATCATTGAAAATGGTCGTTATAAAAAAATATTCAGTCAAGAAAGAATCTATTATACAGTCTTAGAAAATCAGTAATTAGAAAAATACAGGAGATGCAAGCATCGGGATTTTTCAAGGTAGTTATCGTATTTAGTATTATTAAATGCGCTCGCATGGTCGCCTATTAGAAGTTTCCGGTTAAACAGCAATTAGGATTCCCTTGCATTTTTATACAAAATTTAAATTTAATTATCTTTAACTAATTTAGGTCGTCTAAGTTGCTCCTGAAACTCACATAGTTGGAATCATAAAATATGCACTAGTTACCCATCTGATATTAGACTTTGTAATCGAAATTTTAATAGATTGCTTACTGCCTTGGTTTCTTGCTTCGTAATTATTCAGTACTAACTTTAATCTAATTCTAAGCAGGTTATCTGCTGTTCTAACAGGTCTCTGGCTTTATTCAAAAAGTAATTCAACCCGGAATGGCTTTATTGTTGGGCATATCAATATCATAAAGTTAGTGTGATTAAGATAATGTTTAATCAAGTCGAGTGGTTTTACCAACCCCGTTATCAACTCATCAGCTTAATGACTTCTAGAACAGATTAAGTTAGGCGAAGGCTCTTCTTACATCAAAAGGCACTTGATTTCGTAATACGTAAAAACAGGCACTAGCTAATTTATGTGCAACGATTTTCATCCCGATCGTTCCATTCGTTTTGGGCAGCTTCTTTCGTTAATAACTATTAACAATGGTGTCACATAGAATGGCAAAATTGGTTTTTTTCAAAAAAATTCTAGCGGGGTCAAAACTTGTCTTTTTCCTTTAAGCCAGATTGAGTGTTTTAATACTATTCAAAAGTTCAGTAATACTAATACTCTACTAGGGAGTCTTCATCCCATTGTATTGCCGCAGGAATGATTTTCTAAATTGGCGAGTGGAGCGACAGTACGTCGAGGAAAGCGAAGTTGATCCATATATGGCGAGTCTGAGCGGCCGTCAATTTAGTGGATTGCGGAAGGATATTGCGGTAATAGTATAGCGAATTTTTTATGTACAGGATGTACGGTATCTGGCGGTGCCAGGTTGAATCTACACGTAAAAAGAAATGAACTCGACGCAGTCGAAATAGTACTTAAACTACTTGATTTTAAACATTAAAAAAAATCAGTAAAAGGTTTGTTGATCTTTCGATATGTAATATTGATTTGGAATTATAGCTTGAGAAGGAAGGTAGGGCGTAGAAAAAAAATAACAGTAAAAAGCCCCTGCGCTAAGCAGAGGCTGTTTTTCAACTTACAGGTTATCCTGGTAAGTCTTAGCAGCGACTTGAATCGCTTTCTTAGCGGCAGCTGCATCGCCCCACTCTTCAACTTTAACCCACTTGCCTTCTTCTAGTCCTTTGTAGTTCTCAAAGAAGTGCTTGATGCGCGCCAGCTCAAGTTCAGGAAGGTCTGATAAATCTTGAATGTGGTTGTAGGCTTTGCTTAGCTTCTCGTGCGGTACGGCAATTAACTTGGCATCTTCACCGGCTTCGTCGGTCATGTTTAAAATGCCCACGGGACGCGCGCGAATAACAGACCCTGGGATAACAGGGTAAGGGGTGATTACCAATACATCTAAGGCATCGCCATCGTCAGCTAAGGTGTTGTTGATGTAGCCGTAGTTTGCAGGGTAGAACATAGGCGCCGCCATGAAACGGTCAACAAAGATTGCATCTTCATCTTTTTCAATTTCGTACTTAACTGGAGAACTCTCAGCCGGGATTTCGATGATAACGTTGATGTCGTTAGGTAAGTCACGACCCGCTGAAATTTTTGCAAAACTCATGTTGTATTCCTTAATCTAATTAAACTTTAAAATTAATCTTTTTTATCAATAATAGTGTCGATGCGCTGATGGTATTCCATCAATAATTCTACTTCTGTTTTTGAACCCATTGCCACCGAGACACGCTGGTGGATATCTTTGGGTTCGACATCCAAAATATCACTGTAACAATTGGTTGCTATACCGCCAGCTTGCTCTATCAGCATGCTCATTGGATTGCCCTCGTACATCAGGCGTAATTTTCCAGGCTTTTGCGGTACACGGGCATCCCAAGGGTAGATAAAGATTCCGCCGCGGGTCAGTATACGATGAACTTCAGCCACCATTGCTGCTACCCAACGCATATTGAAGTTTTTAGTACGTACGCCGTCGACACCTTCTAAAATATCATCGATGTAAGAGCGCATGGCAGGCTCCCAGTGACGATAGTTAGACATGTTGATGGCAAATTCTTGGGTTTCATTGGGGATCATGACCTTTTCACGGGTCAGTAAAAAATCACCAGTTTCAGATAAGGTGAACATGTTCACGCCATTACCTGTGGTTAACACTAGCAGGGCAGAGGGGCCATACAATACATAACCGGCCGCTAACTGCTTGCGTCCTTTTTGCAAGAAAGGCGCTTCATCGTGATATCCCTGGGCAGGATCTGCTTCTAAAATAGAAAAGATAGTGCCGACAGTGACGTTGATGTCGATGTTTGACGAGCCATCTAGTGGATCAAACACCACTAAATACTTGCCGTTTGGATTGGCTAGTACTGGCTCACTTTCTTCCTCAGAGGCAAGCCCTGCAACGGTTAAATGTCCAAGTAAATACTTTTTCAGTATTTCGTTGGAGATAACGTCGAGCTTCTTTTGCGTCTCGCCCTGCACATTGATGTCGGTGGTGGCGCCGAGCACTCCAGAGATCGCTCCCTGGCGAAGCTTTAGCGTTATCTCTTTGCAGGCAACCATTAATGTGGCGATAAGGTCAGTTAATTCTTCATCAGTTTGTTCGTGTCGCAAAAACTGGCTGAGCAGTTGCATGGTGAATCTACCTTGAGGTTAAGAATTTAGTGGCGCATTTTACGTGATGCCAAGCTAAAAATCACGATTAGCCGTTAAAAACGGCGATAAAGTTTAAGTTATTATCAATAATAGGATATTTAAATAAGATCTGGCGTAATCGGCGATAAATTTTGTTGTATCATAGCGCCTTTGCATTTTTTAAGTATTAGACCAAAGGCTGGATAATCCTAGGAGGCTGATGAGAACTGCAATCGTAGCGAGGGCAAGGCTATTTGAGGCAAAATCAGCGATCATTTGAGGCGAATAGCGCGCTATTTTACGATAATGAGCGTTAATTTTAACCAAATAGCCTTGGTCGCAGTAGATTAGTCTGTTCTCGGATAGGCTCTTAGGATTATCGCTTGGGTCTAAGCGTTTTTAGGATAAATTGGACGTGCATATACATATATTGGGTATCTGTGGCACCTTTATGGGCTCAATGGCAATTTTGGCGACACAGTTAGGCCATAAAGTCACCGGCTCTGACGCCAATGTTTACCCACCGATGAGTACTCAATTAGCAGCGCAAGGTATCACCTTGATGTCGGGTTATAAAGCAGAGCATTTACAGCCCGCACCTGATTTAGTGGTGGTAGGTAATGCCTTAAGTCGCGGTAATCCGGCGGTTGAATACATGCTAGATAAAGGGCTTAAATACACCTCTGGCGCACAGTGGCTTAAAGAGTATGTGCTGCAAGATAAATGGGTTTTGGCGGTTGCTGGCACCCATGGAAAAACCACCACCGCTTCGATGCTAGCGTACATATTAGAGTACGCAAACATGAAACCCGGTTATTTAATTGGTGGTGTACCTACTGATTTTGCAGTGTCGGCAAGGTTGGGTGAATCGCCCTTTTTTGTCTTAGAAGCGGACGAGTATGACACCGCTTTTTTTGATAAACGTTCCAAGTTTGTGCACTACATGCCGCGTACTTTAGTGATTAATAATTTAGAGTACGATCACGCCGATATATTTCCCGACTTAGCGGCGATTCAGCGTCAGTTTCACCATCTGTTGCGTGTTGTGCCAGCCCAAGGGCAAGTGATTTATAACGCGGATCAAGTGTCTATCGCCAGTGTATTAGAGATGGGTTGTTGGAGCGAGACACAAACAGTCGGCGCTGCAAGCTCAATTCCGCTTTGGAGCTTTAAATTATTGGCCGAAGATGGGTCGCATTTTGCGCTGTTACATAAAGGTGAGGAAGTCGCGAATATCAACTGGCAACACAGTGGTTTGCACAACGTCTATAATGCAATGATGGCATTAGTGGCTGCGCGCCATGTAGGCGTTGATATAAGCCATGGCGCTGCGGCGCTGTCACAATTTCAGGGCGTTAAACGACGCATGGAACTATTGGCTGAAGTAGAGGGAGTGAGTATTTATGATGATTTTGCGCATCACCCAACGGCTATTGAAACGACTTTAACGGGTTTGCGTAAAAAAGTGGGCACCGAGCAAATTATTGCGGTGATTGAACCTAGATCAAATACCATGCGCTTGGGTTGTCATCAGCAACAGTTGGCCGAATCAGTGCGCAAAGCGGATGTAGTTATTTGGTATCAGCCTCAGGACATGGATTGGCAGTTAGATGCACTATTGGAAAAAGCGGGTGAGTCGCCAGCAATGTCGGTGCAACAAAGCATTGATGCTGCTGTAGATGCAGTGTTTGCCCAATTAGACAGTGCGGTGAGAAGCTCAGTGGTGATCATGAGTAACGGCGGTTTTGGCGGCATTCACCAAAAAATAGTGGCGCGATTGCAAAGCGAAGCTAGCAGCGAACGCCTAGGCGAATTAAAAGTAGCAGCAGAAAAGGTAACAGCCAATGAGCCAGTTTAAACAGAGTATTACCTTAGCCATTACTGGTGCCTCAGGAATACAGTATGCGATGCGTTTACTGGAAATACTGGTGCAAAAAGATCTTCAAATATTACTGTTAGTTTCTAAAGCCGCACAAATAGTGGCCGCCACTGAAACTGATTTAAAGCTCACTGGCAATATTGAGTTACAGCAAGCGTATTTAACTAAACGTTACAATGCCAAAGAAAATCAAATTATTGTGTTTGGTAAAGAGCAGTGGATGGCACCTGTGGCATCTGGCTCAGGCTCACCAAATACCATGGTTGTCTGCCCTTGCAGTACTGGTTGTCTCTCGGCGATAGCAACAGGTGCGAGTAATAATTTGATTGAACGTGCAGCTGATGTGGTGTTAAAAGAGCGTAAAAAGCTCATTCTTGTGCCGCGTGAGGCGCCCTACAGTGAAATTCACTTAGAGCATATGCTTAAATTAACCCGTATGGGTGCGGTTATTTTACCGGCGAGCCCGGGCTTTTATCAGCAGCCTAAAACCATTGAAGATCTGATTGATTTTGTGGTGGCGCGAATCCTTTCGCAAATAGGCCTTGAACAAGATTTGGTCGCCAGCTGGGGCCAGCAATATTTAAATCCATAACCTTAAAAAAGATAGAGAGATTAACAGATGGCTAAAATATTGGCCTTAGATACTTCCACGGACGCTTGTTCTGTGGCGATAGAAGTCGATGGCGAGCGCCGTGAAATATTTAAAGTAATACCGCGTAAACACACCCATGAATTATTGCCTATGGTAGAGCAGCTTCTTGCAGAGGCAGAGCTTAAAGTCTCGCAGTTGGATGCGATTGCTTTTGGCCGGGGGCCCGGGTCTTTTGCCGGTATTCGTATAGCGACTGGAGTGGCTCAAGGGCTTGCTTATGCGGTAGATTTACCGGTGGTGCCGGTTTCTTCACTGGCGGCGTTGGCGCAAGGTTATTATCGCGAAAGTAAGGACAGCGAAAGCCTAATCATCACTGCTTTTGATGCGCGCATGAATGAAATCTACTGGGGTGGATATCGCATTGTAGACGGACAAGCTTGTATAGACATTGCAGAGAAGGTCAGCAGTCCCTCTGAATTAGCCGTGACAGAAAATGCAATTTGTGTGGCGGTGGGCAGCGGTTTTAACTATCTCGAGCAAATGCCAACTGCGGCCAGTGGCTGGTTTAAAAGCATCAATTGTGATCTGTATCCACACGCTTTAGATATAGTGACTATCGCTAGTGCACAGTACGAATTGGGCAATACGGTTGAAGCAGAGGATGCCCAGCCGGTATATTTACGTAATCAAGTAACTTGGAAGAAAAAGGACCAGCAGTAAATGGAATGGATTCATGTCTTTGTTTTGGCTGTGATACAAGGCCTGACAGAATTTTTACCGGTATCGAGCTCCGCACATTTAATTTTACCTTCGCAATTATTGGGCTGGCCCGATCAAGGCCTAGCCTTTGATGTCGGCGTGCATGTAGGCACCTTAATCGCCGTCGTTTTTTATTTTAGAGTCGATGTTTGGGCGATGTTGTGCGCTTTCTTTAACAGTGTGCGCGGTCAGCAATCGATCGAGGGGAAAACGGCTTGGTTTATTATAGGCGCTACTATTCCAGCGCTGATCAGTGGTTTTTTATTACATGATTTTATAGACCAGTACGGACGATCGCTGTTGGTTATCGCCGGCGCTACGATGATTTTTGGCGCACTGCTGTGGTTTGCAGATACCCGTGATAACCCACAAAAAAGTTTGAGTGAACTCACCTTTAAACAAAGTCTGTTTATTGGTTGCGCGCAAGCGATTGCTTTAATACCGGGTACTTCGCGTTCAGGAATTACTATGACAGCGGCATTAATGGCGGGTTTTAGCCGCGATGCAGCGGCAAAATTTTCCTTTTACCTGTCTATTCCGATTATTTTAGCCGCTGGCAGTTACAAGGGGTTAGGTTTGGCAAGCTCAGATGTTGTAGTGCGTTGGGATATGGTGATGAGTGGTGTAGTGCTCTCTGCCTTGGTGGCTTTTGCCTGTATTCACTATTTTCTAATCTGGTTAGAGAAAGTGGGTATGTTGCCTTTTGTTATCTACCGTTTCGTTTTAGGCCTCGTTTTGTTGGCCGTTTATTTCAGTAGAAGTGTTTAATTTTGTATAAAGATCAATCTTCTAACGTAAAAGTCGCAGCAGCGCACGGCGCTTATCAAAATCAGGCACAACAGCTAGCCGAGGATTTGGGGCTGGCTTACGTCAAAGTTATCCCTGATCCTAAGCGGTGTGACTTCGAACAACTTTTATACGTCACAGATAGGGGCGTACAGCTTCAACAATGTGGTAAAAAAGCGCCGGGCCCAGTGTGGGTGGATTTTGTCAGTGGTGCTGTGGCGCATCGACGTATATTTGGTGGCGGTTCAGGGCAGATGATCGCTAAAGCTGTGGGCATCAAATCGGGGATACGTCCCACTATCTTGGATGTAACAGCAGGTTTAGGCAAAGATGCATTTGTGCTGGCGACCTTGGGTTGTGAGGTGACTATGATTGAGCGCTCACCTATCGTGCACGCCTTGTTGGCAGACGGTTTAAAACGCGCTGAACTCAACTTTGAAATCATGGATATTATCGCCTCTATGCAATTGCACTGCGCCAATAGCATCGAGTTTTTACAGCAATGTGAGGCACCACAGGTCGTTTACGTAGACCCTATGTTCCCACACAGCGCTAAAAGCGCCTCAGTGAAAAAAGAGATGTTAATCTTTCGCGATATCGTTGGCGATGATGTGGATGCCGGGCAACTATTGGCGCAAGCGTTAGAGACGGCGCAAGCTAGGGTAGTGGTTAAGCGGCCGCGCAAAGCACCTATTATTGAAGTGCCGGGCTTAGGACTCAAGCCTAGTTATGTGCTGGAAGGCAAGTCGAGCCGCTACGATATTTATGCGTTGAAAAAGCTGGATTAACAGCGATGAATTAGGCGGAGCCTAGCTCATTTACAGCATTAATACCCGACAACAGGGGCGCGCTGCATCCAAAATGAGAGGCATACTATTTCGCCGCTTTTTGCTTTTCCTTATCTTTGTTCGCGACGTTTTTCATGGGTCTCAATTCATTACTATTTAAGCAGTGCTTGATCGAGAGGGAGCTGAGTTTGATGCTTGAGCTCCTCCATGACAAAGCTTGAGCTTACATCAAAAATATCTGCTTTTATAAGCTCCTTATACAGCTTGTCATAATCTTGCATGTCAGTGACCACCGCTTTGATTAAATAATCCAGATCACCACTCATCCTATACACTTCTAAAATCTGCGGTAATTGCGCCGTCACTTGTTTAAATTGACTGACCCATTGGTCGTTATGTTTGTTGGTCCTTATCGAAATAAATACGCTCAAAGGTAAATTAATGGCGGCAGGGTTTAGCAGCGCGACGCGGCTACTAATGACATTACTCGTCTGTAATTTTTGAATGCGACGCCAGCAGGCGGTTTTTGAAATACTGACTTTGTCGGCAACTTGCGCCACAGAGAGTGTATCGTCTTGTTGCATCGAGGTTAATATAGCGAGATCAATTTTATCCATGATTTGTTAAGTTGCCAGTTATTAGAACAAAGTTGCTAAATATTAGCATATAAATAAACATCGTTCCGTTTTTGATTGAAAATAATAAACAATTGGAAGCAATGTTTCTGCCTTTGTTGCGTACACTTATCAGCATTAAATAGCCGTGTAGAGGGTAGTGTCATGTCAATTACAATAGAGAAAATTCGTCGCAGTGTCATTGGTGAGGGAGTGTTGTTTAATACCCCTTTTGGCGATAAACCCATGGTGTATGCCGACTATACGGCGTCTGGGCGCTCACTGAGCTTTATTGAAGAGGCGATTAACCAGCAAGTATTACCTTATTATGCCAATACCCATACCGAAACTTCCTTTAGTGGCAAGCAAAGTACGGTATTTCGCGAGCAAGCTAGAGCCGTTATTCATCAAGCATTAAATACCGGTGAGAAACATAAAGTCATTTTTACCGGCTCAGGTGCTACCGCTGCTATTAATAAGCTAATAGACATGCTCAATTTACGTTTGCCTAGTGAGCTTAATGAGCAATATCAGTTTGAGGCGCAAATAGAGGAACAGCAAAAGCCGGTCGTTTTTATCGGACCTTATGAGCATCATTCAAACGAGCTGCCCTGGCGTGAAAGTATTGCTACCTTGGTGACTATTCCCCTCACAGAGATGGGGCAAATAGATGCGGAGTTTCTAAAGGAAAAGTTGCAACAATATCAATCGAGACCGCTGCTAATTGGCAGTTTCTCAGCGGCTTCCAATGTGACCGGCTTAAAAACCAATGTTACAGAAGTCTCCAAACTATTACATCGCTATAACGCCATGTCCTGTTGGGACTATGCCGCTGCAGCGCCTTATGTGGGTATCGATATGCAGGGCGATGAATTGGATGCCGTATTTATATCTACCCATAAATTTATTGGTGGCCCCGGCACGCCTGGCTTGTTAGTGGTTAATAGCGACAAGCTCAACAATGCAGTGCCTGCAGTACCAGGGGGTGGCACGGTTGTTTATGTCTCCCCTGAATCTCACACTTATACCGATAATGTAGAGCGTCGTGAGGAGGGAGGCACGCCAGGGATTATAGAGTCGATTCGCGCGGGGTTAGTGTTTAAATTGCAGCAGCAAATCGGCACTAAAAATATAGTGGCGCTGGAACACGATTTTGTCACGCGAGCGATTGATCGCTTAACCAAGCAAGCGAACTTTCAACTGTTGGGTTGTGCAGATGCCGAACGATTATCAATAGTCTCCTTTAACATTAAACAGGATGATTCTGTATTGCATTACACCTTTGTAGTGGCGCTGCTCAATGATCTATTTGGTATCCAAGCGCGTGGCGGCTGCTCTTGCGCAGGTCCTTATGGGCATACGTTATTAGATCTGTCGATCGAAAGTTCTATGGCTATCGAGGGACAGTTGCAGCAGGGTAATATGATTTTAAGACCAGGCTGGATTCGGGTTAACTTTAACTACTTTATCGATGAGCAAACCTTTGAGTATTTGGTGAGCGCGATAGCGCTAGTGGCAGAGTTTGGCTGGCGTCTGTTGTCGCTGTATCAATTCAATCAGCACAATGGCACTTGGCTGTACATAGGGGGGCTAGAAATTAACACATTATCACTGGATGATTTACTCAGTGAAGCTGCGGTAAATCCTGCTGCATCCGTGACCAGTGATCAATTGTCTCAATATCTTAAGTCAGGCAAAGATATTCTACTTAGCGCCTCTGGTGAAGAGCATTTACAGCCCTTAACTCTTAGCCCGGATGCAGAGAGTCTGCGGTGGTTTGCATTGCCGCGATAGATCTTGTGAGAATGGTGAAACATGTGTAACTTCTAGACTAGTGTTCTTAAAGGATGGGCACTAACTTATGTTTTACTTGAGAAAAATACATGAAACGCATCAGTGTAGAGCCCGCTTGGATTTTTAAAGATGAGAGCGGTAGTCGTTTAGATCCACAATTGTTTTTATTGCTCAGTGCTATTCACGAGCAGGGGAAGTTAACTAAAGCTGCTAAGCAGGTGGGTATATCCTATCGACACAGCTGGAATATTCTCAATCAGTGGGCAGGTTTTTTTGGCTGTGAGTTAGTGATACTGCAAAAGGGGCGCGGCGCTACCCTAGCGCCTTTAGGTGAAAAATTACTTTGGGCACAGCAGCGTTTAACCGCCAGGTTAGACCCGCAGTTAAAAAGTTTTGCCAGTGAGATAAATTTAGAAATTCAACGCAGCTTGGAAGGGGTTAAACCGCTGCTAAATGTCTTCGCCAGCTTTGGCTACGCCGTAGAGTTACTACCATCTTTTGCCAAAAACTATCAGTTAAACTTGCAGTACAAAGAGGTGGAGGAGGCTCTCATTGCGCTCAATCGAGGGCAGTGCGATGTGGCGGGGTTTCACTTGCCAGTAGAGCTGCGAGAAGCTAAATATCTCACTCAATATTTACGTCATCTACGCCCTAGAGCGCATAAAATAGTACGTTTTATTACCCGCAATATGGGGTTGATGGTTGCTCGCGATAACCCGCTTAATATCCAGTCCTTACAGGATTTGTTGGAGGGGGAGGCGCGTTTTATTAACCGGGAAGCAACTAGTGGCACTCGCCACTTATTTGATCAATTGTTGAGTGATGAAGATATTCCGGTAGAGTCTATTAATGGCTTTGATGATGTTGAATATACCCACTCGGCAATCGCGGCTTATGTAGCGGCGGGTATGGCAGATGTAGGATTTGGCGTGCAGGCCGCCGCTGAGAAATTTTCATTGCATTTTATTCCATTAACCACCGAGCATTATGTTTTTGTCTGTAACAATAAAAGCTTGCAGCAGGAGGCAATGCGCCGCTTCTTGGCAGAAATTCGCTCCGATGAATTTAGTGCAGCGGTGGAAACTCTGCCAGGCTATAGCCCACAAAGGTGCGGAGATATCGTCAATGTTGAAGAGCTGTAATACTGTGCAGGAATTGCTGTGAATTATTTAGCCCATTGCTTTCTCGCACAAGCCAATAGTGAGTCGCTGGTGGGGAATTTATTGGGTGATTTTTGCAAAGGTGTAGATGAGAGGGCATTGCCAGAGGGCATCTATGTGGGTTTGCTTAACCACAGGGAAATTGACCGTTATACCGATGCTCACCCGTTAGTGTTACAAGCTAAAGGTTGTTTTAGTGCGCAGCGACGACGCTTTGCAGGTATTGCACTGGATGTATTGTTTGATCATTTTCTGATTAAAAATTGGCACCTCTACAGTGATGTTCCCTTTGTTGATTTTAAGTCCCAGACCTATCAGCTACTTACCCAAAGTAGTCATTTGATGCCAGAGAAAATGCAAGTGGTTATGGCATCAGTAGTGAAAAACGATTGGTTTTCCAGTTACGAGCATGTCGAAGGGATAGGTTTTGCGTTAGATCGCATCGCCATGCGGATTCGTTTTCGTAATCAATTTGCAGGGAGTATTGAGGATATTAAGTTGCATTACGAGCAGCTTGATGAGGTGTTTTTGCAGTTTTTTCCGCAGTTGTTGGTGTTTAATCAAGAAAAAGGTTCAAGTTAGTTAGAAGTGTGACGCACTGCGTCACGAATTGAGTTGGAGTACTACAGTCGTCATTAATAACCAATGCTAATTCGGAACGCAGTGCGTTCCGAATTGGATTAGGCTCATTGTTGTCGTTAAGAGAGAGTGATTTTTGTGGTCAACTTTGTATCTTATAAAACTAAAACTAAAATCCGTTTCAAGTGCAGTTTCGACTGCGTCGAGTTCATTTCTTTTTACGAAAAAAAGAAACGGAACCAAAGAAAATTTCGCCCAACGATTCCCGAAAGATCCCTCCACAATTATCTAAATTGGCGGCCGCTCAGATAGGCCGTCCATGGCCTAGCTTCGCTCTTCGCGACGTCCTGTCGCTCCGCTTCGCCAATTTAGATAATTGCTCCGGCGGTAATCCAAGGGGTTGGTGGCTTCGTAGCTGATTACTAATATTCTGGGTGATTTAACTGGAAAAAGTAAAAATATATGAGACATCAGCTAAGGATTAAAAACTGTAAATCTGAGCTGAGCTTGTCATAAGGATATTCACAAAGATACTGCCTTTTATTTTGTGAAATTAGCGCTGTATTGTCTGAAGCTCATGCATCACTTGTGTTGATTCGAAGTATGTTGAAATGTCCCTGCAGTTAACATCTCTTTGAGTTTTTATGTCAATGTAGGATTTTACAGGATCGCCGCCTTTTTTAAGCATGAGTTTAAAAAGATCTATTTCATCAATTTCGGCTGCATGCATTAATGGTGTGTACCCTTTTACCGGGCTAACGTTTTCAGCATTGACGTTAGCTCCTGCCTCGATAAGTAATTTTGCTATGGCTCGCATTGTGGTGAGATGCATTTTACTTTTAGCTCTTTCAACAATGATGTCTATTAATGTAGATCTTATATGTTTGAATGCTTGGTTATTGTTAGTACGGGCCAAAGTATTCATTTGCTGTTCTAGAGTGTGACCAGTTAACCCAGCGCCGTATCGTCGAATAGAATCTAGAGCTTCTGGGGTGATTGCTATGGATTCTTGGTTTTTTTTAGCTCTCGTGGGATCTTTGATCTGAGCAATGTACTTAAGACATACACTTAAGGCCGTTTGCTCATCTGTCTTGCCTCGGGAATTAGGGTTAGCGCCTAGGCTTAATACTTTTTCAACAATATTCAATTGTCCTGTTTCAATCGCTGAAATGATCGGCAATAGTCGCGTTTTTTGTGTACGACTATTAATGATTTCTGGTGAATGTTCGTGGCTACTTATTAGTCGAAAAAAACGATCATCTAAAGACTTAAACGGCACACTTATAACATTCATAGATTCAAGAGCAATGAGTATCGGTGTGTCACCTGCATATGATGTCACGTTGACATTAGCGCCTTTTTTTATGAGTTTTTCAACCACCTCAAAATTTTCAACCATCAAGAACCATATAAGTTGGGGCATGGATTTCTCCCATGTATCGCCAATCTTTATCTTGCGATTAGGATGTCTGTAATCTGGTTTTATCTGCTCTATAGAAGTGTCAATTAGAGGGCCTATCCTGTCGGCAGCCAAGTTGTATCTAGTGTTTTTGAACCAGCCTGCTTTCGGGAAAGTGTGAATAAAGCTAGATTTCCAAAGGTCTATTTCCCAGTTTTCTACACTGTCATTAAAAACATTTGATGACTTAGCTCTGGTAACAGAGGGGATATCGTACTGTAGGTTGATGAGCATCCATTTCAAATGCTTTAAGAAGACCTTGTCAGGTTTATCTAAGCGTGCTGCCACTGCTAGAGATTCATTAATTATCTCCCTTTGGTTAATACCTGCCCTAAATAAGGAGTCTTCGAAGGCTTTTTTATAAAGCTGGTTGGCCTGCTTTAAGTTTCCTGAAAAAACGTGCCATCTTGCTTCATGCCAATCTAGCCAATACTTCATTGTGGTATTTTTATCTTGGTTTAGTAAGCCGTTCTTAACCGATTTAATATGCTGCATAAGCATCATTGGGTCTTTTTTAACGTTTGTACGCATTAATTCATGCTGTAAAAGAGCAATAGAGGGGATCAAATCCTGCATGTTGTCTTGCAAGCTAAGCTGGAGTTTCGCGATTTCGTCTTTCAGGTTTGCTGACGTTTCTGCACCCCATAAAGCAGCCCTAATGTCATCGACTACCTCCTCAAGTTGATTGCTCCTTGTTGAGAAATCAATTGCTCGCGCAAGAAAAAGGAGTGCTCTTACTCGTTGCCAGTTTATCGCTTCAGGCCTAGGGCCTTGATAGCTACTTTGCAAAAGATAGATCGATTGCGCTGAGGGAATATCGTCCCCTCGGCTCCAGGCGGATAGGCGATCTTTCTGTTCCTTGCTTAATGCGCTTAAGTATAAGGGCCAGCCTTTTTCATTATTTTCTATCCAATTTAAAATAGTTGCTACCGCTCTGGAGTTGAAACTGAACAACATTGTTGGGTCTGGGCCGCCGTAGAGTCTATGGATATCCCTCACAATAAGTACGATTTGATCTTTGATAAAGGTAGTAAGTAAATGGGGCATTAAACTTGATCGACTAACCCCATCTGCAGCAGTAATAGCGATAAGCTTTGCATACTTATCGAGCGAGCTTGAAAGATGTTTTATAATTATGTTGCTGAAATCAGCACCGATTGACTTAGAGGCTAACAAAGAGAGTGTAGTAACGGCCTTATTTAATTCTTCCGGATCAAACACACGCTCAAATGCTCTTTGGTCTAAATTTTTATTAGACTCTTTTAGATCCAGAATACGAGTGACGTATCTGATTACCTCAAAGAGTGTTGGGAATGGGAAGCAGGCCTGTTTCATCATCTAAAGTCCTTGTTGTCTTTTTCTCTAATGAGCACCCAGCCTAAATACAAGGCCGGGTGTTTTGTTGATTTAAGAATTATTTACCCTTGGAAGGTCCATTTCCTCGGTCACCACCAGACGGATTGCCTGTTGTGCTCGGCCAGTTTCCACCTGAACCACTATGGCTAGATTCTGGACGGTTTCCATTGATCATTTTTAATGTAGTCATGACATATTCCTTATTTTCGATTGCCCTGTATTGGGTGGCGACAAAGATAATCAAATGTCATGATTTTGTCGGCTAGGCCGTTGGCAATAAAATAATTAATTTTACACTATGTATTTCCAATCAATTATATCAATAAGTTATATTTTAATGTGGTGAGTTTTTTGGGGAGTGTTAAAGGGTGTTAATGCTACAAACTAACATCAAACTTTCAGTACACTAAAGGGCAAGATTAAGATTTGCTACTTAAGCAGATAGTATCTCCATTTGAGTGATTATTGTCTTCATATCAGTACATAACACACCATAGGATAGAGGGGTAGCATGTAACTTAGTCTTTATCCTACAAAGCGCCCGCCGCTTACCAAACTAACATGGCACTCTTAGCTGTAACGCTATATTATTCATCTTTGATTTTACTGTGCTTTATTACCTTTGTTGAGATTTTTATATGACTTTTGACCACCAGCCAACGCCCAATAATCTTGCCGCTTTTTGCTGGTCTATTGCCGATCTTTTACGTGGTGATTTTAAGCAATCTCAATACGGACGCATTATTCTGCCCTTTACCTTATTACGTCGATTAGAAGGGGTGTTAGAAGAGACCAAAGTTCAGGTTCTTGCTGAGAATGAAAAGGTGCAGAAGCTCAATCTTCCTGAAGAAGCGCAAGAAAAAATGCTGTTACGTGCCACTGGCGGTTTAAGGTTTTTTAATACCTCGAAAATGGATCTGTCTAAGTTGGGTGCGGCGGATATTAAGTCGAACCTTGAAAGTTATATCCAAGGTTTTTCTAAAGATGCGCGTCAAATATTTGAATATTTTAATTTCTCGGAGTTTATTGGCCAGCTGAACGATGCTGATTTGCTCTATAAAGTGGTGCAAAAGGTACGTACAACAGATTTAAGTCCCAAAGCGATCTCCAACCATGACATGGGCTTAACTTTTGAGGAGTTGATACGTCGCTTTGCCGAGGGATCAAACGAAACCGCAGGTGAGCACTTTACCCCAAGGGATATAGTAAGGCTAACCACATCTTTAGTGTTTATGGAAGATGATGACGCGCTGACCAAGGCGGGTATTATTCGCACTATTTATGACCCTACCGCAGGTACTGGGGGCTTTCTCTCTTCGGGGATGGAGTATGTGCATGAGCTGAACCCGCAAGCCACTATTCGCGCTTATGGCCAAGAGCTAAATCCTGAAAGTTATGCAATCTGTAAAGCTGATATGTTGATCAAAGGACAAGACGTCACCAATATTAAGCTCGGTAACACTTTATCTAATGATCAGCTCTATGCTGACAAATTTGATTACATGTTATCTAACCCGCCCTTTGGTGTTGATTGGAAAAAAATAGAGCAAACCATCAAAGATGAGAAAACGCTAAAGGGTTTCGAAGGGCGCTTTGGACCGGGATTACCACGTGTCTCTGACGGCTCGTTATTATTCCTGTTGCACTTGATCAGTAAGCTTAGAGACTCATCTGAAGGGGGCGGTCGTATTGGTATTATCCTCAACGGCTCACCGCTATTTACTGGTGGCGCGGGGTCTGGCGAGTCAGAAATTCGCCGCTACATTTTAGAAGCGGATCTTTTAGAAACCATCGTCGCACTGCCCACTGATATGTTTTACAACACCGGTATAGCGACCTATGTGTGGGTGCTGTCGAATAAAAAAACCGATGAGCGCAAAGGTAAAGTGCAATTGATTAACGGCGTTAATCTGTGCGGTAAAATGCGTAAATCTTTAGGTAGCAAGCGCAAAGAAATGAGTGCTAAGGATATCGCTATCATCACCCGCAGCTTTGGTGCGTTTGAAGTGGTTGATGCCATTACCCTTGATAAATTGGGGCTCAACAGGCCCGCTGAAGCCAAAAGCAGCCGTGGAAGGCAAGCGGCTAATCCCAAGGTTGAAGCACCTAAAACCTTCGCCAGTAAGATATTCGACACCCATGAGTTCGGTTATCGTCGCATCACTATCGAGCGACCATTACGCGAGAGCTATCAGTTTAGTGATGAGCGCATTGCAGAGTTACGCTTTGCACCTAAACCGTTAAATGCACCGATGAAATGGTTGTATGAGACTTATGGCGATAGTGTTTACCAAAGTGCATTGGCAACACATGCAGCCGATATTCGCAAACATCTGAAGAGTCATTTCAGTGAAGTCAAAGAAGCGAAAATTAAAGAATTGCTCGATAGCAAAACTTGGGCTGTGCAGCAGCAGATGTTTGATAAAGCGAGACTGCTCCAGCAAGTTGCTCCACAGGGGATGGGCATTGCACAATGCGATGACATGAATAGCTATGAAGCGGCGCTGAAAGTTGCCTGTAAAGCTCAGAACATCACGCTGGATACCAAAGAGAAGAAACAAATCAGCGCAGCGGTAAGCTGGAAAAATCCAGCAGCGCAAAAGGTGATTAAGAAACTCCACAAGAATACCGAAGCTAATCCATTGTACGGTTTGTTCGCTGGAGAAGATCACGAGTTAGGCAATACCGTTGAATACAAAGCGGATGGTGATTTACGAGATAACGAAAACGTTGCCCTTGACCCTGCGCAAACCGTTAACGATCTCAACGAAGCCTACTTTAAAAAAGAAGTACAGCCCCATGTGCCGGATGCTTGGATAGATGCCAGTAAAATAGATGAGAAAGATCAGCAAGTGGGTATTGTCGGCTATGAAATTCCGTTTAATCGCCATTTTTATCAGTATCAACCGCCTAGAGATTTAGTGGATATTGATGCGGATTTGGATGCGGTGAGCGCGCAAATCATGCAGCTACTGCAAGAGGTGCATAGCTAATGGTAGATGACATCAGCTTACCTCTGGAATCAGCAAAACCTGACAGCAGCTACAATAAGTGGTTAACCACTCTAAAAGAGCGCTTTAAGCGCACTCAGCTTAAAGCTGCAGTACAAGTGAATAGTCAGTTATTGGCATTCTACTGGGAATTGGGCCAAGACATTGTTGAACGCCAGCAAGCATCAACTTGGGGGACAGGTTTTCTTAAACAACTTAGCAAAGATTTGAGCGCCGAGTTCCCTACTATAAAAGGCTTTTCTGAGCGGAATTTAGGTCTCATCAGACAGTGGTATTCATACTGGAGTGCAGAGCCCGCAATTTCGCAACAAGCTGTTGCGCAATTACAAGCCATCCCCTGGGGGCACAATCAACACATCATCAATAAATGCCAAAACAGACCAGAAGCGCTTTATTATGTGAGCAATACGCTAGAGCACGGCTGGAGTCGCAGTGTATTGGCGTACCAAATCGACAGTGGTTTATATGCCCGTGAAGGCAAGGCGATCAGTAACTTCTCGAACACTCTCCCACAAGTGCAATCAGACCTTGCGCAACAAACTTTGAAAGACCCTTATGTGTTTGATTTTTTAACCTTAAGTAAAGATTTTAGTGAACGTGAGTTAGAGCAGAGCTTAATCGATCACATTACCCAATTTTTATTAGAGCTCGGCGCAGGCTTCGCCTATATGGGCAGGCAATACCCGTTAAAAGTGGGTGAGCGTGATTTTTACATCGATTTACTTTTCTATCACGCCAGGCTGCATTGTTATGTGGTGATTGAACTTAAACTTGGTGATTTTGAGCCAGAGCATGCCGGTAAATTAAACTTCTATATCAAAGCGGTGGATGAGCAACTCTGTGCAAGCGGTGATGCGCCGACGATTGGTATTTTATTGTGCAAATACAAAGACAAGATGGTCGCTGAATATGCACTCAGTGGTATGCAAAAACCTATGGGTGTCTCAGAGTATCAGTTGACACAGTCACTCCCTGAACGTTTGAAATCGGTACTGCCCAGTATTGCAGATATCGAGCAGGAATTGGGTGGTGATTTATGAGTGCGAAGTATGTGGGATATCCTGAGTATAAGGATTCTGGGGTTGAGTGGTTGGGGGAAATCCCAAAACATTGGGAGCGAAAACGAATTAAAGAAACAGCGCGTTTGATAAATGGCTATCCGTTTGATTCAAAAAAATTTGAAGCAGGAAAAGGCACACCGCTAGTAAGAATTAGAGATATAAGAACCTCTAAGACGGAAGTTGGTGTTGTTGGCGAGATACCATCCATGGCGTTAATTAATAATGGTGACGTATTAATTGGAATGGATGGTGATTTCAACGTTGCTCTATGGTCTGGCGGTGAGGCTGCACTAAATCAACGAGTTGCTTGTATTAGGGCTGAAGATTATAACCTGCAAAAATTTCTCTATTATGTATCTCCTTTTAATATGAAGGTGGTAAATGACTTAACTTATTTTACAACTGTTAAACACCTTTCAAGTATTGATATTTTAAAAACAGTTTATGCACTTCCCCCTGAAGGTGAATTGGATTCGATTGTTAGTTTCCTCGACCACGAAACCACCAAAATCGACACCCTGATTGAAAAACAACAACAGTTGATCAAGCTGCTAAAAGAAAAACGCCAAGCTGTCATTAGTCATGCTGTCACTAAAGGTATTAACGCTAATGTACCGATGCGCGACTCTGGTGTTGAGTGGTTAGGTGAAGTGCCGGAACATTGGGAAGTTGCTAGATTCAAATATTTAGTTTCTGAAAGTGCAGCTGGACCATACGGCTCATCGTTAACAAAATCAATGTATACAGCCTCTGGGATTCGGGTGTATGGTCAGCAACAAGTTATCGCTGATGACTTGTCAATTGGTGATTATTATATTTCTGAGGCCAAGTTTAAAGAAATGCGGAGATATGAGGTGTACCCAAATGATGTGTTAATAAGTGTTATGGGTACTGTAGGGAAAGTTGCGGTTGTCCCTAAAAGCATTGAGCGCGGAATTATTAATCCACGACTGGTTAAATATAAGGTTATGGAAAATAAAATACTACCTCAATTTGTCAAAGCTTCGATTCTTTGTGATGTTAGTCAGTCCCAACTCTTGTTTTCCGCGCAGGGCTCTACGATGGATGGGCTGAATATGCAAATTCTTGGGGAATTACCTATACCTCACCCTCCAGGCCTAGAAGAACAAAAAGAAATCATAAATGAGATTAAAAGGCAGGGGGATAAGTTCGACAATATATTAAGTGAGTGTCTAGTTGCGGTAGAGCTGTTAAAAGAACGTCGAACCGCCCTAATCTCCGCAGCAGTTACTGGCAAAATTGACGTTAGACTCTTTAACCCAAAAGACGAGCTACCCCAAGTTCCATTAAACCACAAGGAAGCCTCCGTATGAGTGATATCAAACTATTTTCTCAAGCCGGTGAGGTCTTCACAGAATTGACCGGCAGCTTTGCCGCGTTAGAAAGCGATCTACAAAAACAGATCGAATCTAACATGCTAGCGTTTTTAGGTGTACAGTTTTTGGCGACAGAATATGCTACCGGTAAAACTCATAAAGGCCGCATCGACTCGTTGGGTTTAGATGAAAATGGCTGCCCGGTAATCATCGAATATAAACGCGCCAAAAGTGACAATGTCATTACTCAGGGATTGTATTACCTAGATTGGTTATTAGACCATCAAGCAGAGTTTCAATTGCTGGTGATGGAGAAACTTGGTAATGAGACTGCTGATACTATTGAGTGGATGGGTGCCCGCTTGATCTGCATTGCGGCGGATTATAATAAATTTGATGAGCACGCTATACAGCAGATTGACCGTAATATTGAGCTAATGCGATATCGTTATTTTGGTGGTGACTTATTGTTATTAGAGTTAGTGAATGCACAAAGCATGGTGTACCAAGCTAAAAGCAAACCCACAATTCCTCCCGCAGATATTAACAGCATCGCCAGCAGTAAAAATAGCGTGGATAAATCGCGGTCAGATAAATCACAGGCTGAGCGCTTTGCTGACGCATCACCTGAACTAGTCTCCATATTTGAAGATCTATGCCGTTTTACCGAGCAGTTAGGAGATGAAGTGCAACGTAAAGATCTAAAATTGTACACCGCATTCAAACGTATCAAAAATTTCGCCTCTATTGTGATGATGACAGGTAAAAAAGATCCTAAGTTGCAAATCTACTTAAAACTACCCGGTGACAAAGCTGAAGGGAGTGCGTTTAGCCGAGATGTCAGTAATATTGGACACTGGGGTACAGGTAACTTTGAAGTTAACGTGCGTACTATTGCTGATTTGGAAAAGACTAAAGAGCTTATTATAAAGAGTTATGAGCGTAGTTAATGACAACCATTATGCGTAGATATGTCACTGATATTACTCATGCCATTACGAGGATTAAACGTTGAGTTTAAATACCCAAGATCCCGAAAAAGGTCAGATACTGCTCTATCAAAACTCAGAGCAGCGCTTGCGTTTGGAATGTCGCTTCATTGATGAAACGCTCTGGTCATCGCTCATGCAAATAGCAGATTTATTTGGCCGTGATAAATCGGTCATTTCTAAGCACCTAAAAGCTATTTTTTCCGAGGATGAATTGCAGCGCGAGGCAACTGTTGCAAAACATGCAACAGTTCAAGCTGAGGGAGCGCGGGAGGTTGAACGTTCCTATTTAGCAAAGGTGGAAGCTTTGAGTAAGCTCTAAGCTAGGTTGAACTTTAGTGTTTAGCCCATCGTTTAAATTAAAATATATTCAGCTTTATATGAGAGTTTGTAAATGGCCGATCAAGTTGAAAAGTTAACGATTACCGAGCAAATAGATAAAGATGAAGGGCTTAAGTCTAAACGTAATCAGTTAATGGTTACTTCGTTGATATTATTAGCGCTTTCATTTTCAGGGGCGAAGGTAGAAGAAGCTAATACCTTTATTTTGAAACTTAAGTTTGAAAATCAAGAAGGCATTTCTGTATTACTTGTATTGGCAATTATGTTTTTAATGTTGCGCTATTACAATTATGCGGGACAGTACCATCAAAAACTCTACAAGCTCTGGACTAACCGTTTATTAAAAGATAAGTTTTTCTTAGATGTTCATCCTTATGATTCAAGTGTTTCTGGTCTTATTTCTAAACTTGAGCCAAAAGGTTTTGATATTGAAAATATGAACTATGAAGAACTTAGCTTGGATTACCAATTTAAATGCTCTTTTTTATTCGTAAGAAAAATCACCTATTACTGGTGTGATAGGCACCAAGATTTTGAAGAAGAAATAGAAGTGGGCTGGGAAAATTATTTCAAAGTGATTAGGTTGGAAGCTAAATATCAACTGGAAAGCTTTATTGTACATCGCGAGAATCTAGACATTATAGCGCCATATTTAATTGGGTTAATGGCAATCACGAGTTATTTCTACAATGATCAATTTCAAGTGTTTTTAAAAATATTATCAAGTAGTTAAGGGATTAATTAATGAGTAAGGCAAACGAGTTAACGTTTCAAAATGATATGATTCGCCAGCTAATCGCCAACGGCTGGCTGTTAGGTAAGCCTGAAAATTATAACCGCGAACTGGCTTTATATGTAGAAGATGTCATCGGTTTTGTCAAAGACACTCAAGCGCAGCAGTGGCAAAAATTCTGTGCGCTTTACCCCCCTAAAGAAAATAATAAAGAGTATACCGAAGAAAAATTCCTAGAGCGCGTCGCAGTGCAGCTGAATAAAGCTGATCCTAATGCCGCCAACAAAGCGCTGCGCACTTTCGGTACTTTAGGGGTGTTGCGCCATGAGATACGTGATCGCGGTACGCGTTTTAGCTTGTGCCAATTTAAGCCTGAGCACGATTTAAACCCTGATACCTTAGCGCGCTATAAAAAGAACCGTTTACGGGTAGTGCCGGAACTTGTGTATAGCCCTTGGGCGAGTGAGGAAGAGCTTGCGGCGACGGGGAAAAAAGCTAAGGCGTGGCGTATCGATTTGGTACTGTTTGTCAATGGCTTGCCGGTGGCCACTTTAGAGCTAAAGTCAGAGTTCAAGCAGTCGGTTGAAAATGCGATTAAGCAGTATAAAACCACCCGCTTGGCGATAGATCCTGCGACTAAAAAGCCAGAGCCATTACTTACTTTCAAGCGCGGTGCGTTGGTGCATTTTGCGGTGAGTCAGTATGAAGTGTATATGGCGACTCGGTTGCAAGGTAGCGATACTTTCTTTTTGCCTTTTAATAAAGGCACTAAAGAGGGCGGTGCGGGTAATGATGTACCAGCAGATGTTAATCAATACGCCACGGATTATCTTTACAATGAAGTATTACAACCCGATAACTTGCTCAATATTCTGGCTCGTTTTGTGCATTTACAAATAGAAGAAAAAGAGGACTGGGAGGGGCGAAAGTCGAAAAAAGAGACCTTAATCTTCCCGCGCTATCATCAATGGGATGTTGTGAACAAGCTGGTGAGTGCCGCGCGCAGTGAGGGGCCGGGTCAAAAGTATCTTATTCAACACAGTGCCGGTTCTGGTAAGTCTAATTCTATCGCTTGGTGTGCGCATCAGCTCTCATCACTCTATAGCGCTGGTGGTGAAAAGTTATTTGATTCGGTGATTGTTGTCACCGACAGAACGGTATTAGATGATCAGCTGCAAGAGACTATCTCGCAGTTTACCTCAGTGGACGGTGTAGTAGGGCGTATTAACCGCGATGAAGGTGATGGCTCTAAATCAGAGAAGTTAGCCAGTGCCTTAGAAAATTCGCAGCCGATTATTATTGTGACGATTCAGACCTTTCCCTATGTATTAAAAGCGATCGAAAATAGTGTTAGCTTGAAAGAGCGCAACTATGTAGTGATTGCCGATGAAGCACACAGCTCGCAGACGGGCAGCACTGCAAGACAGCTCAAAGAAGTGTTAATGATTGACAGTAAGGGAGCTGATGAAGACCTGAGTACCGATGATATTTTAGATGCGGCAGTGGCTTCGCGCCGCGCATCCAGTAATTTAAGTTATTTGGCCTTTACTGCAACGCCTAAAACCAAAACCCTTGAGCTATTTGGGCGCTTACCTAAGCCTAAAGAACAGCCTTCTAAGACTAATAAACCACAAGCTTATCATGTGTACAGTATGCGTCAGGCGATTGAAGAAGGCTTTATTTTGGATGTGCTGCAAAACTACACCAATTATAAAGTTGCCTACAATTTGGCGATGAAAATCAAGGGCAGTGATGAAGAGGTTGAAAGCAAGAAAGCCAAGGTAAAACTCAACCAATGGGTGCGATTGCACGATTACAATATCAGTCAAAAAGTACAAGTGATCATCGAGCACTTTAAAGATAACGTGATGGGGCTACTTGGCGGTCAGGCTAAGGCGATGGTCGTTACTAGCTCACGCAAAGAAGCAGTGCGTTATAAGTTAGCTTTTGATAAATATATTCATGAGCAAGGCTATCAGAAACTGCATGCGATGGTGGCCTTTTCAGGTGAAGTAGAATTCAGCGATAAAGACCCAAATAGTGCGGGGATCATTAATGAAAAGTTCACCGAAATGAATATGAATCCTAATCTGAAGGGGCGCGATTTGCGCAAGGCGTTCGATAGTGATGATTATCAAGTGATGCTGGTGGCGAATAAATTCCAGACAGGTTTTGACCAGCCCAAACTGTGCGCGATGTACGTTGATAAAAAGTTAGGCGGGGTTGAATGTGTGCAGACCTTATCACGGTTAAATCGTACCTTCCCGGGTAAAGCGCAAACAGGTACTTTTGTGTTGGATTTCTTCAATGATAGCGCCGATATTCTCGAGGCCTTTCAACCTTACTTTCAAACGGCGGCGCTCACGGATGTCTCAGACCCTAACCTTATTTATGATTTGTTGGAGAAACTCAATGCAACGAGTATTTATAAGGGCCATGAAGTCGAGCAGTTTTGTACGGCCTTTTTTGTTAAGAACAAAAGCAATGCGGCCATCTCCAATATTTGTAAACCCGCGGTAGAGCGTTGGACTGGGCGTTACAAATTGGCAATAGAGGCGTACAAGCAAGCGAGGGAAATGTTTGAGCGTACTAAACGCACCAATGATGCGGTATTGATAGCAAACGCCGAGAACAGCTTTAAAGAATGCAAAAAAGAGAAAGATACCTTAGAGATCTTTAAAAAAGACTTGGGCTCTTTTGTGCGCTTTTATGAGTTTATGTCGCAAATAGTGGATTACGATGACAAAGCTTTAGAGAAGCTGAGTTTATACGCGAGGCACTTGCGTCCAATGTTACGTGAAAGCTTGCTTGATGAGGACGACATCGACTTAAGCAATGTTGAGCTAAGCCACTACCGTTTGTCAAAAATTAAACAGCAACATTTGAAACTGCAAGAAGATGAAGCTGAATATACACTTGATCCAGGTGAAGGTGTTGGTAGTGCTGCACCTAAGGATCGCAAAGAAGAAATGCTCTCGCAGTTGATCAATCGTTTAAATGAAGTGTTTATCACCGATGAGCTAACAGAGAGCGATTTAGTGAGTTATGCCTATAGCATTCGAGATAAAGTGAAAGAGAATGTTTTAGTGATGCAGCAGCTTGCCAGCAATACGGCAGAGCAAGCAATGTTGGGTGATTTTCCCAAAGCGATTGATGATGCCATTTTAAGTAGCAGTGAAGCACAGCAAAATCAGATGATGCAATTGCTTTCTGACCCGAGTAGAGCAGCAGAATTTGTAAAAACCATCTTTGATTTGTTGAAAAAATAATTAATCATTGATATCTGAATAGCAGCGAATCATGGATGAAAAGAAATATTTAGTCAGAACACTACAGGGAAGTGGGTGGGTTGATAAGACACGTTCTATAAGTTCTATTACCCCAAGTGGTGACTATTATATAGTTGCTTTTAAAAATTCAGCAAATGATTTTAGATACGGGAAAACTAAAGTTCAGTTCTTTGATCAGCCGCGCAATTTTGAATTAGAGGGTGCCCTAGTACGTATTAAGGGTAAAAGTATCGCTAAGTGGGATGCTGCTATCTCGTTCGGTAGTTATGTACGCTTATTTTCTGAATCTACAACACAGTTGGAAAAAATCACTGATATTGAATTGTTAACTGATTTAACAGAGCGAGCAGATACTAAAAAAATAGTTGAATATTATTTTGAATTAGCCCGCTTATCTGATGAGGCTAACCCCAAAATGGCTTATTTATCTAGATATTACAAAGATAAGCTAGGCTACATTCAGCCTGAATCTGTTGGTCATGCATTAGTCACTGGTGATGTATCTAAGCGCGAGCTGCTTTGTGATGTGCCATTGTTCCCTTTCGGTATTAATCCCTCCCAGCGTCAAGCTGTTTTTAACGCATTAGAAAGCCAAATAAGCCTTATTCAAGGCCCACCAGGGACCGGTAAAACCCAGACCATTCTTAATATTATTACCAATTTAGTTATGCAAGGAAAAAGCGTTGCTGTGGTTGCTGGTAATAATTCTGCAGTAGCTAATGTTTACGAAAAATTAGAGAAAGAGGGAATTGGCCTTATTGCCGCTAGTTTGGGTAGCTCAGAGCGCCAGCAAGCGTTTTTTGAATCAGAGTACAAATTACCAGAACTTTCGAAGTGGAGTTTGTCACGCGAGTTATTGGCAGATCTGAAAGCAGAGCTAAAGGATATCAGTGAGCGAATTACTCGATTATTGGAACATAATAATCAACTGGCAATTGTTAAAGAAGCCTATAGTCGATTGCAATTAGAGAGAAAGTATTTCGATAAGCATTTTGATATTTTGCCCATCAATATGAAAGGGCTTTCTTTCTTTAATAGATGGAAGGCTCCTCATATTTTGCGTTTCATGGCTGATTTTATGCACCAATCACAAAATGAAAACTTAAGCTTTCAAACGAAATTTAAGTGGTTATATAAATATCGAATTTTTAAATTTAGTGATTTCCAATCATTGAATAATGATATTTTCAAAGGCGTTATCAGCGAGTATTATCAAACAAGGTCTAATGAATTATTAGATGAAACCACTGCTATAGAGCAATCATTAGCCAGCGATGACTTTGATAGACTACTAAAGAGACTAACTGAATCTTCAATTTTAATATTTAAGGATTTTATTGCTGATAAATATCAGGCGCATAGGGATATTGAATTTACTCAAAAAAATTACAAGCAGAATTTTGATGATTTTTTAAAGCGCTTTCCGGTTGTCTTGAGCACAACCGACTCCATCATCAATAATAAAAATCAAGCAGCTTTATTTGATTACCTGATTGTTGATGAGGCATCACAAGTTAATTTGATAGCAGGATTTTTAACGATGTCTAGTACCAAAAATATTATTGTCGTCGGTGATATGCAGCAATTACCGCATATACCTGACAGCAAAATAAATAGTTCAATTGATGCAAAGTTTAGTATTCCTGCAGGGTACAGCTATTTTCAAGAAAGCCTTTTATCATCGCTTATCTGCTTGTTTCCAGCTATCCCAAATACGTTGCTAAAAGAGCATTATAGATGTCATCCAAGAATTATAGATTTCTGTAATCAAAAGTATTACAACGGTCAATTGATCGTTATGACGATTGGTAAAGAAGATCCGTTTAAAATTGTTAAAACGGTAAAAGGAAATCATGCACGCAAACCCAAAACAGGAAACGGTTATTTCAATGTCAGAGAAATAGACGTCATTAATAACGAAATATTAACAGAGGAGCTTAAACTAACATCGAGTGATAACATCGGTTTTATTTCGCCTTATAGAGCGCAGGCGGATGAAGCAGCAAAGCGTATTACTACAGCTGGCCTAGTAGCTGATACCGTGCATAAGTTCCAAGGAAGAGAGAAAGAGTGCATTATATTTAGTACTGCAGCGAATGAGCTTAAGAAATATATTGATAAGCCTAATTTATTAAATGTTGCTGTCTCTAGAGCTAAAAATAGATTTGTGATGGTTACCTCGCCTAACGTAATGAAGAATCAAGGCTCTAATATTGGTGATTTACTCCGCCATATTGAATACCAGACATTAGCGCCTTGTATTATCGAGAGTAAAACGATTTCCATTTTTGATTGTTTGTATAAGGAGTATTCGACAGTATTAAATGCATTTAGAAGTAAAGTGAACGATAAATCGAAATATCCCTCTGAAAACTTAATGGCAACACTGCTAGATGAAATTCTTGATTTGGAGTTGTACCGCTCATTTTATTACTATAGAGATTACCCCTTACATCTATTCGTGAATGATTTCTCAAGGCTGGACCCTGAGCAGCGTAAGTTTGCCAATCATACATATAGTCATGTTGATTTTTTGCTGTTCAACAAACTTGATAAGCAGCCAGTATTAGCAATTGAAGTTGATGGTTATTCATTTCATGCAATGAATGAGAAGCAGAGTAAGAGAGACAAGTGTAAAGATAGTATTTTAGAGAAGCAGTCACTGCCTTTGCTTCGTTTAGCGACGAATGAGAGTAATGAAAGAGAGAGAGTAGTTGCAGAGCTTAATAAGTTGATGTCAGCGGCTGTAAGCTGAGTGTTTGGTAAGTTTTTAATTGTATTATCAATATAGAAATTATCCCTGACTTGATAGTTGGAAGCGTAAAAGATATGGAATCAAAAACGAGATAGGATAGTTTGATAGAGGTTAATTAAGCGGAGTCTAAATTACATCCTCCTAAAGGCTTAAGCCCTCGCCGCATAACTAATTTTTGCTCAATGCCTCGCCTCTCTGAATAAGCTGTGCTGCACCCGTACTTTTGACTAATCTAAAGCATTACGCGCATCAATTTCGTGTGCAGAGTTAGTTGTGAAAATTGAAACAGAATTGGCGGGTATGCTTTTAGTGATGCTAATTTTAAACGATTATTGAATCTCTCTTGAAGCCTGATGATTGGTAGTTTCTTTCCAACAAATATCCGTAAAAGGAACGATTAATGAAAACAGTATTTCATTAATTTGTAGTGTGTTTTTTTCTAAAATGACTAGGGCTACTCCCAAAGCTCAGTTTAAATTCCCTAGAAAATACTGCAAGCGAGCTAAATCCTGTCCGTAGCGCTATCTCTTGCAAGCTATTATGTGAATCAACCACTAATCGCTTGGCGATTTGCATGCGCATCCTCTTGTAATAACGTTGTGGGCTAATGCTTAGCTGGCTGCTAAATTGCTTTTCTAAGGAACGTCTAGACAGCTGTAGCTGATTTGCGATATCTGGGATAGATAACGGCTCGTCAATATGTTCACCCATGAGTTTAATCGCGGCGCTAACACTGGGTGATTGCTGTTGTAAAAATCCTAGGGATACAACTGGCTGCGGAGTTTGTGCCTGATGCGTGCCATCGTAAATAAAGACACTAGCTACTTCTAATGCTAGTGCGTGGCCAAATCGGGTTCTAATCAGGTGCAAAAACAAATCAAATGTCGGCGAGGCTCCCCCTGTGGTAAAAACTCGTCCATCAATCACATAGCGATCCGGTTGTACTTGGATGTTGCTAAATTGATTTCTGAAATCCTCTAAATCTTCCCAGTGGGTGGTTGCCCGCAAGCCTTTTAATAGCCCGGCTCTGGCAAGTATCCAGCTGCCTGATTCCACCGAGCCTAAATAAGGGTACTCGCGAACTCTGCGTTTAAATAACTGTAACTGCTGCTCAGGCATATGCTTTTGATGATGAAATGCAGCAATGCAAATGAGTAAATCGCCTTTATGCTGGCTGTTGAAGTCAGCATCAGGGTGAATGACTTGGCCACATGAAAGATGTACTGGTAACCCATCGATGCTCAATATTTTCCAACGAAAAAGTTTAGTGGTGGCGATGCGATTTGCCGCTCGCATAGTATCTAAGCTGCAAGCTAAAGACATTAGCGAAGACTCGGGTAGCAGTAAGATACTGACGTCAAGAGTGCTGTTATTGGGAGAAAATAAAGGCATAGTTATTGTTGTTTGTAGACTGTGTGTTCGCAATTTATCAAATAGTGTTCGTTAAATGCAAATTAATTATCGTTTTGTTATGAGAAGCTGACCAAAGAATCATAACAATGAGGTCGATATGCCATTAACCATGAATCATACCCCCTTTATTACCTGTGCTGTTACCGGTTCAGGTGCCACGCAAGATCGCTCGGAACATGTACCGCGCAGCCCTGAACAAATTGCCAATAGTTGCATAGAAGCAGCAAGAGCAGGGGCTGCTATTGTGCACTGTCATGTCAGAGATCCTATTAGCGGCGAGCCGAGCCGTGATATTTCCCTGTACCGTGAATTGACGCATAGAGTGCGCGATAGTGAAGTTGATGTGATATTAAATCTGACCGCGGGTATGGGTGGCGATATTGTGTTTGGTTCCAGCGAACAGCCACTGCCTTTTAAAGCGGGTGCTACCGATATGGTGGGTGCAACTGAGCGAGTGGAGCACATCAGGCATTGTCTGCCGGAAATATGCACCTTGGATTGCGGCACGATGAACTTTGCCGAGGCTGACTATGTGATGACAAACACCCCCGGCATGCTCAGAGCGATGGCCAAGCAAATGCAGTTAGCGGGGGTGAGGGCTGAAATTGAAGTTTTTGATACCGGTCATTTATGGTTAGCCAAACAGCTGGTCGAGGAAGGGCTTATTGATGACCCGGTGATGATTCAGCTGTGTATGGGAATTCCCTGGGGTGCGCCAGATGATCTGAATACCTTTATGGCGATGGTAAATAATATTCCCAAGAACTGGACCTTCTCAGCCTTTTCTATTGGCCGTCATCAGATGCCCTTTAGCGCTGCAGCGATGTTAGCAGGTGGTAACATTCGCGTAGGCTTAGAGGACAATTTATGGCTGGCAAAAGGGCAGTTGGCAACAAATGCACAGCTGGTGGATAAAGCCGCCAATATAGTCGCTAATTTAGGTGGGCAGTTGATGACACCTGGCGAAGTGAGAGAAAAATTGCAGCTTGTGAAGCGTGCACCACTGTCAATCTAACTAGGATAAAGTGATGAGAAAACAAGCAGCATGTATTGGTGGTGGTGTTATCGGTGGCGGTTGGATAGCGCGTTTCATTTTAAATGGCTGGGATGTCAATGTGTTTGATCCGCAACCAGGCGCTGCAGAAAAAATACAGCAAGTGTTGGATAATGCGCGCAGGTCTTTACCTGCGCTTGCCGATGTGGCAATGCCGAGTGAAGGGAAGCTGTGTTATTGCGATACGCTAGAGCAAGCTGTGGAAAATGCGCAGTGGATACAAGAGAGCGTTCCTGAGCGTTTAGCGTTAAAACACTCTGTGTTCAAAGAATTGCAAAGGTATTGTAAAAGTGATGCCATCATAGGTTCTTCTACATCAGGTTTTACCCCTAGCCAATTACAGAAAAACAGCGTTAACCCCGGGCAAATTTTTGTCGCGCACCCGTTTAATCCGGTGTATTTACTGCCTCTCGTTGAAGTGGTGGCCAGTGTTGATAATAGTGTCGATTTAGCGCAACAAGTATTACAGGTTTTGACTGATATAGGTATGAGCCCGCTGTTGGTGCGACGTGAAATAGACGCGCATATTGCCGATAGGCTGCTAGAGGCGGTGTGGCGAGAAGCGCTGTGGCTGATTAAAGATGATGTGGCGACCACTGAGGAAATAGATGATGCAATTCGCTTTGGCTTTGGCCTTCGCTGGGCACAAATGGGTCTATTTGAAACCTATCGTATAGCGGGTGGCGAGGCGGGTATGGCGCATTTTATTGCGCAGTTTGGCCCCGCTTTACAGTGGCCCTGGACAAAATTAATGGACGTGCCAGAGCTGACTGATGATTTGATAGAAAAGATCGCCAGCCAATCTGATCGGCAATCTGGCGCTTATAGTATTCGTCAGCTAGAGCGGATTCGCGACGATAACTTAGTAGGAATCATGCGGGTACAAAAGGCCCACAACTGGGGTGTTGGAAAATTGTTGAAGGCATATGATCAACAGCTTCTAGCAGCGCAGCCACAGCCAGCGGTAATACCATCGAACGCTGAGCCTTTAATCATGTATGAGGGAAGAGTGCTACCAGCATGGATTGATTACAACGGGCACATGAATGAATCACATTATCTGACTGTATTGTCTGCAGCAACGGATAATTTTATGGCCTATGTCGGAGTTGATGAAGACTATATCGCCAAAGGTGGTAGCTATTTTACGGTAGAGACACATATCAGGCATTTAGCTGAGGCAAGCCTCAATGAGGAGTTGCAGGTAACTACTCAGCTGATTAGCTGTGATAGAAAGCGCATGCATTTGTTTCATCGCTTAATGCATATGCCCTCTGGTAAATTGTTGGCCACTGGCGAACACATGTTATTGCACATGGATTTAAATTCGGCAAAGACCTGTTTTGCCAGTGAGGATGTACAAGGTAGATTGGAAAAGATCTTTGATCTGCATGTTTTATTAGATAAACCTCAGGGGGTAGGTAGTGCAATAGGCGTTAGAAGCTAAAAGCTAAAAGCTAAAAGCTAATGATTAAGGTGAACATGATGGATGCAGCAACATATTCGCCACTGTGTGCCGATGCAGATGGGGTAATTACCTTTTCGTTTTTGTTGCGCCCTGAATACGCGATGATCTCTTTGATGTCAGCGATTGAGCCGTTGCGGATCGCCAACAGGCTGGCGGGCAAACCATTGTTCCGCTGGCAGTGTTTTAGTGAGGAGGGCGAGAGTGTGCTCGCCAGTAATGAAATGTCGCTGAGTAGGCACTTAGGCTTTAAGGACCGAGAGCTGCCGAAAAATTTGTTTGTAAATAGTAGTTTTAATCCACGGCGTTATTTGTCCCAGTGCAGTGTTAAATGGTTGCAGCAGATTAAGCGTCGCGGTGGTTGTATTGGTGCATTTGACACTGGTTGTTTCTTGCTGGCTGAGGCTAATTTGCTCAACGGGCACTGTGTCACAATGCACTGGGAGGCTGTCCCAGTGTTTGCAGAGCTGTACCCAGAGCAAGGTATCAGCACAGATCTTTTTGTGGTGGACGGTGCCTGTGTGACTTGTGCCGGTGGGGTCGCGGCGACAGATATGATGTTGTCTTTGATAGCGCCTTTTTGTGATAAGAAGCTAATAGAGCAGATTTGCGATCAATTTATTGGTCAAGGTGTTAGGGATAAACATGTCGAGCAGCGCATCGGTATGAGCGAGCGATTAAATATCCATAATCCAAGATTATTAAAAGTATTGAAGTTGATGGAGGCTAATTTAGCCAGTCCTATAACGACCGCGGATTTGGCAGAGCAAGTGCATATTTCACTGCGCCAGCTGGAACGTCTTTTTCAGCGATACCTACAGATGACCCCCTCGCGTTATTATTTGAAATTACGTTTAACGAGGGCCAAGCAGCTATTGTGTGAAACAAGTTTAAGTGTCTCACAAATTGCCTTGGCCTGTGGTTTTGGCTCGCCTTCGCAGTTTTCGCGCAGTTATCGAAAGGAGTACCTTATCGCGCCTAATACAGCGCGAAAAGATGCTTCTCCTATCGTTTTATAGAGCACGCTCTAATACACGAATTCTCGACGTTAGCTCGTCGGTGTCTACATAGCAGCCCTGTAGATGGCGAGCGCCTTGTTTTAAATCAAATGCATTGCGTGAATGCAGTACCCGTCTGTTATCAAACACGATGAGTTCGCCGGCGCTTAAACGGTGCAAAAACTGGAAACGTGAGTCTCTTGTCAGCTCGATAAAAAGTTGGTAACCGGCATAGAGATCCATGACTTGCTCGGGTGCTATTGCCAGCGGGCCGCGTAAAAAATTGGCCATTCTAATCTCGGTGATAGCGCCACGACTATTGGTGGCGATAACCGGTCCATCAAAGCGATAATCGCTATCGGCATCTTTGTTGTAAAACGATAGTGGGTATTGAGTCAGTGCCAAATAGGCCTGTGGCTGGTGTTGGCGTATATGCTCAGCAATTTTAAAACCATCGACCAAAATTGATTCTCCGCCAGTAGCATCGTTCACTAGACAATGTAAAAATTGTAATCCAGGTTGTAGCTCTCTAGTTGGTAAGTCTGTGTGCAGCGGGAGGCGCAAGGTAGTGTAGGCCGCAGAGTTGGCGTTGGGTTTTGCCTTTACATCAAAGAGCCTGCCAAAGTTGGTTTGACGGATAAAAGATATCCGTTCGGCAACTTTTGCCACGGTATCCGGTGTCGTATCGACGTTTTCAATTAAGCTAATGCCAAAGCTGCGCAGGTCTTTAAGCCAACTCAGAAGAGTGTTGTCGTTCCAGATAACATCGTTGTATTGGTACTGAGGGAGTCGTGTCTCTATGTCTGAACTATTCCATGTTTGCGGTTTGAACTGGCGCTTTAGTCTTGCTGAATCACTGTAACAGTGAGCTTGTAACCAGCCAGGAAAGTATTCGCTAATGTGCTGGTCAAAGTCCCACTCAATCATTATTCTTCGCTGCGCATTTATCCAAGCTTTAGTGGCTTTTATTGATAGAGGCACATCACAGATTTCAAAGAGCTGTTCGCGGGTGAGTGTGCTTACACACTTTGCGCATTGGCAGTTGTCCCTGAGCCATATGTAATGGAATAGGCTAGTGTCACCATTGTCCCAAGTAACATTGATGGTATTGGCATCACAAGAGACAGAGAGGGGAAATAAAGCTGTTTTATAGGGAGTGAAGCCAATGACTGTGCTGCTATTGGCTGTTGTATCTACAGGTATTTGCATAAAGCCTCCTTATTTTTTCATAAGGATATCTTGCGTTATGTTATTGGGGTTGTGCACATTGGACTTAAATTTGTGCTTAGTCGACCTTAATAGGCTAAGTGTGAGTTTGGTTGTTCCACTGTACACATTGCTCTAGAGTGATACCGCTGCCGCCAAAAATATCTAGGGCGCTACCAATGGTTAAATCTATTTTACCGCCAGAGAGCTGCTGTACGTATTCAAGATCTTGTATAGATCTAGCCCCGCCTGCGTAAGTGACGGGAATGTCACAGTGCTCGGCCAATACAGAGACAAGTTTGTCATCGATACCGCCTTGTAATCCTTCGACATCAGCGCTGTGTATCAGGAACTCGGCGCAGTAGCTGGAGAGCTTGGTTAGAGTGTCGCGATCGATTTTAGTGTTGGTAATGTCCTGCCAGCGGTTGGTGGCAATGTTCCAGCCGCTTGCCGTTTTGCGACAGCTTAAATCAAGCACTAGCGATTGGGTTCCTATAAGATTGACTAAATCATCGAGTTTGCGCCAGCTAAATTGATTGTTATCAAAAAGGTAGGAGGTTACTATCACGTGACTTGCTCCAGCATCTAGCCACTGCTGAGCGTTGTCAATGGTGACGCCGCCGCCAAATTGTAGGCCTTTCGGCCAAGTTTTTAACGCGAGCTTTACCTGCTCTTGGTTATTTGGCCCCAGCGCAATCACATGGCCGCCAGTGAGGTTTTTCTCTTGGTAAAGTTTGGCGTAATGTGCGGCATCTTGTTCGCTAACAAAATTAGTTTTAGCGCCTTGATCATTTAAGCTGCCCCCTATGATTTGCTTTACTTTTCCTTGGTGTAAGTCGATACAAGGGCGAAAACGAGTCATTGGTTGAGAGCGTGTCATTAAAAAGTCCTAAGGCTGGGTCGATTAACCTAGATTTGGCGATTGGGCGCGAGAAAGAAGTGTAAGGTATTGGTGTGCAAAGGAAATTAGAAAGTTTTGTGGTCACCTTATTGGTGATGAAAATATTTTCTAGTTGACTGGGTGCATCAAGATCTTGTGCTTACTTTCGTGATTCAATTGTCAAATTTAGGTTTAAGTGGGGCCATTGTATAGAAGAATAATCCAAGGTTAAACAACAGTGAGCCAAAGAGCGTAGATAGAGAGGTTTTATGAAGTACCCAGAATCAAAATTACCAGAGATCGGAACCACTATTTTCACGGTCATGTCACAGATGGCTGCAGAGCATGGGGCGATAAATTTAGCCCAGGGCTTTCCTGATTTCAACGGCCCTAAACTACTGTTAGATGCGGTTAATACACATGTGGTGAAAGGACAGAATCAGTATGCGCCGATGACCGGCATTCCTGAGCTTCGTGAGCAAATAGCGCTGAAGGTAGAGCGTTTGTATCAGCGCAAGGTATGCGCACAAACGGAGGTGACTGTTACCTCTGGTGCCACTGAGGCCATATACGCGGCGATCGCCAGTGTGGTACAGCCTGGGGACGAAGTGATTGTTCTCGACCCTGCATTTGATTGCTATAACCCGGCGATTATTCTAAATGGCGCTATCCCTGTGCATGTGCAGTTACAAGCGCCGAGCTTTACCTTAGATTGGCATGCGCTTGCGGCGGCGGTGACCGCCAAAACGCGGTTAATTATCTTTAACTCACCGCACAATCCCAGCGGCGCGGTGATGAGCGAGGCAGACTTGCAGCAATTGGAAGCGCTGGTGGCGGGTACTGACATTCTGCTAATAGGCGATGATGTATACGAGCACATCATATTTGATGGTGCTGAGCATTTAAGCTTTGTGAAATACCCCAGATTATATGAGCGCAGTTTCGTGATTTCATCTTTTGGTAAAACCTATCATGTAACTGGCTGGAAAATTGGCTATTGTGTGGCGCCACCACAGCTGACACATGAGTTTAGAAAAGTACATCAGTTTTTAAATTTTTGTACCGCATCGCCACTGCAGTATGCATTGGCGGATGTAATGCGCGAGCAGCCTGAGCATTATTTACAGTTGCCGGCCTTTTATCAGCAAAAGCGCGATTTGTTTAATCAGCTAATGGAAAAAAGCCGCTTTAGCGGTGCTCCTGCATCAGGAAGCTATTTTCAAGTGCTGGATTACTCGCGTATTAGCGATTTAGATGACATGGCGTTTTGTGAATATTTAACCAAGGAGATTGGCGTTGCAGCCATTCCTATGTCGGTCTTTTGTAAAAATCCTCCCGCAATGAAGTTAGTACGTTTTTGCTTTGCTAAAAATGATCAGACCTTACGTGAAGCCTGTGAAAAGCTGGTTCAGCTGTAATGCCAATGATTGAGCCAATAGGGGATGATATGAGCAAATTACGTGTCACTAGTATTCAGAGTGTTCTGCACTGGGAAAATGAGAGTGCTAACTTAAGCATGTTTGAGGAAAAGTTAGCAGCGTTAAAGGGGCAGACGGATTTAGTGGTGCTACCGGAGATGTTCAATAGCGGTTTTTCTATGACCCCGAAAGCCATTGCTCAAGCTGCTGATGGCGCTACTATTGGTTGGATGTGCCGACAAGCAGAGAAATTAGAAGCGGCTATTTGCGGAAGCCTTGCGGTACTTTTTGAGGGCGAGTATTACAACCAGTTTGTATTTGTTCACCCCAGCGGTCGAATTGATAGGTACAACAAGCGGCACTGCTTTAGGATGTCGGGCGAGCACGAGGTTTACCGCTCGGGATCGCAGCGGGTAGTCATTGACTATCGCGGTTGGCGGATTCTGCCGCAAGTGTGTTATGACTTGCGTTTTCCAGTGTTTTCAAGAGCGAAAAATGACTATGATCTGATGATCTATGTCGCCAATTGGCCGCAGGCGAGGCGCGCGCCGTGGCGCTGCTTACTGCAAGCTAGGGCGATTGAAAATCAAAGTTATGTGGTAGGCGTTAACCGTATAGGAGAAGATGCAAATGGCATTGCCTACAGTGGAGATTCGCTCAGCATCGATTATCTGGGTGAGATATCATTCGATAGTGCGGCTGCAAGTGTCAGTGATACACAAACACTACATCTTGATCGTTTGGCATCTTACCGTAAAAAATTTCCCGCATGGATGGATGCAGATGACTTTGAGTTAAACAGCTAAATAACTTAATTTAAGATAAATTAGACTTATTCCTATCAAAATATTTTTCAAAAGTGTTATTGTTTAATGACTGATTGTCAATTGTCAGTTATTTATTTTTATGCAGATGTTTTGTAATCTCCTCAGTTGTCTTCATGACATTCGTTGGATAATCCCGACACTAAGAGCAACTTTTCAAGTTGCTCTTAGAAATTTTCCTCTCTTTACTTTTTTCAAGTCTCATTGGTTTTTTGAATGTGCGCAAAAGTGTATTTTTCTAGAACATAAACTAGACGCTTAAAAATCACTACACCTCATCGGGTCTCAAAGTTATACTCTTGTTGTTGCACGCGTTAGGCGGGCGTATTAATTATAGGCTCGGAATCTGATTCAGATACGGGCCTTAGAATTATGAATCATCAATCTGGTTAGGTGTATCTTTTGTCAAAGAAATCTCAAAGTAAAAAACAAGAGCGTTTAGATCAATTAAATTATTTTGGTAAAAACTTAGTTAGGCGCTGCTCATCTCAGTGTGAACTGTGTGAAGCATCATCAGTGTCGCTGCATATTTACGAAGTTGAGCCCGTACCAAAGGAGCCTGTGTTAGAGCATTGCTTGATGATTTGTGATACCTGTGAGCAGAATTTGAGCTCAGCTAAGCATATGCAGGTAGATCATTGGCGCTGTTTGACTAAAACAATGTGGAGTGAGGTGGATGCCGCTAAGGTGCTTTCCCTCTCTCTTTTAAAATATTTGAGCGAGAAGAACGCTTGGGCACAAGAGGCGCTTGAAGCTATAAGCTATAAGCTATAAGCTATAAGCTATAAGCTATAAGCTATAAGCTATAAGCTATAAGCTATAAGCTATAAGCTATAAAAAAGCGATGTCTGTTTACACAGCCATCGCTTTTTTTGTGCCCTTATTTCAGCTATTTTTGAAACAATAAACAATCATCCACCCATTGTTGCACGTCTTCTTCTACATATGCAATAGCTTATAGCTTATAGCTTATAGCTTATAGCTTATAGCTTATAGCTTATAGCTTATACTACTTCTTACCAGAGCGAGAGTAGCGCTTGCGCTCGTTCTCAGTCAGCATCTTCTTACGCAGACGGATGTGGTTAGGTGTTACTTCAACCAATTCATCATCTTCGATAAAGTCTAACGCTTGCTCAAGAGTGTAATTGATAGGAGGTGTTAGCTGAATGTTTTCATCAGTACCCGATGCACGAACGTTGGTTAGCTGCTTACCTTTGATTGGGTTAACGGCTAAATCGTTAGTACGGCTGTGGATACCAAGTAGCATTCCCTCGTAAACTTCAATGTTTGGCGTGGCGAACAAACGACCGCGCTCTTGCAGAGTCCAAAGAGAGTAAGCCAGTGCCTTACCTGTCACCATAGAGACAAGTACACCGTTTTTACGGTAGACAACTTCGCCTTGTTTAACAGGGCCGTAGTGATCAAACACAGAAGTCATGATGCCGGTGCCAGAAGTCATGGTTAGGAACTTACTTCTGAAACCAATTAAACCGCGAGAAGGCATGATGAAAGTTAAGCGAATACGATCGCCATCAACTTCCATGTTAGTCATGTCGCCACGACGAGCGCTAAGCTCTTCTATGATAGATCCCTGATGTTGTGATTCAACATCAATGGTGACTTCTTCGTAGGGCTCTTCAATTTTACCATCGACAATACGCTGGATTACCTCAGGGCGAGATACTCCTATCTCAAAACCTTCGCGACGCATCGTTTCGATAAGAACAGATAGGTGTAATTCACCACGACCAGAAACAATGAACTTCTCTGGTGAGTCGCCCTGTTCAACACGAAGTGCCACGTTATGGATTAATTCACGTTCTAGACGCTCTTTAATGTTACGGCTAGTGACGAATTTTCCATCTTGACCGGCGAATGGTGAATTGTTCACCATAAAGGTCATAGAGACTGTAGGCTCATCAATGCTAAGGGGTGGACGTGCTTCTACTAATTCTGGATCGCAGAGAGTATCGGAGATAAATAGCTCTTCAATACCAGAAATGCACACGATGTCGCCGGCGTGAGCTGATTCTAATTCGATGCGCTCAAGTCCTAAGTGGCCTTGGATCTTTTGGATCTTACCGCTGCGCTCTGTGCCGTCTGCACCAATGATAGTGACTTTTTGATTGATTTTGACGCTGCCGCGCTGGATACGACCAACACCAATAACGCCTAAGTAGCTGTTGTAATCCAATGCAGAGATCTGCATTTGAAATTTACCTGCTAGATCAACATCTGGGATTTTAACGTGCTTGACAATTGCCTCAAAAAGAGGAGTCATGTCGTCGGCTAAGTTTTCGTGTTCAAGTCCCGCTACGCCGTTTAGGGCTGATGCGTAAACAATGGGGAAGTCCAATTGCTCATCGGTGGCACCCAGGCTGTCAAAAAGATCAAAAACAAGATCGATTGCTCTGTCTGGATCAGCGCCAGGACGGTCAACTTTGTTGACAACAACGATTGGGTTTAAGCCCTGCTCGAAGGCCTTTTTGGTCACGAAACGTGTTTGTGGCATAGGGCCATCAACAGCATCTACTAATAATAATACGCAATCTACCATCGACATTACACGTTCAACTTCACCACCAAAATCGGCGTGGCCTGGAGTGTCAACGATGTTGATGTGGTAACCGTTCCATTCAATGGCGGTGTTTTTCGCGAGGATTGTTATTCCGCGTTCACGCTCTTGATCGTTAGAGTCCATGAGTCTCTCTTCGCCAGCAGAGCGACGATCTAAAGTACCAGACTGCTCTAGTAGTTTATCTACTAAGGTGGTCTTACCGTGGTCGACGTGCGCAATGATTGCAATATTGCGTAACTTATTAAGATCTTTAACCATTATATCTATTTAGCCTATAGTATTAAATTTGATTCTTAGAACAGTGTTATGCAGGTTCCAAGAAGTACACGGCATGATTACCGCTTGTTTGTGCCAGTTGAAGACAAAAGTGCTTCAGGCGAAAAATGTGGGGTATTATACATATTAGAAACAATTATTGTTGGAATTTTATAGATCAAGAGTGAAATAAATAGGGTGTGTCATCGTAAGGTAGCTGCTTCTTTGCGAAATGAATTATAGTTTTCGCAACCGTTAAATTAAAAGTTGCAAAGGAGTGTTTAAAAGTGGTGCAATAAGGCTTCGGGATGCGCTTATTTGGTGCGTAATGCGAGAGGTGCTTGGTGCGGTGGCGCAGTAAAGGTGCTTTGAAACTTTGGCACACCAATTGCTTTATTAGCATCAAGTTTAATAATATTTATTAATGACGGTATTTTACCCTAGTAAATAATGTCCAATGGAGACCAGTAATGTCTAAGACAATGAATTTGATTGAAGAACATGATGTAAAATGGATTGATTTACGATTTACAGATTTTAAGGGAAAAGAGCAGCACGTTACTGTACCTGTTTCGGACATGGGTGATGAGTTTTTTGAAGAAGGCAAAATGTTTGATGGATCGTCTATTGCGGGCTGGAAGGGCATTCAAGATTCAGACATGATCCTAAAGCCAGATGACTCAGCATCGGTTATGGACCCGTTCACTGAAGAGTCTACGCTGATTGTTCGCTGTGATGTAGTAGAGCCAGCAACCGGTAAAGGATACGACCGTGATCCTCGCTCTGTAGCACGTCGCGCAGAAGAGTACTTGAAATCTACGGGTATCGCAGACTCTGCAATGTTTGGTCCTGAGCCTGAATTCTTCGTCTTTGATGAAGTGCATTTTCACAATGAAATGAGTGGTTCAGGTTACAAGATTACCTCTGAAGAAGCTGCATGGTCTTCAAACAGCAATTTAGCAAATGGCAACTCTGGTCACCGTCCTTTTGTTAAAGGTGGTTACTTCCCTGTTGCTCCTGTTGATTCACTACACGAAGTGCGTGGACAAATGTGTAATGCAATGGAAGCTATGGGTCTTAAAATTGAAGTTCATCACCACGAAGTAGCTACTGCTGGTCAGTGTGAAATTGGTGTTGGCGCTAATACTTTAGTCAACAAAGCAGATGAAGTACAAATACTTAAGTACTGTGTACACAATGTTGCACACGCTTTTGGCAAGACGGCTACTTTCATGCCTAAGCCAATTGTTGGTGATAACGGTTCTGGTATGCACGTGCATCAGTCGCTTTCTAAAGATGGCGTTAACATCTTTGCAGGTGACGCGTACGCTGGCATGAGCGAAACAGCTCTTTTCTACATCGGTGGTATCATCAAGCACGCTAAAGCGCTTAATGCACTATGTAACCCATCAACTAACTCTTATAAGCGTTTAGTGGCTGGTTTTGAAGCCCCTGTTATGCTTGCTTACTCTGCGCGTAACCGTTCTGCATCTATCCGTATTCCTTACGTAACAACCCCTAAAGCTCGTCGCATCGAAGCGCGTTTCCCTGATCCAGCGGCTAACCCATACTTGTGTTTCACAGCGCTAATGATGGCTGGTCTTGATGGTATTCAGAACAAGATTCATCCGGGCGAGCCTGCTGATAAAGATCTTTACGATCTTCCTGCTGAAGAAGCGGCTGATATCCCTGTCGTAGCTGCATCACTGCAAGAAGCTCTTGAAGCGCTTAAGTCGGATCGTGAATTCTTGACCAAAGGCGGCGTGTTCTCTGACGATATGTTAGATGCGTACATCGAGCTTAAGCAAGCGGAAGTTGATGTCATCAACATGACAACTCACCCGTTAGAGTTTGAATTGTACTACTCAGTATAATTTCATTGTAGAAGTTGCTGTGATATTTTTTGCAGCAATTTCAACATTTTTAAGCTTCCTCTTGGGGGCTTTTTTTTTGTAAAAAATCATGTAGAAGGCTCAAATAGTAGCGTAAATGGCTTGATTTCAAGCGCACCAAAATAGAGCGTTGCTGTTATTTGTCGATGCCTTAGGTGTTATCATTAGTTCCAGTTGCCACTTGTTGTATTAAATTGATTAGGTAATGAGTGAGAAAGTGGTATTTGCTGCACGTAAATTTTGGTGGTGCTTATATCGCGCATTATTTTATTTAAGGTAATTATGTCAGAAATCGGAAAATTCACTGCAATCATAAGTAACCTCACCACAGGTGTTATTTTATTAGATAGCGATTTGCGCGCTGTTTATATGAATAGCTCTGCAGAAATTCTGATCGGAGTGAGCTCAAAGAGGTTGGCGCCTAAGCCTATCTATCAATGGTTGATTCTGTGTGAAAAAGAGCTTGAGTTGCTTAAAAATGCTCTGTTTGAAAACCATCCTTATACTATTCGCGAAGCATCGGTTACCACGATTAAAGGGCAAGAGTTAATAATAGATTACAGTGTTTCACCGATAGATCTGGAGAGCTCGGTTGGGCTATTGCTGGAGATTCAAGGTCGCGATAGATTACTTAGAATAGAAAAAGAAGAAGAATTATTTGAGCGTCATGTCACTACTAGAAACTTGGTGAGAGGCATGGCGCACGAGATAAAAAATCCGCTAGGGGGTATTCGAGGCGCGGCGCAGTTACTTGAAAGGCAGCTGCCAGAAGAGTCGCTGCAAGAGTATACCCAGGTCATTATTAATGAAGCTGACCGGTTGCGTGATTTGGTTGATAAATTGCTAGGGCCTAGGTCGCTACCTGAGTTGTTGCCGATAAATGTGCACAGTGTGTTGGAGCATGTTCATACCTTAGTAGTGGCTGAGATAGCAGGGAGTATAGAATTAATCAGGGATTATGATCCCAGTATTCCCGATATTAGTGCCGATAGCGGGCAGCTTATTCAGGCGGTATTGAATTTGTTGCGCAATGCAGTGCAGTCTTTGACTGAGCAGCCGATCAATAACCCCAAAATAACCATTCGTACTCGTACTAAGCGACAAGTCACCATGGGTTCGTCTAAGCATAAATTAGTTTGTGTTATCGAAATAATAGATAACGGTGTTGGTATTGATGATGCGATTAAAAACAGTATGTTTTTTCCGATGATTAGCGGTAGAGCAGATGGCAGTGGCTTAGGGTTATCTATTTCACAGTTTATAGTGAGTCAACACGCAGGATTAATCGAATGTCAAAGCGAGCCGGGCAATACCGTATTTTCACTTTGGCTTCCGCTATCCTTAATTGGCGATTAGGCAGCCTCCAGGTTTATATAACAGTTTGACACAAAGCGATAAATGGAGAGTTTCATGACAAAAGAATCAACGGTATGGATAGTTGATGATGATACCTCAATACGTTGGGTATTAGAAAAATCGCTAACCAGTGTAAATTTAAGCACTCGCTCCTTCGAGAGTGCGGATTTAATGATAGAGCAGCTCAAAAAACAGCAACCGGATGCTATCGTCAGTGATATTCGCATGCCCGGTACTGATGGCTTGCAAATGCTGGAGTATTTAAAAGAGCGCTATCCAGGAATACCCGTGGTTATTATGACCGCGCACTCTGATTTAGACAGTGCAGTGGCTTCCTATCAGGGCGGCGCGTTTGAGTATTTACCAAAGCCTTTTGATATAGATGATGCCGTGGCGATTGTTGATAGAGCGCTGGCGTTTGCCAATGAGCTTCGTGATGATCAACCGGTGGAGCCCGAGCGTAAAAGTACTGAAATTATTGGCGAATCTCCGGCAATGCAGGAGGTTTTTAGAGCGATAGGGCGTCTGGCTAAATCTAATATTACCGTGCTGATTAATGGCGACTCTGGTACCGGTAAAGAGCTGGTTGCTCAGGCATTGCATCAGCACAGCCCGCGAAATAAAAGTGAATTTATCCCCCTTAATATGGCGGCCATCCCGAAAGACTTGATAGAGTCTGAGTTATTTGGCCATGAAAAAGGAGCGTTCACTGGTGCAAACAGTGCCAGGCGAGGACGTTTTGAGCAGGCCGACGGCGGCACCTTGTTCCTAGATGAGATAGGCGATATGCCAGCCGAGGCGCAAACGCGACTGCTTAGGGTGTTGGCCGATGGGGAGTTTTACCGTGTCGGTGGTCATACCTCGGTTAAAGTAGATGTGCGTATCATCACCGCTACTCATCAAAACCTAGAGGCGTTGGTTGCAACAGGTAAGTTTAGAGAAGATTTATTTCATCGTTTGAATGTCATTCGTATCCACTTGCCTAATTTAAGTGCGCGACGTGAAGATATAGTCATGTTGGCTAATCATTTTCTGCAGCGCGCGGCAGTTGAGCTAGAAGTTGAGGTCAAAATACTGTCAAACGATGCGCAGCGTTTTTTCCAAGCCTTGACCTGGCCTGGAAATGTTCGTCAATTAGAAAATACTTGTCGTTGGCTGACAGTGATGTGCGCAGGTCGAGAAATACTATTACAAGACATGCCCCCAGAGCTTAAGCAGGAGCAAGGTGAGCAAAGTTCAGTCTCTTCTCAGGTGATGAGCTGGGAGCAGTTGTTAGGTCAGTGGGCGGATGAGCAATTAAATGCAGGCCACACTAGTGTGTTAGATACCGCACTGCCAAGCTTTGAGACGGTGATGATAAATGCAGCGCTCGCCCATAGTAAAGGGCGCAAGCAGGAGGCTGCTAAGCTGTTAGGATGGGGTAGAAATACCTTAACACGCAAGTTAAAAGAATTAGATATATAGTGTCCGATTAGCCGTTTTTATTGGTTTAAAAACGGCTAGATGAATGTCATATAGTCAATAATCTCCACTAGCTGCTGATAAAATTTTGAAGGGTTGTGATTGGTGCTCTAAGACTTGTTATACTGCCGGCAATTTTTAGGAGCTTTATATGTTAAATGTGGTACTTTTTGAGCCAGAAATTCCCCCTAATACCGGCAATATCATTCGATTGTGCGCGAATACCGGCTTTACTTTGCATTTGATTGAGCCGTTAGGGTTTGAGTTGGATGATAAGCGTATGCGTAGGGCGGGTCTTGATTACGCCGAATTTGCCGATCTGCAGATACATAAAAACTTGGATGCTTGTTTGCAGGCGTTGCCCGATGCAAAAGTATGGGCGATGACCACTAAAGCGAGTGGGTTGCATACAGATGCTTCTTTTAGCGCCGGGGATATATTGTTGTTTGGGCCGGAGACTAGAGGGTTGCCTGAAGATGTGCGTGCGGCAATACCGCAACAGCAATGGCTGAAATTGCCGATGGTAGCTAGTTCTCGTAGTTTAAACTTGTCTAATGCCTGTGCCATTACTGTCTATGAAGCTTGGCGGCAGTTAGGGTTTGGCGGCGCAAGTTAATGCTCATTCAGGGATAGATGTCTAGTGTGGTCATCCTGCTAGCTTGTTACCATCTTGTTCCGGGGTGGCGTGAGTAAGAGCGCTCTTTGCGGTGTTCTAAATTACCGATAGTATGAATATTTTTACTAGGCTGTAAACTATCGGTCTTCTTCCATCCTAAATTGTGCAGTAAATTTAGGCGTACATTGATAATAGAAATATTGATTCCATGAATAGACATAATTTGAAGAGCGCATTGTTGGTGTTGTTGATGTCAGTCACTGCAGAGACCGTTGCAAAAGAGCTTAGTGTTGATCAGTTGTGCAAAAAAATTGGCGCTAAATTATCCAGTGTTTCAGTGAAAGAATGCCGAGCGCTAAAATTCAATACGCCGCGTTTTTATTCGGTGAATGGTTTGCCATTATTGGAGAAGCATTACTCAGCGGGAAAAAACCGTAAGTATGCGCCTAAAATTCTTTTTATTGGCGGCATTCATGGCGATGAGTATTCAAGTGTCAGCGTTACTTTTAAGTGGCTTAAAACACTTAACAAGTATCACAGTGGTGCTTATGATTGGCATTTCTTACCGCTAGTAAATCCCGATGGATTGCTTAAGAAGAAGTCGACACGGGTCAATGCTCGCGCTATTGATTTAAACCGTAACTTTAAAACGGCTAATAACCACATAGCAGCTATCGATCACTGGAATGTCAAAACCAAGCAGAGGGCGAGGTATTTTCCTGGTAAAAAGCCTTTGAGTGAGCCTGAATCAAATGCGATACACCAGTTAATTGAAGAGCTACAGCCGACAGTGATTGTTTCAGTGCATGCTCCGCACGGTATATTGGATTTTGATGGCAAGGTAAGGCCGCCGCAGCGTTTAGGGCCGCTTAAATTACGTCAATTAGGCACATATCCTGGGTCATTGGGTAATTATGGTTACCATATAAAAAATATACCAGTGATGACTATTGAACTCCGGCACGCAGGTATTATGCCCAAGAAAAAAGAAATATCGGCGATGTGGGTAGATTTAGTGCGCTGGATTAAAGTTAAAACTAAGTCTAAAGAGATAGCGGTGTTGCTGGATCATCAGCAAACAAATGAACAGTAGTGCTCTTTGGTGTTGCGCCTAAGGGTGTGAGTGCTTGAGGTTGTCGGAAAAAACCGACATGCCTGTGTTATACCCATAAAAAAGCAGAGCCTAGGCTCTGCTTTTTTTTATCTTATTACAAAGATAAATCTTAGTGTTGAGTTTCTTCACTAGCAGGAGTCTCTGCGCTAGCAGCTTCCTTTTGTAGCTTCTCAAGCTGTTGTGCGTAAAGCGCGTCAAAGTTGACGGGAGCTAACATCAGTGCAGGGAAGCTCGCTTTAACTACTAGGCTGTCAATGGTTTCTCTAGCATATGGAAATAGGATGTTAGGGCAAAAAGCACCTAATGCATGGTGTGCTTCAGCCGCTTCCATTCCTGAAATCACAAAAATACCTGCCTGTTGCACTTCAATTAAGAAGGCAGTGTCAGTTTCGTTCTTAGCAGTAACGGTCAATGTTAATACAACTTCAAAAACATCTTCGCCAAGCTCTTGAGATTGAGTGTTCATTTCAAGGTTGATTTCAGGCTTCCACTCTTGAGTAAAAGCTTGTGGGCTATTTGGCGCCTCTAAAGACATGTCTTTAAGGTAAATGCGCTGGATGCTAAATTGTGGTGTCTGTTCTTCAGCCATGGTGAATTCCTAATAAATTATGTTGAAAGAAGTGGATCTAATTGGCCTTTGCGCTCTAGGGCAAATAACTCGTCGCAGCCGCCTATATGTTGATCATTTATAAAAATTTGAGGCACAGTGTGGCCGCCGCTGCGGTCCATCATGCTTTTTCTCAAACCTTTAGTTTTATCGATTTGAAACTCTTTAAATGCTTGACGCTTGTTGCGCAATAGCATTTTTGCCTGAGTGCAGTAAGGGCAAAATTCGGTGGTGTATATCTCGACACGCGCCATTACTATTTTATCAACGGTAGGCTTTGGGCTTTCCACTCTACAATGCCGCCTTTAAGGCGTACAACTTTCTCAAAACCCGCAGCCATGAGTTTTTTCGATGCGCTACCGGCAGTTTGGCCCATGTTGCAAACGACAATAACATCTTTGCTTTTGTGTTTTTCAAGCTCGCCAATGCGCTTGTCTAGATCGACCAGAGGGATGTGGATGGAGTTGGTGATAAATCCATTTTCCCATTCTTTCTTGGTGCGAATGTCGAGCAGCACAGCGTCTTGTTTGTTGATTAATTGGACTGCTTCTGTCGTTGTAACTGAAGCACCTGCCTTTTTGCTTTCGCTAAAAAGCAGCATGCCCAGTGCTAGTATAAAAGCGAGGACTAATAAATAGTTATTGGTGACAAACTCAATTAATTGTTCCATTTTTTACCTTGTCTGAAAAAAAATACAGCGGCCAAGTATACAGGTCAGATTTGGTGCTGATAAGTATAAGTGCGAGATAAAGCACATATTATTTAAATCTATATTAGATAATTGTGAAAATGTGTATCGATTAGCTGCTGGTTTATCTCATCTGTATCTAAGCTGACTATAAAAGCTAAGTAAACTGCTTAGATCGCTGTTAGAAAAGGCGCTTTTTCGGTAGGATTAGCTTCTTATTTGTATAGCAGCAGGGCTGCGATGACATCATTGGAAGTTTTTAAGGGGATTGTTTGGATATGACCGGTAAAAAAGTGACAACTGCGCTAATAATACTTGACGGATTTGGTGTTGAGATTACGGAATCATCTGCAATTACCGCGGCTCATACCCCCGTTTGGGATGCTTTGATGAAAAATAACCCCAATACATTAGTAAAAACGTCGGGGACCGCTGTTGGTTTGCCCGATGGGCAAATGGGTAATTCTGAAGTGGGCCATATGAACATAGGTGCTGGCCGTATTGTTTATCAAAACCTAACGCGGATTACTAAGGCTATTGAAGAGGGAACATTTCAGACCAATGAAGTGTTAGTCAATGCTATTGATAAAGCGATTGTCAATGAGGGCGCCGTTCATTTTACCGGGCTATTGTCTCCAGGTGGGGTTCACTCTCATGAAGAACATTGCTTTGCCGCCATTAAAATGGCCGCAGCGCGCGGTGCTAAAAAAATATTTTTACATGCCGTGTTAGATGGCCGTGACATGCCGCCTAGATCGGCAAAAAGCTCCCTTGAAAAAGCGCAGGCAGTCTTTGATGAGCTAGGTCTCGAAGGTTCAGGGATCGCCTCTGTGGTAGGTCGTTACTTCGCAATGGATAGAGACAACCGTTGGGATCGTGTCGAGCAGGCGTACAATGCGATGGCTAATGGTGATGGCAAGTATAATGCACAAGGGGGTGTGCAAGCCCTAGAAATGGCTTATGCCCGTGATGAAAACGACGAGTTTGTTGCAGCGACTTGCATTAAAGGGATAGATGGTCGTGTCCAAGATGGTGACTCGATAATTTGTTATAACTTTCGCCCGGATCGTTCAAGAGAGATAACCCGTGCTTTTATTGAACCTGATTTTGATAATTTTGCGCGTAAAACCCATATAAAATTGGCCGATTACGTGATGATGACGCAATATGCAGCGAGCATCGATGCCAGCTGCGCTTATCCGCCGTCTCCTATCAGCAATGATATTGGTGAGTACGTATCGAGCTTAGGTAAAACCCAATTGCGCATTGCCGAAACAGAAAAGTATGCTCACGTGACGTTTTTCTTCAACGGTGGGCAAGAGGAGGAGTATCCCGGTGAAACGCGCATCTTAGTGCCCTCTCCCGATGTGGCTACCTATGATCTTCAGCCTGAAATGAATGCTCCTATAGTGACAGAGAAGTTGTGCGCAGCGATTCGCTCACAGGAATTTGATTTAATTATTTGTAACTATGCCAACCCGGATATGGTCGGTCATACCGGTGTGTTTTCGGCGGCGGTTAAAGCGGTGGAAGCGGTGGATCTGGCGGTAGGGAAGGTGCTAGAAGCTCTTCGCGAGGTGAATGGTGAAGCGCTGATTACGGCCGATCACGGTAATGTGGAAATGATGCAAAACCCCGAGACAGGGCAGGCGCATACCTCGCACACTATTTTTCCAGTAGGTCTGGTTTATGATGGGCCGAAAAATGCTAGCTTAGTGTTAAATGACGGCGCGCTGTGTGACTTAGCGCCTACTATACTTGACCTTATGGGGCTGGAAAAGCCGAGCGAGATGACAGGAGTGTCGCTTGTTAAAAAAGTGTAAGTTATTTAAAACTTATACTTTGTTCGCTCAACTGATGCTGACCGCTGCCCTATTGGTAGCGGCGGTGAATGTCAGTGCGCAGCCTTCTCTGAAGCAGGCACAGCGAGATGTTAAGCAGCTTAAAAAAGTGCTTGGCAAGCTGCAGGTTCAGCTTAAGGCTGAGCGCTCAAAACGCTCTAATGAAGAGCGGGCGATGCACAAAAATGAAAAAGATATCGCTGCTTTGGGTTCACAAATAAACGAAATCGAAAGACAACAGCTTGCTCTAAATAAGAATTTAGACAGTTATCAGGCCGATAAATCTCAAATTGAACAGCAGCTGATGGGGCATAGAGAGCGTTTGTCAGTATTGCTAAAGCAGCGCTATCTACTCACAGAACATACCCCGATCAAGTTGCTGCTTAATCAAGAAAGTCCCCAACAAGCGGCTAGAATGTTGAAATATTTGGCGATTTTGCGTAATTTTGAAGCAAAGCAAGTGCTAGAGTTTCAAAATTTACTGGCCAAACGTGCCGTTAATGATGAAAGTATCGACAGTACTCAAGCACAGCTAGCGACACACCGTAAAGCATTACAAGCTAAACGCACCTCCCTTGAAAAGACCCGTGTAAAGCGTCAAAAAAATATTAACCAAATTGATCGGAATATTGCTGCTAATAAAACTAAAATTAACAAGCTAGCAGGGGATAAAAAAAGACTCGATAGGGTCTTATCCCGTATTGAACAAGTAATAGTGCAAAATACCGAGAAACGTAAAGTAGCCTCTGTGGTTGATAACAGAGCGTTTAAGGTGCTTAAGAGAAAGCTAAAGTGGCCAGCTAAGGGCCGTGTTTTACGTAACTTTGGCTCGATAGAAAATAGTTTGGCCTATGACGGAATACTGATTAGAGCGTCTCAGCGCAGTCCTGTCAAAGCGGTGCACACCGGGCACGTAGTGTTTGCAGATTGGTTGCGAAGCTACGGGATGTTATTGATTGTGGATCATGGTGCAGGGTATTTAACCTTGTACGGCCACAATGATCAGCTCAATAAAAAGGTGGGCGATAAAGTGTCCCCTGGTGAAGTGATTGCGCTGGTAGGCAGTAGTGGTGGAAATGCTCAGCCTGGTCTATATTTTGCAATACGTCACAATGGTAAAACAACCAATCCAAGAGCGTGGTTGTCTCGTTAATTAAGATCTCAGAATTTTATAACAAGGACAGAAAGTATGCATAAGATGTTGGTATCCATATTGGCAGGTGTGGTGTTTATAGCGACGCCAATGATCGCTCATAGTGCTGATGCGACGAAAGAGACAGAGGCTAATAATACGCCGAAAAATCTTCCCCTTGAAGAAATTAGGCGTTTTAGTGAAGTGTTTGACCGCATTAAAAAATCCTATGTGGAGCCGGTATCAGACGGCAAGTTACTTGAAGATGCGGTGCGAGGGATGTTGGAGGGTTTGGATCCGCACTCCAGTTATTTAGCGCCGCAGGAGTATTCGGAGCTGCAGATACAAACATCTGGGCAATTTGGTGGTGTGGGTATTGAGATCAGCCAAGAGGAGGGGGTTATCAGAGTGATTACTCCCATTGATGATACTCCTGCAAGTGAAGCAGGCATCAAGCCTGGTGATTTAATCATCAAGATAGATGGCAAAATTATTCAATCAATCGGTGTAGAAGAAGCAATTGGTCTGATGCGTGGCAAGCCCGGCTCTGAAATTGTATTGACGATTGTGCGTGATGAACAACCAGAGCCCTTTGAATTGAAACTTAAGCGAGCGCTCATTAATGTGACCAGTGTTAGATCTCGTTTTCTTGAGCCGCAATTAGGGTATGTGCGTATCAGTCAATTTCAGCATCAAAGTGCGACAGATTTAAAGAAAATTCTCGTGGAAATGCAGCTTGATAAGCCGCTCAAGGGCTTAGTGTTAGATTTGCGTAACAATCCAGGTGGGGTGTTGCGCGGAGCGGTAGATGTGACAGACGCCTTTGTTAATGAAGGGGTTATAGTGTCTACTAAGGGTCGTTTAGCGAGTTCGCGGATGTCCTTTGAGGCAACGGAGCAAATGTCGGTCGCACAAATTCCTATCGTCGTTTTAATTAATGGTGGTTCGGCTTCGGCATCGGAGATTGTCGCGGGCGCACTGCAAGATAAAAAACGCGCGATTATTATGGGCACTAGTAGTTTTGGTAAAGGCTCAGTGCAAACAGTATTGCAGTTAAGTGAAGAGCGCGCTATTAAGCTGACGACCGCTAGATACTACACTCCTAGTGGGCGTTCAATTCAGGCTAAAGGAATCGACCCGGACATAGTGGTTGAGCAGGTCAGGATTAAAACCAAGAAAAGGTTAAGTACTATCAAAGAGAAAGACTTAGACGGTCATCTTGAAAGTACTGAGAAGTCTGAGGATGCAATAGTAAGCAGTACGCTTATAGAGTCTGATTTTCAGCTATACGAAGCGTTGAACTTGTTAAAAGGTTTAGTGTTAGTTGGGGCTGCTAAATAGTAACAACCTAATGTGGGTGTGTTGTCGTTAGCGGCAATCCACTTACCGTTCTTTTTATATTCCAAAGCGCGTTTTCCTCGCTTTAGTAAAAACTCTCAGTGATCGAGTTTTGTGTCTTTATTTTACAGGCTGACCTTAAATTAATGCTGCAACGATTGATAATAATATTCCTGCTGACTTTTGCTCAAGAAGCCGTTTCAGCACCCTCAGACTTTTTGCCAGATTCACCATTACCCGCTCTAGGCAAGCAAACTTTAACGTTTGAAAATGGGGCTGATTTGGCTATTTTAATTGACGATATGGGGCATTCTATTTTCTCTAACACTCAGGCATTGGCGCTTCCTGGTCCGGTTAGTTTTGCTTTTTTGCCCTTTGCACGACACAGCAAGGAAATGGCCTTAAATGCCAAGGCATTAAATAAAGATGTGCTGATGCATGCGCCAATGGAAAGCATTCACAAGCTATCTTTAGGTCCAGGGGGCATGACTTCAGATATGAGCGAAGTTGACTTTAAAGCGATGTTGCTTCGAGATATTGATGCAATTCCGCACCTTGTGGGTGTTAATAATCACATGGGCAGTCAGTTGACAACGTTGAATGACCCCATGCGCTGGACGATGGATGTGTTGAAAGAGCGCGGTTTGTTTTTTATTGATAGTCGTACCACTGCTAAAAGTGTCGCCTGGCAACAGGCAGTAAAGGCTGGGATGGTGGGGGTGCAACGAGATGTGTTTCTAGATCATGAGCTTAACCGCCGTGCAATACAACGTCAGTTTCTAAAGGCGATAGCTCGGGCCAAATACTCGGGCCATGCACTGCTGATAGCGCATCCGCATCAGATCAGTATTAATTTTTTAAAAAACAACTTAGCGCGCTTAAAAGACCGCGGGGTGCAGCTAATTAGTGTGTCGCAATTGGTTGAGAAGCTTAAGTTAAAGCGCTTGGCGCAAGCCAGTGAACAGGGCTATAAAAAAGCATCATAAGTTTCTTGTGCCTATTTTTGGTGTCTTAGTCTCGTTTTTAGACTAAACACTAAGCTGTTGTTTGCGCCTATTTCAAGCAGCCAAATGGCGTTGGCGGCGTGTACGTTTTTAACAGGGTAGGTGCTGCTGATGATTTCCCATTGCTGGTTAAACTGCACGTTGAGTCTTAAGCGCTTGGCATGCTTGGCGCTGTTATTAATGATAAATTGAGTACCGATGATAGAGCCGTCAAACGCTTCGCTGTGGCTGGTTTGACGCTGCGTAATGGAGAGGTCAAAAGCTTTGCCGGTGCTTAGCTCTATGAGTTGATTGGCGCTGCTGTTTGGTAAGTTGCTCGCTCCAGTAAATTGGTACTCGTTATTTAAATCGCTGTTAAAGACACGCGCCTGACCGCGTGGTAGCGGGATTCCCAAGCCGTTACTAACAGTGTTTTTAAATGAGAGGTAACTATCTGCGTTATTTTTTGGTACTGATGAGTTGATGCGTGATGAGATGTAGGCTCTATGTCGATAGCTAGCGGTTACCGGAATATCTGCTGCTTGTATCAGTGGTATTTGAGTCTGCTGTTGAGGGCTAAGGGTGATGCGCCCACCCAGAGGATACTGTTTTAAGTCCCCGATATTCGCAGTGCTAGGCAGCGCTTGTCGTGACTCTTGCATCATTGATCGGGTTAATTTAGCCGTCATCTTATTCGTTGGTACCGATACGTCCCCGGCAATGAGATTTATACGCGCATTTTTAAACAAGGTTGAGGTGTTATTAAACAGAGATGCTAGGCCTTTTAATTGTAGAGTGTCGCGTTTTTGATTAAGTTGCAGCACATAATCCATTTCCCAGTGTAGGCCATTGGTTAAATAATTAAGCTGAATGTCATCGGTGCTGTTTTTTCCTTGAGAGATAAACGTTAGGCTTGGCGCTAGAGAGAGTGGTTGCTCGCTTTTTGGGAAGATTAAGCGCCATTGATCACTATGTAAGGGAATGGTTTCAATAGCGCCTTGATTTTCGATGAGCACACTGTTTTGGTCAACCCCGAGTAGTTTAACCTGCGCCTTTATCTCGGTGCCAGAAGCGGTGCTTTTAGCAACGGTAATTTCCCGACCAATATGGGAGCGAATTAGGCCTGTATAGCTAATCGTCTGTCTATTAAGGCTCTGAGAGCTAATATTACCTGCCCCTTGGATTTGTAGGCTCTGCACCTGCATTTGCTGGCTAACACCTTCCACTTTCACCAAATCGCGGCTAGTAAGCTTGCCGAGCGCGCGCACATCTTTTATTAAGGCCAAATCATGCTGGTATAAGCTAATAGCCAAGTCCTGCTGCGCAGTTTGGCTCAAAGTGATGGTTTTTGCCTCAATCGAGGAGAGAGGGGCGATACATATTAAAACTAAATTTACGAATTTCATCTTATCTCCCAAAAAGTATTAACTACTCGCTCAAAGCCAGTGCAACCCTGAAGCCCCAAGCGTTGCGTTTAGTATCAGGTGGGTGTCGATAGCGGCTGCTAGAGCGGGTGATGCGTTTGATATCAAACCAAGAGCCACCGCGCATAGTACGGTTTTTACAACCGGGAATTTGATAGGGTGTGCCATCTGCTTTTGCCGTTTGATAATCTTGCGTGTAGCAATCTATAACCCATTCGTCGACATTGCCGTTGAGGTCGTAGAGTCCCCAAGGGTTGGGTTTCATTGAGCCTACACTCAGAGGTTGTTTGCCGCCTAAAGGGTCTCCGCAGTCAGTACAATGCGAGTAGCCAGTAAGGCTTTCATCACCCCACCAGTAGTGAGTGGTGGTGCCAGCGCGGGCCGCGTATTCCCATTCCGCTTCAGTGGGGAGGCGATAGCTCAAGGTTGTCTCTTTTGCTAACCAGCGGGTGTAGGCGCGGGCATCTCGCCATGTTACGTTGATGACAGGTTGTTGCTCGCGGCCCCAGCCCTCGTCATCGGGCAGTTTTCTTCCGGTCTGTAAGGCAAAGAAATCATATTGCGCAAAAGTGACTTCGTAGCGACTCAGGGCAAATTTATGCGAGAAAGTGACGGGATGGGCGGGTTGTTCGTTGTCATTGCCATCGCTGCCGTCGTTACCCATAATGAATTCTCCCGCGGCTATCACCACCATGTCGGGGCCGTAATTACCCTCTGGGAGTGGGTCGCGAAAAACACTTAAGGGCTGCGCGCCACTATCTGACTGTGCTGATAGCTGTTGTTGAATAGATTTGTTGTTGATTTCTAAGTTTTTCGCTTTTGCCTTAGATTCTTCTAGCTGGGTTTGGCTGATGGCTAATTCTTTTTCCAATGCTAGCGCTTGCTCTTGCCATTTGTTTCGCTCAGCCTTGGTCTGATCTATAGTGCCGCTACTTGAAAACACCCCCGATACAAATCCCAGAGCGCAGCCAATGAGAAAGATTAAAAGGGGGATAACAAATTTTGGTATTTTAAGGCTGATGTTTTTTTTGCCCAGTTTTATGTTGATGTTGGTAGTATTGGACTTGGTCTCTTTCTCTGGTATTTCCAAGGCTTCAATATTGCCATTGCTGATATCTGTCTGGGCGGGGAAGAATTTTTTAATAAAGTCGCCCGTGCTATTAAAGCGCTTTTTGCTGTCGCCACTTAGTGCTTTTTGCAAGTTATCCCACTGCTGGTCACTAATGTCTTGTGGGCGATCTATCTTTACCTCGTCGCGTTGTTCTGGGGTGTCTGATTCAGAAAATTCATTGCCACCGAGGATGCGAAGTGTAGTGCTTGCAATAAGATAACTATCAGAGCTGGCGTCAAGTTTATCGGTACCTAACGCTTGAGGTGAGCAAGATTTTTTATAGCTGTAGACGTTGCCGGGCATGCCTTGCGCATCGTGAAAGAACTCCCGCATCGAGATTGGTAGCAGTTTAACCCCACCTTTTTTATTAACAAAAACAAAATTGCTGTCTAATCCAGAAAAAGGGGCATGCCATTGTTTAGCGCAAGAATTGACTGCAGCGGTTAGTTGCGTGAGCAGTCCCTGGATTTGTTTTATGTTGAGCGACTTGCTTTCGTTGCTGGTAATTAACTCTTCTAAATGCAGTCCGTCCACAGGTTCAAAGGCAAAAAATAACAGGCCGCCCTTGTGAATAAAGTAGCCGTATATATCTGCAACATGTGGATGGTTAATGCCTTTTGAGCGAACAATTTGTTTCTTGAAATTAGCCAGAAAGCTTTTGTTCTGTAAAAAGAATGGGTCGAGGATTATTAAGCTGACATTGATGGGCGTTTTGGTGCTTACATCATCTGCCTGCCATATTTGGCCAAGGGGGCAGTCATGAGCCGTACCACGAAGTTGGAATCGATGATGGTCGGGACCTATTTGTTGGCCTTCCACTAAATCTGTGAAAATTTCTTCTCTGGATTGCGCCATAATGTCAATTCTTGCAAGTTATAGGGGTTAAAGCTTGGGCAATAATCAGTAAAGATTGATCATTGCCCAAGCTGATCAGCAGCGTATGTTGGATTTAACCCGCCGTATCAAGCTCAGGTAAATTTTTAATTAATTCATCAAGTGCTTTCATCTGCGCTAAATAAGGCTCTAGTTTGTCTAATGGAAGTGCACAGGGGCCATCGCACATAGCGCGTTTAGGGTCTGGATGCGCTTCGAGGAAAAGGCCGGCGATGCCTTGAGCGAGTCCTGCTCTTGTCAGCTGTGCAACTAAAGCTCTTCGCCCATCAGCGCTGTCTGAGCGTCCACCTGGGAGCTGCAGGGCGTGTGTGGCATCAAAGACAATCGGGTAGCCAAATTCTTTCATGACACTAAAGCCGAGCATATCAACGACCAAGTTGTTGTAGCCAAAGCTAGTGCCACGCTCACATAGGATCAAATTGCTGTTGCCAGCTTGCTCAAATTTGTTGAGAATGTGGCCCATTTCGTGAGGCGCTAAGAATTGCGCTTTCTTGATGTTGATCACAGCACCAGTCTTAGCCATTGCCTCTACAAGATCTGTTTGTCTCGATAAAAAAGCCGGTAGTTGGATAACATCACAGACTTCAGCCGCCAGTATTGCCTGTTCTGGGGCGTGCACATCGGTAATAATGGGCAGATCAAAAGTGCTTTTGATCTCCTGTAGAATTTTCAGGCCCTCATCAATGCCAGGTCCGCGATAAGACGTAAGAGACGAGCGGTTTGCCTTATCAAATGATGCTTTAAATACATAGGGGATGCCAAGTTTAGTCGTGACGGTCTTGTATTTTTCGGCGATACTTAAGGCCAAGTCTCTAGACTCTAAAACATTCATCCCTCCGAATAAGATCATCGGCTTATCATTTGCGACGGGAATGGAGCCAATATTGATGGTTTTCTGCTGCATGTTGCTGCCTGTATTGTTGTCGGTCTATAAAAAGATAATGCCTATACTAATATAGCTAGAAATGTATTTCATTATAGTAAACAATACTTTATTAGTTAGTTAAAATGAAATGTTTAGAAGTTTTATTATACAAAGCGTCGCCATGGGCAATATGTTAGCTTTTTTGTTGCTGGATTAGCGTTAAGGGAGACAGTTAAGTCTCTGGTAAACAAGGATAAATAATGAACCAACAGCAGTTATTAGCAGAGTGTCTGGCGCTCCAGCAGAGCTTTTCTTCGCTATTGCTGGCCACCGCGGATATTTCCGGTGAGCCATTAACAAGTTTTGCGCCATATGTAGAGGTTGATGGCAGTTTTTATGTATTGCTCAGTGATTTAGCGCAGCATACGTGCAATATGCAGGAGAATCCTCGCGCTAGCGTGATGTTTATAGAAGCTGAGGAGAGTGCTAAAAATATTTATGCCAGACGCAGGGCGGTTATTCAGGTCTCAGTACATCAGTTGGGGCGAACCAGCGAGCGCAGTGTCAATGTTTTGGAGCTGATGCTGAGTAGACATGGGGGTACTGTTGCGGTGCTTAAGGGGTTATCAGATTTTAATGTATACGAGTTGCGACCGATAACGGGGCGGTATGTGATTGGTTTTGCCAAGGCATATGATTGGGATGTGCAGGAAAATACCTTAACACTGGTATCAGCAGAGTCTCTTAAGGGGGCTAGCTAGTCGCTGGAATTCAAGGCTCAATAAAGGCGACGACAATTGATTTGACTAAAAAGGCGCTTAACCCAAGTCCCAGTCCCGTAAATAGGATGATGGTGCCAAACTTTCCGGCTTTAGACTTTTTTGCAAGATCATAGATGATGAAGAAGACAAAACACGAGAGCCCTAAAATGCCGACATTGAGCATGATAGATTCAATTTCTGCTAGGCGCATTTGCTAATCTCGATAAGTTAATAATAACTTGATTTGGCCATTTTAGAAATGGTGGTGGGAGGTGGATTCGAACCACCGAAGCTTTCGCGTCAGATTTACAGTCTGATCCCTTTGGCCACTCGGGAACCCCACCGAAACAACAAATACAGTTTATATAACCTGATGTATTTTGTGTGTTTATTTCTCGATGTACGAAGGCAATAAGGGCTTGCGAACTCGTAATGTCGAGGGCGCGTATGATAGATATAGCCTGATCATTTGTAAATAACTATTTCATGTTTATTTCGTTTTTTCTGAAAATTTAACGGGGGTTAAGTGTCAATAAAAAAACTGAAAAAAAAACTGAAATATATATTTTTAAGTGACTGCCGCACCAGCGCTGGACTGGCGTTAGTTTTGCTCTCAAACAAGCTTTAAAAGTTAAAAGTCAAGAGTTGAAATTCAGTACGAAGTCTCTATATTTAGTGTCTGATTACATCTCTACTCACTATATATTGTGTCTCAATCTAGCTACTGTAAGTTTTTGTACCGCTATTGACAGATTTAATTGATAGATAATAGAGATGATTAAAATTCCCCAGGCAACATTCATCCAAAACGGGGATGTCGATAATTTATGATGGAGTTAAATGTTCAATGCAGCAAGATTTGATGGTTACCAAAAGGGATGGTCGACAAGAGAAACTGGATCTTGAAAAAATCCATCGCGTCGTTATTTGGGCCGCCGAGGGATTAGATCAGGTTTCACCCTCTGAAGTTGAACTTAAAGCACATATTCAATTCTTTGAAGGGATGAAAACTGCGGATATACATGAGACATTAATAAAATCTGCAGCGGATTTGATTTCAGAGGAAACCCCTGACTACCAGTATTTGGCGGCACGTCTTGCTATCTTTCATCTTCGAAAGCGCGCATACGGGGAATTTGAGCCTCCGACTCTTTTTGATCACACCACTAAAATGGTGGCGCAAGGGCGTTATGATAAACATTTGATCGAAGATTATACCGAAGAAGAATTTGTACAGTTAAACAGCTATATAGATCACTCTCGTGATATGCGTTTCTCTTACGCTGCTGTAAAGCAGTTAGAGGGAAAGTATCTGGTACAAAACCGTGTCACCGGCGAAATATTTGAAAGCCCACAGATTTTGTACATGTTAGTGGCGGCTTGTTTGTTTGCCTCTTATCCGAAAGATACTCGCATAGACTATGTGCGACGTTTTTACGATGCTACTTCAATGTTCAAGCTGTCGCTACCGACGCCAATAATGGCCGGTGTGCGTACGCCTACACGTCAATTTAGTTCTTGTGTCTTAATTGAGACAGGAGATAGTTTAGATTCGATCAATGCAACCTCCTCTGCCATTGTTAAGTATGTATCGCAACGTGCGGGCATTGGTATTAACGCTGGCAGAATTCGTGCGTTAGGTAGCCCAATTCGTGGTGGTGAAGCTTTTCACACCGGATGCATCCCGTTTTATAAGCATTTCCAAACGGCTGTTAAATCCTGCTCACAAGGCGGTGTTCGCGGTGGAGCAGCTACGTTGTTTTATCCAATATGGCACTTAGAAGTAGAATCCTTGCTGGTACTTAAGAACAACCGTGGCGTTGAGGAAAACCGGGTAAGGCATCTTGATTACGGTGTACAGCTTAATAAGCTGATGTATCAGCGCCTGATAAAAGGCGGCTTCATCACTTTGTTTAGTCCCCATGAAGTGCCTGGCCTCTATGATGCTTTCTTTGCAGATCAGGATGAGTTTGAGCGTCTGTACTTGCAGTATGAAGCAGATGACAGTATTCGTAAAACTCGCATCAAGGCTGCTGAATTGTTTGGTATGCTCGCATCAGAGCGTGCCTCAACAGGGCGTATTTATATACAAAATGTTGATCACTGTAATACCCACAGCCCCTTTGATCCTAAAGTTGCACCGGTTAGGCAGTCTAACTTATGTCTAGAAATTGCGCTGCCCACTAAGCCGTTAAGTCATATTAATGATGAAGAGGGCGAAATTGCGCTCTGTACTTTGTCTGCCTTTAACTTGGGAGCGCTTGAGAGCTTAGATGAGCTTGCTGAGTTGTCTGAGTTAATTGTTCGCGCGTTGGATAATTTGTTGGATTATCAAAACTATCCCATTATCGCGGCGCAGCTTGCCACAGAAAATCGACGTACGCTGGGTGTTGGTGCAACTAACTTGGCGTATTATTTGGCGAAGAATAACGTTAAATACTCAGATGGCTCTGCTAATGGCTTGGTTCACAGAACGTTTGAAGCTATCCAGTACCACTTGTTAAAAGCGTCTAACCAGTTGTCTAGAGAGTCGGGTCCCTGCCTTAAGTTTAACGAGACTATGTACTCGCAAGGTGTTCTACCGATAGATACCTATAAGCGAGATGTCGATAATTTTTGCGACGAGCCGCTACATTTAGATTGGGAAACATTGCGTGCTGATATCGTTCGAGATGGTTTGAGAAATAGTACCTTAACGGCTTTGATGCCTTGTGAAACGTCTTCGCAAATTACTAACTCTACCAATGGTATCGAACCGCCTAGGGGGTTTGTGTCGGTTAAGGCCAGTAAAGACGGTATCTTAAAGCAAGTCGTTCCAGAGTATCTGACACTTAAAGATAACTATGAATTACTCTGGAGTCTGCCTAATAACGAAGGTTATCTGCAGTTAGTGGGTATTATGCAAAAGTTTGTCGATCAGGCGATTTCAGCGAACACCAACTACGACCCGACTAAGTTTCCAGGGGATAAGGTGCCGATGAAGCAGTTGCTAAAAGACTTGTTAACCGCCTACAAGTACGGTGTTAAGACACTTTACTATCACAACACCCGTGACGGCGCCTCTGAAGACCACTCTGAGGTAACCGCAGAAGAAGATTGCACCGCTTGTAAATTATGATATTAAGCCCGGAATTTCCGGGCTTTTTTCTTGATTGCACTTTAATATACCTCCTTTACTAACGATTTTCGGCAGCAACCATGGCATACACCACTTTCAATGCAAACCAGTTCGACTCTACTAAAGAACCGATGTTTTTCGGGCAAAATGTTAACGTTGCTCGCTACGATCGACAAAAATACCCCATTTTTGAAAAGTTAATAGAAAAGCAGTTGTCTTTCTTTTGGCGTCCTGAAGAGGTGGATCTGTCGACTGACAGAAAAGATTTTATCGGTATGCCAGAGCATGAAAAGCATATATTCCTCAGTAACCTCAAGTACCAGACGCTGTTAGATTCAGTGCAGGGGCGCTCGCCAAACGTAGCGTTTTTGCCCATCGTCTCTATTCCAGAGCTAGAAACCTGGCTTGAGACTTGGGCGTTTAGTGAGACAGTACATTCAAGATCTTATACACATATTATTCGTAATATTGTCAACGATCCCTCGGTGATCTTTGATGAGATAGTCACTAATCCTGAAATAACCAAGCGTGCCCAGTCAGTTACTAGGCTGTATGATGAATTGATTCATTTAGTGAGTGTGCAAAATGTTCATGGTTATGGCAAACATAACATTAACGGCGTGGAGTATGATTGCACGTTGTGGAATTTGAAGTGCAAAGTGTATTTGACCATGGTATCGGTCAATGTATTGGAGGCGATTCGTTTCTACGTGAGTTTTGCCTGCTCGTTTGCGTTTGCCGAGCGCGCCATTATGGAGGGCAATGCGAAAATTATTAAGCTGATCGCCCGCGATGAAGCGCTGCATTTAACCGGGACCCAAAATATTCTCAACACGCTGGCTTCGGGCAGTGATGATGCAGAGTTCAAGGAAGTCGCTAAAGCTTGTAAAGTAGAGGCGATCGCGTTGTTTGCAGAGGCGGCTGAGCAGGAAAAGGAGTGGGCTGATTATCTGTTCCGTGAAGGTTCTATGATCGGCTTAAACGCCAGAATACTAAGCGACTACGTTGAGTACATCACCAATGTACGGCTAAAGGCCGTAGGCTTTGATGAGATCTTCCCTGCGCGTCCCAATCCGCTTCCGTGGATGAATGCATGGCTCAGTAGTGATAACGTTCAAGTGGCCCCGCAAGAGTCTGAAATCAGCTCCTACTTAGTAGGTCAGATAGACAGCTCTCTTGAAGAGGGTGATTTTGATGATTTCGATTTTTGAGTGATACTAAAACAAATGCAGGCATTCCCCGGATAAAGCTGGGGAATAATACCTTTTATTATCAGCATGAGCCCAGTTTGCTGGACTCTCTTGAGGCTCAGGAAATACAGGCTCCTTATAACTGTCGTGCCGGCTATTGCGGCTGCTGTAAAGTGCGTCTGTTAGAGGGTGAGGTGCGTTATGTTGATGAGGGGATGGTTGATCTGCAAGAGGATGAAATTCTCACTTGTATTTGCGTGCCAAAAACACACATAGAAATAGAGCTGCCGGACGAGTAGATTTGGTCTCTAAAAGAAATTTTTTAAATGATGCCCGGTTAATCTGGGCTTTTTTTTGTCTGGCAGTTGAGTGTTGGTGAAGCTATGGTTTATTTGCAAGACAATGAAAAGCTCGCGGGTGTTTGTTTGGCTGTCGAAAATCCGCATAAAAGAGCTGCCGGACGAGTAGGTTTGGTTTCTAAAAAGTTAGTATAAAGCTCGGCTAGTCTGAGCTTTATACTTTCTGGCAATTGAGTATTGATGAGGGTATGGCTTATCTGCCAGAGGATAACACCTTGTGTGCCAAGTACGCTTAGCAGTAGAGATACTGGGCGAGTAGGTTCTGTATCTAAAAGAATTTTATATAGAGCCCGGCGAGCCTGAGCTTTATACTTTCTGGCAATTGAGGATGGTGGCTTGGTTGCGCCCGTTTTGCTTAGATTGATAGAGCGCTTTGTCGGCCATGTCTATCCACTGGTCATGGGTTTTAAAGCTGGCATCAATCTGAGTGATGCCATAACTTAAGGTAATAGTGATCGCTCGTTTATCGTGCATGATAGGGGCTTTAGCCAATTCTTTGCTTAAGTTGTTGGCCAGCGTTAAAGCCATTTCTGTATTAGTGTCTAGCAGTAAAATACCAAACTCTTCACCGCCATAGCGCCCCAGTATATCGGTAATACGGTATTGTTTTTTTAGCAGGCGCCCGAGAGCGCGCAGTACTGTGTCTCCGCCTTGGTGTCCGTAGGTATCATTGACTGCTTTGAAATGATCAATATCCAGCATGATCAGTACTGAAGAAGAGGATGTGCGAGTGTAGCGTTTAAACTCTGCTTCCAGTCTGCTCTCCCAATAACCTCGGTTGAAAATTTTAGTCAGAGGGTCTATACGGCTAGCCAGCTTTAGTTCTTCATTCTTTTCTTGAAAACCAATTTGTGCTCTGGCAGATTCAGTGACATCGTAAATGACAATGGCTATATGATCGACAATCGCGTTGGCGTTGAGCAGTGGAATAATGCGAATGTCTTGATACATTAGTTTTGACTTGCTGGTGATAGGGCGGTAGCAATTCATTTCAAACAGATGCGGGCGCTGCTGCCAGGTAATCGTTAGCGAGTTTTGTAAGGTGATAACAGACTTTATTTTACGCTGTAAATAAACATCGGGCAGCTTGGGGCAAACATCAAACAGTGTTTTATCGATAGCGTCCACAGCTTCAATAGCCATGTGATTAGTCATAAAGCTATTCCATAGCTTAATTTCTAAATGACTGTTGACTACGACTAATCCTACATCTAAAAACTGTAATAGTTCCAGTTGTTGGCTGGAGTCAAATTTCGATTGGGTTACGGCGTCCATGAAAAAAGCTCCGAGCGTTGGTTCATCGGTTTTATCGAATCAAGGGTGAATATTAATAATAAATCGCAGTAAATTTCATGGCTGGGAATGCTGTAAGTCACTTCAATGGCCAGTGAATTAACGCCGCCCTCTGATTCAACTAAATGATCTAATTGACCTTTGTAATCAAGAAAGGAAGGCGTTCCTTGGTTGATATGATTTATTCCGATTTGTTGGAAAAACGCTTTTAAAAATGAACTGCTTAGCAAGCCTGCAAGGTCAGTTAAAATGTCTATTTCTAAATCGCGGTCAATCTCTGACGAAAAACCCAATAATTGGGAAATGTGCGGCAGTCCGGTTTTATCGACAATTAAAATTGACTCGCCAAATATTCCCTCAGCGGCAAATCCTTGGCTGATGGTAGAGGTAAAGCTATTTTCAGAATCCCCTTTAATCATCATATATAGATCAGAGTTGGAGATTAAATTAACTTTTGGGATGGAGAGATTGATAAAAGTATCAAGTAAAATAGCGAGTCTATCCGCAGCTTTACCCATGGCAATATTGGCGGTTTCTTGAAATCGCTCCTCTTGCGTTAAGGTGATGCTTGAATCGGGTGTGTCGTTACTTGTGTCTGCTTGCTCCGTTGGGATTAGTTCTTCGAACAGGCCGAATTTGTCAATGATGTGCAGCAGTTTGTCATGGTTTACTGGCTTAGCGATGAATGCCAGAGCGCCGAGTTCAGTGACTCTTTGCAGTGCTTTTTTCTGGATATCACCAGAGACAACAATAACAATGGTGGGTAAGTCATGCGCTCGAATATGCTCAAGCACTTGATAGCCATCCATGCCTGGCATATTTAAATCTAGGAATAATAGCTGGGCGTTACCATCTTTGATGGATTGAATAGCTTTTTCGCCGCTATCAACCAAAGAAACCTCGGCATCCCAAGATTTGATCACTTGGGAAAGCTGACGTTGTGCCAATCGCGAGTCATCGCAAATTGTTATTTTAAATGGCTGATTCAAAATTGAATTCTTTTATTAGAGTGGTTTTCTCTGATATTAGTAAAAAACGAATGAAAAATCTATAACATCAGCAACTTAAAGGAAAAATAGTTAAATAAAATAAACACTTTGACTGATTTTGGCGCTATTCAGCTTAGGTTAAATCAAGGGGTTTGCTATTATTTCCGCTCGGTAATGGTTCAAGCTCGGTGATGTTGATTACCTGCATGTGCGCTTTACGATTAGCATTACTTTGATCGATAAGGTTCTTAAGAGCGATAAGCAGCCCTAAGCCGACAAAGGCACCTGGGGGAAGGATGGCGAATAAGAAACCTACATAGTCATCAAAGATGACAATTTTCCAATTATTGGCGATCTCGCCAAACAGTAAATGCATGTCTGCAAAAAGGGTGCCTGCACCTAATATCTCGCGAATGGCGCCAAGTAAAACCAGTACGATGGTAAATCCCAGCCCCATAATAAAACCATCGTATAGAGAGGCCGCAACCGAGTTTTTAGCGGCGAAAGCTTCTGCTCTACCCATGATGATGCAGTTGGTGACAATCAGCGGGATAAAGATGCCTAAGATGAGGTACAGCTCATAGGTGAGTGCCTGCATAGCGAGCTCAATAGAGGTGACTAAGGCGGCTATAATCATCACGTAGATAGGGAGCCTGACCGCTTTTGGAATGAAGCTTCTAAACAGAGAGACGGCGAAATTAGAGCCGATCAGTACCAATATGCTGGCGATACCTAAGCTAAGCGCATTAACCACAGAAGCTGTGACGGCTAGTAGCGGGCATAGGCCGAGCAATTGTACGATAGCGGGGTTGTTTTTCCACAGACCGTTTAAGGTGAGCTCTTTATATTCAACGCTCATTGCTTTCGCTCCCTGTCTGAGTTCCAGTGTTGGTATTATTATTGATATAGGTAAATAGGGTATCTCTATTGAGCATCACATAATCTAACGTTTTACCGACGGCATTAACCACAGCGCGAGGAGTAATGGTGGCGCCAGTGAACTGATCGAAGTCACCGCCGTCCTTTTTTACTGCCCAGCGCTGTTCTGGGGTTTTCTTGAGGTCATTAAAAGCGAGTACCCAAGGGGATTTTTTTAGCTCTAGCTTATCGCCGAGTCCCGGTGTTTCAGTGTGGGTCACAACGCGTACCCCTGCAATACTAGTATCGGCGTTGACGCCAACTAAAAGGGTGATATTTCCCGAGTAGCCCGCAGGGCTTATAACCGGGAAAACAATGCTTTTAATCTCGCCTTTATACATCGCTAAGTGTGCTTTGATGTTGTTGCTGTAGCCAAATGTGCTGCCATCTAAAGTGATGGTCTGAGCAAATATATCGTTGTCTGTGGCCGTATCGCCAATAATTTCAAACAGCTTGGCTGATTTTTGTTTGCGGATGTTTTCGGCAATAGGTGCTTTGGTTAAAACAAAGGTGATTGCAATTAGGGCGGCGGTAATTGCCGCAAATATGCCTATTCCCAGAGCATTGACCTTGAGTGATTGGGACATTTTCACGATTGTTTCTCCGGGTTGTAGCTGCCTTTCTTCGCCTGTTTATGGCCATAGCTGCGCGGCTGAGTGTACTGGTCAATAAAAGGTGCGCAAAGGTTCATTAACATCACTGCAAAAGCCATGGCATCAGGGTAGTTGCCCCAAGTGCGCACGCAGTAAACTAAAATGGCGATGCCCGCGGCAAAAATGATCTTGCCCTTGTTGCTCGTGGCACTGGATACAGGGTCTGTGACAATAAAAAAGGCACCGAGCATGGTGGCGCCGGTAGTGAGATGAATAAGAGGGTCTGCATAACTGTCGGGGTCGATGGCAAAAAATAGAGAGGAGATTAGCGCAAGTGTCACCAATAAAGTTATGGGTGCGTGCCAAGTAAATATTTTACGGTAGATGAGAAAGATACCGCCGACAAAGTAACATAAGCTCACCGCATACCAAGCGCCGACATTAGCCATCACTGTGCTGCTTTGCCATATCTCTTCAGTGGTGAGGCCGTTGCGGTGTTTAAGGGTGTCTAAAGGGGTGGCGCCAGAGTAACTGTCTATATGTGCAAGGGTTTGAATGGTTTCAGACCAGCCCAGGAAAATTACTTGTAAGGTGTCGCTAAAGCCCAGTACATTCCAAGCATTACCGCTGAGCTCAAAAGGGCTAGTCCAGCGCGTCATTTCCACGGGAAAAGAAATAAGTACTAATGCATAACCGACCATGGCGGGGTTAAAAGGGTTTTGGCCCAAGCCGCCATAGAGCTGTTTCGCCAGCACAATGGCAACAAAAACGGCGGTGACCGTTACCCACCAAGGTGCGAAAGGCGGTAGGGCGAGGGCCAATAAAATAGCGGTGAGCATGGCGCTGTGGTCTTTTAGGAAGAACATCACTGGGCGTTTGCGCAGCTTTATGCAGGCAGCTTCGCATGCTAGGGCCACTACAATGGCGAGCAAGGTGTTTATCAGCGTGCCCCAGCCAAAGAAAAAAGTCATGGCGATGAGGCCAGGAATCGTCGCGATGATGACTAGGCGCATGATATCTGCGGTTTTTGTCGGGCGCTGTACATGCGGCGAGCTAATGTTAATAAATGCCATGAGTTATTCCTGAGATTCTGTACTGATCGATGCCAAAACGTTAGAGGCTTCACTATTTGCTAAAGCTTCGGCATTTACTGATTTTTGGTTAAGTTTTTCGACGGCTATCTGCATCTTTTCAACCGCAGGGCTGTTGTCTGCGCGAGCTTTTTCAAGCGTAATCAATGCTTTGTCATAACGCTTTTGTAATTTTTCTAGATCAGATTGTTCTGCTGTGGCCGTTTTTTCTACGAGCTCTGTTACAACCTGAGTTATCGCTGGCTGTGGTTGAGAGTTATCAAGTTTGGCTTTGAGTTTCTCGACCGCAATCTGCATTTTTTCAACGGCAGGACTGTTGTCTGCACGGGCTTTCTCAAGCGTAAGCAGCGCTTTGTTATAGCGCTTTTGTAACTTTTCTTGATCCGTTTGCCCGGGTGTAGTGGCTTTTTCTACTGACTCGGTGGCAGCTTGAGTTGTCGTTGGTGCCTGTTGTAGAGAGTCATCAAGTTTCGCTTTGAGTTTATCAACGGCGATTTGCATTTTCTCGACAGCGGGGCTGCTATCCAAACGTGCTTTGTCTAGGGTTACCAGTGCCTTCTCATAACGCTTGAGTAACTTATCAACATCGGTCTGCAAAGCAGGGCTAAGTGTCTGGCTTGGCGCTGTTGAAGGTTGATCGTTACCTGTTGTTTCTAGATTAGCCTGTTCGGCACTATCAAGTTTACTTTTAAGTTTGTCAACCGCGACTTTCATTTTCTCGGCAGCGGGATTTTGCTCTAGCTGGGCTTTTTCTACAGCGGCTAATGCTTTTTGGTAACGTAAACGCAGTTTGTCTAAATCTACTGGGGGTGTAACGTTGCTTTGGCTGTTGCCTGTTGTCGCAGTAATAGTTGGCACAGTCGTGGTCTGTTGTGTTGCGCCGTTTAAAGCGCGCTCGGCGTTATCAAGTTTAACCTTGAGTTTGTCGATGCTTAGCTGCATTTTTTCGACAGCGGGGCTGTTAGCTTGTTGGGCTTTTTGTAAGGCGTCAAATGCCTTGTGATATAACTTATGTGCTTTGTCATAGTTTTGCTGTAACTCTGCAGCAGGTGCAGCTTGGCTCTGTTCAGGTTTGGCGCTGATAAAGGCTGTTTCAGTGGCGTCTGCTTTGTCGCCAAGTAGTTGTAATTGCTCTTTTAGTGCAACAGCCTCATCGGTATCTTGTAAGTCTTGATCAAGGAGTTGCTGGTATTGAGTTTGCGCTTTTTTAAGTTTGGTACGGGCAATGGCTGCCGCGGTTTTTAGCTTCTTTAGATCGATAGCTTGTTTGGCTGCAGAGGCTGATGCGGGTGCACTTGTTTTGCTAATGCTGCCAGTGCCCGCATCCGGCGTCACAGCACTGTATGCTTTTGCAGCGCGTGTCGCCTCGGTGTTTAAAATTGCAATAGTGGCAGTGAGTTGTTCTATTCCCGGCAGCGATTTTTCCTGGGCAGTTTTAAGTGCTTGCTGCGCTTTTAATAGCTGAGTGTTTGCCTGTGCCGCTGCTATCTTGAGTTTTTTGCTGTCGATGATGGCTGTGTTGTCTGAGGCCTTAAAGTCCTGAATACTCTGCTCTAGCTTGTGTGCTTTGGTTTTGGCCTGCTGAAGCTTGAGGTCAGCGAGGCGAGTGTCGCTACTTGAAGCGTCGCTGTTACCGCTCAGTGCATCTAATGCCTGTTGCGCGCTAACGATTTGTGCTTGAGTATCGCTCAGCGCTGACTTTAGTTTGTCCAGGGCGTTTTCTGGAGAAATGTCTGCATTTTGTGCGGCAAGTTTCTTGGCTTCTTGAGCCTTGGCGGCTTGATCGGCACGGGCTTTACGTTTTTCGGCTTTTTCATCAATAGCACGTTGTTCGCGCATTTGCTTGGCTTCAAAGCGTTCGCGCGCTAAATCGGCTTTGCGGCGCTCTTGCTGCTCTTCTCTAATAGAAGATTTAGCGTGGCGATAATATTGTACCAATGGGATATTGCTGGGGCAGACATAAGAACAGGCGCCGCACTCTATGCAATCAAACAGGTTGTGTTGTTGCGCTTTTTCGTATTCTTGGCTCTTAGCAAACCAGTGTAGCTGCTGCGGTAATAATTGAGCGGGACATACTTGTTCGCACAAACCGCAGCGAATACAAGCTTGGCTAGGTTCTGGCTCGGGCATTTCTCGCGCACTGGCAGCGATGATGCAGTTGGATGTTTTAACCACGGGAATGGCAGTATCACTAATACTGTAGCCCATCATTGGGCCGCCAATCAGCATTCTGGCGGTGTTGTTTTCGCGGTGACCTGCAGCGTCTAATAAAGTAGAAAAAGGCGTGCCAATTAAAGTCTCATAATTTTGCGGTTTGCTGACGCCTTCACCGGTGACGGTGACAATGCGACTAACCAGAGACTCACCTAAGCGCACGGCTTTATTAATGGCGTAAACGGTGCCGACATTTTGGCAAACTATGCCAACATCAGCGGGAATTCCGCCGCTGGGTACTTCGACGTTGGTCAATAATTTGATCAGCTGTTTTTCGCCACCTGAGGGGTACTTGGTAGGGACGCTAACCACATGAATATTATAGGTGCTGTGCTCGATAGCTTCTTTTAGTGCGCGAATTGCTTGCGGTTTGTTGTCTTCAATGCCGATGATGACATGGCTGGGCTCGATCAAGTGCTGCAATATATTGATGCCACTGATTATTTCGCTGGCGCGCTCGCGCATCAGTAAATCATCGGCGGTGATGTAGGGCTCGCACTCTGCGGCATTGATGATCAGTGTATTGACGATGTGATCATCGCTTAAATGCAACTTAACCGCAGTGGGGAAACCTGCGCCGCCCATGCCCGCAATACCGCGATCGCGAATATAGTCGATCAATTGGCTTTTATTCAGCGCTCTGAAGTCTTCAAGTCCTTGATGTTCTATCCACTGGTCTAAGCCGTCGGTTTCAATGCTAATGCAAAGGGCATTCATGCCTGAGGGGTGAGGGACGCTTTGCAGATCAATGGCGCATACCGTGCCAGAGGAAGAGGCGTGAATGGGTACGCTGAATTTTCCCTGAGCATCAGCAATACGCTGGCCTTTTAAAACTTTATCGCCAACACTGACGCAAACTTTTGCCGCTACTCCTATGTGTTGCTGTACTGGAATGCGTAATATTTTTGCCAGTGGCGCTTTGATAATGCTCGACTGAGAAGACTGATGTTTGTTTTCTGGCGGATGGATACCACCGTGAAATGCAAATACTTTACCCATTAAGAAGGTAGCTCCGCAGCGGGTGTTTTATCGGTGGCGATAAGCTGCTGTGAAAATTGATTAAAATTGCTCGGGGCCTGCCACTTCCAGTTACCAATAGTGGTTGGTACTTCTAACATGTCGATACAGTCCACAGGGCAGGGGGCGACACATAAATCACAACCGGTGCACTCATCAACGATGACGGTATGCATTTGTTTAGCGGCGCCTAAAATAGCATCAACAGGACAGGCGGTAATGCATTTTGTACAGCCGATGCACTCATCTTCACGTATGTAGGCCACTGTTTTTACCGGGTTCTCATCGTGGTCGCCATCAAGTTCTAATACCTCGACATCTAACAAGCTTGCCAGTGCTTCAATGGTGGCCTGACCGCCAGGTGGACATTTGTTGATGGCCTCGCCGTCGGCGATGCTTTGGGCATAGGGGCGACAGCCGGGGTGCCCACACTGACCGCACTGTGTCTGCGGCAATATGCTGTCAATTTGATCGACGATGGGATTGCCCGCCACCTTAAATTTAATCGCGGAGTAGCCGAGAATCAGTCCAAAAACAATGGCTAACGCTAGCAGCACGATAATAGCAATAAAGATTGTGTTCATGAGTGCTCCGCTAAATATTCACTAAGCCGGTGAAACCGAGAAATGCCAGTGACATTAAACCTGCGGTAACCATGCCAATAGCGGCCCCTTTGAAGGGGGTGGGAACATCAGCCACCGCGATGCGCTCGCGTATGGCTGAAAAAAGAATCAGTGCCATGGAAAAACCGACCGCGGCGCCAAAGCCAAACACGATGGATTCCATAAAGCTGTTCATTTTTTTGATGTTTAATAGTGCCACACCAAGTACGGCGCAGTTGGTGGTGATAAGGGGTAAAAATATGCCCAGTACTTTGTGTAACATTGGGCTGGTTTTCTTGACCACCATTTCAGTAAATTGCACCACCACGGCAATCACTAAGATGAAGGCGATAGTCTTCATATAGGTCAGAGAAAAAGGTGCGAGAATGTATTCGTGTACTAAGTAGCTACACACCGAGGAAATGGTGAGTACAAAGGTAGTCGCTAGGGACATGCCCATCGCTGTTTCAAGTTTATTGGAGACGCCCATAAAAGGGCACAGTCCCAAAAACTGTACTAAAACAAAATTATTAACCAAAACAGTACTAACTAGTATTAGTAAAAAGTCGCTCATCTACGGCCGTTTCCAGTTAGCTATCTGTCACATAGCTTTTGTATTATTAGCCTTAACCGCCTCAGGTAGGGGGGGCGGGCTAATAAAAGTTGTCATTTTCAGTGGGCTTTAGAGGTGCGGCCCGGTTGTCATCTATGTAATCACTATAGGCGATTATTGTCTAAGCGTTACTGTAAGACCTCAGCACGTTGTAATGCGAAAGGTCTTACTATGACTTATATTTATAAGTTATATCAGGTCTTGATCCGCAAGGGCTGATATTAGCTGCTCAATCTGAGCTGAGTTTACAGGTTTTTCTGCAAGATCAAAGCAATATTCGCCTTCCAATTCAGGAGTTTGATGGGTGAGTACAATCAATCCATTAGCGGTCAATAATCGCGCTGCCTTGGCAGTGCTGTTAGCGTCGGCGTTTGTAAGCTCAGTTGATGTTAGTGCAGCCACGGCGCGGCCCGCATCGATCAAGCGTTTTTCCAGTGTGTAAATTACCTGTTTAATGCTGGCGTCGTCTTGACCTTTAAAGCAGATAATGGCGTTTTGCTGGCCAAAGCGTTGTGCCTTTTGGCTAGCGCTATACTGGGCAGTGCTAAAGATTTGAGTTTTAGTCGTTTCATCTACGCTGGAAGCTTGCTCGATCATGCCTGCGGCAACGGTAGCATTGGTCAGTCTATCAATAATGATGAAAGAGCCAGTGCCTGGAAGCTCGCTGTATAGATCGGCAATCACCGGGCGCTCAAGTTTGATTTCACATACGGCAATTTCATTGAGTTCTAGCTTGTGGCCGGCAAGTTTTTCCAAAGTATTAACATCAATTTTATGAGTGATGTTAGCAATGCTGCCAGGTACTCTTCCGGTTAGGAATTTAATGTCGTATGTGGCGCCAATGTTGAGGGGCGTTTCAGACATCCAGACCAAAGTAGCGCTGAGGTTATCGCTGGATTGAATTTGATCTTTGGTGTGAGTAATAACATCACTGCGCGATACATCAATTTCATCTTCTAATGTCAATGTTACTGACATCGGTGGGAAGGCTTCTTGTAGCTCACCATCATAAGTGACAATAGAGGCAATTTTTGAAGTCTTACCAGAAGGTAATACGGTGATCTCGTCGCCGACTTTTACTACGCCTGAGGTTAGAGTGCCGCAGTAACCGCGAAAATCTAGGTTGGGCCGGTTAACATACTGTACTGGAAAACGTAGTTTCTCAAAATTGAAATCACTGCTCAGCTTTATGTCTTCAAGGGTGTCAAGTAACGCTTCGCCTTTGAACCAAGGCATGCTAGTAGACTTGTTCACTACATTGTCGCCTTTTAAGGCAGACATAGGGAGAAATTGTAAGTCAGGTTGGTTTAAGTCTTTGGCAAACTCTAAGTAATCCGCTTTGATTTGCTCAAAACGCTGTTCGTCAAAGTCGACTAAATCCATTTTGTTAATAGCGACAATGGTGTGCTTAATGCCAAGCTTGGCAGTGATAAAGCTGTGACGCTTCGTTTGTACTTGAACACCGTGACGGGCATCGATCAAAATAATGGCTAAGTTACAGTTTGACGCGCCTGTTGCCATGTTGCGAGTATATTGCTCATGGCCAGGAGTATCGGCGATGATAAACTTACGTTTTTCGGTAGAGAAATAGCGATAGGCCACATCAATAGTGATGCCCTGTTCGCGTTCAGCCTGTAAACCATCAACTAATAAAGCCAGGTCGAGGTTGTCACCCGCATTGCCGTGTTTCTTGTTGACCTTTTTGATCGCGGCAAGTTGATCTTCGTAGATCATTTTAGAATCGTGTAACAAGCGGCCGATGAGGGTTGATTTTCCATCATCGACACTGCCGCAGGTTAAAAAGCGTAATAGTTCTTTATTTTCATGTTTCTTTAAGTAGCTTTCGATGTCTTGGCTAATTAGTTCTGACTGGTGGCTCATGGGAATTTCCGATATTAAATGCTGGGTATTTCGCCAGTGAAATGAGAATACTGGCGATTAATAAAAAATTGTCGGTGGTGGAGAGTATTAAAAATAACCTTCCATCTTCTTCTGCTCCATGGAGCCCGCGTTGTCATGATCTATGGCACGCCCCTGACGCTCTGATGTTTTGGTTAGCAGCATCTCTTGGATGATTTCCTGTAGCGTGGTGGCTTCAGACTCTACGGCACCTGTTAGCGGATAGCAGCCTAATGTTCTAAATCTGATGTTTTTGATTTCAGGTACTTCACCTTCCTTGAGTGGTAGGCGATCATCATCAACCATGATTGTCATGCCGTCGCGTTCAACCACCGGGCGCGGTGCAGATAAATACAGCGGAACAATCGGGATACCCTCTAAATAGATGTACTGCCAAATATCAAGTTCGGTCCAGTTAGACAGTGGGAATACTCGAATGCTCTCATCTTTTTCGACCTTAGTATTAAAGATGTTCCATAATTCAGGACGTTGGTTTTTTGGATCCCAGCGATGATTGGGGTCACGGAATGAAAAAATACGCTCTTTAGCGCGAGATTTTTCTTCATCGCGACGTGCACCACCAAAGGCTGCATCAAACTTGTATTTGTTTAACGCTTGTTTCAAGCCTTGAGTCTTCATTATATCAGTGTGTTTGCTAGAGCCGTGTACAAAAGGGCTTATATCCATATCAACACCATCTTGGTTGATATGTACTAGCAACTCCATGCCCGCTTCTTTGGCCATTTTGTCACGAAAGGCAATCATTTCCTTGAATTTCCAAGTGGTGTCAACGTGAAGCAATGGAAATGGAGGTGTGCCAGGGAAAAACGCTTTACGTGCTAAGTGCAGCATGACCGCTGAATCTTTGCCTACAGAATAGAGCATGACTGGATTGTTAAACTCAGCGGCAACCTCGCGGAATATCTGAATGCTTTCAGCTTCTAGTTGTTTGAGGTGAGTTAGCTTTTTCGTTGATAAGGCCATTGTCTTTCCTGTGCCACACCTTGTAGGTGCCTGTTTGTCGGATACATGAACAACACGTTTGTACTTGTGTCTCATATTTATGCGCTCATTATTACAAAAACCTTTCCAATACAAAAGGAATAAAAAGAAATTTTAATATAACTAAAAGAAATATACGTGCAATTGGCTCGTTATTACTAAATGGAATAATAAAAGTATAAATTATTATTTTGAGTTATATGAAATATACTTTAAGCTTGCGCATTAATTTTCTAAGAGTCCGTCAGATTTTTCGCAGTAGATTATGTTTAGTCCGACAGGCTCCTAGGTGTTTAAAAAGCAAAGCTGGCATAGACAGTAAAAATTGCGCTCCCTTTAAATATCTATTTTCAAGATGTGTTGTAGTTATGGATTTATATTATACGTTGGCAGGTTTTGTGGTTGGTCTGCTAGTTGGTTTGACAAGTATAGGCGGTGGGGCGTTGATGACGCCGGTATTAATCGTTGTTTTTCAAGTTCCCCTTGTCACAGCGGTGAGTACTGATTTACTCTACGCAGCGATTACCAAGTGTGGCGGTGTGGTAAATTATTATCGCCAGAAAATGATTAATTGGCATGTGGTTGCACTGATGTTGGCCGGTAGTCTTCCGGGAAGCTGGATGACTTTGAATTATTTGCAGCAGTTAGACGACATGGTGCAAATAGAGTCCCTGATCAATAACGTATTAGGTGTTTCTCTGTTACTGACTTCTTTAGCAGTGTTTTTTCGCTCTAGAATTCAGCGTATCAGTGAAACGGTCGGGGCAAACACTAAATATCGAAACATTGTAAAATTTAGACCCTTGATAACAGTAGTGACAGGTTTGGGCTTAGGTGCTCTAGTGACCTTGTCATCAGTCGGTGCAGGTGCGCTGGGAACAGCGTTGTTAATTATTTGCTACCCGCGCATGAAAATGCCTGAAATAGTAGGTACAGATTTGCTGCACGCTGTTATTTTGACTTCTGTCGCAGGGGTTGGTCACTACAGTATGGGCAGTATAGATTTTAATTTACTAATGTATTTAATAATAGGATCGTTGCCAGGTGTGTTTATTGGCAGTCATTACGGCGTGAAATTATCGCCAACATTAATGCAGCCAATCATGGGCGTAGTTTTGCTGGTGATTGGCGGGCATTTTATTTTCTCCTGAAACTTACATAGATAAGTTTAGGTAACCCAGAACCGAGAAAGAGTAGGCCGGGATCCTGTCGGGTTCGACAGATTTCTGGCTATTATAATAGGCGAGAGCATGTATCAATACAATAATGATGACCAGCAACTGGTCGATGAGCGGGTTGAACAATACCGTGATCAAACCAACAGATTTTTAGCGGGAACACTGGGAGAGGATGAGTTCCTGGCCCTGCGCTTGATGAATGGACTTTATGTGCAGCGCCAAGCTCCTATGTTGAGGGTGGCGATCCCCTACGGGTTGATGTCTTCTGTACAGTTGCGCAAACTCGCTGATGTATCGCGTAAATACGATCGCAACTACGCGCACTTTACCACGAGAACCAATTTACAGTTCAATTGGCCTAAGCTTGAAGAAGTGCCAGATATTTTAGCAGAGCTTGCCGCTGTGCAAATGCACGCTATTCAGACTTCAGGCAACTGTATTCGTAACACCACCACCGACCCGTACTCTGGTGTCTATAAAGGTGAAATTGAAGATCCGCGTCCCTACTGCGAAATTATTCGTCAATGGTCGACCATGCATCCTGAATTCGCCTACTTGCCGCGTAAGTTTAAAATTGCGGTAACTGCGGGTCCAGAGGATAGAGCGGCATCGCAAGTACACGATATCGGCTTGCACATGGTGAAAAACGACGCCGGTGAAGTGGGCTTTGAAGTGATGGTTGGCGGAGGCTTAGGTCGTACGCCTATCATTGGTCAAGTGATTAAAGATTTCTTGCCGATGGAGCATTTGCGCTCTTATTTAGATGCCATATTGCGTGTTTATAACCTCAATGGTCGTCGTGATAATAAATACAAGGCGAGAATCAAAATTCTGGTCAAGGCCTTTGGTATTAAAAAAATGGCGGCGCTGGTTGAAGAGGAGTGGTTGGGCTTCACAAAAGACAGCGACTTGTTGCTCTCAAAAGCAGATATTGAGAAATTTAAAAGCTATTTCACGCCGCCAGCTTATGCTGCCGATGCTGCGAATAACATCGATTTAACCACCGATTTTGCTAAAAGCGCCACGTTTAAAGCTTGGTACGAGCGCAACACTGTTGAGCACAAAGTTGATGGCTATCGTATTGCAGTCATTTCATTAAAGCCGTTACTGTTGCCACCGGGTGATGTGACCGATTCGCAGATGGATTTAATTGCCGATCTTGCAGATAAATACAGCTTTGGTGAGATTCGCTCTACCCACGATCAAAACTTGGTGCTGGCAGACGTTAAAATGTCAGAACTGTACCCAGTATGGGAAGCATTAAATGGTGCCAACTTAGCACGCGCCAACATTGATACCTTAACGGACATGATCTGCTGCCCAGGGTATGAGTTTTGTGCACTGGCTAACGCTGAAACGCTACCTATTGCCGATCAGATCAATGCCAGATTTGACAATCTTGATTACCTGTATGACCTGGGAGATATTCAGTTGAATATGTCGGGTTGTATTAATGCTTGTGGTCACCATCACGTTGCCGATATCGGTATCTTAGGGGTGGATCGCAAGGGTGAAAATTATTATCAGTTTACCTTAGGTGGCAGCTCTAAAACGGACGCCTCTATTGGTAAGACGATCGGTAAAGCATTGCCAGCTACAGAAGTGGCAAATACTGTCGAAAAGATTTTACATGTATTTGTTGAGAACCGCGTTGCTGAAGAAAGCTTTCGCGAAGTGATTAAAAGAATTGGGTTAAATCCCTTCAAGGAGTATGTATATGCCGCTTCTCATTAATGGCAAAACAAGTGTCGACTCTTGGGTGACACTGAACGCTGAACAATTTGCTGCAGATGCGAGCGCACTAATTAGTGAATCTCGTGCTAAAGGCAGTGCGGTGATTTATCCCATCGCCGACTATTTGGCCAACAGAGATGTTTTGAACAGTGATCCTAAAAACACGGGTGTATTAGTCACTGGTGATGATGATCTGTCACAACTTACTGAGATTTTTGCCGAAGTATCGCTTATTGCCATCGATTTTCCCGTGCTAAGAGATGGGCGTGGTTTTAGCATTGCGCGCAATGTTACTCGTCGTGGTTTTAAAGGTGAAGTGCGGGCAGTCGGGGATGTTAGCTATGATCGTCTAGATAGCATGCACAGGTCTGGATTTAATGCCTATCAGATGGCCGACGATAAGTTTAGTGCAGATACTCACAAAGCGTTCACCGAAATGACGGTCAACTATCAGCCGACTCACTTGCGTTAACCCGGATATTGCATGCAATTTCGTGATGATAGCGCAGTTAGTTGATTTTACAGGCTTTTTTTCGATTGAATGTCGTACTGGTGCGTCCGACTGATTGAGAAAGAAAAGTCTGTAAAAACAAGGAACAAGCTAGGGCACGAGCAATTGGGTGCAATATTTGGGTTAAATACATAAGGAATTAAAAATGAGTGTTAATACCGATCAGTTAAATGCACAAGTGGCCAATAAAACCCCTGAGAAAATTATTGAATGGGCGTTAAATAGCGCAAAAAATCCTATTTTAACCACTAACTTTCGTCCCTACGAAGTTGTGATTTTGCATATGGCGGTTAAATTGCGCCCTGATTTGCAAATTCTGTGGATAGACTCTGGTTACAATACTTCTGCCACCTACCGCTACGCGCAAAAGGTAATTGCAGAATTGTCATTAAACATGTTGACCTATGTGCCGTTGCAGACCAGTGCTTTTAGAAATGCACAGATGAAAGGCGTGCCTGAGGTTGATGATGCGTTACATGGCGAGTTTACTGAACAAGTGAAACTAGAGCCTTTTAGGCGTGCCCTCGCACAGATCAAGCCTGATTATTGGCTCAATGCGATTCGCAAAGAGCAGACCGAGTTTCGCAACACTTTGGAAGTGATCTCTGCCTCTAAAGACGGTGTTGTTAAAGTGGCACCGTTGTACCACAGCAGTGAAGATCAGCTCGATGAGTACATGAGTAAACACCAGCTTGAAAATGAGTTCGCTTACTTTGATCCGACAAAAGCGTTAGATAATCGTGAGTGTGGTTTGCACACTAAAATTTGATCTTCAACCTAGATCCTTTATTCAATAGGGATGAATTAGGCGGAGCCTAAATCATCAAAGGTTGATTTATTGGATTTAGATTCAAATAGCGGCTTAATCATTTGTTGATTAAGCCGCTAAAGTTTTTGTTATATTAAGGCACGCAGGAGATAGGGTATTCCATCTTGCAGACCTTAGCTCCCAGATTTATGTTGAAATTCATTAGCGACGAAAACATGACTTGTTAACGCTTTGTCTTAATAAGTGTCGTTTATTGCTGTTTTGACTGCCATAATATCCGCATTTTATTCAATCTGTATAAGTGTGCTCTCCATGGATTATTTACCGCTCTTTTTTAAACTTGAAAACAGAAATGCATTATTAGTAGGTGGCGGCCAAGTGGCGTTGCGTAAAGCTAGATTGTTAGTGCGTACCAAAGCTATAGTGACGGTCATCAGTCATGAAATAGACCCGCAATTGGCGCAATTGTTGAAAGATAACAATGGCATATCAATTATCGGTGAGTACCGTGATGAATTGCTAGAGGGCAAGTTATTGGTGACGGCTGCGACCGACGATCAAGCGTTAAATGAACAGGTTTATCACGATGCGCTGGCGCGTAATATACCCGTTAATGTCGTTGATAATCCGAAGCTCTGTACCTTTGTCTTCCCCGCTATCGTAGATCGCTCGCCGATCGTTATTGCCATTTCCTCAGGGGGACAGGCGCCAGTTTTAGTGCGTGTATTGCGCGCTAAACTAGAGACATTAATTCCCAACGGTTACAGTAAACTGGCTATTCTTGCGGGTAAGTTCCGCGCTCAAGTGAAACAGAAATTTGGCACTATTAATCAGCGTCGCCATTTTTGGGAGAGCATCTTACAGGGCCAAGTTGCTGAGACTATGTTGGCAGGTCGTGAAAAAGATGCCTACTTGATGATGGAGAAAAAACTCAAGGATGCCGATACTGCTCTTCCCGCAGGCGAGGTTTACCTCGTGGGGGCAGGCCCTGGAGATCCCGAATTATTGACCTTTAAAGCGTTGCGTTTAATGCAGCAAGCAGATGTAGTGCTCTATGATGCGTTAGTGTCTAAAGAGGTGATGGAGTTGTGTCGTCGTGATGCAGATCTTATCTTTGTCGGTAAACAGCGCGATAATCACAGCGTACCGCAACAAAGCATCAATCAAATGTTGGTCGATCATGCCAAGAAAGGGCGCAGAGTGGTGCGTTTGAAAGGCGGAGATCCGTTTATATTTGGTCGCGGTGGTGAAGAGTTACAAACATTAAAAGAGCAGGGGATTCCCTTTCAAGTGGTGCCGGGTATAACCGCAGCAAGTGCATGTTCGACTTATGCGGGTATTCCGCTTACCCATAGAGATTATGCGCAAAGTGTCACGTTTGTTACCGGTCAGCTAAAAAATCGTAGCACTGTGCTGGATTATAGTCAGTTGATAGCCGCAGGTCAGACCGTGGTCTTTTATATGGGCCTGCATAATCTGGCAGATATCTGTACAAAGTTGGTAGAGGCGGGGCAGTCTGAGCTAACGCCTGCTGCCATTGTCTCTAAAGGCACTAGTGTTGATCAGCAGGTATTAGTCGGCGATTTAAGTACTTTAGTGAAGCTGCAAGAAGAAGCGCAGCTGGCGGCTCCAGCATTAATTATTGTCGGTAAAGTAGTGTTGCTGCGCGAGCAGTTGCAGTGGTTTAGCGCCAATCACTTAGGTGATGTGTCCTCGCTGTAATGTGTCCTTCGACCCTTGAAAAAGCCTCTAAAAGTCAGTGGTTTGTATATTTACTGCGCTGTGCAGACGGCACCTTATATGCAGGGGTTACTACAGATTGTAGTCGCAGGGTATCAGAGCATAACGGCATTAAAAAAGGCGGTGCGCGCTACACCCAAGCGCGCCGTCCAGTAACTATGCTCTGGTCGCAGCCCTGTGATAATCGCGCGGATGCCTGTCGCCGTGAAGCAGCCATTAAAAAATTAACCCGCACAAAAAAGCTGCAGCTTATTCAAAATAATAGTGAAATATAATTAGTTCCCATCCTGAAACAGATGTCTACTGCGGATGCCCCACTAGCTCAATCTGCTCGCTACTAAATGTAGTTATTTGGAGTGACCAAACGCCCACATCTAGTATCGTGCATCTCAAGCAATTGGGTCTCCCTCGTTCCGACCCCGTTTCTGGATGAGAACTAATTAACGGTCATATTCAAACATAGACTCCATTTTCTTAAAGTACGAAATAAAGTGTGACAGGCAGTATTAGGATGCTGCCGATATTGCCAATTAATACGATCGATGCAACTTGTCCGGGTTGTTGGTTGTATTTCTCGGCTAGCATATAGTTGAGCAATGCGGGGGGAAGTGCTGCAAAGATAATTAAATAAGCGAAGTGTTGTTGGCTTAAGTTAAGCATTGGATGTATTAAAAGCGCAATTACAATCCCGCTGGCTGGCGCTAAAAAAGCCCCCCACAGTCCTATCTTCCATGTTGAAAAATCAATATCTATCATTCTCACACCGAGAGAGAAAAGCATCAGTGGCACACAGACCATACCCATCATCTCTAGCGGGACTTGTATATTGGTGTTGATCTCAATATTAAAATGGGATGCGCCAAGACCCGCAAATGTCGCTATGATCATCGGTAATCTCAGTACTTTTAACAGGCTGGTGTTTCTGTCTAAAATATAAATTCCCAGGGTGAAATGTAAAAACATTTCAACGATAAATAATACCACTGCGGCATTTAGAGCGCTGTCTCCGAACGCTAGCACTAATAGTGGCAGGCCTAAGTTACCACTGTTTGAAAACATCATCGGCGGAATAAAAGTTTTTACTTCAATTTTTAGTAGCTTACAAATTGGATAGAGTAATAGTCCTGAGCCTATGATAATCATCGTCGCCCCCATGGCTATCTGTTGCATAGCCATTAACTCAAATGATTTAGCGCTGAGTACCGAAAAAATCAGCGCGGGAATGAAAACGTCGATGTTCAAGCTATTAACCGCGGCCATGCTGGTTGGTTTTTTGCGTGCGTAGAGGTAGCCGATGGTGACTATCAGTAGCATTGGGAAGATAGTCGAAAAAATTCGTTCTACAATACTTGTTAATTCCATGACTGGTTCCTAATATTAGCGAAGAGTTTGTTGTTGAATCTGGTGGGTTATTATTCTCGTCATATCTCTGTGGTAAACAGAGCTTTTCCTCGACTGGGCGACAATGGCTTTAAAAGCCGTAAAAATTGGGCAGAGCACTGATATTCTTTGTTGTCTTATAGGTATAAGTTTTTGATGCTAGTAGAGTATTGGCTTGCGTGGGGTTCTGTAAAAAGAACATATAGGAATTGGCTAAAGAATGCGAGAAATGGAGGTTGATGTTTTACAGTGCTGACTGTTAACTGATTGATATTTAACAGATAAGTATTCATTTTTGTTTGGTGTTTAGCTGTAAAATAAAAATATTAAGCACGAAATATATCTCTACTAGAGTCAAAAGTTTTGTATTAATACTACCTATTGCTTTAAAAGGCATCTCAAGAGCCGTGTTTATAGACATTTATGGCATAAAAATGTAGTATTACTACAAATTAATAACGTAGTTTTAAACTAAGTCATTCGAATTAGAGTGTGATATTGTACTGTGGTTAAAGCGTCTTTGTAGGTGCTCTTGCGGCAGTGGCAACTTGTTTCACTTGCAGGTCGAAGGGCTTTTTTTATGTTAAAAATGGGAAGATTGCTCGATGAGTTTAGATAGCGATATGCAAAACGATTTAGTGAACGATATTGATCCTACAGAGACAGCTGAGTGGTTAGATGCTCTTGAATCTGTTGCAAAAAATGACGGTGACAAGCGCGCCGAATTTATCTTAAGTCAATTGGGCCGAAGAGCACAAGAAATAGGGGTTGGCACTAACTTTGCTTTAACCACTCCCTACAGAAATACTATTGCAC
>JABSRB010000002.1 GCA_013215375.1 Oceanospirillaceae bacterium | reverse complement strand
TTAAAGGCGATGACCAACTCTCACATGGGAGGTAAAGAGCGCAACTTGTTGCTGCGAGTACCATGTGATAGTAGGGGAGTTTTTTGATGTATTAGAAGCGCAGCTTCGTATCAAAAAATCCGTAGTGCGCTTGCGCCATCATTCAAGGTTTACCACGCCAAGCTTTAGCTTCGAAGTACCACGCATCTATTTTATGCAGCTCTCTAATTCCATTTGTAGATTTTTTCGTTCTAGTAGAAACAAAAGCGATGACCGTGCTCTCACATAGATGTGTACCCATAAAGAGGGGCATACTAATAGTAGGGGGCATTTTCGAGTCCTTTAAAGAGCAGCCTTAATCGGCTCTTTACTCGCTGAAGACTCTCCCGTAGTTGCGCTTGCGCATTCCCTTAAGGTGTACCACGCCAAGCTTTAGCTGCGAAGTACCATTTATTCACTTTATGCAGCTCTTTAATTCCAATTGATTTTTTCGTTATTAAAGATGGACTACTGGTACAAGGGAAGGGAAGCGCTATAAGTAGGTTTTTTTAAATGCTGTAGAAGCGAAATTTCGTATCACTCTTTCTTAGCTGAAGGTTTTCTATAGCTGCGCTTGCGCCATCACTTAAGGTTTACCACGCCGAGCTTTAGCCCAGTAATACCACACATCCACTTCATACAGTTCTTTAATTTTACTTGAGGTTTTTTCGTTCTTAAAAGTTAAAGGTGATGATGAACTCTCATATAATAAATTTACGAGCATTTTTTCATTGCTATAGCCTTGTTCCACGCGACCTCTATCTTAGGGAAATTTAATGATTTTTTTCCTAGCAATATTGTCAAAAACCACCGCTGTTCCACATAGATAACGACCCTCGAAACAGAAAAAAACCAAGTGTACAAAATTCACCCAAATAAAAATGGTTATCATTTGCATGTTGCTAGTTTGTGCTGTACAAATACGCCAAAATTACAGTTGTTTATAGGATAGGGTCTCACTCATGGCTAAGAAATACATCTCCAGTTACAAAGGTTCAGCAGGCGGCTGGGGAGCACTTGCCAGTACCACTAAACATCTGCTAAAGAGCAGAAGGCCGGTCAAAAATATACTGAGCTTATTGAAAACCAATCAACATCAAGGTTTTGACTGCCCAGGTTGTGCGTGGGGTGATGCTAAAGGGCATCATATTAGCTTTTGTGAGAACGGCGCTAAGGCGGTTAATTGGGAAGCTACCAGTAAAAAGGTAGGTGCTGAATTTTTTGCCAAATACACTGTTAGCTATTTAGAAAAGCAGAGTGACTATTTCCTGGAGTACCAGGGACGTTTGACCCAGCCAATGCGCTACAACAGCGAGACTGATCACTATGAAGCCATAGACTGGGATGATGCCTTTAGGTTGATAGCCAAGCATTTAAACGCGCTTGAGTCGCCGGATCAGGCGGAGTTTTACACATCCGGGAGGGCCAGCAATGAAGCGGCTTTTATGTACCAGATGTTCGTACGTAGCTTTGGTACTAATAACTTTCCCGATTGCTCTAACATGTGTCATGAGGCCAGTGGTGTGGCGATGAAAGAGGCTATAGGCGTGGGCAAGGGGACGGTATCCTTAGAAGACTTTGCGCTGGCAGATGCCATTTTTGTGTTTGGTCAAAACCCTGGTACTAACCATCCGAGAATGTTGGAGTCGTTAAGGCAAGCATCACGACGCGGAGCTACTGTAGTCAGTTTTAATAATTTGCGTGAACGAGGGCTTGAGCGATTTACTAATCCTCAGAGCCCGGTTGAGATGTTAACCAACGGCCATACTGAAATATCTAAACACTATTACACTCCAAAATTGGGCGGTGATATGGCGCTGGTGAGAGGGATTGTCAAAGCACTGTTAGTGCTAGATGAGGTAGCGCTTAGTGAAGGTAAACCAAGTGTATTAGATGTGACCTTTCTTAATCGACACACCGATGGTTTAGACGATTATATTCTCTTAGTTAAAGCCAGTAACTGGGACGTATTAGTAGAACAATCAGGTATTAAACGTATAGATATGGAGAGCATCGCAAAAGTTTATGCTAACTCTGAAAAAGTGATTTGCAGTTGGGCTATGGGGCTGACACAACATAAACACTCTGTAATAACCCTACAAGAAATCATCAACTTATTATTACTCAGAGGCAATATTGGTAAAGCGGGAGCGGGAGCTTGTCCGGTGCGCGGTCACAGTAATGTGCAAGGTGATCGTACTATGGGCATTGATGAAAAGGCCCCGGCACCACTACTTGATAATCTTGAGCAATTGCTGGGGCAGAAAATGCCTAGAGAGACTGGCCACAATGCGATAGAAGCGGTACGTGCGATGACGCAAGGGCGTTCGAAGGTGTTTATTGCATTGGGAGGTAACTTCGCCGCTGCAATGCCTGATACCACTGTGACACGTAAAGCGCTGGCCAACTGTGACTTGGTGGTGAATATCAGTACTAAATTGAATCGCAGCCATCTAACACCCGGCAAAGATGCACTGATATTGCCTTGTCTAGGCAGAACTGAAGTGGATATCACGATAAATGGAGAGCAGCGCATCAGTGTAGAAGATTCAATGTCGATGGTACACAGCTCTGGTGGGGTGCTGAAACCCGCAAGCAAGCAGTTGAAATCTGAAGTAAATATTGTCGCTAGCATTGCTCAAGCAACACTCACTCACAGCGTTATTGATTGGATTGAATTAGCTGCGGATAACAGTAAAATTCGCAATTTAATCGAGCAGTGTATCGACGGTTTTGAGGATTTTAACCGCCGCCTCGAAGCCCCCGGAGGATTCTATCTAGGTAACAGTGCTGCAGAGCGTATTTGGCTAACTGATAACGCATTGGCTAATATTAAAAGTAACCCGCTTCCCGAAAGCTTGATTGCGGCACAGATAACCCGCAAGCGTAAAAAGAATAGGCAATCAGGAAAGATCTTTACCTTGCAAACCTTGCGTTCCCACGATCAATACAATACGACAATCTATGGTTATAACGACCGATACCGCGGTATTAAAGGACAGCGCAATGTAATTTTTATGAACCTTGATGATATGCATTCTTTGGGGCTGTCGGCCGAGCAAGAAGTCACCATCACTTCGCACTGGCTGGACGGTTCTGAGCGTTCAGTGTCTGGGTTTAAAGCAGTCGCTTACGATATTCCCCAGGGCAATATGGCTGCTTATTATCCAGAGACGAACCCGCTAGTCGCGTTGGAAAGTTATGGTGATCGTAGTTACACCCCTACATCAAAAGCTATTGCTGTGAGTATTAGTAAAGATAACAGCAGTAATATGATTGAATTAGGAAGTTAGTGGAAGCGTGACTCACAGCAAAGAGTGTTTGAGTGAGTCACTAAAAAGCCTAAGTTATTTGGCGTTAGCAAGTATTGGGTGGGTGTTTTCGACGTGATGTCTATCTTCTACATGCTTGAGGCCTTTATTCGCGACAAAGGCAACAACTAACAGTGATGCCATGGCATACATAGTAGTATTGTAGAGGCTAGAAGTTGGATCGATAGTGCCTGCTGGCACCACTTCCATCAGTTTAGCGATCGTCACTGTCTTGGCTGCAACCAGCGTTTCAAGCTGTTCGACACTCGCGCCAAAGGTTTGCAGGAACAGTGCCGGGTCAACTTTGGCAGAGAGCGAATTGATCGCATCATCCACTGAGAGTTGCCTCAAGTAAGTAATGGCAAAGGGGCCGAGCACACCTGCGGTGCTCCAAGCAGTTAATAAACGCCCGTGAATACCACCGACGTGCAATGTACCAAACATATCAGCCAAGTAAGCGGGGATAGTGGCAAAGCCGCCGCCATACATAGTGAAGATAATCATGGTGGCGCCATAGAACAGCACTAGCCACATGACGGATGGCTCGATACTCACTTGCGTGGCGACGAAAGGGATAGAGACGTAGAGCAACATACCTAGCAAAAAGAAGCAGTGGTATGTATTTTTGCGTCCAATTTTGTCTGAAGTAGTGGCCCAGAAGAAACGGCCCACCATATTAAAGACACTGATCATCAATACGTAAGTGGCGGCAAAACTGGCATCTACTACCCCGGGCAGTGTTGAGCCAAAAATTTCTGTCATCATAGTCTTCGCCACGCCTATCACGCCAATTCCCGCGGTGACATTGAGACAGAGCATGATCCACAAACGCCAGAATTGTGGTGTTTTTAGAGACTGGTCTATGTGCACATGATTGGTCGAAATCATGCGAAGTCTAGATTCTTCATTGGTTGGTGGTGTCCATCCTTCAGGTTGCCAATCCTTAGGGGGAATGCGGTAGGAGAATGAGGCGATAATCATGATGATAAAATAAACGATGCCTAAAGTAACAAAAACACTGGCGACACCAGTATCTCCAGTACCTACCACGTAAACGCCCTCAGGACCTGGTATCGGAAGTTTTGCCATATCAGCGACACTTGCCACTACCACTTCTACTTTGTTGCCTGCATCCTCTGCAAAGCGCCGTCCGCCTTCGGTAATAAGCTCAACGTCGACAACTTTCCCCAGGAACTGTGGCGCTTCATAATACACCGAGAGCAGCCAAGTTTTTAATGGCGCGCCGATCATTGCTCCACCACCAAATCCCATAATCGCCATGCCGGTAGCCATACCGCGTTTATCGGGGAACCAACGTAGCAACGTGCTGACGGGGGAGACATAAGCGAGTCCTAAACCGCAGCCTCCTAATGCGCCGTAGCCTAGGTAAACCATCCATAGTTGGTGGTAGTTAATGCCTAAACTACCGACAATAAAGCCACCTCCCCAGAGAAATGCGGCAAGTACACCGACCATTCTGGGTCCCACTTCTTCTAGCCATTTACCGCCAATGGCGGCTGCTAAGCCTAAAAAGACGATGGCGGTTGAAAATATCCACACCACCGAGCTCAAGGTCCAGTCGTCTGCAGAACTGGCAACGACGCCTAGCTGTTTTACCAGTGGTGGGTTAAATATGCTCCAGGCATATACAGAGCCAATACAGAGATGGATAGCAATAGATGCCGGGGGTACCAACCAGCGGTTAAATCCAGGTTTGGCGACAATTCGATCCTTTTTTAAAAAGCCGAGTGCGCCCTGCGATTCAGACATAGTGAAGCTCCTTGTTATTATTATAAAGCGAACCGCCAGCATTTTAGGGCAGGGATTGTCCGTGATTTGACAGCGGTGGAAACTAGACTAGTGCAAACGATATGCCATAAAAATTAATATGTTAATTATCAGTTAGATAGGTTTGATCGTGAGTGTTGCGTATGTAGGGGGAGTGGGTTGTTTTTATACACTAATATAGCTTGATCGGGTTGTTTTGACGCAGTGGTCGTTCTAATGTTACCTGTCTATTTTTATTTGGGATGTTGGATTAAATATAGCATCGTCAAAGGGATCAAAAGCATGAGTGATTGCAGTTGTCTCATCGTATTTAGGCAGCCAGAGGTGAAATACACTGCCGACTCCCATGCGGGAGCGCACTGCTATTTGCGCATTTAATCCCTGTAATATCGAGTAACTTACGGATAACCCTAGGCCGCTACCACCGGGGGTTTTACTAAAAAATGGATCGAAAATACGCCCCGTCAGGGCTTTTGGGATGCCGCAGCCATTGTCGCGAAAGCTAAGGATGACCCCCTGCTGCTTCCAGTTGCGACTGCGAATAGTGATACGGCCATTGGTTTCACAGGCGGCGACCGCATTGGTGATAAGGTTGATAAATACCTGCTGCATTTGCTGGCGGTTGCTGGCAACAATGGTGGTTGCTCGTAGATCCAGAGATAGCTCAATATTCTTTTTTAGCAAATCGTGGTTGATCAGTACTTGAGTCGCTTTAATTACCTCATTGATATCAATTTTCACCACGAGGCTAGTGTATTCTCCAGGCCTGGAAAACTGCAGTAAATCGTTAATGATTGAGCGAATGCGCTCCACTTGCTGCACTATCAGCTCCAGCTCATTGGCAACTTTATCACCGTCGCTACCAAGCTCTGCAACCATCAGGTCTAAGTAACCTAATATGACAGCGGTGGGGTTGTTTATTTCATGGGCGATGCCTGCGGTCAACTCGCCAATAGCCGCAAGCTTTTCCTTAGCGATCAGTTGTTCGCGAGTGCTCTGTAATAGTTTTATGTGGCGGTTTAACGCTCGAGTGCGCTGGCTTACTTTTAGTTCAAGCTGCTGAGCAGAGCCTTGAATATGATCGTGTTGTTGCTCAAGCTGATCGAGCATTAAATTAAACTCCACGCCTAAGGTGAGTAACTCACTGCTGGTATTCGCTGGGATATCAATACGTTGACGGGTTCCGCTGCGAATTTTACTAATGACTGTGACCATTGCCTCCACGGGTTTGAATATACCTTCCGCACCCCTGATCACTAGCAAGCCGCAACCTAATAGTATGACCGCAAAGATTATCGATAATTGCCACATCCATCGATAAAAATCGCGTTTGAAAGGGGCTTCTAAAAAACCCGCGTAAATCATGCCCACACGCTGCTGGTAGATATCAACAATAGGTAGGTAGCCCGATATATACCAGTCGCTCACCACAAAGGCACGATCAAGCCAGCGCTTGCCTTGCACTAATACTTTTTGTCGTACTTGTTCAGAAACTCGGGTGCCAAGTGCTCGTCCTCCTGGTGTTTGCAGTGCGGGTACGTTAGTACTGATGCGCACATCGTCTAGAAAAAGGGTAACAGTACCGACACTGTCCAGTGCCAGAGACCCTGCGCTGTATACGTTTTTTTTGATTTTATCGACGAAGGTAGCGTTGCCATTCATTAACACCCCGGCGCTCAATAATGCTTGAACTTTACCTTGGGCATTCTTCAGAGGATAAACTAAGTGCAGCATCATGCCTCTGTCTTCAGTTTTTTGCGCAGAAGGTTTAGCGTGTTCCGTTTTAGTGAGCACTAAGCGCGCCCTACTAGCTAGGGAGGGTGAAAGCAGGTTTAAACGTGCGGCACTGAATATTTCAACACCACTGGCTGCATGTCCTTGCATCGCTTGTTCCAGTAATGGGTTCTGCGAGAGTTGGCAGTGGGCTTGCGATAATAGCTGGCAGCCCATGGGAGTTAATAACTGAATGAAGTCAAAATCGGAATTAAATTGCAGCTGTCGCAGTTGGCTATGCAAAGTGTTGGCATGTACTATATTTTGATGCAGCCCTGCACTCGATCTTGTATAGCTGTTGCGAAAATCTTCAGTTTGGGCCAGTAGCGAGAGTTCGGTTAAATAGTTTTTTTGGGTGTTGTGAAAGCTGTCATTGGCCACTGCTAAGTCAGTGCTTACTTTCATCAACAGGTGACGGTAACCGGCCTCGCTAGTCCAGAGATACATAATGCCAATCAATACTGAGGCCATCAAAAATAGTGGGCACAAGACGAGGATGAGTATCCTAAATCTAATGCTGTGCAGCTTTGAGTCAGTGCGTATTGAGATCAAGAGAGTCTGTCATTGCGTGGCGTTTTCGATCTAAGGTCTTACGGGTGATACCCAGCTGTCTTGCCGCTTGGCTTTTATTGCCGCTGCAGGCACTGAGTACTTGTTCAATATGCTGCTGTTGTACTTTGTTCAGGGGCCAGTTTAGTGGATAGCTACCTTGTTGCTGGGTAGCTTGCGGTTGCAGTAAATCTGCAGGGGTACAATTGAGTAACATTGAGCGCTCTAACAAGTTGCGTAATTCACGGACATTACCAGGCCAGGAATAATCCTGTAAGTGGATTAAATCATTAGCCGATAAACGGCTACTGGGTAGGGCTAGTTCAGCACTTAATTGACGGCAAAAATGCTCACATAATAAAGCGATATCTTCTGGGCGATCACGCAATGGCGGTAAAACAATGGGCAGTATGTTCAAGCGGTAATACAAATCGGCACGAAATAGCTGTTTATCTACGAGCTCAGCGAGAGACTTATTGCTGGCGGCGATAATACGTACATCGACTGCTTTTTCTCTATCGGTACCTAATGGTCTGATTTTTGACTCTTCTAACACCCGCAGTAATTTTCCCTGTAGTGCCAGTGGCATTTCGCTGATTTCATCGAGAAACAAAGTACCCCCATCGGCGTAGCTAAACAGACCTTGACGCGCTTTTCCAGCATTGGTGAAAGCGCCTTTAACGTGACCAAAGAGTTCAGATTCTATTAGGTTTGGGGCAATGGCTGCACAATTAACCGGTACAAAGGGGCCTGTGCGGGCGCTGTGTTGGTGCAGTGCAGAGGCGACCAGTTCTTTACCTGTCCCCGTCTCGCCTTCGATCAACACTGAGGATCTTGTATTGGCAACACGTGTTATTAGCGCATTAATGGCTAAAATTGCCGCTGAACCGCCGATCATGGCACTGTTATTATCTTGATGTGATAGGCGCTGCTGATAAACGTAGTTGGCCCTGGATAGACGTAAATTAGCAAAACATCGCGCCACCGCACCGAGCATTTGCTCGAGGCGAAAAGGTTTTAGAATAAAGTCCTGTGCCCCTAAGCGCACTGCAGCTACTGCATTATCAAGCTCGGCAAAACCGGTCATAAATATGACCTCGACCCCAGGCATATTGTGATCGAAATTTTGTACCCAATCTATACCGGATTGCCCCGGCATATTGATATCGACAATTAATAAATCATAGAGGCGTTTAGAGCGCAGTGCTTCAGCTTGTGCGGTACAGCTAGCCACATCGACAACAGAGTAGTGTTTGCTTAAGGCGCGTTCTAAAAAATCGCAAATTCCCTGTTCGTCATCCACAATGAGAATAGAGAGCGCTGCGCGTTCACCGGCGAGTTTTACATCAACTTGTTGGGCTTGCATTGGGTCCCTCACAATACTGCTTGTTTTTTATACTTTTGTGATAAAACTTACAGGATTATCAGCGCTTTGCCAAGCCTATCTGCGGTCAGTGATTCGCTGCTGAAAATGGACCTGTGGATTAAAGGAGGTATACTCGTTTTAAGGGCAATATGAAAAAAATGGTGATACATTAATTAACTAGTTCCCATCCAGAAACAGATGTCTACTGCGAAAGCCCCACTAGCTCAATCTGCTCACTACTAGATGTCGTTATTTGGAATAACCAAACGCCCACATCTAGTATCGTGCATCTCAAGCAATTGGGTCTCCCTCGCTACGACCCCGTTTTTGGATGAGAACTAACTGAGACCTCAGTTTATCGATAAAAGGAGCATGGTAATGGAACTAGGTGCATTTTCAATCAGTCTTGACGTAAAAGATATCCAGCAATCTAAAGCATTTTACGAGTTGTTAGGTTTTACCGTAACAGGTGGCGACCAAGCACAAAATTGGTTAGTGATGAGAAACGCAGATACTACTATTGGCTTGTTTCAGGGCATGTTCGAGGGCAATATTCTTACCTTTAATCCTGGGTGGGGTAACAAATGCCAAGCCCTGGGTTCATTCACTGACGTGCGAGAGCTGCATAAAAACTTCAAATTAAAGGGAATAAATATTACCAGCGAGTCAATTGAGAGCGACGCTGGACCCGCACACTTTACGCTTACTGATCCTGATGGTAACTCAATATTGGTAGATCAACATGTGTGATTGCAGTAAGCACATCCTGTATAAAAGGGTTTGTTAAGTGCCTGAATTCAAAACAGTGGCGTTGTTTGCCTTAACCGCGCTGGCTGAAATAGTTGGATGTTATTTGCCTTATCTTTGGTTGAGAGAGGCAAAGTCTATTTGGTTACTGTTGCCGGCGGTTTTAAGTTTGACGTTATTTGTCTGGTTGCTGACACTTCATCCCAGCGCCGCGGGTAGAACTTATGCAGCCTATGGAGGTGTCTATGTTTGTATGGCGATTTTATGGTTGTGGAGCGTGGATGGAGTGCGACCGACGTTGTGGGATTTAGTGGGTGGGAGTGTCGCGCTATTGGGTATGGCAATTATAATGTTTGCCCCGGGGAGCCGTTAACAAAAAGAGCGCTATAAATAGTTAACTAATTGAGAATCACAGTGTTAAATTATTTAAAAATATTTAGTAAGTTATTGGTTTTGTTTGGTTTTGTTTGGTGTTGTAGGGTCGATCGCGCTGGCTTTAGGTTTTGCACCGCGTACTGGCTCGTTGTTTGTTGCCGCGGGGGTATTGGGATTGCAGGCATTGGTTGGAGGTCTGGTCTTGTACGGCTTCAAGCTGGAAAAAATCGGTAAACTTGATCGGAAAAAATTGCAGTACGCAGGCTGGTCGCTGGTAGTGCTGCTGATTATTGTCTGTCAGATCTGGATTAATATTGGCAATATCAAAATTTAAAGACGCTCGCTTAGATCGCAGCGTCTCTATTCTCCCTTAAGTAACGGCAAAGGATTAGCGATGGCGCAAGTAAAAATTTATGGATTAAAATCAAATCTAGCTAGGAATAAAGTAATGATTTCTGACGGCATACACAAAGCCATTGTTCAGGCTTTAGCCTATCCTGTTGAAAAGAAATTTCAGCGCTTTATCTCGTTGGCCCCCGATGAGTTTTATTACCCATCTGATAGATCTGAAGAATATATAATTATTGAGATATCTATGTTTGAAGGGCGCTCTAAGCAAGCGAAGAAGGCCCTTATCATGAGCCTTTACGCTGAGGTTTTTAGTGCAAGCGGGATCTGTGCACAAAATATCGAGATCACTATTTTTGAAACCCCTAAAGAAAATTGGGGCATTCGAGGCGTGCCTGCCAATGAACTGGAATTAGGTTATCAGGTTAATCTTTGAACGTTTTATCTTGACATATTCCTATATCGGTATATATTAATTCAATGTCTAGAATCAAAACCACCCACGATGTATTCAGCGCTATTGGCGAGCCCAAGCGGCGAGTGCTCATTGAGCAACTAGTGCTTAAAGAAATGACGGTGAACGAGTTAGCGGTTGCAATGCAATGGCCGCAACCGATGGTGTCTAAACATCTAAGTGTGTTAAAGCAGGTGAGTATTGTTTCTGAGCGTAAAGACGGTCGCTATCGATACTACAGCGTACAAGCAGATCAATTACGGCCTATTCAAGAGTGGATGCACCAGTTTGAAAAATACTGGGGCAGTAGCATGGATCAATTAGATAGCTATTTGAGCCAAATTCAAGTCAAAGGAGATGACAGTGAGCACTGACACAATTACCCCTTCAGAAATTACCCGTGAATTTAACGCACCTCGACAATTGGTATTTGATGCCTGGACTAAAGTTAAACATCTGAATAATTGGATGTTTCCTATGCCTGGTTGCCGTTGCGAATTTGTGTCGGCGGATATCAGTAATGGCGGCTCTTCACTACATAAAGTCACCATGCCCAATGGACATCAAATGTGGCTTTTTACCAAGTACGAAGAGGTTACCTCACCAGAAAAATTGGTTTTTTTACAATACTTCTCCAACGAAGCTGGCGATATTGTCCCTATGCCGCACATGCCTGACTGGCCAAAAGATATGTTGGCCACACTGCTGTTTGAAGAGTTGTCTGATGATACGACAAAGCTAACCTTTCTGTGGGAGCCTCGCGATCCCAGTACAGCAGAGCTTGCTGCCTTTGAGGCAAGCAGAGCTGATCACGCTAAAGGTTGGGGTGCTGGTATGGAGCAATTGCGCAATTACCTCGAATCAATTTGATAGAGATGAATTAGGCGGAGCCTAGGTCAGCAAGGGTTTGGTTTCTCGCCAGGGGATTTTTATTAACACAGTAACTAGCCCGAATATTGCATGCAACAGCTCGTGTTCTAGCTTGCTTCTTGATTTTACAGACTTTTCTTTCTCAATCGACCGGACACACCAGTATGGTGCTCAATCGAAAAAAAGCCTGTAAAAACAATTAGCGGCGCTATCATCACGGTATTGCACGCAATATCCGGGCTAGGAGGGGCCGGGATCACTGGCCTCAATTGATGTGGGGATTTTAACAAATATTAATGGATACCCAATTACTGCAAGCGTTTTGCCATTCATTCCCAGGTGTCGTTGCACATGAGTCAGACAATGCTGCAAACGTATTAACTCATAAAATCCAAGGAAAAAAGTTCGCCTATTTTAAAACCAGCGAGCCAGAGCAGTGGCGTTTCAGTATTCGTACATACTCGGATAGGTTTTTGGAATTAACGGATCAGCCGGGTATAAAACCTGCGAAGTACATGCATCGCTTTCACTGGGTGACGATTGTTAATGTGGGCAGTATCGATGAGCGCTACTTAAAAGAGCTGGTAACTTGGTCTTATGAGAAAGCACTCTCAAGCTTATCTAAGAAAATGCAGGCAACGATCAAAGCTTAAGCTTAATAAAGTCATTACTTATTAGTAGCTATACATGCTCTTTCTGCTTCAATTGTTTTTCAGCAACTGCCGATTTATGGATAGTGACAAGGCAGGTTTTGCCTAGCAGTATCCCAATCCTCATATTTCAGGCACATGCGCTCTTTGGCATCCATGCCACCGCGCTATACCGTACATCCTGTACATAAAAAAACCGCTAACTTTCATTAGCGGTTTCTATAAAGCTTAGCTTAACAATTACTTGCTTTTAGCTGCTTTGGCTGCCTTTTCGTCTGCAATTACTTTCTCAGCAACTGCCGATTTATGGATAGCGACAAGGCAAGTTTTGTATTGAAGTGCGCTGAGGTGCGCAGAACTTCAAATTTTAGGCACAAAAAAGCCGCTAGTTTTCACCAGCGGCTTTTTGTTTAAAGCTAGACTAAAACAATATTACTTGCTTTTAGCTGCTTTGGCTGCCTTTTCGTCTGCAATTACTTTCTCAGCAACTGAATTAGGGCAAGGCAAGTAGTGTGCGAATTCCATTGAGAACTGGCCGCGGCCAGAAGTCATAGTACGCAAGCTTCCGATGTAGCCAAACATTTCTGAAAGAGGAACGTCTGCCTTGATGCGAACACCAGTAACACCTGCTTCCTGATCCTTGATCATGCCGCGACGACGGTTAAGGTCACCGATAACATCACCAACGTGATCATCTGGAGTGAACACGTCAACAGCCATGATAGGCTCGATCAACTGTGGAGCAGCCTTTGGAATTGACTGACGGAAAGCGCCTTTAGCCGCGATTTCGAAAGCAATTGCAGAGGAGTCAACTGCGTGGAATCCACCGTCGTATACTTCGATTTCAACGTCAAGAACAGGGAATCCAGCAAGTGTGCCTGTCTCCATCATGCTCTGGAAGCCCTTCTCGATTGCAGGGAAGAATTCCTTAGGAACGTTACCACCGACAACAGATGAAGTGAATACGAAACCAGATCCAGGCTCGCCCGGCTTGATTTTGTAGTCGATTTTACCGTATTGACCTGAACCACCAGACTGCTTCTTGTGTGTGTAAGAATCGTCGATTTCAGCAGTGATAGTCTCGCGGTAAGCAACCTGTGGCTGACCTACTTCAAGTTCAACACCGTAAGTACGCTTAAGGATATCAACCTTGATATCTAAGTGAAGCTCGCCCATACCAGAGAGGATTGTCTCGCCAGAATCTTGGTCGGTTTCAACTTTAAAGGTCGGATCTTCTGCAACCATTTTACCGATAGCAATACCCATCTTCTCAGTTGAACCTTTATCTTTAGGTGTCACAGAGATAGAGATTACTGGTACTGGGAAAACCATTGCTTCAAGAATGATAGGATCTTTAGGATCACAAAGTGTGTGACCTGTTTGTACGTTAGTTTTCATGCCAACGATCGCGATGATGTCACCAGCTTGAGCTGATGCTAGCTCTTTACGCTCATCTGCCTGCATTTCACACATGCGGCCGATACGCTCAGTTTTACCTGTAGCAGCGTTCATGATGGTGTCGCCTTTCTTCAGTGTACCTGAGTAGATACGAACGAAAGTCAGTGCACCAAAACGGTCATCAGAGATTTTGAAAGCAAGTGCTTTAAATGATTCTGTAGTAGAAACGATGGCAAATTTACCAGTAGGCTCGCCTTCTTCATCTGTTAGCGGCTGTGGATCAACTTCATCTGGGCTCGGTAGGTAATCAACAACAGCATCAAGAATTAATTGAACGCCTTTGTTCTTGAAAGCAGAACCACAGTAAGTTGGGAAGAAGTCCATAGTACGTGTGCCTTTACGGATACACATCTTAATGTCTTCTATAGAAGGCTCTTCGCCTTCCATGTACGCTTCCATGATGTCATCGTCTTGCTCAACAGCAGTCTCGATGAGCTTTTCGCGCCACTCTTCAACCAGATCAACCATGTCCGCAGGAACATCAGAAATTTCGAAGTTCTCAGGAAGACCAGAGTCATCCCAGATGTGTGCTTTGCGCGTTAGCAAGTCAACAACACCAATGAAATCATCTTCGATGCCGATCGGCAGAACCATGACTATTGGGTTGGCTGCTAGAACGTCTTCAGTCTGCTTAACAACGCGAAGGAAGTCAGCACCGATACGGTCTAATTTGTTAACGAAGATGATACGAGCAACTTCAGATTCGTTAGCGTAGCGCCAGTTAGTTTCTGATTGTGGCTCAACACCACCAGATCCACAGAAAACACCAATACCACCGTCTAACACTTTAAGTGAACGGTATACTTCAACAGTGAAGTCAACGTGACCAGGAGTATCGATAACGTTGAAGCGGTGATCTTTCCAGAAACAAGTTACAGCAGCTGATTGGATAGTTATTCCGCGCTCAGCTTCCTGTTCCATAAAGTCGGTAGTTGACTCACCATCGTGAACCTCACCTGTCTTGTGGATTTGGCCAGTTAGTTTCAGGATACGTTCTGTGGTGGTAGTTTTACCCGCGTCAACGTGGGCGAAGATACCAATGTTTCTGTATTTGGATAAGTCAGACATTGTTTTACTCGTCGGATTATTTAGGATAAATATTGAATTCTATGCGCTTCAATAAAACTAAGTATCGAAGGCAGAGCCTTCAGGTCGTTGGGATATAAATAGCGCTGCATTATACAGGATAAAAGATAGCTTTGTGGAGCTATAACGTAAATTATTTTTTATTGAATATAATCAATTAGTTATGTATTTTTGAGTGTGCCGGTTTGGGCGCATATGACTTGTATAGTGCGACGGAGTTTGGTTAAAAGTTAAACTGCACTGTTTTGGTTAGTGGTTGATCGTTAAATAGTCAGTCATAAGTTCTTGTCTGTTTGTCTATTTGTAAACTGTAAAAAAGCATAAAATTTGTTATATTTACCGGCTATATTAATGACTGGATTAAAGCAATGACTGCCCATGGTACTTTATACATTATCTCTGCTCCCTCTGGCGCCGGAAAAACAAGCTTAGTAAAAGCCTTGTTATTGCAAGATAAGCAAGTGAGGGTTTCAGTATCTGATACCACGCGAGGTATGAGAGCGGGAGAAGAGGATGGGGTTGATTACAATTTTGTGAGCATTGATGTTTTCGACAAGCAAATTGAAGAGAGTGTTTATTTAGAATACGCCGATGTTTTTACCAATAAATACGGCACTTCACAAAAATGGGTGGATGCTCAATTGGCATTGGGGATCGATGTTATTTTAGAAATTGATTGGCAGGGCGCTCAACAAGTTCGCCAGCGGGTGCAAAATGCCCTCTCTATTTTTATACTGCCTCCCTCTCAGCAAGAATTACGTTCTAGGCTGCAGGGGCGCGGTACTGATGAGCAATCGGTGGTGGATCACCGTATGGAAAATGCGGTGGGTGAAATAGAGCATTATTCAGAATTTGATTACCTAGTTATTAATGATAGTTTTGATGTTGCATTAACAGAATTGGCGACTATTTTTAATGCTCAGCGTCTCTCTTTGAGAAAGCAGCGCGCTAGGCACGCTGATTTGCTTGCAGCACTATTAAAATAGATTGAAACTTAAGCTATATTTCTGTATTATCCTGCGTCCGTTTGTGCATCCGTGATGCTAAATATTAAAATTGAGGTTTACCATGGCTCGTGTAACAGTTGAAGATTGCTTAGAAAATGTAGAGAACCGTTTTGAACTAGTGATGGTTGCAGCTAAGCGTGCGCGTCAGCTAGCCACTGGCGGTAAAGAACCCTTAGTAGATGCTGAAAATGACAAGGAAACTGTCATCGCACTTCGCGAAATCGCAGAAGGGCATATCGATAGCTCTATTCTTAACGATATAGGCTTTTAGGAGCTATCCTAGACGCCTGTTATGGGGCATTATATCTGTATATCTTAACTGAATAAGCATACAGGATGAATAATGCCCGATATCGATTCACTTTCTGATCGACTGGTTGATTATCTGGACCCAGCGATGGTCCACCAAGTGCGTCGCGCCTATTTTTATGCCGAACAGGCCCATGAGGGACAATGGCGTAAATCGGGCGAACCTTATGTTACCCATCCCCTAGCAGTTTCAAGTATTCTCGCCACCATGCACATGGATCATCAGAGTTTGATGGCAGCTATGTTGCACGATGTTATCGAAGACACAGAAGTTGAATTTTCCGGCATCGAAAGCCAATTCGGATCAGCGGTAGCCACCATTGTAGAAGGTGTCTCGAAACTTACCCATTTAGAAGGCGAAACCAAAGCGCAAGCACAGGCCGAAAATTTTCAAAAGATGGTCATGGCGATGGCTGAAGATATTCGTGTCATACTAGTTAAACTCGCTGATCGGTTACATAACATGCGTACCTTAGGCTCAATGCCCGCGCATAAGCGCCGCCGTATTGCCAAAGAAACGTTAGATATATATGCGCCAATCGCCGCCCGTTTGGGAATGCGTAATATTCAAATAGAATTACAAGAACTCTCTTTTTTCTCTTATTATCCGATGCGCGCTAAACGCATTCGTCAAGCTGTTACTAAAGCACGTGGCCAGCGCAAAGATCTTATTACCAATATTGAGGCGTCCATCCAGGCGAGATTGAACCAGGAAGGGCTCAATTGTATTGTGTTTGGCCGCGAGAAACATTTATACAGTATCTATTTAAAAATGAAGTCTCAGCGCAAACAGTTTGTCGACATCATGGATGTATTTGCCTTTCGTATTGTGACGCAAAGCGTGGATGAGTGTTATCGGGTGTTGGGCTGCGTGCATAATTTGTACAAGCCCGTCCACGGTCGATTCAAAGATTATATTGCTATCCCTAAAGGTAACGGTTACCAGTCTTTACATACAGAATTGTTTGGCGCTAAAGATATCAGTATCGAAGTGCAAATTCGCACTAAAGAGATGGATGCTGTTGCCATGCAAGGTATTGCAGAGCACAGCTACTACAAAGGTAGTGGCAGTTCAGATATCGCGGTGAGCTCTTTTAATCGAGCACGTAAGTGGGTGCAAGACCTACTGGAAATGCAAAAACGTGCCGGTGATTCTATGGAGTTCATCGACAACGTTAAAAAAGACTTATTCCCCGACGAAGTATATGTCTTTACCCCCAAAGGGCGCATCTATGAGATGCCGCCAGGTGCCACTGCAGTCGATTTTGCCTATGCGATTCATACTGATGTGGGTAACTCTTGTGTCTCCTGTCGTGTAAATCGACGTTTAGTGCCCTTGTCAGAGCCTTTAGAAAGCGGTCAAACCGTCGAAATCATCAGAACCCCAAGCGCTAAACCTAATATGGCTTGGTTAAACTTTGTGGTGACCGGTAAGGCACGCTCCAGCATTCGCCATTTCTTAAAAAACCAAGAGCGTGACGAGTCAATCCTCATGGGTCGACGTCTGCTTAACCAGTTTTTAGGGCAGTTTGGCATAAATACCGATGAAGTTGATGAGCAAAAAATGACAGATTTTTTGCGTGAAGCTAATTTAGCTTCGATTGATGAGTTGCTTCAAGAAATTGGTGTTGGGAACTTAATGTCCTATGTCGTTGCCAGAAAACTGAAGCCAGAAATAGACGAGCGTACTGGAACTAAGCTTCCACAAAAATCTTTAGCGATTGAGGGCACAGAAGGTGTAGTTATAGCCTATGCTAAATGTTGCCAGCCGATACCTGGAGATAATATCGTTGGTTATACCAGTAGCGGCCGTGGCTTTGTAGTACACCGAACTAATTGTAAAAATATCCGCACCATGAAAGATGATCCAGAAAAATGCATTTTCCTGGAGTGGTCAGATGATTTAGAAGAAGAGTTTAATGTAAGTCTCAAGTTAGAGGTCGCCTCAGAGCGCGGTATTATTGCCAGCTTAGCAACAACAGCATCGGCAAATGGCGCTAACATATTAAAGATGGATTTAGGCGAAAAAGAAGGATTACTTTATTCTGTTGATATGGAATTGGGTGTAAAAGGGCGCATCCATTTGGCGCGAACTATTAAAAAATTGCGAGCGCTAAAAACAGTGAGTAGAGTATCAAGAATATAAAATATTTATTAGGCGTTAATTTCTTTGCGAAATGACTGAATAAATATATAGTGAGATCTTTGCATAGCATTAAGAGCGCATTAGTTATGCTAGGAGGTTGTCCTAGAACTGCGATCGTAGCGAGGGCAAGGTTATTTGAGAAAAAATTAGCGATCATTTGAGGAGAATAGCGTGCTATTTAACGAAAATGAGCATTAATTTTAACCAAATAGACTTGGTCGCAGTAGATTAGTCTGTTCTCGGACAGGCTCCTAAGGTCTCATAGAAGCTGAAGATGCCAAAGTTATAGAAATTGTTTCAAGGACGCGAACAGTTTAATCGTTCGATCGCGGTGAATCTAACAAGCCTTTAATCTTAAAAGGTATTCACTGCCATAGTTAACACAGGGAACGCATACACTTTAAAGGGCCATATACACAATAGTTATTGTGTATATCCTAAAAAGCAGTAGCTATCTTTTGAGTAATGCCATATTCGAAGAGAGGTGAGTCAATTGGCTGTTGGAGTTCACAGATTGGATAACGTCACTGATAGCAACAATGCTATCCGTTTAGCCTTGTTGCATGATAACAAAGGCAAAGTATTGGTTTTATTACCTGCTTCTCATTTACTTAATTTAGTTGTGCTGTGGCGCGAATCGTCACGTCAATTACAGCCGGTACGGGCTGAAGATATTGTAAAATTTTTCAATCAAGATGCACTGGCTACTGCAGAGGGTCAGCGAAAATTATTTTCTCTGCCTGTCTATCTAGACAAAGCCTGTATCGAGATGCAATCTCTGTCGGTTATCGAGCCTCACTCAGGTTTGGCTTTTGACGTTCCTCGCAAGTGGCTAGAAGGCTCTGCCTCTGTCATCTCGGTGGGTATTAGCCCTGAGAAAATTCTTGAAGAGCAGCCGCAGGGCACGGATGAAGAAGTCATTACCAAAGCGGTGGAGAGATTTACCGCGCTGCGCATTAAACAGCGTATGGAAGATACTTTAGGGCTGCCTAGCCTGCCACCTACCGCGCAAAAAATCACTGAATTACGTGCTGATCCCCTCGCTGGAGTGGACAGATTAGTACCTATTGTCAAAGTTGATCCCTCCCTTGCAGCGCAAGTGATGAGTTGGGCAGCGTCTCCCTATTACGCAACACCAGGTGAGCTTCAGTCCATAGACGATGCAGTGATACGTGTGCTGGGTTTTGATTTAGTAGTGAACTTGGCCTTGGGAGTATCGATGGGTAAAACCTTGACCATTCCCAATGAAGCGCCCCGTGGCCATACTCCGTATTGGATACAGGCAATTTATACCGCTACTTTAGCCGAGCGATTGTGTAAACGAATGTCTGGAGAAGACATACCAAAGCCTGGCCTAGTATATCTCACCGGTTTGATTCACAATTTTGGTTACGCGGCGTTAGCGCACTTATTTCCTCCCCATTTTGCGTTGTTATCTCGCTACTTAGAGGTTAACCCGCACATGAGTATTGAGCAGACCGAACGGCATGTGCTCAATGTTACCCGCGAGCAAATTGCCGCTTGGTTATTTGATTGCTGGTCTTTACCTAAAGAGGTTTGTACGGGAGTGAGATATATCAACTCTCCGCTGCACAGTAAATCAAATCAGCATGCACTACTGGTTAATTTGGCCACGCGAGCACTGCGCACCGTCGGTTATGCCGATGGTCCGATCGAACGCTTAGATAATAAAGTGCTTCAGGGCGTAGGTTTGTTAGAAAGTGAAGTGCTCGAGGAGTGCTCTGCTATGCTGGAAAAAGGTGACGAGCTGCTTGAGCTGGTTAAAATGCTCGAAACGCAACAAAAGCGCGAAGCTTCAAGGGTCAAGGAAGCTGAGTAAAATCCCCTGTTAATGGCAAAAGCTAGAGTCGTGATTGATCTAGCTTTTTTAATGCCTATTTTTTGTTTTTATTGAGTGATTTCTAACGGCTGGTGTTCACGGCAGATCAACTCGATATCATTTTTCGTCAGAGGCTCTTTGGTCAGCTCACAAAAATAACCGTTTTTGAGCTTGGTATGATTGATACAAGAATAACATTGACCAAAAGATTTAAACTGATGAACGCTCTGTACCGCACGTAAAAGATTATTCAATGCACTGTTAATATTAGCCGATTGCACAGCATCAAGATTTTCATGCGCCTGCGTTAAGAGTGGAGATGCCAACAAACTGCCGACTAATTCCTGTCCGGCAATAGTAACTTTTAAATGCGCTACGCGTTTATCTTTGCTATCCGCTATTTTTTCAATTAATCCTTTTTTTTCCAATACTTTTAGCGTTTGCGAGACAGAACCTTTGGTTTGATTTAAATAATCTGTCACTCCCATTGGCGTGTCGGAATAGTGGTTGCAAATGGACAAATACTGCAGTACTTCTAGCTGGATAGGCAGTAAACCATGCTCTAGTAGTTGATTGCGTCTCTCGCTGCGCAATAAGCTCGCGAGGCGTTCTAAAGTTTGTAAGGGAAGCTGTGTTTTCATTTTTATATAGTATCGAATCTAAACTATATTGACAACTTCAAAGTCTTGAAATATAGTATCGACTCAATACTAATTAAATGAGAGAAACAATCATGAAAAATCATCCTTTAGCCATCACAGCCATTACAGCTTTATTGGCATCCTCTATTTCCTTAGCGGACGGCTCTCACAGCGGTGGCATTCATGCACCAATCGCAGCTGCGGGTCAAACATCAGCAAGCTTTGATATTGTGCACGCCAAAATAGTGCTAGAAAATAACATTGCTACTTTTCAAATGACTGTGAATGGGCAGGCAGGTGCTCTCAAACCTGCTCCGATAGGTAAGTTGGCAGGCGCGAATGTGTACTCTTATGTCTGGCCTACAACCCTTAATAGCGCTGTTGTAGGTTTTGAAAAAGACGCGGGTATATTGGCCCTAGCGGTAACAGCACACCCTGATTTTGATGACACGCCTCTTTACGATGAAAACCAAGATCAAGATCCGGCTAATGATGGCAACGTGTGGCACAGTCATTGGGTGGTATTAAAGGGTAATGATAGCTGTGGCAAAGGCAATTTGGCAGTAGTTGATATTGCAAAAGACACCACGCCTCGTGTACCTAAGACATGGCCAGGATTACCCATTTTACTAGATAGCCCCGGTTGGGATCCTATTTTCTCTAAGCAGACACTGACCGTAAAAGTTCCTTTTGCCGCTTCAGTAGATTTATCTACGCTCAACTACGATGGAGTGACAGCAGGCTTGAGGGTAAACCAAAGCCTACATGCGCCATTGCTTTGTGTGGTTGATGTCTTAGACATTGCTTCTGGTGATCTTAGTCTACCCGGTAAACTAGGGTATTAAGCAAACATAAGGGTTGTTTATGCGGTAAGCGGCCCTGCACAAAATACTTAAAGAGGTTTGAAATTATGTCCCAATTTACTGAATATCCAAAGGCAGCAGAAATAGAGGCGAGTGCTTGGATAAATACCGCCAAGCCTCTGTCGCTGGCACAAATGCGCGGGACTGTAGTGGTCATCCATGTCTTTCAAATGTTGTGCCCAGGCTGTGTATTACACGGCATTCCACAGACACAATTGATTCGACAAACTTTTAGCGAAAAGCAGGTGAAAGTGCTGGGGCTGCACAGTGTTTTTGAGCATCACAGCGTGATGAATATTGATGCGCTACGGGCATTTTCAGCAGAATATCGAATAACTTTTCCCATTGCTATAGACGCCCCATCAACAAGTGGACATATACCAAAGACCATGCAACGATATGGTTTACAAGGGACGCCGACGTTAATATTGATTGATAAGTTAGGACGCCTAAGGCTGCAGCATTATGGGAAAATAGCAGATATGCAAGTCGCTAAATTAATTAGTGAATTAGTTGGCGAACAGCAAGACGAGCTGCAGTTAGAAACCGCTACAACAACCTTGGATAGCGAGAAGGATACTCAATGTACTGATACTGGTTGTCAGCTGTAGTATGTTAGTAAAGCGCTTTGAGGGTGGGAATGAATCAAACAAAGACGCTATTAAGGTTGAGCTAGGTTGACTTCTTTTTGAACAATTTATTACAATCGGGAAATCTAACCTAGTACTCATCCGAACGCGCAGTCCCAGTCGCTCGAGAAGCACCCTATTAAATGTGGACGATATACAACTTTAGTGAGCAGATCCAGTTAGTGGAGTTTGTTCGCAGTAATTAGTCTGTTTTCTGGCAGCCTTCTAGTTCAAGGAATGAATTATGCGCACTGAAAAGTTTACCTTTAAAGGTCACAGCGGCGATTTATTGGCCGCAAAGCTAGTCCTGCCCGAGCAACCGACCGAGGTTGGGGCAGTATTTGCTCATTGTTTTACTTGCTCGAAAGATATTCTTGCGGCTAGACGGATCAGCGTTAAATTAGCGGATGCAGGTATCGCAGTACTCTCGTTTGATTTTACTGGTTTAGGTCACTCAGCGGGGGAGTTTTCCAACACCCATTTTAGCTCTAACGTAACAGATCTACTGCTAGCCAGTGATGCATTATCTACTAGAGGTTATTCAGTACAGCTATTGGTAGGACATTCCCTGGGTGGGGCTGCGGTTATTAGCGCTGCGGGGCTCAAAAAAATAGCAGATCTCAAAGCTGTTGCTGTTATAGGTGCGCCTTTTGAACCTGCACATGTATTAGAAAATTTCTCAGGGTCGCTCGCCGACATTGAACTTCATGGCGCTGCTAAAGTAGTGCTAGGTGGTCGTCAATTTGAAATCAAGCAAGCGTTTGTTCATGATATAAGCAGGGTCAAATTACAACAGAGTTTAAAAGATATGCGCCAAGCGTTGATGGTGTTACATGCACCATTAGACAGCCAAGTGAACATCGATAATGCAGCGGCCATTTTTGAACATGCCAGGCACCCTAAAAGTTTTGTCTCCCTCGATAATGCAGATCATCTACTCACCAAAGCCCGTGATGCAGAATATGCAGCTACAGTCATCGCCGCTTGGTCTGCACGCTATGTTCAATTCCCAGCGACAGACTCTACTGGCCAAAGTGTCGAGGAGGGAGTCGTGCGAGTGTCCGAAGTAGACTCGGGTGGTTTTAAACAAGATATCAATGTTGAGAAACATCATATCCTGGCGGATGAGCCGCTGGCATTTGGTGGCAGTGATATGGGTTTAACGCCTTATCAGTTGCTGTCATCTGCTCTAGGGGCTTGTACTAATATGACGATTCGGATGTATGCAAGGCGCAAAAAAATTCCCCTTGAGGGAGTTGAAGTCAATATAGAACACAATAAAGTACACGCGCTTGATTGCCAAGATTGCGCCGTTGATGCAACGCACAAAATTGACCAATTTGTACGCCGTATTAAGTTGACCGGTGAGTTAACCTTACCCCAGCATCAACAGTTACTAGCTATTGCCGATAAATGCCCAGTACACCGTACTTTAGAGGGGAAAATAGAGATATTGACCCAGCTACAGGATAAGAATTCAATTAAGCAGTAACTAGGTTTCATAAAATATATGCAATAGCACAGTCGATATACTGCGATTATATTAAGCGAATAATGGCAGATCTATAGTAGTTAGTGCGGAAAAACTCGCAGCTGAACTGTTAAATTGCTCTGGAACTGTGATTAACTAACGACAACCAAGTAATACACCTCTGAGCTTTGTTCTTAATTTTAATTGCTCAAATAAGTGGAATCATAGATAAAGATCAAAAAGATTAGGCCGTTCACAACTGTTCTTACAGCATGTAATTTTCCCCACTTGATCAGGTCGTTAGAGGTCTGTTCAGAGTGAGGGTCAACATCTTCAGCCATTAACCTGCGATTAAGTGGCATCATAAAAATCAGTGTGTAAGGGCCGTTTAAATGCATCAGCAGTGAGATGATAAACCACGACCAATGCCCGGATAAAAAAGAGGCAACTAATGCAATGCCGCTAACTAACATCGATAACACGATAACGATAATGTGAGTTTTATCAAAGAAAGGCTTAAAGACTTCAATAGCCGTTGGCTTAGAGACCGCGAGTAAGATTGGGTGCACTACAATAGAGGCTGTTAAAGCGACACCAAAAATTGCGCCCATACCGACAATGATTAAAAATACTGAAAATTCATACATAAAATAGATCCTGTAGTGATGTTAGTGAATATCGATAGTCAGATTGAGATTAGAGGATGAAATATTTGTTTACATGCGTTTGCCAAACCACATCCGAGACAACAGCTTATCTTTGCGAATATATTGGTGATAAAGAAAAGCACCGATGTGGCCCGCAATTAATAACATTAAAATCTTACTTATAATCCCATGGGCAGCTCTGGGTGGAAACTCATCAAAATTTACCGGTAAAATTGCGCTGCTCGTCCCAAAGACAATTTCAAACAGTCCCGCAGATGCGGCGATCGCTAAGCCGCTGGCTGACATAAGAATGACAATTAAATATAGAAGATAATGGGTGATGGCCCCCAATTTATTGAGCAGATTATTGCCAATATCAGCAGGGGGTGGTGACTTAGTGGCAAAACGAACGCCTAATCGAATGAGCATAAAGATAAGAATGACTAAACCGGCTGACATATGCATTTTTAGGAAGAAAATTTTATCGGGGTTGCTGTTGGCGGTAGCGCTTAAAACACTTCCGCCCATCACTAGACCGACCAAAATCATGACAGCTAAAAGCCAATGTAGGGTGACCAGCAACGGGTGATAGTTTTTCATAATGGCTCCTATTAATATTGAGTTCATAATTACTCTATAGATTAATTGTTGCATATGCAACAATAGAATAATTACCTAACTTCGTGCGCTCATCATGTCAGACAAATTTATGCAAAAAAGCAAACTAACAGCTGAAAAAGTCAGGACTTCTAGTAGTGGCTGGATGATTAAATCGCTGGCTAAAAAACTTGATAATAAAATGCTAGCAGCGCTCAAACCCAATACATTAAATTTGGGGCAATTTGCGATTATGATGGTACTGCTCGAGCAGGATAATATTAGCCAGGCACAAATAGGCGAAAGTGTGTCGATGCCAGCCTATGCTACTACCAGAAATATTAATGTGTTAGAGCATGGCGGCTACTTAGAGCGCCATGAAAACACCACCTCCCGTCGCAGTTATCGGATCTGTTTGACCGTAAAAGGTCGATCACTCGCCGCTATTTTATTTCCAATAGTGCAGAGCATTAATAGTAAAGTATTTGCACCATTGACAGCAGCAGAAGATCGTCAACTTAAATATTTGTTGATGAAAGTTATTTCAGAGGAAGTTAAAAGTTAGAAGCTCAAAGCTCCAAGCTCCAAGCTCAAAGCTCCAAGCTCCAAGCTCAAAGCTCAAAGCTCCAAGCTCAAAGCTCAAAGCTCAAAGCTCAAAGCTCAAAGCTCAAAGCTCAAAGCTCAAAGCTCGATCGGATTCCCTTAGGGCGTATTGCCGATCCAAAAGATATTGTTGGCCCCGCCAATTTTTTCTGCTCCCCCGCCTCAGATTTTGTCACAGGCCAAACACTCTATGTCGACGGCGGCGTTACCGCGAGCCAATAAAATAATTATATTGCTATCTGCCTGATTTTGCATTGTAATCTAATGGCATGGCTATGCAATAACCAAAAAACCTTGGTTATCAGATCGGTTAACTCGCGCTTATACAGCGGGTCCTTTGGAGTGGTAAATGACTAAAAAAGTAGATGTATTAGTAGTACGCGCTAACGAGCCCGCTCAAATGGCGCTGTTGCAGCAAGCTTACAATTTGCACCGATATGACCTAGTTGATGATGCCGGCAAAAAAGAACTGTTGGCGCAAATAGGATCAAAAATACGTGCTGTCATTACCACACACGGTGCAGGCTTTAGTCAGGACCTGCTTAGTCAGCTTCCTCAATTGGAAATAGTCGCCTGTTCCAGTGTTGGCTTAGATACCCTTTGTGTAGATGCCTGTTTGTCCCGTGGCGTGCCTGTGACTAATACACCTGATGTACTTACTGATGATGTTGCAGATATGGCATTGATGCTGCTATTGGCAACAGTGCGGCGTATGCCTAGCGCTAGTCGTTGGATCGCTTCGGGTAACTGGCAATCACAGGGCATGTTTTCACTAAACACGAGTGTGAACGGCAAGCATTTGGGCATCGTTGGTTTGGGGCGTATAGGTAAGGCAATTGGCCGACGTGCTGAGGCGTTTGGCATGAAAGTGAGTTACTACGGGCGCAGCCAAAAGCAAGAGAGCTGCTATCAATATTATGATGATTTGCTAAGCCTTGCCCACGATGTCGATATTCTGCTGCCGACTATTCCAGGCGGAGCACAAACCCAGCAGTTGATCTCGGCACAAGTACTGCAAGCACTTGGCCCCAAGGGTTATTTCATCAATGTATCCCGAGGCTCAGTGGTGGATGAGCAGGCATTAGTAGAGTTGCTGCAACAGGGAGCGTTAGCGGGAGCGGGTCTAGATGTCTTTGCCAACGAGCCCCACGTACCAAGTGGGTTGCTAGATTTGGACAATGTGGTACTTCAACCTCATTGTGCCAGCGGTACTCACGAAACCCGTGGGGCAATGGCGCAATTAGTAGTTGATAATTTAGCCGCGCATTTTTCAGTGAGGGCGCTATTAACCGCGGTTTAACTGACGTCATTAGTCTCAATCGAGTATTCTATATACTCGATTATAATTTATATTCGCCTCAAATATTTCTCTAGATCTACCTAAAAAATCATCCCCCAAAAAATCGCCGGCTGTGTAACATTGCTGAGATGCGGCCGATAAGATCTGCAGTTTTACCCTCTAATTTTGTAGCGCTGATTATTTTTTAAACACAATTCGACTTAATCTGGTTATGAACTAAACTAAATTTTAAGCTGTTAACAATATTTTTCTACATAATCTATTAATGTATGGGGCGCGCAATGCAAATTTTACGTGATATGAGCATAGGGAAAAAAATTAACACTATCGTGGTGGTGCTGATAGGCCTTTTAGTGGGTACTTCTATTTTTGGTCTGCTCAAGATAAGTGCCATTGGCAATGAAATGCAAGCGGTAAAATCAGAAGATATGCCGCTGGTTGAACTGATTTCGGCGGTGACCGTTAAGCAGTTAGAAACTGCCATTTTGGTGGAAAAAGCCATGCGTATCGCCAACATTAGTGACAGTACTGAAACGATCGTTGATCTGCATAGCGCCATTAAAGAATTCTCTGTTGAAATTGATAAAGAGATAAAACAGGGTGAAGAAATACTGCGAATTGCTAAAACGCACCCGTTATCTAATGCGCAGTTTGATACTTTAAATGAATTGGAAAAGTCCCTGTTAGGTATAGAAAAAGAGCATCACCTCTTTGACATAAAGACTGAGCACTTGATGGAACTATTGGAAAATGGTGTGGTGGTGACAGCCGTTGAAGTAGAGAATATAGAGCTGGCGCAAGCGAATATCAACAGTCACCTTGAGCATACGTTAATCGCCATCGAACATATGACAGAACATGCCATGGAAACGATTGCGCATGATGAGGAGCTTGCTTTACAGGGCATGATTTGGATCGGCCTTATTTCGAGCTTTATCGGTATTGCCTTAGGCATTGTTATATCGCGTGCGATTACCAGACCACTTGCATATGCTGTTGAAACTGCGAATAAAATTTCCGAGGGAGATCTGACCAGATCCATTGAGGTTAAATCTAAAGATGAAACAGGTCAGCTATTGTTGGCGATGCAAACAATGTCTGAAAATTTCTCGCGAATGATTAAAGACATTGCTCAAACCACTGAGCAACTTACTGACGCTACCCATACCGTGACTAGAACGACTGAGCAGACTGCAAAAAGTTTGTTGTTGCAAAAAGATGACTTAAGCCAAGCATCTACAGCGATGCACGAAATGTCAGCGACGGTACAAGAAGTATCTCGCAGTGCGCTTCAAGCAGCGCAGGCAACCAGTGAGGCCGAACAGGAAGCAAAACGCGGGGGAGATGTGGTTAGTCGAGTCAGTCAATCTATCAATAGCTTGGCGAGTGAAATAAAAAATACCCAGAACATCATTAGTCGGCTCGACAAAGAAACGGAAAATGTCGACTCAATATTAGAAGTTATCACTTCTATTGCCGAGCAAACTAATTTACTGGCGCTCAATGCGGCGATTGAAGCTGCCAGGGCTGGAGAGCAAGGTCGTGGTTTCGCAGTCGTTGCAGATGAGGTTAGGACACTAGCCAGTCGCACTCAATCATCTATCTCAGAAATACAGCAATTGATTATTCGCTTAAAAGAAGGGGCGAAGGATTCTGTTCAGGCGATGGAGGTAGGCCACGACAATGCCATGGTCTCTATTGAACTTTCAAACGATGCTGAATCAACACTCATAGAAATAACGCAGGCAGTGACAGTCATCAATGACATGAATACTCAAATAGCCAGTTCTGTAGAGCAGCAGAGCGTTGTGACCGAGCAAGTCAATATATCCATTTTTAGTATTAAAACCTCCTCTGATGAAAATGCCGCAGGCGCAGAACATGTGGCTAAAGTCACCGCTGACATAGCGCTATTGTCGGAGCGACTTAAAGCATTGGTGGGAAGATTTAAAATAGTTTAAATCATTAATAGTTTCCACCATTCAAAGTAAAGCATTGGAGCGTATCAACAGCTTAATACCCCCTCTTGCCAATGCGTATGGGGTTGTTAATTCATAGCAGGCCTTTTTAGCACAGCGCAGTGCGATCCCCTTTCACTATGTGCATTGTGTGCAAAAAAATATAAACTCCAATGTCACTGTCCTTTGAATTTGTTTAGGTTTGAAATATGAATCCCAATATTAAAAACGTCGATAAAAAACTATTGTCTAATAACTGGTCCCAATTGCATAAATACACCTTTGACTATCAAACCCCCAGTGGCGAGTGGGAACGTCAAGAGCGCGAGGCTTACGATCGCGGTAATGGTGCGACCATTTTATTGTACAACATCGTTAAAGGGACGGTGATTTTGACGCGCCAATTTCGGCTTCCCACTTATGTTAATGGCAATCCAGATGGCATGTTGATTGAGGCTTGTGCGGGTCTACTGGACAAAGATAATGCTGAGCAATGCATTATAAAAGAGACGCAGGAAGAGGTGGGTTATAAGCTAGATAAAGTCGAAAAAATCTTTGAGACTTACATGTCGCCAGGATCTGTGACCGAAGTACTGTACTTTTTTATTGCAGCCTACACTGATCAGATGAAAGTATCAGCGGGGGGCGGCTTGGCAGAAGAGCAAGAGCACATAGAGGTGCTCGAACTCGATTTTAATGAAGCTTACGCAATGCTAGCCTCAGGGGAGATTAAAGATGCCAAGACTATTATGCTGCTGCAATATGCGAAGTTAAATCAAATATTTAGCGTTTAATTTCGCTCTCCGCGCCTGAAAGGCTGCAATAAAGCTTTGGGGTATTTTGCCTTGCGCGCCACAATAACCATCGCGGCGATACTTAACAGATAAGGCAGCATTAAAAATACTTGGTAGGGGATAAAGGTGCCCAGCTGTAATTGCATGCGCACTTGCATGGCATCTAATCCGGCAAAAAGCAGTGCGCCTAACAGCGCTTTTCCAGGCTGCCAAGAGGCGAATATAACCAGTGCGATGCATATCCAGCCGCGACCATTAATCATCCCAAAGTAGAAGGCATCAAAGGCCGAGATGGTTAAATAGGCACCGCCTACCGCCATTAAACTACTGCCAAACATCACTGCAATAGTACGAATCACGAATACACTAATGCCCTGTGACTCTAGTGAAGATGGATTTTCTCCGGCGGTACGCAATGCTAACCCAAGCGGGGTTTTATAGAGTATATAAATAACCATAGGCACCAGGGCAAAGGCTAAATAAGTAAAGAAAGTATGTTGGAAGAAGACTTCGCCGACAAAGGGCAGATTGGCTAAAGGCCCGGCGTCTATGGTTTGAAACGGCACTACCTTTGGCGGTGTGGTGGTATTAGGCAAGAGCATATTAAATACAAAATAGCTGAGGGATGAAGCCAGCATCGTGATGCCAATCCCCGTGACATGTTGGGATACACCGAGTATCACAGTGAACTGAGCGTGCAATAAGCCAAACAGAGCACCGATAAACGCAGCAAAGACAATACCGCCGATTAAATCGCCACCTTGGTAAACCCACATCCAGCCCGCCATTGCTCCCGCGGTCATTATCCCTTCAATACCTAAGTTCAAGACCCCGGCACGTTCGCAAATCAGCTCGCCTAAAGTGGCAAAAATTAGCGGGCAGGCGATGCGAATAGTGGCTGCCCAAAAGCTCGCGGATAAAAATATATCTAAAATATCCATCAGCTTATCACCTGCTTAAGCCTACTTGAGTTGAAGCGAATACGATATTTACACAGTAGTAGTCCAATCAAAATACACAGTACAGAACTGGCCACCATGATATCGGCAATAAAGTTAGGCACGCCAATGCTACGCCCCATAAAATCAGCACCGACAAAAATACTGGCTAGAAATAGCGCGGAGAAGACCACCCCAATAGGATGTAAATTTGCCAGCATAGCCACGGCGATACCGGTGTAACCATAGCCTGGAGAGATATCCAAGGTAAGGTAGCCCTTGAGCCCCGCTACTTCACTGACGCCCGCTAAGCCCGCTAGGCCACCCGATAACAACGCTACTTTGAAGATGGTCCAGTTAGAATTAATGCCTGCGTGGTGTGACGCTGTGGCATTTAAGCCCTGGGCTCTGATTTCAAATCCCCATAAAGTAAAGCGAAAGATAGCCCAGATGATGACAGCGGCTAACAGCGCGAATATCAGGCCTAAATGTAGGCGACTGCGCTCAATTAAGGTGGGGAAGATGCCACTGTCAATAATAGGGGCTGCCTGGGGCCAACCCATGGACATAGGGTCTTTCAAGGGGCCTTCTAAGCAGTAGCCAACAAACAGTAAGATGATAAAATTGAGCAGCAGCGTGGTGACCACTTCATCGACTTTGAGTTGATTTTTTAAAAAGACCGGCAGCATCAGGATGGTGGCACCAGCGATCATACCAACCAATATTAAAAAGGGAATCATCAAGATCGGTGGTAAATCTACTATGCCAGTGCCCAACCAAGTCACTGCTAAAGCGCCACAGTAAAGTTGCCCCTCACCACCGATGTTCCAAAACTTAGCTTTAAAGGCCACCGCCGCCGCAAGGCCGGTAAAAATAAGGGGGGTGGTTTTTGCCAGAGTCTCAGTGATGGCAAAAGATGAGCCGAAGGCGCCTTTAAAAATAAGCGCAAAGCCCTGTAGTGGTGATTGTCCCGCCCAGATAATCAGTAGGGACGCCAGTAACATTGAGCATAGCACTGCCACTAGCGGCACGATTAATAAAAAAGCGACAGGGGTGTGTTCTCGCGCTTCAAACTGCATGGTATTGGCTCCTTGTGGCTAAATCCGCTGCGTGATCAGCGCTGTCTAACTGGCCGCCACTCATTAATATGCCCAGTAACTTTGGCGTCAAAACCTCTCTGGGATAGGCCTTACTGAGCTTGCCATCGTGCATTACTTGCACAAAATCAGATAATCGTAGCAGTTCATCTAAATCTTCAGAGATCAGTAGCACACCACTGCCACCAGCCTTGGCATCCAGCAGTTGTTGGTGCACAAAGCTAATAGCGCCTTCATCTAATCCCCGCACAGGTTGGTTGGCCAATACCAACTTAGGAGACAGCTGGAAGTTGCGTGCCAGAATGAGTTTTTGAATATTACCGCCAGAGAGTAACTTGGCGGGCATGTTCATGTTGGCGCAGCGGATATCGAATTTTTCTATAAGCTGCTCTGCGCGTGCTTTGGCGGCACTGGTATTGATTAAAAATCCACTGCGCCAGCAGGGGTTAGCACCTAAATCTTCCAGCATTAAGTTTTCCCAGACGCTCATGTCACCGACGATACCAGCGCTGTGTCGGTCTTCGGGAATCCTAGCCACTTGTAACTTGGTGAGTTGCTTGATGCTGAGTTTGCGCGCGTCTTGCTGCAGTATTTCAAATTTACCGCTATTTATTTTCAGCACACCGCTAATCACTGCGGCCAATTCGCGCTGGCCATTACCTGAGACACCGGCAATACCAATGATCTGGCGCTCGCGTAATAGTAAGTTAATATTGGTAAGTTGGTATTTTTCACTGCTACTTTTAAATAAATTGACTTTTTCTAGGTGCAAAACAGGCTCACCAGGAGCAAGCTGATGATTTATTGGCTCAGGCACTTTTTTGCCGACGATAAGCTCGGCTAACTCGCCACGATCTACCGTGGCCGTCGCTACTTGTGCTACCTGTTGGCCCTGACGTAGGACCACGATGTTTTGCGAGATGGCTAATATTTCATCGAGTTTATGGGAGATAATAATCACTGATAAACCGCTTTTCTGCATGCTGCGGAGCATTTCAAACAGTCCTTCAACTTCTTGGGGCGTCAGCACTGCTGTCGGTTCATCGAGGATCAAAATTTTGGCATCTCGATACAACGCTTTGAGAATTTCGACGCCCTGACGCTCGCCAATGGATAAATCGGCAACATATAAATCGACATCGATACTTAAATTCATACTTTGGCATATATTAGCTATTTTGGCGCGCGCAGCTTGGGTATCGGTGCGCCAAGAGAGTAGCGACTGGGTACCCAGCATGACATTTTCTAGCACTGTCATGTTTTCAGCCAAGGTAAAGTGCTGGTGGACCATGCCAATACCCGCTTTGAGCGCGGCATCGGTAGATTGGGCCGGCAGTACTTTCCCCCATGCTTTTATCTGACCGGAGTCTGCGCTGTATTGACCAAATAAAATATTCATCAAAGTGGTCTTACCCGCGCCGTTCTCCCCGAGTAAAGCCAGTATTTCGCCCTGATTGAGGGTCAAACTGATGTCTTTATTCGCCACCACAGAGCCAAAAGATTTACTGATTTTATCTATTTCTAGAATGACCATAGCTGTGAATTCTTATTATTAGAAAGAGGGCAGTACAGGACTAGCGATGATCGCTGACTGGGAGTTGAGGTAAATTAAAGCGCCTTAGAGCAGAGCGTTAAGGCGCTTTAAACGTTACCGCTAATAGCTAGATTTGGGTTCGCTGTCATTGATCTCAACGATGAACTTTCCCTGACGGATATCTTCTGACAAGGCGGCGACCTGCGTTTTAATAGCAGAATCTATTTTGTCAGCAAAGCCGTAATAAGGCGCCAGTGTCGCGCCGCCTTTGGTCATCATTGTCCACTGCTTGTAATCTTCGGCTTTAAAGGTACCGGCTTTTACTTGAGTGATTGCATGATTGATGGCGCTCTCCATATGCCACAGAGCAGAAGTCACTACTACGCCGGCACCGTTCTCTTCTTTATTCATATCGTTGACGTTGCCAAAAGCTAAGACACCCTTGCTGCGTGCTGCATCAACAACACCGGCACGTTCTGCGTAGAGTACATCAACGCCCGCTTCAACTTGGGCAAAAGCGGCTTCCTTGGCCTTTGGTGGATCAAACCATGAACCGATAAAGGTCACTTTAAATTCGACGTCTGCATTGACTGATTTAGCACCCGCCATGAAGGCGTTGAACAAACGGTTGACCTCGCCTATGGGGTAGCCGCCGACTAAACCAATTTTATTGGTCTTAGTCATGCTGCCGGCAATCATGCCCATTAAGTAACAAGGTTCGTGAATGTAATTATCAAATACCGAGAAGTTATCACCGCTTGGTTTGAAGGGGTCGCCCATTAAAAAGGCGACATTGGGATAGTCTTTAGCGGCTTTACGCGCCTCGCGAGAGATGCCAAAGGCTTCACCAACAATCAGTTGTACACCACTTTGGGCATACTCGCGCAACACTCTGACGTAATCAGTATTGGCGACTTTTTCTGAGTATTTGTAATTGATTTCGCCAGCTTCGGCTGCAGCTTGCAGTGCTAAGTGGAGGCGTGCATCCCATTTTTGTTGGATAGGCTGGGTGTAGATACCGGCGACCGATATCTTTTCAGCCATGACCGCAGAGCTAGTAAAGAAAAAGCTGATGAGTAGTACAAAACTAACCAATGGTGCGGTTATTATTTTTTTAAGTGAACCATAAAACATCGAGACGTTTGACATGTTTTTGACCTCTTGGACAAATATTGTTCAGACATCCTACCTAAGATATTTTTCTAAGACAATAAGATCGGTCAATAAATGCTCAATAAAAATATAGTGGATACTGTTGCCGTTATCTCTTGGTCAGCGAGGTTTGTCGGACAGACTCTTAAAGGTAAATGTTAATTGCTAGCTTGGCTGTTAATCAGCCCTTGATGATTTAGGCTCCAGCTAATTCACCGCTATTGAACCGCTCGAACTCAACTTCTAACTGTGCAGCTAATTCATTATTGCCTTTGACTTTTAAAATTTCAATGATGCATTCAATAGTGCATAACCCGCCATCCGGTTGGTTGCGTCGCAGGCGATAGCTGGAACGTCTATCGGTATTGATCAGCGTTTGGGGCGCGGCCTTTAAATAAGGGCTTTTGTTGAATATTTTTTGTGATTCTTGCCAAGTAGCGTCGATGATAATGATATTCTCAAAATCTTCTAGCGCAGCCGAGGGGCCGTCGCCTTTGGTATAGATTAAAAGCGCCTGTTCAGCGTTGATTAACTGTAATAATTGCTGATCTGGTTGAGTTCTGCTCCACAAAATACGCTCTACCATGCCATTAGATGGCTCTATTGCGAGGCTGCCTGTATTGGTTTTTCTAGCGTATTCACGCTCATGGGTGAGTAAAAATATCTTCATCTTCTATTTACGTTAATACCTGTCATATATTTGTAATGCTGGCTATTAGAGCACTGCTGCCGATTAACAATCAACAGCGCAGCTATGGGTATTTCTCGACCGTCATCGATATTATCACCACAGAATCAAGGCGGCTGCTGTTTCGAGACGTTAGCGTTAGCAATTGGGGGAAGTGATAGTGAGTTTTTTCTTTTAACAAGTCGATAAATTGTAAAATTTATCTTAGCTAAGGCGTTTAATCTTTGCATTACTTAGTATTGGTAAAAGCATAGAGCAAAACCTGCTGTCACGCTCTGTTGGATTCTTGTTGTAACCAAGAGTTTTTTTGATGATAAGTCGCTGAACTTTATGAACAGTATTAACTTATTGTGCATAAACTATTAATTTAGAACCGTTTAATTTATATGTTATGTAAAAATATAATAGGTAGGGTTTAGAAATGAATAGCTGGCTTAGAAAATTTAATGTATCGACGAGGATTATGTCACTGGTTGGATTTTTAGTGATAGTGATGATCGCTCAAATGGCTTTTTTTATGGCCGGGCTAGATAGCTCTAAACAGCGCAGTGAATTACAGCTTATAAAAGTGGCTGAAGAAAATCACCTGATTGAAAAGGAGGCCAAGCAGTTTGTTCTCAGGGCAAAAATACAGGATTTACAGCAACAAGCGCAGCAGGTACAAAAAACATTTTCAGATATGCTGTTTTGGTATTTTGATGGCATAGTGACGCAGTATTACGAATCATTGACTAAAGCTGCTGACTCTGCAGATTTACTGCAACAGCAATTAGCGGCTCTCTCTGCAGATCCCCAATCTAGCGCTCAAGTGACAGCCATATTAGCGACCTTGGCAGAATATCGTGAATTAATGGATGCGGCAGTTGGTTATTATCAGCAAGGGAAAGATAACTTGGCCGAATCAGAAATTGGCGATGCCAACTTAGAGGCTAAAACATTAAACGAGCAATTGTCGAAATTGGCCGGTATGTTGCAGGCTCGCCTATCACATGCCGATAGCAATTTAGTGAGTGCCTTAGATGAAACCTTGGTCGCCAGCAAAGAAGTAGAAAAACTTAGCATCCAAGCTAAAGAGCAAGTTGATCGAGATGTAAAAACGCTCTGGCTAGTGTTACTGCTCACTTTGCCGTTGATCATAGTGATTGCCACTGCTGTGATTAGCTCCATTACTCGGCCTTTAAAAGTGTTAAAAGAGCAATTGACCCAGATTGAGCAAAACAGTGACTTAACCCAAATGTTGTCATTGGAGGGGAGCGATGAAATTCAAGATATGTCCCAGGCCACACAAAATTTATTGTTGAAGTTACGTCGAACCTTAGAAGAAATTGGACTGTTAGTGCACGAGTTGAACGAGGCCTCTAAGCAAGGCTATAAGGTCAGTTTAGATACGCTACAGCAAAGCACTGAGCAGCAATTGCAAAGTGCCGGCATTGCCGCTGCGGCTACCGAATTAGGTGCCAGCTCAGAGGATATATCCAATACGGCTGACCAAGGTTTGTTATTAGTGAAGGAAGTGTCAAAGGCTGCCAATCAGGGCCAAGTAGACGTAAATGCCACAGCCAAGACAATGCAACAGCTAGCGGCGCAATTTGATGGTGTTGAATCTAGCGTGTTTGAACTAGTAAAACACAGTTCAGCGATTGGCCAAGTGTTAGATGTGATACGCGGTATCGCGGATCAGACTAACTTACTAGCCTTAAATGCGGCGATAGAAGCTGCCAGAGCCGGAGATCAAGGGCGTGGTTTTGCGGTTGTTGCCGATGAAGTGCGCACTTTAGCGCTGCGTACTAGCCAGTCTACCGATGAAATTCAAAAAATGGTGGAGGCGTTACAAGAGCATTCAAAAACAGCTTCATCATCCTTAAGTAGTAACAGAAAACATGTTGATAGCAGTGTGCAGCTATCTGAACAGGCTGAAATTTCACTCAAATTAATTATAGAGGAATTAGCACAGCTAGAATCGAGCAATCAAGTTATTGCGTCAATTACCAATGAGCAGAAAAATGCAGTGATTGAAGTGGATGAAAATGTACAGAAAATCCGTGTGTTAGCGTCTAACGTAGAACAGCAAGCGAAAGATTCAAGTAGTGTTAGTGAATCGCTCACCAATATGGCCGACAAACTTCGTCAAGAGCTGCAAGTCTTCAGGCATTAAACTCTCAAAGTAAACCCCGCAATTAGCGGCGGGGTTTTAGGATATTGATGACGATACAATGCTCCCTCAGAGCATCTGCGATGGAGAGTGTTTTATAACCCCTGTATAGTGGCGCGAGCTATGCTTTAACTGAATGGGTATTATTTGGTATGGGCACCCCTGATTGTCAGAAATTAAGTCTGATAGAAGAGACTAGAAGGAAAAATAATGGAAAAGTTTGAGTTAAATGGTCGTGAATTTATTGAGTTAAACAACCTCCTAAAAGTGCTGGCATGGGTAGAGAGTGGCGGTAGAGCTAAAGTGCTTATAGGCGAGGGACAGGTCAGTGTGGATGGCGCTGTTGAACTGCGCAAACGCTGTAAAATCTACGCGGGCATGATTGTAGAGTTTATGGGGCAGAAGGTTGAAGTCACTAAATGAATTAGGCTCAGTCTAAAACATTAAAGGTTGATTCTTAGGTCCTTGGAAATAAATAGTTTTTAACAGATGCAGGCAAAGGTTGGATGGATAAAAGCTATAAGGTAAGAACGGTGCTGGTAAACTTTATGTTAGTGGTCGGTATATTGCTGTTTGCGTACGGCTTATATTATATTGCACAAACGCAATCGGTGCTGCTGTTAGCCATGGGGGGATTTATCATTGTGATTAGCTTTGTGCATCGCGCGCGTACCATCTTGAGTTTTACCCAAGAGAGCTTTCGCTTTGCACCCCATCTCTTTGGCTCCAAAGAGATGTTATTTGATGATGTTGAGCGGGTAATGACCCAGCGAGGCAAGATTATTGTGTCGGGAACTGGGAAAGTGAAAGAGCTGAGCATCAACATCAGTTCCTTTTCTAAACAAGATCGTGTTGAAGTGATTGCAAAGCTTAATGCGTTAAAACCTGTAGCTCCCTCTCCACCGGGCAATAGCTAAATCTGAAAGGCTCCAACAGTGCGCTAAGCACAGTTGGAGCTTTAGCTGCTAGCTATTGTTCATACTCTTCGATTCTCATGCCCTGCATGACATAACCTGCTTCTGCCATTTCATGGGAGCTATCCTCGGCCTGTAACACACCGACCACATAAACCACATCCCAAAGCTCTGTTAAAGCGATCCCCTGCTCAAATTTCACATAGATAATTTGGTTTTCAGGCGGCGGTGGTACGTGAAAGCAAGCGCCAAAATACGGCACCAATAATAGCTCGGTAATTTTTTGATCATCGCTTTCAAGCGGGATTACAAAGCCGGCAATTTTAATTTCTTTGCCATTCAAATCAGTGCGTACTTGTCCCAAACCAGGGGGTTCTACCTGCTCTTGATCTGGGGTGCGGTATTGCTGTTGTTCCAACCAAGTATCGATGATTTGTTGCTCGGAGTCCGGCACTAAATCTGCCCAGCTCAGCTCTTCGCTCTGTGCATACAGGGGTGCATAGATCGGTAAGTAGACAAGAGTGCTGAGTAGAATTATCAGTAATTTCTTCATGGTTACACCTTAATAGTCATGCCATCGGCAAGTGAATTGCGGTAGGCGTTAAAGGCTGGAATGAAACCAATAATAATGCCGGATATTTGCACCGTAGTGATTAACAGCCACTCGCTACTAGTGAGCATGTTCAAAGCGAGGTTGAGTCCAAATTCACTGCTGGCGAGAGGTGCGAGCAACGCTAAAATTAGGTATAAAAGCCCAATGCCAGTGATAATACCCAGGGTGGTGAGCAAACTGGCCTCGCTGATCAGCAGTACAAAAATATGTGTGGGTCTTGCGCCCATGCCCCGCAAAATGGCCATTTCGCGGCGTCGCTCTTGTAAACTACTAAGTAAGTTACTGAGCATCGCCAACATCGCGGCGATCACTACAAAAATAGCCACGCCCTGTAATGCCTGCTCGGCAATGGACATAATGCCCCACAATTCGTGCAGGGCTATTCCCGGCATAATCGCACTTAAGGGCTCAGTGCGATAAGTATTTATGCTGCGTTGCAGGGCAAAGCTTTTCACTTTAGAGGTTAGGCCCAGCAAGAAGGCGGTGATCTGTTTAGGCTGATAATCCTGTGGATTTAAATGGGTAAGGTTCACCTTGCTGTTTAGTAGCCCACCGGCGTGGATCGCCTCTATCGCCGCCAGAGAGATGTGCACGCTTTTATCAACGGGTGTCCCTGTCGGCGCTAGAATGCCCGTGACAACAAAGGGAGAATTACTGTGGCGGTTAAATTTTTTATCACTGATACCGTGGGCAATGATGATTTCACTGCCCAGTTGGTAGCCTAGGCGCTTGGCTACTTGTGAACCAATGACGGTATCAAACATTCCAGAGAAGGCCTTGCCTGCATTGAAAGTGAGCGGTTGCTTGCGCCCGTATTGATAAAATCTAAAATAGTCCGTGTTAGTGCCTATCACTCTGAAACCGCGATGAGAATCGCCCAGAGAGATGGGGATAGACCATTTAACCACAGGGTTAGCGATGATCTGCTGATAGCTATCCCAGGCAATGTTATTGGTTGGATTGCCAATGCGAAATACTGAATAAAGCAGTAAGTTAACTTGTCCGGAGCGCGCCCCGACAATTAAATCGGTATTGGAAATTGTATTGGCAAAACTCTGCTTTGCCTGCACCCTAATACGCTCAACAGCCAACAATAAAAGCACTGAGATCGCCACGGTAAAAACGGTTAAGCAAGCGGTAGTGCGTCGATTTTTTAAGCTTTTTAACGAGAGATTATAAATACTCATCAACGGGCTCCTCGCAGTTATTGAACTGGGATAATGCTAAGTGTCGATCAAACAAAGGTTGCAGCTGCTGATCATGGCTGACAAACAGCAAGCTTGCGCCAGTGAGCGTGCACTGCTCCATGAGCAGTTGGATAAAGGCACTGCGATTGTCGCGATCTAAAGCAGAGGTGGGCTCATCGGCAATGATCAACTCCGGGTTGCCTATTAATGCTCTGGCGGCAGCTACTCGCTGTTGCTGGCCAATGCTTAATTGCGTGACTTGTCGGTTGATACAGTCCTTGGGGAGCTTTAACTTAGCCAGCAACTCGATGGCTTGCGCTTGTGGATCGGGTTGCAGCTGTTGCTTGCGCCTGTTGGAGAAAAGGCTGGGTAGCAATACGTTTTCAATCACTGACAAATAGGGAATGAGGTTAAATTGCTGGAATATATAACCTATGTGATCTGCTCTGAATTGATCACTTTGTGGGCCGTTCAAGGTACTGAACTGGGTTTGCAGAATGTGAATACTGCCACTGCTAGGTTTTATAATGCCCGAGAGCAGTCCGAGTAAAGTGGATTTACCACTGCCGCTGGCGCCACTGACAAATAACTTTTCACCATGGGCCAGTGAGAAGTGCTCAATATTTATGATGGACTCATTGCGCTGCGGCCAGCGAAAGGTCAAATCTTTCAATTCTATAATGTTCATGACACTTATACGGGGGCGATCAGGCCCCCGTCTCCAATCGGCTTAAAAATTAATGTGCACATTATTGCTGGTCAGCGTCTGGGCGCTTTGGCCGGTCTCTGTCAGCAGTTGCAGTTTAATTAATTCGCTATTTGGAAAGTGCTTGAACCATTGTGTACTGATTGATTTAAGCTCAGCGATAAATTCACAATTGTATTCATACTGGGCTTTAAAACCGCCGTGTTCGCTCTCACCCTCATGCTCTTCGTGCTCGTCATGTTCGTCAGCCTCGTTATGTTCATCTGTCTCATCATGTTGCTCGTGGTGATCTTCCTCAAAGTCATGAGTCACCGTTGCGCTGAGCAATTTACAGCTCGCTGCACTTGGCAGAGTGAACAGTTGTTCTGCTTGTTTAAGCTTTTTTAAGGCACTGGCCAGTGTCTGTCGTTGCTCATCGGTTTCGGGCAGGCTTTCAAAGCCAACCACGTCTGAGCCCGGTGCGTGTATCTCGATAAAGAGCTGTTGGGCCTCGCGCACAATGTTGACTTCAACCTGTCCGTGTAAGTGCGCGTCATGTTGAATAACCGTTGGTGATGTGTCTGATGCCTGACAAAGTGCAGACGCAAAGGTGCCAGCTGCAAAAATAGCAGCAGGCGTTAGCCGAAATGGAATAGGCATACTTTCCCCTAAAAGGTGAAATTAAATTTTATAAAAAGGCGAATAGGAGAGCTCTGTACATACCCTTTGGGTAAGTTGTTCTGAGGTCTCAAAGTATAAAAATTAAACGGGAAAAAGAATGCCGGGAGGGCCGCGTGCATAGGCGGTAATGAGACGTTGCTCAGATAGAAGGGTCGGTAATGCTGTGAATTTTATAACGCCAGAAAATATCGGCGCTACACAGATGGCGATACTAGGTAAAACATCGGAGCCGTTTTGAAACAAGCTACAGTGATGTTTTGCATGATGTGCTTCATCAAAATCTAAATTGTGGGCGATACTTCCCTGAGTCGATAGCAAGAGCAACAATACGATTAAGTAGTTGATTAACTTAGCAGGAAATTTAAGGTTGGGCATCACTCACTCTTGAGTTTATACATAGTAGATAAAAGTTATAATATAACATTTTAAAAATAAGTTAAATATCTTTTTATCCTAATCTAAAATTAAGTCAGTTAGGTTTATATTTCTAAAGTGACACAATTATTACCAGCAGCGACGAGCTTGATGAATAATTTTGCTTAGCGAATTAATTAAATATTTTTTCGTTGACCTCAACCATGCCTGAGGTTTTATGATGAGTGCTGTTTAAAACCCGAGACATCAAAAGTAAGGCTAATCAATGACTAGTGTTGGGAAGCTTGCTTGCTATGAGGTCGTAATCGCAGCTGCAGATATACCAACAGTGGAGAGAGAAATGACGTTTGAAAATAAAAAGGTAGTGATCACCGGTGCAAGTCCGGACTTTGGTCAAACCTTATCATTATTATTTGCGCAGCTGGGAGCTGAGCTTTTTATATCTGCTCGTACTTTACAAAAAGCCAATACCACTGCCGATTTAGTCAGGGAAGTCATCCCTGGCGCTAAAGTATCGACTTTTCAAGTAGATGTATCTAATCCTGCCGATATCGTGAAGTTCGCCCAAGGCGTCGAAAAGGAGACAGGTGAGATAGATATACTGATTAATAATGCCTCCCTCTGGCTGGAGGGCGATATTTTAGAGGTAAGCGATGAGGACATAGTTCAGGCGATCAACTCTACAGCAACAGGTAGCATTTTGATGACCAAGCACTTCTTGCCCATGCTTAAAAAATCCACTTCTGCAGATATTGTCTTTATCAACAGTACGGCAAGCTTGGAAAATAATACCCATGCGACATGCAATGAGGCCTTCAGCGCGGCAAAAGCGGCCCAATCTACCTTTGCTGATAGGCTTCGTCAGCGACTAAAGGGCAGTGGAGTGCGCTTTATTTGCATCTACCCGCCAGATTTTACCAATCCATCGCCATTGAATGCGTTGCAGTGGAATGGGCACAAGGAAGGGGCTGAGCTTAAGTGCCTGAGTGCAAAAAATGTTTTTGAGTGCCTCAAGTTTGCCTTGTCCCAAGACCGGATATGCTCAATAGATAAAATTGTATTAAGTAATAATTATTTGATTTAAGTTTTGCAGCAATATGTGTTCTCGGTCTTACCTTTTAGCGTTAAACCTAGATTCGGCGATTCAACTGCCGAATCTAGGTTTAAGTAAAAGGTAAGATTTGATAACCACCCAGTTTAGTGGTTATCAAAGTGCTATTACTGCCACCACAACGCCAGTACTGGGAAGCTGACCAGTAGCGTCAGTGCTATTACCTGCAAGCCGATAAACGGCAGTACGGCGCGGAAAATGTGCGCCAAAGTGATATCTGGTGGTGCGACACTTTTTAGATAAAAAGCGGCGGGGCCAAAGGGTGGAGTCAGGAATGATATCTGCATGTTCATACAGAACACCACGCCAAACCAGATGGGATCGTAGCCTAGTTGAATAATGATAGGCACAAAGATCGGCATGGTTAACAATGCAATTCCCACCCAATCTAGGAACAGACCTAACAGGAATAGAATAGCCATCATCAACAATAGGATAGACAGAGGGCTGCCATCGCCAAAGTTGAGAATTAAATTCTCTACAAAGCGCATGCCGCCCATCAAATTGTAGACGCCCACAATCATCGTGGCACCGATGCCTATCCAGATAATCATACCGCAGGTGCGCAAGGTCTGTTTAGCGCTTTCACGCATCAGTTCCCAATTGAGCTCACCGCGCAGCCAAGTGGAGAGTGTGATACCAGCTACACCTACTCCAGCCGCTTCTGTGACAGAGGCAATACCGGCATAGATACTGCCTAAAACAGTGAAAGCGACCGCAACGGGCAAGGCAACACTGCGCACTACTTTCCATTTTTCAGCACTGCTGATCGATAGTTCTTGTTTATCGGGAATAGGCGCTAGGCTTGGGTCCAAGTAACAGCGCACTAATACGTAGATCACGTAAAAAGAAGCCAGTAAGAAACCCGGTACAAAAGAGGCGGTAAATAGATCGCCAATAGACACGTTGGCAATTAAGCCATAGATAATCAGTACGATGGAAGGGGGAACCATCGTTCCCAAAGCACCACCGGCACAAACGACACCAATCGCTAGATTACGGTTATAGCCCATGCGCAACATCTGTGGCAGTGCTAGTAACCCTAGCAATACCGTTTCGCCGCCGATAATACCGGACATCGCGGCAAGGAAAACAGCGACGACTAAGGTTTGTACCGCGACCCCGCCGCGTATTTTACCGCCCACCAAGCGCATCGCATTAAATAAATCTCTGGCAATGCCCGACCTGTCGAGTATCGCGGCCATTAATACAAACATAGGTACAGCGACGAATACGTAGGAGGTAGAAAAGCTGTAAATTCTGCTAATGAGCAGTGGGGTAGAGTGCGGGCCAATCCAAAAAATGGCAAAAAATAGTGCAACGATACCCGTGACTATTGCCAGTGGCATACCTGAGGCTAACAGCACAAACATAATGCCTAGCATCAGCAAGCTGCCCCACTCTATGCCAATCACCGATAAATCAAATAATTCAAACATTTTTGTTTCCTCTAGGCGCAGTGATTAGCTTGATCAAATGCAGTAAGTATTGAAATAACATCAGTAGCACCACACAAAATAACGCTGATTTAACTATCGCCGGTAGAGCGGGGTCCCAAGCGCTACCGCTGGTTTCCATGCGAAAATCTCCCCAGGGAGCAAACAGTGAGTTTTTCGCGACGCCATAAGCCGCCCAGCTTAGTACCGACATATAAAGCAAGCCGAGGGTGGCGATGAAAATATCTAGGTAGTGACGTATCTCGTCAGATACCCAGTCGTATATTATTCCGATACGGATATGGCGGTTGCAGGCCAGGCAATAACTGCCCGCATAGATAAAGCAGATGGCACAAAATAAGGTAGTGGTTTCGTGTACCCAGATAGTGGGGGCATTAAAAACATAACGCATTATAATTTCGAAAATAATGATGCAGGCACTGAGCAGAAAAACCGTGCTTAACATATCGCCGAATTTGATAATTAAGCTATCCAGTGGAGTAATAGGCTCATGGTTATCTGAGGCGCGTAGCGCACTGTTGTCTGGGCTATTCATAATTTTAATCGCCTAGTTAAATAAGGTCTTTGAAGATCGAGCGATAAGGAGCAGTAGGGCTCTAGAAAATAGGCTTGGTCGCAATGGATTAGTCTGTTCTCGGTCGGGCTCCTAGGCATGTAATACTGCAGCTGTCGTCTCATCCAAGCGGGTATAGCTAGCGAATCCTAAAATCAGCGGTTGAATGAGCCAAAAAACATCAAAGATAGCTGCCTTTTTAGCGTCCAATCGCTGAGCTGAGGATGATAAAAATCAACCGGAGGTCGAGCTTCCCGGTTGATTGTTTATCGCATGCAAGTTGGGATTTATAACATGCCTTTATCAGCTAGGTACTTTGATAGCACATCGAACACTTTTTGCGCATTGGGCGATTTTTTGGCAAAAATTTCCCACTGTCCCTGGGCAATTTTCCGAAACTTATTACGCTCTTCCTTGCTCCAGTCGTGAATCGTGATATCACCTGCAGCTCTTGCTTCTGCCACGGCTTTGATGTCGTTATTCTTCAAAGTAGTTATCATGTTGATGGCAAAGTCTTTAACAGAACTTAAGATGATTGCCTGAGTAGCAGCAGGTATCTTATTCCAGGTCTTCTGCGTCATAGACACTTCAATAACAGGCATTGAGTGGAATCCAGGGTAAACTGGATGCTTGGCAATTTTGTGTAAGCCCTGCTGTTGATTGGTTGAGAAAACCGTGTAGTCTGCGGCGTCGATTAAGCCTTTATCTAACGAGGTATAAACTTCTGAGCCCGGCAAGTTGACTGGAGTAGCGCCCGCTGCTGCAAATACTGCCTGCACTAAGCCTTCAGGTGCTCTAAGTTTAAGACCTTTAAGATCGGCAACACCATTGAGGGGGATTTTAGAGACAAAAGCTTCAAGGCCTGTCGCGGTAGCACCCAAAAATTGCACACCGTAGGGCGTTAATAGTTCTTCGTACAGCTCGCGTCCACCACCGTTGTTGATGAAATCAAGCATTTGCGCCGGATCGCCCCAAGCGCCAACGGTATTACCAAGTAAACCAAAAGCTGGATCTTTACCGGAAAAATAACCTGTTGCAGTGATGTGGCCATCGAGAATGCCTAAACCCACTGATTCTAGTGTTTCAGTGTGTTTGACGATAGAGCCAGCAGGTAGCATTTCTATGCTCACTTTACCGGCGGTTAGTTTATCAATGCTAGTTGCCCAATCCTGCATGAGCACATAGTTGGCGTTACCAGCGTTGTCACTTGATTGAAATTTCAAATTGAATTCAGCAGCAAATACAGTGCTTGTCATTAAACCGAGACCTGCCAAAGATCCGATAAGGGTCTTGGAGAAAACGCCTGCTGTTTTAGAGAGTTTAGATTTGTTTATTTTCATTATTAGCCTCTATTGTTTTTGTAGTGCATTTTTTTGTATTACTTGAGCCCTGTTTTCATTACAGGGCTTGAACTATCTGGTCCACGAGTTGATGGACCGGGGTATTGATTGAAACCGTAATCAAATTTTCAGTCTGATCCGGCTCTTCCAATGCGTCGAATTGGCTGTCGATAAGCGACAGCGCCATAAAGTGATTTTCGCGGGCCGCCATACGGCTGTGTATCTCAGCTCGGCTACCTTTGAGGTAAACAAAATGTAGATCATCTAGGTTGTGAATGAGCTGTTGTCTGTAGGTTTTCTTTAATGCAGAGCAAGCTAATACAAAACCATCTTTGTGTGCGATTCGCTCGCTGATAGTTCGGTTTAGCGTCGCTAGCCAAGGAGCTCTGTCCTCATCGTTCAGGGGGATGCCGGCGCTCATTAGAGAGACATTCTCGTTAGTGTGAAAATCATCACCTTCTAAAAAATCCACTGCGAGCAAGCGGGCTAGATTTTTACCGACGGTACTCTTACCGCTACCAGCGACACCCATGACAATAATATACATATGGTTTACAAATTCCTCTTAAAAGATAGCGCTAACATTAGATGATTCAACTAGTGAATCAGCATAATTTCACGTACATTACTCTCTGTAAACTAGCCGAGTCAAGAAAAATCATCATTAAATGACAGCGCTAACATCAAAATTGCTATAAGGCCGTCGATCCTATATTCTAGGCCCTGACTGATAAAAACAAAGGGTAAAAAGTGAACAGAGACAACACTGCTGATAAGCTTGGTAAGAGCGGTTCCCGCAGCAAGGGACGTGTTACTTTAAGTGATGTCGCCAAAGTGATTGGTGTAAGCGCTATCACAGTGTCCAGGGCGTTAAATGATCCAGAGAAAGTTAACCCCAAGTTACGAGTGCGTATAGAGCAGGCTGTCGCCGAGCTTAACTATGTACCCAATAGAGCGGCTAGATCACTGGCGACCAGCACTACCCAAACGTTGGCAGTGGTTATCCCAACCATTTCAAACACAGTATTTAGCAATGTGTTAAAAGGTATTTACGATTACACCACGAGACACAATTATGAAGTGTTATTTGCCAGCACTTATTATTCACTGCAAAATGAAGAGAAGTTAATTGCCAAATTATTAGCCCAGCATCCCGATGGAATCATCACTACCGGGTTAGATATTACTGAGCGCTCCAAGGCAATGTTGTTGTCGGCGAACATTCCATTGGTGCAAATAATGGAAGTGGGTACGGGGGACGTCATCGATATGAGTGTTGGTTTTTCGCACTTCGATGCAGGCGCCTCTATGGCAAAGTATTTGATTGAGCAAGGCTATCGCAATATCGGCTTTATCGGTGCGCAAATGGATTTTAGATCCCAGCGTCGTATGCAGGGATTCTTATCTACACTTGCAGACGCAGGCTTAGAGACCGATAAGTATCTATTGACCACCACCACCCCATCAGACATAAAACTTGGCGGACAGTTGTTGGCTGATCTAATGGCCAAGCAGCCTGACGTAGATGCCATTTTTTGCAACAATGACGATTTAGCCTACGGTGCTATTTTTGAATGTCAGCGCAGAAAATTACGTATCCCCGAGCAAATAGCCATCGCCGGATTCAACGATCTCGATGCATCAGCGTCTATTAATCCATCCCTGACCACCGTCAAAACCCCACTGTATGAGATTGGCCGCAGTGCCGCAGAATTGCTGATTAATACATTAAAGGGCCGGCCAATTCTGTCTAAAACCTTGGATTTAGGTTTTGAATTGATTGTCCGTGATAGTGCTTGAGTCGTTATCAAATAGGGGCTTTTGTCAAAGCCCCTTTTAGCCCTCTTGTCTAGCGACTGATTGCACGTAACAAAGCTGCTTCTGCATGTAAGGTTGCGGTATCTATCACAGTGATGTCGCAGTCTTCTGCTTTTATTAATAATGGGATCTCAGTACAGCCGAGAATAACCCCCTCGGCGCCTTGCAGTTTGAGTTTATTAATAATGTCGAGGTATTGTTGTTTAGATGCCGCTGAAATGACCCCGCGTACCAGCTCATCGACGATGATTTGATGGATACAGGCTTGATCTGCTAAAGAGGGCACTAAAACGGATAAGCCACGACTTCTTAAACCGTCAATATAAAAGTCTTCGCTCATGGTAAATTTAGTCCCTAACAGCGCAACTGTAGTAATACCTTTAAGCTGGACCTCTTGAGCGGTTGCCTCTATCAAATTAATGAGTGGTAAAGACACTTTGCTCTGCACTTGGTTAAATACTTTGTGCATAGTATTTGTCGCGATGAGTCCGAGCTCTGCCCCCGCGGCTTCCAGTTTATTTGCTGCTTTTATTAAGTCTTCACTAATCAAATCCCAGCGATTTTCATCACGCCATTGATGATAGTTCTTTAAATTGACACTATAAATGATGATTTCCGGGTATCCGTAATCACCAAACTTCTCAACATAGGAGCGGGTAATGTGCAGATAATAGCTCATCGTTGATTCAGGGCTTAAACCGCCAATAATTCCGATTTTTTTATGCACTTAATTACTCTCCTTGGTTAGTTAAAAACTCTCATTAGTTTGAGCAAGAAACTACTTAGTTAATGTTCGTACTTTGGGGTGATCACAGCCTGATTGAAAGCTTTTAAGCATCAAAGATTAGGAGTAATAGAATACAAAGTATGACCACAGATATAGGCAATATTAAATAAAAGCCAATATAAGCGATCACTTTATTTTTTGCTTTGAAGCTCAAAACCCTGTCATAGATATTTTGAATTAAGGGGAAATCAAACAGTGAAAGGCAGACCATGCCGAAAACAACAAAAAACTCTAGCTGTATCAAGTACCAATACGCATCGGGGTCATCATTCAATGCAGCTTCAACGTACCCTGCACCATAAATTCCAAAGCCAAAAGCAGTACCCGTTAATAAACCAATCGCTGGCATCATGGCAAATATTAAAGCAACAGCAAATATCGCTCGGTCTAATTGTTTTCTAACTTCAATAAGTTTCATAATCCAATCAATAAAACCTGCATAAATAGATAAAAAGTGGATGTGATATTTAGGTTTTCATCGGCTAGTTGATTAAATTTTATCTTCTGAGTGTTAATGGCTAGAAGCAATACCAATTAGCAAATGTTAGCGCGGCGGCGCCCATAAATCTAATAAATATCAGGAGGGTAGAGGATAAATTTACTTGTAGTTAAAATCAATTTACTCTGACCCTATTGATCCATGACCCTATTGATCCATATAAACCTAACCTATGGAAGTTTAGGAATAGAATATCACATAGGATCAGCGTGCAATTGCAGCTTAACTTAGCAGTATTCTACTCTGATCCTATTGATTAATTTTAGATATAGAGCCACATTAGTATTTGTTGTTAGAGGCTCTTTAATTCTTCAATATATTCTCGTTTTATTTGTTCAATTCTACCCTCTCTGGTCATGCTAACGAGAGCTTGATTAATTTTAGGCACTAGCTCTTGATGTTTTATATTCAAATAGTGAAAGAGCGGAGAGCCTTTAAGCAGTGATTGAGCAGGCGTTATATTTTTTAAGTCAATAGATTTTAATGCCATTAATCCACTAGTGGTAGTCGCTACAACAATGTCAACTCGGCTATTATTGAGCATCTTAAATAAGGCTAAATCGCTGTGTCCGAAAGTGACATCCATGCCTTCTGTTAACTGCTTTACATCGATAATGCCACGACGCACTGCAAGCCGATAAGATGACAGGTCTTGCCAGATTTTTATCTTTAGTGATGGATCTTTACTGAAAGCAGCATAGAGTACTTCTTGGATCATTTCAGGGATTTGTATTAAATTCACAAACTTTTTATCCACCCCCGCTATTCGGTGTAACTCGCCGTCTACTTTGCCTGCATTTGACATCTTAATTGATCGGCCCGCAGGAAATGCCACATAAGTTAGCTCAATGCCTATCCTTTGATATGCTTCGGTTAAAATTTTCCTACTAATAGGGTTAAGTGCATCACCTTTAATAATAGAGATAGTTAATTGGTTGGGAGAAGCGATTGATTGATTTGCACCAAGGGAAAGAATAAGAAAAAGTATAGGTTTCAGAAGTTTCATTGGTCAGTCCTAAAATAATTGTATTATCAGCAGAGAGGTGTGCATGAACAACCTCTCTTAAAAAAATATCTTTTTCGGTGTGTTTCATAGCGCTGTTAATTCAGAGTCACTTTCAGTTATATATTCAGAAATTCAGTGTGTTTTTTCCTGCCACTTAGTCATCTATTCCAAATAAACAGTTGCCCTTATACCGGTTCAGTGTAGTACAAGGTCATGGATCTGCACAAAGCGGCACAAACCGAGGGGGTCTCAATATGTAAGGTCTGTTCGGTTATTTACTAATCAGTTAAAAGGAGGCCACACTATTTTTTTAAAAAAAAACCGATTAAATCGAGGAGAAGTTTGGGCTAGAAGGATTATAACTGCCGTAATTACATTGAGGTAAAAGAGCGGCAGGAGTTGGATGTAGCCTGCAAGACGGAGTTAAGGGCTGTGGGCAAGACGCGGAAGTCTTGCTGTGGTTCAAAGAAAGAGAATTAACGCAATCGAAAAGGTACTGAATTGTTTGAGCTTCAAACATTATAACGCTTTGATATTCTTGGTCGCCACATACTCTACTTCCGATACATTAAATAGAAGTCAATTAAAGACCCTCTGTCCTTAAACAGTAACAAGAAAAACTTAAAACTAGCTCCTGAGCTAAAAAAATTGCTAAAGTACCACCCACATAAACTCAAATAGAACCAACAAATATGCCCGCCACCCTCTACTACATCATAGGTGCCTCCGGTGCCGGCAAAGACTCGGTATTAAACGCTGCTCGCGAACAGCTCGCGACAAAGGGCAATAGTATCATCGCCCACCGTTACATCACCCGCCCAGCCGATGCAGGTGGCGAAAACCATATCGCCCTTTCCAACTCTGAATTCGAGTCCAGAAAGGCCAAAAATCTTTTCAAAATGCACTGGGCTGCCAACAACTGTCAATACGGATTGGGCATCGAAATAGACCAGTGGCTAACAGCTGGCATAAACGTTTTAGTTAACGGCTCACGGGGCTATTTAGCAACGGCAAAAAAATCACACCCAGACCTAAAAGTGATCTACATCGATGTAGATGCAGCCATCTTAAAACAGCGCCTAACCAACCGAGGCCGCGAGAGCGCTACAGAAATTGAAGCTCGCCTCGCCAGACACCAAATACTCTCAGCCAGTATCGATAATGCGGCACTGCGCATCGATAACAGCGGTGAATTATCCACGGCGTGCAACCAGCTGATAGATATAGTCAGTAGGGCGTAGTCGTCAGTCGTTAGTATCTGGTCTTTAGTCCGTTCAAGCCAAGTTAAGTGGTTAATCAAGATGTTCGAAATTAACTAGTTTTCTTATTCACTACAGAAGTTTTTGATTTTCTTTGTGTAGCGCAGCGCCTCTGTGCCCTCTGTGGTGAAAAATCCCTTAGCCTTCTAACTAACGACTAACGACTAACGACCCAAGATCTTGATCTATAAATAATCCTTCTTGACGCACTGGCGCATTTTACCTATGCTGGATTTTTTCAAAATAGCTTATCCAATACTTATGAGTACACTATTTTTTGCCCATGCCAACGGTTTTCCCAGCCCTTGCTATGCCGAATTCTTTGATGCTTTACAGCAACATGAGCACAAGATTGATTACATTGAAAAGATAGGTGTAAACGCTGACTTTCCCATTACCAATAATTGGCCGCACTTAGTGCTGGAACTTGAGCGAGAGATTGAAAGTAGGCATCAGAGCCCAGTGGTAGGGATAGGTCACTCATTGGGGGGCATGCTGAGCTATCTGTTAGCACGAAAGCGTCCAGAGCTATTTAGTCATCTTATTCTATTGGACCCGCCGGTCATTAATGGCTGGCAAAACTCGATTTGGTGGCTGTCTAAGAAATTTGGTTTTAGCGATCGTCTCACGCCTGCCGGTGCTAGCAAAAAACGTCGTACGCACTTTGCCAGCCGCGAGCAAGCTTATGACAATTTACGCGGTAAGCGTCTGTTTAAAGACTTTACTGAAGCATCTTTCAAGGCTTATATCCAGCATGGCTTGGTTGATACAGATGATGGGCAAGTGACGCTGACGATTGATTTAGCGACTGAGTTAGCATTATTTCGCACCGCACCCGATGACCTATGGCGATATCGCAAGCCATTGGCGATGCCCGGGTTGTATTTGACTGCAAAAGAGAGTGTGTTTTCCGGCCAACCTTTTGCGGCTAGATTATCTAAAACCGCCGGCATGGATTATAAAGTATTGGAGGGAGGTCACTTGTTCCCCCAAGAAGATCCAAAGGGAGCTGCCCAGACAATTACGGATTGGCTAAATAAACATTGAGTTATTGGTCGTTGGTTTTTAGTCATTAGTATAGTGACCAACGACCAACGACCAACGACCAACGACCAACGACCAACGACCAACGACCAACGACCAACGACCAACGACTAATCCCTCTTTATCCCCGCCAATATAATCGCCGCCTGCCTTATTTTATCCGCACTCAAGCCATTTACCCCAATACGATAAAATACTTTATCACTTTTATTATCGACACTAAAGTGATCGCGGTGCGCCAAGATAACCCCGGCATGTTCTGCCTGTTGAATAAAAGAGTCTGAGCTGGCTATCCAGTGATGAGGGCTTTGCATATTGAGCGATAAACCCAATATTTTAGCCAGTATTTTACTTTTTTCAGCGTTACTTTCAGCCACTAATTTGATGGCTTTATCGAGGTAGCCGTTTTCAATGGCGGTGATGATATGACTCGCGGCACTGGAGGATACCAACCATATTGTCTCTACCACGCGCTCAGCTAGTTTTGCTAACAGCGGGTGTTTGGAAGCTATAAATGAGGCCTTGTGACCTCCACTTAGGCACTTGCTAAACCCCGACAGTAGCAGGCAGTGTAGAGGAGCAAATTTGGCTAGGGGTGCAGGCTCTGCGAACATGCCGTAGATATCTTCTTCTATGACCAATAAATCTTGAGCAATAATGATTTTGGCCAGCGCTTTGCGTCGCGCTGTAGAGGCGGTTGTACCCATCGGTGATTGATTGGAGGGCACGGTAATTAAAGTGCGGCTGTTGGTTTGTTTGATAATAGAGTCAAGTGCCGTTGGTATTAATCCCTGCTCATCGCATTTACAGCTAAACAGGCGCAAGCCATGTTGTTTGGCGGCAGTGATGATGCCGGGGGCGGTGAATTGCTCGACAATCACCACATCGCCACGCTTTAGCTGGTGGCTAAAGATAAAGTGGATGGCGTACTGGCAGCTTGGCAGCGCCAGTATTTGCGAGGGCTCGAACTGGATGTTGCGGGTATTTGCTAGCCATTGGCTGATGGCGCGCTGGTAGCGCTCGATCAAGCTTTTGCCGATGTATTCGTAATAGATCCCCTCATCTAAAAAGAGGTTGGCATGATTGATCGCTTTGTTGATGGCTAACAGTTGCGGCTCGCACTCGAGTTTGTTGATCGATAGGTCGATCACTCCCTGCTGTTGCTGCGCGAGGCAGCGGGTAAACAACGCCACGTTACTTTGTGCCAGCACATAAGTGCCGCGGCCAATTTGACCACCGACTAATCCTTTTTCTGCGGCGCGGCGATAGGCGCGCGAGACGGTGGTGGGATTTACGCCGAGTTTGTAGGCCAAAATACGCTGTGGTGGTAATCGTTCGCCGACAGCTAATACCTGATCTGCGATGGCTTTTTCGATGGCTTGTACTAGCGTTTGCGCGCCTATTTTGTCCGCGTTTATCTGTGGTAGCCACATAGTTATACCTTTGGAAAATCAAGTTAAGTTGTAGGTCATACAATTATTTTATTGAGTCATACAATAGCTTGTGTGACACTCAATGGCAATTGATAGCAAGCAGCGGGGAGCGCGATGAAAACCATAGGTTTGTTAGGCGGTATGAGCTGGGAGTCTACAGCAAGTTATTACACGGCGATTAACCTTGGCATCAAAGCCGAGCTTAAAGGTTTGCACTCGGCAAAAATAGCCATGGTCAGCGTCGACTTTGCAGAGATTGAAAAGCTACAGCACGCAGGCGATTGGCAGCAAACGGCTGAGATTTTAATAGAAAGTGCCTTGAACATTCAGGCAGCCGGGGCTGATTTTTTGTTAATATGTACCAATACCATGCACAAAGTGGCTGAGCAAATTCAAGCAGAGCTCAACATACCTATCCTTCATATTGCCGATGCCACCGCTAAGCAGTTGCAGGCAGATGGGGTGGACAAAGTAGGGCTGCTGGGTACGGCATTCACGATGGAGCAAGATTTTTATAAAGGCAGGTTGCAGGAGCGCTTTGGCATTGAGGTGATAGTGCCCAATACGGCGCAGCGAAAAACGTTACACGATATCATTTATACGCAGCTGTGCTTGGGTGAGATTAATGATCAATCGCGGCAGCAGTATCTTGAAATTGTTGATGATCTCTTTCAACAAGGTGCCCAAGCGGTGATTTTGGGTTGCACTGAAATTACGTTATTGATCAATCAATCGCACACTAGCGTGCCTTTGTACGACACCACTAAAATTCACGCCGACGCTGCAGTTACTGCGGCACTGGCAGATTAAGGAAAGAAAAATGCGTATTCAAACATGGCTTTACAGCGCAGCGCAGGCACTGGCATTAACCAGTGCGGTTATTACTGTGTCTATTTCGGCGATGGTCGGTAAAGAACTGGCACCAATGGCCAGCTTATCGACGCTCTCGTACGGGGCGCAATTTGCCGCGATTATCTTTTGCTCTTATTTGCTGTCGATGTCGATGAAACGCTTTGGTCGCAAGCCTATTTTTTATCTGGGCGCACTCACTTTGGCGCTCGGGGGTGGGCTGGGGGCGCTGTCTATTTATTGGCACTCTTTTGCGCTCAACGTGATTGCCCATAGCTCCTTTGGTGTCAGCTTAAGTGCCTTTGCCTATTTTAGGTTTGCCGCCACTGATGGCGTCAAAGCCAGTGAAAAAGCTAAGGTGCTATCGATCGTCACGCTCGGTGGCGTAGCGGCTGCTTTTGTCGGGCCAATGATCGCGAAACATGGCCGTTTGCTGATTGACGATTATGCTTTTAGCGGCAGCTATTTAGCGTTTGTGTTAATTGCGTTAGTGCTGGTGGGGATCTTGCTAATGGTGCCTAAGGAGATGGCAGAGGAGATGGCAGAGGAAGCGATACCTGCACAGAGCACAGTGCCGCTAAGTGATACCAGTGCACAGAGCCAAAAAATATTGAGCTTGCCATTGTTTGTCTCTATCTACGCCTCGGGCTTTGGCTTTATGTTGATGGGGCTGTTGATGATGCAATCATCTATGACGCTCAATGCCATGGGGTTTGAGTTTGCCGATGTTATGTTTGTCATACAGTGCCATGTGCTGGCAATGTTTGTTCCATCATTATTTATGGGGCGAGTCATTGCCAGACTCGGTGCACAGAGCGTGATATTTGCCGGCTACATGATGATGTTAGCGGCAATGTTGGTGGCTATTTATGGCAGTGGCTATAACGGCATATTGGCGGCGCTAATCGGTATAGGTTTAGGCTGGAATATGCTCTACGTGGGCGGTAGCGCCATGGTGACTTCACTGAAAGGTGACAAACACAAGATTCAGGGGATCAATGAATCAGCCGTGGCGGTACTCAATACGATTGGCGCATTTTCAGCGGGCGCACTGTTTTATGGCATAGGTTGGGAAAACAGCAACTGGTTGGCCATGTTGCTACTAGTCCCGGGGATATTGTTACTCATCGCCAATCGTTATAAGAGCCAAGACTTACCCAGTGGAGTGAAGGTTTAAAAGATCAGGCCTGTGTACTTCACTGGCCTTATTTTAGAGCAGCAAAGCTACTTGCTATAACCAATTGGGGATCGAATCCAAAGCGATTAAATCCTCATAGCTGGGGCTAGGTCTGATTAAGTGGTCTCTATCGCCATCTACTAACACTTCTGCAATCAAGCGTCGGCTATTATAAGTATTGGATGAGACTGCACCATAGGCTCCTGCTGAATGGATCGCCAGAAACTCACCGCTCTTCACCACCGTTAGTGCTCTGTCTTGGGCAATGTAATCACCGGATTCACAGACGGGGCCGACTACATCGACCATTTGCGTAACTGCGTTTGCTGCGGGCTCTAACACTGGGCTTATCTTGTGCCAGGCATCGTAAAGAGTGGGGCGGATCAAATCGTTCATCGCGGCATCAATAATCACAAAGGTCTTTTTCTGTACTGGCTTTACGTGAATTACCTGAGTAATTAATAATCCTGCATTTGCGGTGATAAAACGCCCGGGCTCAAAAATCATTTTGCAACTTAAGCGGCCTGCGTGCTTGTGGATAATTGCTGAGTACTCTTCAAGTAGTGCCTGTTCTGACTTGTCTTGATCTGTGTAAGTGACTCCTAAGCCGCCGCCAAAATCGATATGTTCAATGTTGATATGATGCTCTTTGAGTTGCTCTATTAAGCTTAGCAAACATTCAATAGCGGCATCAAAAGCGCTGATCGTACTAATCTGGCTACCTATATGCATATCGATGCCCTTAATTTGTATCCCCGGCAGGTTCGCTGCCAACTGATACACTGCCAGCGCATCGAGATAGGGGATGCCAAACTTATTGTCACTTTTGCCCGTGGAAATTTTGGCGTGGGTGCCGGCATCTACATCGGGGTTAATACGCAGTGATATATTGGCGCTGTGCCCACTGGCGCTGGCTAAATTGGATATTTGCTGCAGCTCGGTGGCAGACTCAACGTTAAAACACAAAATATCTTGTGCCAGTGCAAACTCTATTTCACGTTCAGTTTTAGCAACCCCGGAAAATACAATTTTGTGAGCGGGAATTCCCGCCTTTAAAGCGCGGCGCAGCTCTCCTTCAGAGACCACATCTGCCCCCGCCCCCTGCTTTGCCAATATAGTCAGCACCGCTTGGTTAGAATTCGCTTTTAATGCATAGCAAATCAGTGCCGGTAAATCGCTAAAGGCATCGGTAAAGGCTTGGTATTGTTGGCGAATACTGTTGGCGCTGTAGCAGTAAAATGGGGTTGGGTAACGGCTCGTCAACGCTTCAATGGATAGGTTTTCTACCATCAACGTGCCGTTGTTATAGTCAAAGTGATGCAAAGGATGCTCCTGAGCTGTAGGTTTATAATCGATGACTGAAATTCTACTCACAGTTAATTTCACAAACAACGCTACAATTTGCCATAATGCCAGCTAATACCTTGCATAATGCAGGTGGCTATTATCGATTTACAATGACGGCTGATAATAGCTAATGACTTATGCCTTGGTACTGCTTAGAATGTGCTTGGTTTTTGTATAAGTAATTGTTTGTAGTGTTTATTTTTAACTTCATATACGGATTGTTTATTATATTTATGGAACTTGATGCCAGAGACAGACAGTTAATTGCCCTGCTGCAAAACAACAGCCGCGAATCGGTCGTTTCACTAGGAAAAAAACTGAATGTATCCAGAACAACGGTGCAAAACAGGATTGATACCTTAACTCGGCGTAAAATTATTAAAAAATTCACCATAGAATTTGATGATCAATATCAAAAACGCTTGTTAAAGGCGCAAATGTTGATCAATTTGCAGGCGGGTGTGTCTAGGCGTGTGGTCAAAATATTGCAACAGATGCCCCAGATAAGTGCTATTAAATCGGTCAGTGGTATTTATGATTTGATGGTAGAAATTAGTGTAGAGGCAAGTAGTGAGCTAGATCAGCTAGTGGATGATATAAGAGAAATAGAGGGTGTAGAAAAAACTATCTCCTGTATGGAACTCTCTAATTATCCGGTCAATTAAAGATGGAGTACTGTTCTTTTTAGGCGTTTTGTAAGCTCAGTATATTTGCTCAGGGATAACTATGTATAAATTTATTAAAGTGGCTAGTGGTGGTATGAGTTTTGTAAGATCGATAAAGTCACTTTGCGTGGTGGCAGTAATAGGTCTGGTAGGTTGTGGTGGTGGTTCCGGCGATGCTGAAGGTACTGTTGATGTAGGGCTATCTGACTCAAGTTGCGAGAGTAATACCAGCAGTAGTAGTGCAGCGGCTGCCAGCGCTGACCAGAGCAAGCGGGTGGCCAATGTAAACATTTCAGGTGCGATCAGTATTCCCTCGTTTACGGTGATAGATTCTGATGTTAACGATAGCAACTCATCGGCGCAGTCAAATTCAACCATCGCCACAGCGCAGGCAATTCCCAACCCCGCTAACGTTGGAGGTTATGTTAATGCTCCAGGAAAAGGCTGTGAAGGTAACAGTTATGTATTAGGTGATAGAGATGATTATTTCAGCGTCTCTCTCAAGCAGGGGCAAGTGATTCGTTTAAGTATTGCCGACTATAAGGAGCAAGATTTAAACTTAAATCTTTATGATAATAATAAAGTTTTAGTGGCGGCATCACTCACTGCTGATTCCAGCCTCGAAACGGTGACAGTGCCGAGTGATGGTGATTATTTTATCAATGTTTTCGCGATAGATAGCGCGTCAAACTATGTACTTTCCATTGGCTTAGCGCAGACGACTACTGTTGCTCATGCTATTGCCAATAGACCAAATATGCTGAATTTATCCACTGATTTTGAGCCTATGGCACTCGTGGCTAAATACAAAACCAGCAGCTCTTTTAGCACTAGCGCTGCCAGTTCATTTAAGATGGCGCACGGCTTTCAAGCGGTTGCAAAAGTAGCGTCTAGTAAGGTGAAACTGTTTAAGGTTAAGCGCACTCAATTTAAATCTTTGGTTAATACACAATCCGATACACTGTTATCTGCCGAACAATATTTAGAGCAGAAACTAGCGCAGGGGACTTCGGCGACGCAGCGTGAAAAACTAGAGACACTTTACGCCATTTCAACCATGAGTCAGGATACAAGCCTTGAATACGCGCAGCCTAACTACATTAAAAAAATACTGTTAACGCCTAACGATAGCTATTACGCAAAGCAGTGGCATTATCCAATGATCAATTTACCCGGTGCCTGGAATGTTACTACCGGAAATCGCTCCGTTATTGTGGCCGTCATAGATACTGGTATCTATTTGCAGCATGACGATTTAGTGGGGCAGTTAATTGGTGGTTATGATTTTATTAGCGATGTGCAGAGCGCCGGCGACGGGGATGGCATAGACAATGACCCTAACGATGTCGGGGATGGTGGGGCCTACGGTACTAGTTCTTATCACGGCACTCATGTCGCGGGCACAATTGGGGCAAATACCAACAATGGTGTGGGTGTGGCTGGGATTAGCTGGCTGTCTAGCATCATGCCTATTCGCGCGTTGGGGATTGGCGGCGGTAGTGATTACGATATTGCTCAGGGTATTCTCTACGCAGCGGGGCTACCCAATGATTCGCTAACGGTTCCTCCACAGCGGGCCGATATTATCAACATGAGTATAGGCGGTGCGGGCTTTAGCCAAGTACTCGCTGATGCCGTTACCGATGCCCGTGCTGCGGGGGTTATTATTGTCGCTGCTGCGGGTAATGAGGCTAATAGCGCCAATAGTTATCCGGCGGCGCTGACTGGAGTTATCTCGGTCAGTGCGGTAGATGCTGCAAAAAATTTAGCACCTTATTCTTCTTATGGCACCACCATCGATATCGCCGCCCCAGGTGGGGATACATCTGCGGATCTCGGTGGTGATGGGCAAGCCGATGGAGTGCTTAGTACTTTAGCGACGGATGCTGGCGAATCTCTAGTGGGATATTATCAGGGAACTTCGATGGCTGCCCCCCATGTGGCGGGAGTGATCTCGTTGATGAAGGCCGTAAATCCAGCGATAACCCCTGCTAACATCGACAGTTATCTAGCGGCTGGCAATTTGACTGACGACATAGGGACCGCAGGAAGGGATGATTTATACGGCTACGGCTTAATTGATGCGCGTAAAGCTGTGGAGTTTGCAGCGGGGCCTGGCAACAATACCGGAGCGGCTGAGCTCAATGTCTATCCGCAGTCGCTTAATTTTGGTGTCACCCTCACTTCTTTTTCCCTTGATATTGATAAAACCACTGAGTCTGCTCTAGTTGTCACGAGCATTACTTCAAGTGAACCTACTTGGCTGAGTGTTACTCCTACTGTAAGTGGCGATGGTCTTGGTAGCTATCAAGTGATAGTGGATCGCAGTGGCCTGGCCGATGATATTTACACCGGTGAAATTACTGTGGTATCGAGCAACGGTTCCAAAACTCTAAATGTACTGATGCAAGTTGCCGCTAATTCCGTCTCAGGCAAAGTGGCGACCAGTTACGTGCTGTTGATTAATCCCGATACTGATAAAGTGGTCGATCAATATGTGGCAAACAACCCCAGCGGGTCGATTAATTATTCCTTCAGTCAGGCTCCTGAGGGCAACTATCAGATCATTGTTGGTACCGATATGGATGGCGATGGTTATATCTGTGATAGAGGTGAGGCCTGTGGTGGTTACCCTACCTTAAATAGTTTGGAAAAAATTAATATCACCTCTGATATTTCGGGTCTGAACTTTACCATTACCTTTGCCGATACCAGCTTAGTATTATTAGATGCGCAGGGGAATATTTCTAATCAAAGCGTATTTACGCCGTCTTTTATGGTGTCAGGTAAGGGATTAAAACTGTTAGGGATCGATACCAATGAGGCATCCGATACCGCTACCTTTAAACGGTTGGACTAAAGGTTTGTCTGCATCAGTCATGGAGATTGAAAGATGATAAATGTATTAAAGAACAAAGCAGTAATTAGCCTGCTTGTAGCATGTGGCGCACTGATTAGCTGCTCCAGTACTGCATTGAGTGTGAGCGAATATGAACAGCGCAACCAATGCTTAAATGCAAAAGTGGCCAGTGCCTCTTTTATTAGTGAGAAAAAGATAACAGACAGTGCGTTGGTGTTTTCTTTGCAGCCAAAAGAGCCTAGTGCCGCAGCTCTCTCTCAAGATGATGCATTTTGGTTTGTTAAAGTGGCGATGGGGGTGCGGCCAACAGCTGGGTATTACTTCAAGTTGTTGAGCGAGCAAACACAGATAGTGGACGGTAGGGTTTCGCTGACGCTTGGGTGGCAGCAGCCAGCTCCTGGTAATCTCTCTGCCCAAGTGATCACTAATCCGTGCATTTATCTGAAAATCGCCAAGGCAGATTATCAACACATAGCCATTAATGATGAGCAGGGCAGAGCGCGTTTTTTGTTAAAAACGCCTGATTAGCAGCTGCTGTTATCTTGCTACATCCACCCATTGACCGGTTTTTGCCGCGCTGAAGATCGCATCTATCACACGCATATTGGCAATAGAATCTGCCAGTGGATTTTTTTGTGCTTGCCGGGTATTAATGGCGGCGCAAAAATTATCACCCTGCAACTGGTATTGATCGATAACAGGAAACGCCTGGCGCTTAATGTTTGCACCAGTTAAGTCGCTGCCATCATCGATAAAGACCATGTTTTCACTATCGTTAGGAGCGTTGAAGGGAATTTTAACTTCAATGCGCCCGGTAGTGCCTAGAAAATTAACTCTTTGGTACGGCGTTAGCTGCGTTGAACACACCCAAGTCATTTGCACTCCACTGGGGAACAGCATAATCGCCGATGCCAGTCTATCGGTAAACATGTCGGGATCACGTTCAATGATAGCGGAGACTTTACAGGGCTCTTCGCCAGTGACAAAACGCGAGGTGTTGATTAAGTAGCAACCGATATCGTAAATGCCACCACCACCGATGTCGGCCTGGTTGCGAATATTGTTAACATCGTTATTAAAGTAGCTAAATGCCCCTTGAATGGCGCAGAGTTTACCGATGCTCTGGTTTTTTATTTGCTCACGCACCCACTGCCACTGAGGGTTGGAGCGCACCATAAAGGCCTCTTCCACTAACTTACCGGTCTGTTTACTTACCTCTACTAGCTGCTGAGCTTCATCGGCAGTCAGTGCTAGTGGTTTTTCACACAATACATGTTTACCTGCCTGCAAAGCGGCGATGGTGAGGGGGACGTGTAAGTGGTTGGGAAGCGGGTTGTAAATAACATCGATGTCGGGGTCAGCGAGTAATTGCTCGTAACTAGCGTAGGCATTGGGGATTTTTAGCTCGTCGGCAACGGCTTGTGCGGATTCTTGGCTGCGTGAGGCAATCGCGGTCACTTTGAGTAATTTTGACTGCTGTAGAGCGGGTATCACTTGGACGCGGCCAATTTTGGCGGTGCTGATAATGCCCCAATTTAATATTTTACTCATGTTAACTCCCTAATCCCTTTGAATTTTATTTTTAATAAGCTGTCATTTTACATAACCGCACCAATTTGCCAAGGCACAAATTCATTGTCGCCGTAGCCCAGTGCTTCACTCTTGGATTGCTCGCCAGAGGCTGTCTTGATGATGTGCTCAAAAATTTGCTGAGCTTTTTGCTCGATGCTTACCTGTGCATCGATAATGTCGCCACAGTTGATGTCCATATCCTCCTCTTGAAAATTGTACATCTCACTGTTGGTGGCAAGTTTGATTGAGGGCACAGGCTTAAAGCCAAAAGCTGAGCCGCGACCTGTGGTGAAACAGACAATATTAGCACCAGAGGCCACTTGCCCGGTAACCGAGCAAGGATCGAACCCTGGACTGTCCATAAATACAAACCCTTTCTTGGTGATCGGCTCAGCGTACAGGTAAAAATCTTGCAGCGGTGTATTGCCACTTTTGGCAACGGCGCCCAGGGATTTTTCTAAGATGGTGGTTAAACCGCCAGCTTTGTTGCCAGGGGAGGGGTTGTTGTTCATATTGCCGCCATTGATAGCGGTATAGTGACGCCACCAATCAATACGTTTGATCACCTTTTGCGCCACCTCATTGTTGACTGCGCGAGCTGTGAGTAAGTGCTCGGCACCAAAAATCTCTGAGGTTTCTGACAAAATGGCAGTGCCGCCTTGCTCGATCAGTAAATCGGCTGCTCTGCCTAGAGCCGGGTTGGCGGTAATACCAGAATAGCTATCGGAACCGCCGCATTGCAGGGCTAAGGTGAGTTCGCTAACGGGCAGTGGCTGACGTTCAATGGCATTGGCTGCAGCTAACATATTGCTGATTTTCTCGATGCCAGCGGCAATGGTTTTTGAAGTGCCGCCTTCAGCTTGGATGGTCATTTTTTGGATGACAGCATGTTTGTCTGTGGCTTTTAGCTCGCCAAGTTGCATTACTTCACAGCCTAAGCCTACCTGCAATACGCTAGCAAAATTGGGGTGTTGACTGTAGCCCACTAACGCACGCTTTAAATTGTCGAACCCTTCGCCGCTATTAGCCATACCGCACCCGCTGGCGTGATGAATGGCCACGACGCCATCGATATTGGGGTAGGCTTTTAAAATGTCTGAGTGATTGAAGTGATTTGCAATAAAACGCACCACGGTGGCCGAGCAATTAACGGAGGCGATTAGGCCAATGTAATTGCGAGTACCCACTTTGCCGTTAGCGCGCAAATAACCCATGAAAGTACGGCGTTGCGCGCTGGATACTGTTACCACAGGTGTTGCGGCGCTTGAGATGGCGTAATCAAGGTCGAGTTCGCCCATACCACAATTGTGCACATGCACATGAGATCCCGCACTAATTGAGCAAGTGGCGAAGCCGATGATTTGATTGTATTTACGAATGGGCTGGTCTTTTTCAATATCAACGAGCGCGATTTTATGACCTTTAGGAATGCTGCTTTGCGCCGAGACGGCACCGCGTGTCTCTATGTTGCTACCCAATTCCAAGGCACGCAGTGCAACCACTACATTATCGTTGGCATGTAGCTGTAAGATATGACTTGTCATTATTTTAGTCTCTTATAATTATTATTTGCCTTTTGCGCTCTACATGCTGATGATTCTAAATTATTAGCCTTTTAGTAAAACACAGTCTGAAAAATGTACCTATAAAAACGTAAAGAAGTGATTAAAAAATAACCTTGACTTAATGTATGCTAGCACACTAACATGTTAGCAACTCGACTGGAAGATATTTTATATGCCCTTTAGTTTCTTAAGCAGTGCCAATCTCGACCGCTCTAAAGCGCTCTCAATACAAGTGTACGAGATCCTACTCAAAGCGATCGTCGATCAAGATTTACCGCCGGGGACTGCGATTGTCAAAGAGGAAGTGGGCCGTGCTCTAGGCGTTTCTCGAACCCCTGTCAGTGACGCGATTGCCAAATTGGCCCAAGATCGATTAGTGGAGGTTTTCCCCCAGCGCGGTACCTACGTTACCAAGATACATATTAGCGATGTGCAAGAGAGTGCCTTTATTCGCCAAGCCTTGGAAGTGGCAATTGCCAGGCATGTCGCTGAGCAGCATACGCCAGAAATGTTGACCTTGTTAACACGTAATGTTCGCTATCAGAAAGTGTCGGTAGAAGATGAAGATTATGAGAGTTTTTATCAGTTGGATGAAGAATTTCACCAGTTGCTCTGTGACTTTACCGGTTTTGTGCGCCTGCGAAGGGTGATTGAAGGGGCTTATGCACAGCTGGCAAGAGTGCGAAAGCTGCACTTGTCATCACCTGGGCGCCCGCAAGATACCTATTTAGAGCACAAGGCAATATTAGATGCGATTACGAATAATGATGGTGATGGTGCAGCACTAGCCATGACCAAACATGTGAGCAAAGTGGTTGCTCTTATCGATATTTTGTTTAGTGAACAACCTGAGTTGTTTGCCGACAAATAACCCCGATGGTAATGATTTATCCCAGATGTCGGGGATCTTTAGGGATGAAAATCCCATAATAAATATAAAAAGTGGAGACGACAAACCATGAGATTATTAAAGAAGAGCCCGACGTTTAATTTAGGTAAGTTAGCAGCGGGTGTGACAGCTGCTTCTGCTATGGTGCTGGCACTCGGTGCCAATACTGTACAGGCGAAAAAATTTGATGGCGTGACTGTCAATGTAATGACCTTTACCGGTCCGCAAATTGCAGAGCCGCTACAGCGCCATGCGCCTGAATTTAAGGCGTTAACGGGTGCGACTATCAATATTATCACCGTGCCTTTCTCTGATCTGTATACCAAGCTGCTGACAGATTTTGCCACAGGTACCAACAGTGTCGATGCTGCAGTATTTGCCCCACAGTGGGTGGTAGATTATGCCGATCCAGGTTATCTACAAGACATTAGTGCCAATGTTGCCAAAGACAAAGCCTTAGAGGAGAGCGACATAAGTCCGTTCTTTCGCTCCTTCTCGACCCAGTATAAAGGCAAGACCTATCTACTGACCTTAGATGGCGATTTTCACATGATTTATTATCGCACCGACGTGCTTAAAGAGGCGGGACTCGCGCCACCTAACACTTGGGATGAGTATCTGGCGATTGCTAAAGCCGTTAACGGTCAAGACATGAATGGTGATGGCAAACCCGATTACGGTTCTTGTATCTCTAAAAAGCGTAACGCACAGGCCTATTGGGCAGTGATGTCTATTGCCGGTGGTTATTTACAGAGCCAGGGCACTTCACAGGGGGCATTCTTTGATACTAAAGACATGAAGCCGCTAGTGAATAATGATGCTTTTGCCGCGGCACTGCATATCTATAAAGAGACCAGTAAATACGCACCTGCCGATGAAATTAATCTCGATGTGGGCGATACTCGTGGGTTATTTACCGCTGGGCGCTGTGCACTGACCATTGACTGGGGCGATGTGGGCACGCTGGCGATTGACCCGAACTCGTCAAAGGTGATTGATAAAGTGGGCGCAGCGATGTTGCCAGGCTCTACCAAGGTGTTAAATCGTGACACAGGTAAGCTAGAAACTTGTACCGCTACTAGCTGCCCCCACGCAGTTGATGGCATTAACCGCGCCCCTTATGCGGCCTTTGGTGGCTGGTCTGGAGGCATTAATGCCGCCGCTGATGATAAAGTTAAGCAGGCAGCGTACGAGTACTTCTCGTATGTATCACAACCCGCTCAATCGAATAAAGATGTCACTATTGGCGCGACTGGTTTTAATCCGTATCGCCTATCACAATTTAATAACATGCAAGGCTGGTTAGATGCAGGCATGAGTAAAGAGGCCGCAGAAAACTACTTAGGCGCGATTAAAGATAGTCTTAATAGCCCCAACATGTTGTTAGACCTACGCATTCCGAAGAACCAAAACTACCAGCAAGTGGTGTTAGATACAGCGCTAGCGCGTTACTTAGCCGGTGAAATAGACGTCAATCAGACCATGGAGACGATTGAAGAGGGGTGGGATGAGCTGAATGAAGAGTTGGGAAAAGCTGAACAGCTAGAGCTTTATAAAGCAACTTTAGGCCTATAGCCTTTTTGCACGGCGCGTAGCAGGCAAACTCTCCAACGCTTGCTGCGCGCTGCCTCTTTTTGTTGAAACGTCTTTATCTGAGGATAACTATGTCTGAGGTCAACCAAGCTAAGGTGGGTTTTGCGCAGCGCATCGATAAGCTGACACCGCAGTTACTGATTTTTCCCACCGTCTTAATTATTCTTTTTTTAGCTATCTATCCGCTGTTGTTATCGGCGTATTTATCGATGTCGCGCTTTAAACTAGTTTCAGGCGGCTTCGAGCTAAAATTTGTCGGGATATACAACTTTAAAAAACTTTTTTCAGGCTCCCAGCAATATCATTTTCTGGGCACCTTTGGTGAGCTTTTACTTTGGGAATGGCTAATCATTGCTTTGTTTATTGGTAGCTTTTGTTATTGGCTAGTGCGCTATTTTGCCAGTGGCAAGGCATCGGTGATAGGCGGTATTGGGCGGCTGATAACCGCGCTAGTACTGTCGGCATTAACACTGTTGGCGTTTAGCGTATTAAATGGTACTGGGCACCCTGGATCATTGATGGTGACACTCTTTTATGTATTTGTCGGTGTGGCTATTCAGTTCTTTGTTGCACTGGGACTAGCACTGCTGTGCGCCCAAAAAATTCGCGGTAAGCACTTTTTTCGCATGGCCTTTTTTATCCCCATTATGGTAACGCCGGTAGGGATTGCCTACGCGTTTAGAATGCTGATGGATATGTCTCAGGGGCCGTTTGCACCCATTTGGTCGATGTTTGGACTGGCGGAGTTCTCCTGGGCGGCAGATGCCTGGATGGCGCGCTGGGTGGTATTGATAGGCGACTCTTGGCAGTGGATTCCCTTTTTATTCATGGTGTTGTTAGCGGCGATAGAAAACCAGCCTAAAGAGCAAGTGGAAGCCGCGCAGCTAGATGGTGCGGGTAGCTGGCGGGTGTTTAAGGATATTACCTTTCCATCGATAGCAGCCGTAGCTGCCACTGCGGTGTTAATCCGCTTAATCGAAGCGTTTAAGATTATTGATTTACCCAATATTTTGACCAATGGTGGGCCAGGGATAGCCACTGAGTCTATGACTTTGCATTCCTTTATCGCCTGGCGCACCCAAGATTTGGGCGGCTCAGCAGCGGTAGGTTACTCGTTATTGTTTGTAGCAGTGGTGATTTGTGTCTCTTTCTTTAATTTTGTCGGTCAGCGCACTGTCGCTAAAGGCGCTTAGGAGCATTTGATGAGTTTAATGAACAAAAGCCTATGGCAGAGGCTTAGCGAGCCCAAAGATTTACAGTCAATGTCGCCGTTGAAGAAAATATTCACTTACAGCATTTTATTTGTTTGGAGCTTTGTGGTGCTGTTCCCACTGTATTGGTTGTTTGTGACGTCTTTTAAATTACCCATCCAAGTGTCAGATGGGCCCTTTTATATACCCTTTATCGATTTTGAGCCCTCGCTGCACGCTTGGAAATATATCTTTATCGACTTGGGGCAAGATACGTTAAGGCCTTATTTAAATTCGATCATTATCGCTTCCATTAGTACCGTTCTCGCGGTTTTCATCGGCTCTATGTCGGCCTATGCGTTAACCCGGATTGAATACAAACCTAAGCTTGGCAGTATTGTAGGTTTTATTGGCATTGTAGCGCTGGTGGTTTATTTAACGGTCACCGTGGGTATGCAGTGGCAGTTATCGCTCAGTATTGGAGTGGCGTTGTTTGTGGTCTTTGTGTTGGCTTTTAGTCGCTACTTTACCCGTGCCTTGGGCAACAATGACATCCTCTTTTGGATTATTTCGCAGCGCATTATGCCGCCTGTGGTCTCAGTATTGCCGATCTATATTATGTTCCAACAACTGGGGTTGTTGGATACCCACTTTGCGTTAATAGTGACTTATATGGCGGTGAATTTACCGATTGTGGTGTGGTTGATGCGCGACTTTTTTGCCAAAATCCCGGTGGATTTAGAGGAGAGTGCAATGCTTGATGGCGCCTCCCGGATGCGGGTGTTTTTGACCATTTACCTGCCATTGGCAAAACCTGGCTTGGCGGCGACTACGATGCTGGTATTGATTCTCTCCTGGAACGAATATTTACTGGCGCTATTTTTGTCAACGGCGGATGCACAGACCATGCCGTTAATGGTCGCGGCGCAAAATGCTACCCGTGGGCCACAGTGGTGGTATATGTCAGTATTAATTGTGGTGATGGTGGTGCCAGTGTTGATTGCGGCTGGTTTTATCGGCAGGTTAATTAATAAAGGGCAATTGGCGGGAGCGGTGAAAGGTTAATAATTTCAGAGTTCGCAAACGATAGAAAAAATAACAATAAATGATAAGAATTGTCGATGAAAGGATGTGAGCATGAGCATAAAACTGACCGGAATACGTAAGAGCTACGGCAGTACCGAAGTGGTGAAAGGGGTTGATTTAGAGATAGCAGAAGGTCAATTTTTGGTATTGCTAGGGCCTTCTGGTTGTGGGAAAACGACTTTGTTACGCATTGTCGCAGGGCTGGAGAGCGCCACCCAAGGGGAGGTTTATATTCAGGGGCAAGAGGTGACCAATGTCTTGCCTAAGTATCGTGATATCGCCATGGTCTTTCAAAGTTACGCGCTCTATCCGCACATGAGTGTCATGCAAAATATTGGCTATCCGCTACTGCTGCGTAAAGTGCCAAAGGAAGAGCGTGACGAAGCAGTATTAAAGGCGGCGCAAGCGGTGCATTTAGAACCTTATTTACAGCGTTACCCTAAACAGCTCTCTGGTGGTCAACGTCAGCGCGTGGCGTTGGCCAGAGCGATGGTGCGCAGACCCAAGTTATTTTTGATGGATGAGCCGCTATCTAACTTAGATGCGCAGTTACGCAGCCAGATGCGCGCCGAACTGAAACATTTACAAAAGAAACTCGCGGTGACCACGGTCTACGTTACCCACGATCAGATCGAGGCGATGACACTGGCAGACAAAGTGGCGGTGATTAATCAGGGAGTGGTGCAGCAGTTGGCGCCCCCGAGAGAGATCTACAATGACCCGGCTAACTTATTTGTGGCAGGCTTTGTCGGCTCGCCGCGGATGAACTTTATTCGCGGTGCGATCAAGCAGGGGATATTTAGTAGTCGCAGCTGCGAGTTTTTGTGTCCCAAAATGGCGGATCAAAGTGCAGCGGTACTGGGAGTCCGCCCGGAAGATATCAGTATTGTCGCAGGAGAGGGGCAGATCAGAGCCGCGATCTATTCGATAGAACTCACGGGAGATGAAACCATAGTCACTTGCAGTATAGATGATGAGCAAACGTCCGCACAAATAGTGGTGAGGATGCCGGCAGATTTTGAATCGCAAATAGGCGAGGTCGTCAGTGTCAAAATTACCTCGAAGCGGGTGTATTTATTTGATGCACAGTCACAATTGCGCCTGCGAGCAGATGGTGAAGGTGAGGTGCTATGAAGCAGTCTATTTTTAAGACGCCAAAAGGTCGTAGTATTGAGTTTAGTGAACTAGGTTTTGGCTGCGCGCCATTGGGTAATTTGTATCGGGCGTTATCCGAGACACAAGCTAGGCAGACCTTAGAGGCTGCGTGGAGTAGCGGTATCCGCTATTTTGATACTGCTCCCCAATACGGACATGGCTTATCTGAAATGCGCATGGCAGATTTTTTGGCAAACTTGCCGCGCGATAGTTATAAAATATCCAGTAAAGTGGGTCGATTGTTAGAGCCTTGTGCACCGAACGAGGTAAATTCGGGTGCCTTTATCAATACACCGAACAACAAAATTGTCTACGATTATTCTTATGAAGGAGTAATGCGCTCGTTTGAGGCGAGCTTGGCGCGTCTTAAAATAGATCGATTAGATATCGTTTATATTCACGATGTCGATGTCTTTACCCACGGCTCGCAACAGGAGTCTGATAGGCGGGTTGATGAAGTGATGGAAGGGGGTTATCGCGCCCTTTGTGAACTGCGCGATAACGGTAATATTGCAGCGATTGGTGTCGGTGTTAACGAGTGGCAAGTGTGTGAGAAAATGGCACAGCTGGGTGATTTTGATCTATTTTTATTGGCTGGTCGCTATACTTTGCTAGAGCAAGAGGCCCTTGATTCCTTTTTGCCTCTGTGCGAAAAGCAGGGCATAGGTATCGTCTTGGGTGGTCCATTTAACTCAGGTATATTGGCCACGGGAGCAATAGAGGGGGCAATGTACAACTATGAACCCGCTGCAGAATCTACTAAAGATCGAGTGCGGGCCATAGAGCAGGTTTGCCACAATCACCAAGTGACACTGGCGCAGGCGGCCATTGCGTTTCCGATGTTGCACCCAAGTGTAGTGAGTGTTATTCCCGGTGGGCAATCCTCAGTGGAAGTGATTCGTAACTGTGCAACGCTTAATCACCAGATTGATGTATCTTTGTGGCAAGAGTTAAAAGCGCAAGGGTTATTACATCCCAAGGCTCCTGTCAGTTCATAATCATGTCAGTAAAAAGGATACATTGATGTTAAAAAATATAGATCCACTACTGTCTGCAGATCTGCTCTATCACCTACGAGCGATGGGCCACGGTGATGAGTTAGTGATTGTCGATGGCAATTATCCGGCGGCTAGCAACGCCAAAAATCTAGTGGCATTGCCGGGTAATTCAGCAACCCGTGTGCTTGAGGCAATAACGAGTGTCTTAGTCTTAGACGATTTTGTAAAAAGTCCCGCTCATCGCATGCAAGTAGTTGATGACCCGCAGCAAGTACCGGCAATTTGTAAAGAGTTCCAGCAGATAGTGAACAGCGCTGAGCAACGTGATGTGTTAATTGAAACACTGCCGCGCTTTGAGTTTTATGCCCGCGCAAAGCAGGCGTATTTGATAGTGAGTACCACAGAAGCGCGTTTGTACGGGAATATTATCCTCACTAAAGGTGTGATTAGAGCTGCAGAGAACCAGCGTGAGAGTTGATGCCCATCAGCACTTTTGGCAATTGTCGCGGGGTGAGTATCCCTGGTTGAGCAAAGATTTTAGCGCTATTTATAGGGACTTTAGTGCCGAGCAGTTACAGCCTTTGCTAGTCGCCAATCAAATTGATAAAAGCATTTTGGTACAAGCGGCCGCAACACTGGCTGAGAGCCAATATTTATTAGATATCGCCAAAGCGCATGATTTTGTTGCAGGGGTTGTCGGCTGGGTAGATTTTGAGGCGGCAGATGTAGCGTCACAAATTGAGCTGCTATATCAGCATGGGCATTCAAATGAGCAGAGCTTGCTAAAAGGCTTGCGACCTATGGTGCAAGATATAGCGGATCCCAACTGGCTGTTAAAACCGCAACTGCAAGCGGGCATAACATCTATGTGCGAGCGACAACTTAGCTTCGATGCGTTAGTGTTGGCACATCAACTGCCTGTTTTAGCAAAGTTTATCGAAAAATATCCGGATTTACCGGTGGTGATAGACCACGCTGCCAAACCGAGTATTAACAGCGGTGAGTTTAAGGCCTGGGCGCGAGATATCGCTTTGATCGCTAAAAATGGTAAAACTTTTTGTAAATTATCTGGGTTGCTGACTGAGGCAGGCGATAACTTTTCCGTCGCTAGCTTGCAGCCCTATGTGGATCATCTTTTGTACTGTTTTGGTGATGAGCGACTGGTGTGGGGCAGTGATTGGCCGGTATTAAATTTGGCCGCTGATTACCACCGCTGGTGCGAAATGACTGAGCAGTTATTACAAGGTTTGACTAAGGCACAGCGCGCTAATATTTATGGGTTAAATGCGATCAGGTTTTATCGTCTTTAGCTGCTATTTATGCATATTAAATTGATGGGGAATTATCGATGCGATTAAAGGGAAAGACTTGTGTGGTGACTGCCGCGGGGCAGGGGATTGGCAGGGCGAGTGCACTACAATTTGCCTCAGAGGGTGCGCGAGTGATCGCCACTGATATCAATGCAGAGACGCTGGCTAGCTTGGCAGAAGTTACCGGAATAGAAACTTGTGTATTGGATGTCACCGATAGTGCGGCTATCAGCGCTTTTGCTGAGGGCATCGGTACTATCGATGTGCTGTTTAACTGTGCGGGTGTGGTGCATGCTGGGGATATCTTGGCCTGCTCTGAAGCCGATTTTGATTTTGCCATTAACCTCAATGTTAAGGCGATGTACAAGATGGTTCAGGCATTTTTACCGGGTATGTTGACTGCGCAAGCGGGATCTATCATCAATATGTCATCGATTGCCTCTAGTGTAAAAGGGATACCGAATAGATTTGCTTACACTATGAGTAAAGCGGCAGTTATCGGGCTGACTAAATCCATTGCTGCGGATTACATTACCCAAGGGATTCGCGCCAATGCCATATGCCCAGGTACTGTTGATAGTCCCTCGCTCCATGAACGCTTGAAAGAGACGGGTAATTATGAGCAGGCACTGCAAGATTTTATCGCCAGGCAACCGATCGGACGTTTAGGTTTGGCTGAGGAAATAGCGGCACTGGTGACTTATTTGGCCAGTGATGAAAGCGGTTATACCACTGGCCAAGCACACGTTATAGACGGTGGTTGGGTGACGTGATTTGGTAACAGACATATGAAAAAACGGAAATAAATAGCGTTAGTTAATTGCGATAATTAAATTTATTTAGCAAGTGTTTCAGACTCTTACAGGGTCATCACCGGGCAAACTAATGCCCATGTTGAGGTTGGTTATGAAATTATTACGATTTGGTGAAAAGGGTAGCGAGAAGCCAGGAATTATTGATGCAGCGGGTGTTATTCGTGATTTATCAGCGCATCTGCCAGACTTTGCCGGTGATCATTTAAGCGATGCAACGATGTCACAGATCAATGCGTTAGACCTCTCTTTATTGCCGGCAGTAGATGCTGGTGTGCGTCTCGGTGCCTGTGTGGGAAGAGTGGGTAAGTTTATCTGTATCGGTCTCAACTACTCTGATCACGCCGCTGAAGCGGGCATGGATGTGCCCCCTGAACCGGTGATTTTCTTTAAAGCGACTTCGGCGATTATGGGCCCTAATGACAACGTTGAGATTCCGCGTAAGTCACAGGCGACTGACTGGGAAGTAGAGCTTGGAATAGTCATAGGTAAAGAAGCTAAATACATAGATCAGGCTGATGCACTGGATTATGTGGCGGGTTATTGTGTCGTAAACGATCTTTCAGAGCGTGAATTTCAGTTGGAGCGCGCAGGACAATGGGTGAAAGGTAAGTCCTGCGATACTTTTGGCCCCCTCGGTCCCTGGTTAGTAACCCGTGATGAAATCCCGGACCCACAAGGGTTGGACATGTATTTAGAGGTCAATGGACATCGTTACCAAAATGGTAATACCAATACAATGGTGTATGGTGTGGCCCATGTTGTGGCCTATTTGTCGCAATTTATGAGCCTGCAGCCGGGAGATGTTATCTCTACAGGGACACCCCCTGGAGTCGGTATGGGGCAAAATCCTTCAAGGTATTTAAAGCCTGGAGATAAAATAGAATTAGCTATCGCCGGCCTAGGTGTACAACGTCAAAATGTGGTCGATAGCGATTAAAATAGTATAGGCTAGAGCAATTGCTCAGGCCTGTTATTTTCCATCGACTTGTGAGTTGTCATGCAAGAGACATATTTATTTTGGCTATTAGCTGTCCCCGCCGTATTGATAACGGGCATTTCTAAATCAGGGTTTGCCGGTGGCATCGGTGTGATTGCTGTCCCCATGTTGGCATTGCAAATAGGGCCATTACGGGCAGCGGCGATTATGTTGCCACTGTTGATATTTATGGACGTATTAAGCGTCAAGGCATGGTGGGGCAAACAGCGCAATGATTTGCTACGCTTGCTGGTGCCCCCTGCTGTCACGGGGATTGTATTAGGTTATTTGCTCTATGATTTTTTTAACGAGCAAATATTGATGCTGTCACTGGGGATTATGTCAGTGACCTTTGCGCTCTGGGGATTGTTAAAGGGCATTAAGCTCGATACCGCTGCCCATCCTTTAATCGGTAGAATATGTGCGCTGGTGGCGGGTTTGACCAGTTTTATTGCCCATGCGGGAGGCCCGCCACTCAACTTTTACCTACTGCCACTTAAACTGAGTAAAGAAGATTTTCTGGCAACGGCAGTGTACTTTTTTACCGTGATAAACTTGGTAAAGCTAGTGCCCTACGCCGTATTAGGACAGCTCAATACTGATAACTTGATGGTAGGTCTAATGTTAGCCCCCGTCGCATGGTTGGGCGTTAAACTGGGGTTAGTGATCCAGAAAAAAATTGATCAAGCGTTATTTATGAATATCATTTTAAGCATGTTATTGATTATTGGTCTAAAGCTGATTGCCTCTGGCTGGCCTTTTTAGTGAACGTTAAACTGATGTTAAGAAGCTAAAACCCAATCTATAAACACTTGGCTCTGCTGTTTTAATTCAGCAGAGTCTTGTTGTTTCTGTAATAAGTAGTAGCCAGCGTCCTCATTAATGGAGATATCGCTCAGTAGCACTAAGCGTTTACTGGCTAAATCATCTGCAATTAATGCTTTTGCACACAAGGCTACGCCTTGTCCCGAGAGCGCTGCTGAACGCAATAGATTAAAATCATCAAAGGCTAGTCCTAAATGACAATTTGGGGCGCTGCTCCCCGCCTTCTTGAACCATTGAGGCCAACCGTCATTCATGTTTGAGTCTTGTAAGAAAGGCCCCTTTGTTATATCTGCATGGTTTGATAAATAGCCATTATAAAATTCTGCACTACAGACTGGATAGCTTTTAGCACTGCGAAATAATTGCGTTTTAATATTGGGTAGCTGCGGTGGTGTGTTGGCGTAAACAAAAGCGATGTCGATGTCATTGAAATCGAGTGTGGTACCGTGCATGGCATAAGTAATACGCAAGTCTATGTCGGGGAAAGATCGTTGAAAATCTTTCAACCTGGGAATCAGCCAGCAAGTGGCTACTGAGGGTATTGCTGCAATTACCAGCTTCCTCGAAGGTGCTGAGGGCCTTAGTGCATCACAAGCGGTGTTAATGTCGCTAAATGATGCATTTAGTGCTTTGGCGAGATGCTCCGCCTGTGGCAGTAGCTTTAATTGATTTCCTTTCCTTAAAAACAAAGTGTTACCTAGATATAGCTCTAAATTTTTAATCTGGTGGCTCACGGCAGAGGGAGTGACAAACAGCAGTTTTGCCGCATCTTGAAAATTATTGCAGCGCGCGACTACAGCAAAGGTATACAGCGCTTTAAAAGGTAAATTGTGCATAATCCCTCAGCGAAAGTTTACAAAGATTTAACTATAGAATTTCGATGAATAAAATTCAACGAATGATGGAAAATCATTCGTTTGAACTAGGAGCTAACGCAGGATTTAATAGAGCCAATATAAATCTTTAGGAGCGACTTATGCAGATGCCATCAATACAAAGTTTTGCCGATAATGGGCGTAAGGCCCCCGGGACTTTTTCCAAAAGCGAATACAACAGCAGGCACACTGCGATTCGAGCCTTGATGAGTGCTCGTCAAATCGATGCAGTATTGTTTAGTTCTTATCATAACATTTGTTATTACGCTGATTTCTTATACTGTTATTTTGGGCGTAACTACGCATTGGTGATAGATCAGGATAATGTCACGAGTGTCAGTGCTGGGATTGACGGTGGCCAGCCATGGCGCCGTACCCGCGGGGATAATATAACCTACACAGATTGGCACAAAGATAATTTTTTTATCGCCATCAAGCAGCTGACAAAAAATGTGCGGCGCTTGGGGATTGAGTTTGATCACTGTACTTTGGATCAATTGGCTAAATTGAAACAAGCATTTCCCAATATTGAATTTGTTGATATAGCAGCTGCTACGATGTCTTTACGGATGATTAAATCCAGTGAAGAAATAATACATATCAAAAAAATGACCCGCATTGCCGATATAGGCGGAGCGGCTTGTGTCGAAGCTGCGAAAGTAGGAGTGAGTGAAGCGGAAGTGGCGCTGCACTCTACCGCTACTATGGTGCGAGAAATCGCTAAAGTGTGGCCCGATGGCGAGCTGTTAGATACTTGGACTTGGTTCCAGTCAGGGTTGAATACAGATGGTGCGCACAATCCGGTCACCTCTAGAAGAATAGAGCAGGGCGATATCTTGTCGCTCAATTGTTTCCCAATGGTAGCCGGTTATTATGTGGCATTAGAGCGCACTTTATTTGCAGGTAGCGTCAATGACGAGCAGTTGCGACTGTGGGAAATTAACTGTTTGGTGCACGAGCGTGGTAAAGCATTACTGGTAGCGGGCAACAAATGCTCTGAGATTGCAGCAGAGCTTAATCAGCTCTACGCAGAGTACGATTTACTGCAGTATCGCTCCTTTGGCTATGGTCACTCCTTTGGTATTTTAAGCCATTATTATGGGCGAGAAGCGGGGCTTGAATTACGCGAAGATTGTGACACGGTATTGCTACCAGGCATGGTGATTTCTATGGAGCCGATGATCACTATACCAAACCATTTGCCGGGAGCTGGTGGCTATAGAGAACACGACATTTTGGTGATTACTGAGCAGGGAAATGAAAACATAACGCAGTTCCCCTACGGGCCTGAACATTTAGTTATTACATAAGCTAAATATTCAGCACAAAAAATAAAATATCATCTATATTTAAAACTAATTAAAACATAAGGTTTATTGCAGAATAATTCTCTGTAAATGAAAAAAAAATAGGTGAATTGTCTGATTTTATATAGCTTGTTGCTAAAATTGATGAGGATTGACTGAATTTTAGTAGATTTTATAGAGGAGTATTACTTTAGTTGTATGGTCTTTTTAAGTGTGATGGGTGCTGCTTTAATACTGTACAGCTGAACTTCTGGTTAGTGATTGTAAAGATACATAGACTAATATTATTGATTAGATTGGCGCTTTGAATAAGTGCCATTAGATGCACCAGAAACTTATGTTATAGGGATTTGTTGCTAAATAAATCATTAAATATATAAACATCAATGATGAGCGGTAGCGAGGTTAAGCCCTGAGTTTCCTTTTCTTCTAGTGAGCCTTTTTGAGGACAAGGATGTGGTGAGTATCCGTCGCTATTAGTTAATATCTCTGTAAGCTGAATATCTTTGGTGAATATCAATATTGCAATTCAAATTTGGCTGGTAAATACTTGCCCTAGTTGAATAAATTTTTAAAATATCAGCTAAAATAATGTTGTTTTATGGCGTCATTTTTTATAATAGTTATCAATGTTTTAACTAGAAGCGACAGCTGGTTATAAAACTTTTATGCATATGCTAATATTATTTCAGTTAAAAAAAATAAAAACATGATTGGAGAGTTATATGGATTCAAATTCGGATTTTTTAGTACAATTTAAGAATGTACAAAAGAGTTATGATGGAGTCCATTTAGTCGTAAAAGATTTTAATGTCGACATGGTCAGAGGTGAGTTCTTAACCATGTTGGGCCCCTCAGGTTCGGGTAAAACGACTTGTCTAATGATGTTAGCAGGTTTTGAAACCGCTACTAGCGGTGATATTATCCTCGATGGTCAGTCCATCAATAACGTTGCCCCGCACAAACGTGATATCGGCATGGTGTTCCAAAATTACGCACTGTTCCCGCATATGAGCGTCGCCGAAAACTTAGCTTTCCCGTTGCAAGTTCGCAAAATGGGTAAGTCTGAAATTACTGATAAAGTTAATCACGCCTTAAAAATGGTTCGATTAGACCATTTTGCCAATCGTCGTCCCGCACAGTTATCTGGAGGCCAGCAGCAGCGTGTTGCCGTGGCTAGAGCTTTGGTGTTTGAGCCAAAACTAGTATTGATGGATGAGCCGTTAGGCGCACTAGATAAAAACTTGCGTGAAGAGATGCAATACGAAATTAAACATATCCATGAAGATTTAGGGGTCACTATGTTGTATGTGACCCACGATCAAGTGGAAGCACTTACCATGTCTGATCGTATCGCGGTATTTGATGATGGCATCGTACAGCAGCTGGCAACCCCCCATGTATTATATGATCAGCCCTGCAATGCATTTGTCGCCAATTTTATTGGTGAAAACAACCGCTTGATGGGTAAAGTCACTGCAATAAATGGTGATATTTGCACCGTTGAGCTCAAAGGTGGCGGCGGGGTGGTACAGGCGAAGAAAATTAATGTTGGCGCAGTCGGCGATGATACAACCTTGTCGTTACGCCCAGAGCGTGTCACCGTTAATCCTGCAGCGGGTACCTGTGCCAATAATTGTAATGCCACAGTGGAAGAGCTGATCTATCACGGTGATCACACTCGTACTAGAGTCTCTGTATCAGGCAACACAGATTTTATTATTAAAGTGCCCAATACTCACAATCAACAGCATATGAAACGTGGAGAGTCGATTTCGATCGGTTGGGATACTGATGACTGTCGCGCTTTAGATGCTTAATCGCATTTAAAAAGTTGAAAATAAAAAAGTAAATTTCAAAAGTAATATCGAATATTGACCTTAAGTATTAATAAAAAAAGGAAAAGATGAAGATGAAGAAGTTACTGAAACGTTCAATTGTCGCGACAGCGGTTGCTGCGGTCTCTTTGACTGGTATAGCTCAGGCAGAAGAAACCTTTACCGTAGTATCATGGGGCGGCGCTTATACTAAGAGTCAGCAACGTGCTTACTCCGAGCCCTACACTGCTAAAACAGGTACTAAATTCTTACATGAAGATAAGTCAGGTACTGCTCTGGCGGGTATTCGCTCTCAGGTAGAAGCCAATAACGTGACTTGGGATTTGGTTGATATCCTGGAAGGCGATGCGATGATTGCCTGTGATGAAGGATTAGTTGAAGAAATTAACTACGATGAAATTCTTGCTGCAGCGCCAGATGGAACTTTACCGAGTAAAGATTTTGTCGGCGGCCTGAATGGTTGTTTCATTCCACAAATTGTCTATGCAACACTACTTGCCTATAACGATGAGATGTTCCCAGGTGAGAAGCCAACGACTGTTTCTGATATGTTCGATCTAAAAAAATTCCCTGGTAAGCGTGCCTTAGAGAAAATTCCAGCGGGTAATTTGGAATGGGCTCTTCTTGCCGATGGCGTAGCCGCTAAAGATGTCTATGACGTATTAAGTACTGAAGAAGGTGTGGATCGTGCCTTCAAAAAGTTGGATACCATCAAAGATTCTGTTATCTGGTGGACGGCTGGAGCACAGCCGCCACAACTACTATCAGATAAAGAAGTTAGCATAGCCAGTGGTTACAATGGTCGCTTCTTTGGTGCCCAAGTTAATGAAAAACAACCTTTTACAATCATCTGGGACGGTCAAGTAGCCGAAATTGATGGCTGGGTTGTACCAAAAGGTAAATTGACTACAGCGATGAAGGCTTATTTGAAATTCGCCACAGATACTCAGCGTTTAGCTGATCAGTCTAAGTTTATCGCCTACGGGCCTGCCCGTAAGTCATCATCGGCGTTTGTCGATAAGCATGCAGACACTGGTATCGACATGAAGCCTCATATGCCGACAAATCCTGATAACTTCAAAAACCCAATCATTAAGAACGCTGAATGGTGGGCTAACAACAAAGATGACATGAGCGAGCGCTTTAACGCTTGGTTAGCTAAGTAAGACATATTGAAAAGGGCTCGGTCTTAATATGAGCCCTGGGGGCGAAATCAAATGTTGTTTGATCTCGCCCCTATCCTAGGAGGCTGTCCGAGGACTGCGATCGTAGCGAGAGCAAGGCTATTTGAAGAAAAATTAGCGGTCATTTGAGGAGAATAGCGTGCTATTTAACGAGAATGAGCGTTAATTTTAACCAAATAGCCTTGGTCGCAGTAGATTAGTCTGTTGTTGGACAGCCTCCTATGAGGCTGTCCAAGGATTGTGATCGGAGTAGATCAGTCTGTTTTCAGGCAGCCTTCTAGCACCAAGTCTCAATGCTCCTGCAAAAAGTCTAGAGAGCAATTTTCTAGTTAATATAATTATAATAAATGATTCACTCTGTAATTAGGTCGAAAACTTATGGCAAATACATATTCCAAAGTAGGCGAAATGACGACGAATGATGGCGTGCCATTAAAAGTCAGTTTGCGAAGATCCCAGCGTAAATTGAAAATTTGGGCATTTTTGTTAGTGGCGCCACTACTGATATTTATTCTCGTTAGTTTTATTATTCCCGTGGTTAATATGAGTTTGCGTGGTGTAGAAAACCCACAAGTGCAAACAATCATGCCCAATGTAACTGAGGCGTTAGCACGCTGGGATGGCGTTGAACTCCCCGACGAAGCAACTTATGCGGCGCTGGTTACCGACCTTACAATGGGGCGTAAAAATAAAAATATAGGTAAAGTTGCCTCGCGTTTAAACTATGAACGCAGTGGTATGCGCCGGGTGATTAGCGGTTCGGCTCGCAAAGCAGTCAAGCTGACCCAGGGCCCTTATAAAGAACAGATGATCAAGATTAATAAGTCGTGGGGTGATGTTGCTGTATGGGCCCTGATTAAACGCGAATCTGGTCAGTTTACTTATTCCTATCTGATTGCCGCCGTTGATTACAAAACCAATGATCAGGGCGAAATAGTCGCCAAGCCAGAAAATAAACAGATTTATAAAGCGTTGTTTGGCCGCACTTTGATGATGAGTTTTACCATCACTGCGATCTGTATTTTATTGGCTTATCCGATTGCCTATTTACTGGCGACATTGCCACTGGCAAAAAGTAATTTATTAATGATATTAGTGCTGCTGCCATTTTGGACTTCACTATTAGTGCGTACCACCACTTGGATTGTGCTGCTGCAAACTCAAGGGGTGCTCAATGATGTGCTGGTGTGGATGAATATTATCGACGAGGCAGGGCGCCTGCAGATGATATTTAACAAGACCGGTACTATCGTCGCCATGACCCATATTTTATTACCGTTCATGGTGTTACCACTGTATTCAGTGATGAAGACCATTCCGCCAACTTATATGCGTGCAGCACTTTCTCTGGGTGCTAATCCGGTGACTGCATTTATACGTGTTTATATTCCGATGACAGTGACAGGCATAGGTGCCGGTTCGCTATTAGTGTTTATCCTCTCTATTGGCTATTACATTACACCGGCGTTAGTCGGCGGACAAAGTGGTTTACTGATTAGTAATATGATCGCATATCATATGCAAAACTCATTGAACTGGGGATTGGCGGGCGCACTCGGCTTTATCCTGTTAGTGATAGTGATGGTCTTTTATGCCATCTTTAATAAAGTGATTGGCATCGACAAGATGAAAATGGGTTAGGGAGATAACAAGATGGCAATACCAACTTACGCAGGCAAACTAGAACGCACTTGGTACTATTCCTATCGGATCATATGCGCCTTGATATTTTTATTTTTGATTGGCCCAATATTAATCATTATTCCGCTGTCTTTTAACGTGCAGCCATATTTTACTTTTACCCCAGAGATGTTATCTCTTGATCCAGCGGGTTACTCGCTGCGCTGGTACGAGGAATTCTTTGCCAGTGAAGAGTGGATGCGTTCGATAAAAAACAGTTTCTTTGTGGCGATTTGCTCGACCATTATCGCCACATCATTGGGTACATTAGCGGCGCTTGGTCTCTCTCGACCTGAAATGCCCTATCGTGCAGTCATCATGAGTATCTTGATTTCGCCAATGATTGTGCCGTTGATTATCTCGGCGGCGGGCATGTTTTTCTTCTATTCGAGTATTAATTTAGCCGGTACTTTCTTAGGGCTTATATTGGCCCACACCGCCTTGGGTATACCCTTTGTGGTGATCACAGTGACAGCCACACTGTCGGGCTTTGATCACTCTCTCACCAGAGCAGCAGCAGGCTTAGGTGCAAAGCCTACCACGGTTTTCTTTAAAGTGATGTTGCCGCTAGTGACACCTGGTGTTATCTCTGGTGCGCTATTTGCCTTTATTACCTCTTTTGATGAAGTAGTCGTGGCGATCTTTATTGCCGGTGTTGAAGAACGTACTATTCCGTTGCAGATGTGGGGCGGTATCCGCGAGCAAATCAGTCCGACCATTTTGGCGGTAGCTACTTTGTTAGTGATAATTTCTATATTTTTACTGACATTCCTTGAGCTGATTCGCAGAAGAAGTGAAAGGCAGAGAGGTTTAGCGCCCGCTTAATAGCACGATCTAAAATTAATCCACAGCATGTTAGCTCTGACCTGCTGTGGATAGCCTTCCTCTCTTCATGGCTGATTTTCCAGCCTCTCTATCGATAACGATACAATAAAGTGTAAAGTCTACTAATATTATCTAAAAATAAGTAACAGGGACTGTCTACTTATGACTTATCAGCAGCTGTTAATTGCGATCATATTACTATTAACCATCGTGTTATTTATCTGGGGAAAATATCGTCACGATATTGTTGCCGGACTCTCCCTGGGCAGCTGTGTATTAACGGGCTTAGTCTCCTCCGAATTGGCCTTCACTGGTTTCGGTCACCCCGCTGTGATCACTGTCGCTGCAGTGTTAGTTATATCTGATGTGATGCGCCGCTGCGGTGTTGTTGATCTTATCGCGCAAACATTAATGCCCTACACACAAAATTTATTAATCCACATCTTGCTGCTGACAGCTGTAGTGACTATAGCTTCATCGTTTATGAATAATGTTGGGGCTTTAGCTTTAATGTTGCCTGTGGCGATATCCACTTGCGCGGCACACAATCGCTCCCCTGCAATACTGCTAATGCCGCTGGCGTTCGGCAGTATTTTAGGGGGAATGACTACTGCTATTGGTACCCCGCCAAATATCATTATTGCGATGATGCGCGCCGAGGTTTCCGGTGAGGCGTTTTCGATGTTTGATTTCTCGCCGGTGGGTGTATGTATCGCGTTGGTGGGCGTGCTGTTCATCGGGCTGATAGGTTGGCGTCTTATCCCCAAAGAGCGGTTAAATCGCAGTGCTCCAGAACAGCTATTTGCCATTGGCGACTATCTCACTGAAGTAATTATCAACGAAAATTCTGAATTGGTGGGTCAGAGCGCAGATGTGATTAAAGGGTTGGAAAAGGGCAGCATAGAAGTGGTCGGTATCGCACATCGTCACGGTGAGACAATGTCGATGAAGCGCTTTCAGCGCCTGCAAGCGGGAGATATATTAATCCTGCAGGCTGACCCTTCTGAAATCCAGTTATTGTTAGATCACAATGATTTGGAATTGATCACTAGTGCCGATAAAAAATTTGCAGAACTCACTCAGGGAAATCTTACCTTGGTCGAGGGCGTTATTAAACGGGGATCTTGCTTGGAGGGAAGAGGCGTTCCCTATTTGCGCAGACGCAGTAATAGTTCGTTAGCATTAGTGGGTTTGGCTCGAGAGGGCAAAAGAGTACAGCGCAGAATCAGAAAGCAGACTTTTAAAGCAGGCGATATACTATTGCTGCAAGGTGCTGCTGAAGCGGTGGAGGAGCAGTTGTCCGAGTTGGGTTTAGTCCCCTTAGCTGAGCGCAATTTAACCTTAGGCGGACCCAGAAAAGTCACTATGGCGCTGAGCATCTTTGCCCTTGCAGTGGCGCTAGGAGTGTTGAAAATACTGCCTCTGGAGATAGTCTTTGTTTTGGCGGTGATGGTCTACGTATTACTTGAGCTAATTCCTGTGCGCAATTTATACGATGCTATCGATTGGCCTGTGATTATTTTACTGGCATGTTTAATTCCTGTCGGTAAAGCCTTAGAGAATACCGGTCTTACTGCACTAGTGGCCGATCAGTTGTTGGGTGTCACACAGGGACTGCCGATATATATGATTATCGGCGCGCTGTTGGTGATGACCATGTGGTTATCTGATGTGATTAACAATGCCGCCACCGCAGTGGTGATGGCGCCGCTGGCCTATAGTATTTCTCAGGGGCTAGGTGTTAACGCAGATCCTTTCTTTATGACGGTAGCTGTGGGTGCCTCCTGTGCATTTATGACGCCCATCGGGCATCAGTCAAATACTTTGGTAATGGGCCCAGGGGGTTATCAGTTCGGTGACTATTGGCGCATGGGATTGCCATTGGATATTATTATTGTGTTAATAGCGGTGCCTCTAATTATGTTGGTTTGGCCGTTATAGGCGAGTGTAGATCTATGCTGATTTATAATACTTAGAGGCATAATGCTAATTCCATTAAGCGCATAATGATGTTAGGGTTAAATGAGATACCTATAGGTAATCTCAATAGATTTATGACCAATAAAAATAACAATTTGTGTAGAGGATTTATAATGAAACGTATAAAGATATTAACATCCATGTTGCTGTTGGGTTTAAGTAGTAGTTCATTCGCAGCAAGCTTTAGCGAGAGCGATATACTGGGTTTCTGGCTTTCAGAAAGCGGCAAAGGGGTGGTAGAAATTTATCGTGCTGGAGATAAATTCGAAGGAAAAATCGTCTGGGTTAAAGATATCCATGAAGGCGTGATAAAAGAAAAACTTGATGTCAAAAATCCTAAAAAAGATCTACAGGCACGTTCTTTAATAGGCTTAAAGAATCTAGAGGGCTTTAGCTTCAAGAAGGATAAGTGGAAGGGCGGTACTGTCTATGATCCTGCCAAGGGGAAGACCTATTCTTCGTACATGTCATTGAAAGATATAGATACATTGAAATTGCGTGGCTACATAGGCATTGCACTATTGGGTCGTACTTCGGTGATGAAACGCCAGAAGTCAGCAGTACCTGACAGCTATTCTAAATAGAAATCTATCTGCTTTTTTAGTTATAAGCCCGAGGTTAACCTTGGGTTTGTAACTCTATATCGGCCGTCATTGAATTGTTGATGACAAGCTCAGCATTGGGTAAGTCATTGGCATCGGCTTTGGCAATTGCGTCATCTACATCTAAATTTTGTGTTATCCAACGCTCAATTAATCGTTTACGAAGCTCTTCCTTGAACACGTTAATAAAGATACTCAGATTGAAATATTGATGTAGCCGATCCCACCCTCGCTCTTTGAGCAGTAAATAATTCCCTTCAACTAAAATTATCTTAGTCTGCGTTTTGATGTCGATTGCAGCAGGGACGACTGCGTCTATACTACGATCGAAAGTAGGTGCTAGCACATTGGTTTTATGAGCATGTAAGGCTTGCAACAGAGCGTCGAAAGCCGCGACATCAAATGTTTGCGGTGCGCCCTTCACAGCAAGTAGCCCTTGTTTAGCTAAAGTGACATTATCCAAATGGAACCCGTCCATAGCGACGATTTGGCAAGAGAGTTGGTGCTTTTGAATGAGTAGTGTTTGTAGGGTTTGGGCCAGTGTTGATTTTCCAGAGCCAGGGGCGCCGACGATTGCACAGATAAAACGTGATGTTCCGGTTTGTGCTGCGATTATTTTTTTAGCTAACTGTTCGAGATTATCCAGTTTTAAAGCTGACATGGGCTAATCCTGTAGAGCTTTTGCAGAAAAGATAAACCACTTTAATGCCGGCATAGAGCGGGGATTAAAGTGGTATAGACATGAGCTTAATTGATCAGGGCTGCATCGGGTACTTTAGCGCCAGTCATATAGGCGACGGCATCTTCCATGCTATGTTCCTTAGGGTTTAAAGTACAGAGGCGACGACCTAAACGGTGCACGTGGATGCGATCAGCCACTTCAAATACATGGGGCATATTATGCGAGATAAGCACAATGGGAATGCCCTTGGATTTTACGTCGAGGATCAATTCCAGTACGCGTTGAGATTCTTTAACGCCAAGGGCGGCAGTGGGTTCGTCCATGATGATAACTTTAGAGCCAAAAGCGGCGGCGCGAGCCACTGAAATGCCTTGGCGCTGACCGCCTGATAACGTCTCTACTGTTTGGTTGATATTTTGTATGGTCATCAGACCCAGTTCTGTCAGTTTATCACGCGCTATCTGCTGCATTTTTGCACGGTCTAGCTGTCTAAAAACTTTTCCCATGATGCCCGGCTTGCGTAGTTCGCGGCCTAAAAACATATTATCGACAATCGATAGTGCAGGTGATAGCGCTAAAGTTTGAAATACCGTCTCTATGCCCGCAGCTTGTGCCGCCAGTGGTGTCGAAAAATTAACTTTTTCCCCATCGAGAAATATATCACCTGAATCTGGCTGTACAGCACCGGCTAAGGTTTTGATCAAGGTAGATTTTCCGGCACCGTTATCACCGATAACTGCCAGTACTTCACCGGGATATAAATCGAAGTCGCAGTTGTCTAAGGCAGTCACTCTGCCGTAGTGCTTGACTAAATTACGCACACTTAAAACGGGCTGTGTCATGATGAAATCTTCCTAATCCATTGATCGATAGCAACTGCACTGATGATTAATACGCCAATCAGTAAATAAGTCCACTGTGGGTCTGTACCCAGTAAACGTAATCCTAGAGAAAATACCCCGACAATGAGAGCGCCAAACAACATGCCCATGATAGAGCCGCGCCCTCCAAACAATGAGATACCGCCTATTACAACAGCAGTGATAGATTCAATGTTGACAAATTGTCCTGAGGTTGGCGAGATAGAGCCGATACGCCCGATCAGTGCCCAGCCTGCAAAAGCGCAGATTAGTCCCGCTAACATGTAGACGGAAATTAAAATTTTCTTAGTTTCTACCCCAGCGAGCTCTGCCGCTTCCGGATCATCTCCCACCGCATAGACGTGTCTTCCCCAGGCGGTATTATTGAGGATATAGGTTAAAATTCCGACGATAAGGACAAAGGCAATGACCCCGTAAGTAAAAATGGCGCCCCCTATGGTTATCCTCTCGCCAAAAAAGTGAAATAGCGACGCAGATTTTTCGATGTCTTGGCTGCGAATCGTTTCATTGGCTGAGTATAAGAAATTAGTGGCTAATACAATTTGCCAAACGCCGAGGGTGACGATGAAAGGCGGTAGACGCATGACTGCCACTAACCAGCCGTTAACATAGCCCATCATAGTGCCACACATAAGACCAATTCCGATTGCGGCTTCAGGAGGTAGGCCATAGCGAAAGGTCATCTGACCCATAATAACGGATGAGAGCACCATAATAGCGCCGACGGATAAATCGATACCGGCGGTGATAATAACTAAACTTTGTGCTGCGCCAACGATACCGACGATAGCCACTTGTTGTAAAATCAGGGTTAGGGCGAAAGGTGAGAAAAATTTATCGCCGAGTAGTACGCCAAATACGATCAGAGAAATGATCAGTACTACTAGAGGTACCAGCGAGGGCGTACGGTGTAATCGGTGCTGAATGTTACTGATGAAACTGCGGGTATCATTATCAAAGCTGGCGATTTGTTCATGTTCGCCGAGCTTCTGATCCGTGGAGATCGCGCTTGATTCTGTCATGGGGGTTCTCGATATATTCTATTAACGGTCTATTTATTTTGATAAATATGTCTTTTCAATATCAGTATATAAAGAAGTGGCAGTTGCCACTTCTCGATGTTCTATTACTATCAAAGGGAGGAGTAAGTTCCCCTTTCCTTAGTTGATTAACCCCAGCAGCGAGCTTGTCCTTCTTTGGTGTCTATAGAAGAGACGCCTTTAGCAGCTTTGTCTGTGACTAAGTTTACACCTGTATCAAAGAAAGCTTTACCTGGAGAGTTAGCCGGCTTAGTACCGTCTTTAGCCCAAGCGGCAATCGCCTCAATGCCTTTTGATGCCATCAATAGTGGGTACTGTTGTGACGTTGCGCCAATCACGCCATCAACAACATTTTGCACACCAGGACAACCGCCATCAACAGAGACCACTAATACGTCTTTCTCTAAGCCGAAAGCCTTAAGTGTTTGGTATGCACCAGCAGCTGCTGGCTCGTTGATAGTGTAGACAACATTAATACCAGAATCTAATGCCAATAGGTTTTCCATTGCCTTGCGGCCGCCTTCTTCGTTACCGGCTGTTACTTCGTGTCCGATAATGCGTGGGTCAGTTTCATCGCCCCACTTATTTGGATCACCTAGCTCGATGCCAAATCCTGCAAGGAAGCCCTGGTCGCGTAATACGCCAACAGATGGTTGGCTAATCGCTAAATCTAGCAGTGCAATTTTAGCCGTTTTAGCTTTATCACCCAGTGCAGCAGCTGCCCACTGACCAATTAACTTACCTGCAAGGAAGTTGTCGGTGGCGAAAGTAGCGTCGGCAGCATCAATTGGCTCTAGTGGCGTATCTAGTGCAATGACTAGAATGCCCGCTTCACGTGCTTGTTTAACAGCGGGGACAATACCGCTAGTATCAGAGGCGGTTAATAAAATTCCCTTCGCGCCATCGGCAATACAAGTTTCAATTGCAGCTACTTGAGATTCAGAGTCGCCGTCAATCTTGCCCGCGTATGTTTTAAGATCAATGCCTAACTCAGCTGCTTTTTTCTTAGCACCTTCTTTCATCTTCACGAAGAAAGGATTGGTGTCAGTTTTAGTGATAAGGCAAGCGCCTATACCCGCGTGAACATTGAGACTTAACGTACTTGCTAATGTGATAGCGCCAACCATAGATGCAATAATTGTTTTTTTCATCTTGTTCCCTGCTTTTGTTTAGTTGTTTGTTTGAGATCCTATTGTTACTCAGTGTTTTTAATATTGAGTAGCAGCGTTTAAATCTTTGCGAACGTAGCAAACGCTCTGATGCAAAATTACCTCTTGGCGTGGCTGATGTCAATTAATAAATCACATTGATTTATTAATTGATTGTGGTAGTTTGTTAAAGACAATTAGTTAAATGCGTATAAGTTTCTAGGTAAATTTCCTACGAATGCTATGATAGACAAGATAATAATACGGGCTGTGAAGTGAAAATAAAAAATAAGAATCAGAAATTAGGCGGTGGAGCGAATCAATCGACACTGCGCGAGTACAATGAGCGCGCAATTCTCTCGCTAATTCGTCGCAATGGTCCGTTGGCAAAAGCAGAATTGGCAAAATTAACGGGGTTATCCGCGCAGTCAATGTCGGTCATCATGCGCGGGTTAGAGCAAGAGGGACTGTTACTACGTGGAGAGTCTTTAAAAGGTAAAGTTGGCCAGCCATCAGTACCTATGAAGCTCAACCCTGACGGTGTTTTTACCATGGGCCTAAAAATTGGCAGGCGTCGTGCAGAGATAGTGTTGATGGATTTCGTCGGTGAAATTCGCTGTTCTAAATTTATCACTTATCACTATCCTGTGGCTGAGAAAATCATTTCTTTCACTCAGGAAACACTGGCTTATTTGACCGCATTTTTAAGCCCTGGTCAGCGCGAAAAAGTGATAGGTTTAGGTGTGGCTATGCCATATGAGCTATGGAATTGGTCTAAGGAAATAGGCGCACCACAACAAGCTATAGACTCTTGGCACCAGATAGATATTGCCCATGAGCTGGGTAAGTTTTGTCCCTACCCAATAAGTATTCAAAACGATGCTACTGCCGCTTGTGGCGCAGAATTAGTGTTTGGCCGCGGCTCGAAACTGATGGATTTTTCTTACATTTTCATCGGCTTTTTTATTGGCGGTGGCCTAGTGTTAAATCACTCGATATTTTCAGGGCCGCAAGGTAATGCCGGTGCTATAGGCTCTATGCCGGTGATAGGCCCGGATGGAAAATTGTCGCAGTTGATTGAACATGCCTCTGTGGCTTTGCTTGAAAGACAGTTACAAGAGGCGGATATATCGCCGGAGTTTTTGTGGCAAGGTCTCAAAGACTGGCGTCAGCACGAAACACATATTCAACATTGGATTGAGTATATTGCCAGCTATATTGCGATTGCTATCGTTTCTAGTTGCAGCGTAATAGACTTCAAACACGTGGTCATTGATGGTGCTTTTCCCCCGAATGTACGCGCAAAAATAGTAGCCGCTATTCAACAATCGGTACAAAAAATAGATCTGCAGGGCATTGTCGTGCCTAGTGTTGAAGAGGCGACGATCAGCTATGATCCGCGCGTTATTGGCAGTGCTTGTTTGCCTCTGTTTGAACATTATCTGCTAGATCAAAGTTTATTATTTAAGTCTTAGTCTTCTATCGTTTTTGTCGATCGCTGCGAGAAAAGGCGAAAATATGATTGGATTTTTGTCTTTCCCGGTTAAGTTCAATAGTCAGCTTTAATTATTATCAGAGAATATACGCTAGGGCTTCCAATTGAGGGCGCTTTGGCATAGTTTCTCTATTTATAGTTTATCCGCGAAAGGTGTCCATCATGCTCGACTTACTGATCAAAAATGTCAATTTGGCCAATGCTGAAAAAGGGCAAGACATTGCTGTCATTGATGGAAAAATCGTCGAGATAGCAACCCATATAACCACTCCTGCGCAACAGACTATTCAGGGCAATGGGCATTTGGCCAGTGCGCCCTTCATCGATAGTCATTTTCATATGGATTCTACCTTATCACTGGGTCAACCACGGCTTAATCAAAGCGGTACCTTGTTAGAGGGGATTGCGCTCTGGGGTGAGTTAAAGCCGAGCCTCACGGTGGATGCTATCAAAAAGCGCGCATTAGAGTTGTGCCGCTGGTCAATCGCCCGTGGTACGTTAGCGATTCGCACCCATGTCGATATTAGTGATGATAGGTTGCTCGCCGTTGATGCGTTGTTAGAAGTACGTGAAGAGATGTCTGAGTATATCGATATTCAGATAGTCGCCTTTCCCCAAGACGGTTTCCTACGCTATGCAAAATCAGAGCAAAATTTACTAAGGGCTCTAGATAAAGGGGTAGACGTGGTCGGGGGTATTCCTCATTTTGAACGCACTATGGCCGATGGCTCTGCGTCCATTCGCAGGCTGTGTGAGATTGCCCAGCAGCGTGATTTGTTAGTTGATATGCACTGCGATGAAAGCGATGACCCTATGTCTCGGCACATTGAAGTACTCGCCAGTGAGACTATACGCCAGGGTCTTCAGGGGCGAGTGACCGGCTCTCATCTAACCTCTATGCACTCAATGGACAACTACTATGTGTCCAAATTATTACCGCTGATTCGCGAGGCTCAAGTGCATGTGGTCGCCAACCCGCTGATCAATATAACTTTGCAGGGGCGCTCTGATAGCTATCCCAAAAGACGTGGCATGACCCGTGTTCCTGAAATGTTAGAGGCGGGCATTAATGTAGCCTTTGGTCACGATTGTGTCATGGATCCTTGGTACAGCTTTGGTACCCACGATATGCTAGATGTGGCGCATATGGGTTTGCATGTGGCACAAATGACGGGTATGAGCCAAATGAGTGCGGCCTTTGAAGCGGTGACCAACAATGCTGCCAAGGTAATGCGCTTAGAAAATTACGGATTACAGGTTGGCTGTCATGCAGATATTGTTATCTGTGAAGCAAGCAGTGCCATTGAAGCTTTACAGCTGCGCCCCGAGCGTTTGTTTGTGATCAGAAGAGGCAAGGTGATAGCAAGTACCGAGCCTAGGGTCACTAAATTGCATATACAAAATACCGAATCATCAGTGTCATTTTCCAAAGGGCTGTTTTAGTCCTTTGAGGTTATCAGGGAAGCGTGTCAAACATAGCACCTTCTCTAACCGGTAATTCGCTTCTTTACCAAGAATTCCAGGTAAAACAACGCTAAGCGTTCATTTTCTTAAATGCAGGACGAATAATCTTCGTCGCCATGCTCTTATGCGATGCTAAGGACTGGCGAGTAAAAGCTTAGTTTATACCTGAGTCGTATTTTAAAAAAATAAAACAGTGAAACAAAACGTTTGAAAAAAATGCTGTTTGTTTTTCCTGTTTACTTCCCCCATGTCCCGCTGCTGAGCCTGAATTTCCTAGACAAACTCTATTGGTATAGATTTGATAGGATTAATTCTTGATAGCTCAATTCAAACATAAAGCTTTGATTTTTATTGGAACGACGCTGGATTGCGGTTATTGGACATGAATTTGTCATATTTAAATGATAGTGTTTATTATTATCAAGTATTCAATAGCGATGAATTAGGCCGAACCTAAATCCGCCAGGGTTGATCCCCAGCAGAGTTGAAAATTACTATAAATACTCCGCTTCACTTAGTGAAGGCTCGCAAAGCGAGAGGGCTTGCCCGGGGAGCTTTAATTTCAATTAAGCTTTTTTTTGCATGCTTGTTCTCAATTCAGTCAATACCAACAGGGAGTGAGTATTATGGCTATCGGTACCAATTCAAAAAAGACCTTCAACAACCGCTATGGCGCTGTCACTGAACTGACTAAGCGTTTTGCTAGCAATTTGTTAATCCCTACGATTGCTGCCAGTGTGTTTTGCAGTTCTGCTTTCGCCTCTAATATATTTATCAACGAATTGCACTATGACAATGCTGGCGGGGATGTTGGCGAAGGTATTGAAATCGCAGGCCCAGCTGGGACATCTTTACAGGGGTGGTCGGTGGTTTTTTATAATGGTAGCAATGGTACCAGCTATAATCCTACAGATTTGTCAGCAATCACCTTGGGTAATCAATGTGGAGGATATGGCCTTGAGACCATTGCTGTTAACGGTATCCAAAATGGTGCTCCAGATGGGCTGGCCCTAGTTAATCCAGCAGGCAGCGTGGTGCAATTCATCAGCTACGAAGGTGTGCTAACTGCGACAAATGGCCCAGCGATAGGAATGACCAGCACGGATATGGGTGTACAGGAGACGAGTGCTACCGCTGAAGGCTCCTCTTTGCAATTATCAGGTAGCGGTGCCTTATTTTCTGATTTTACTTGGGTGGGACCGCAACCTGCTACTTTTGGAAGTTGCAGCGCAATACAAAGTTTCTCTACGGTGGACACCGCGCCGCAAATAAGTGCAGTGTCTCCTGCGGATGGCGCTGCTAATGTCAGTGTTGATAGTCCTATTACTATTGCTTTCAATGAAGCGGTGACACTTGCGAATGACTGGTTTGCACTAAGTTGCAGCTTGTCGGGATCTATGCAGAGTACGCTAAGCGGCGGGCCGCTAGTGTATAGCTTGCAGGCACAGCAGAATTTTCTTTTGGGCGAGACCTGCAGTATTACTATTAGCGCGGATAAAGTAACGGACCAAGACGGAGGATCCAACCCGCTGGCTGAAAACTACCATAGTAGCTTTACGGTAACGACTGAGGCGGTGGTCACTGCCTGTGAAGCGGATGCGACTTTAATTAGTGTGATACAGGGTGTTGCTGCAGCTCCCGTTGATGGCATGATAAATAGTGTACGTACGGTAAAGGGCGTAGTCACAGCAGATTTACAGGCAACCGGTTTTAAAGGATTTTATTTACAGGAAGAAGATGCAGATAAAGACGCTAACCCGCTCACCTCTGAAGGAATTTTTGTCTATCAAGGTAATAATACTCACGCCTTGATCGTAGGCAGTGTGGTGGCAGTCACCGCCACAGTTGATGAATACAACGGTGCTACTCAGCTTAAAAATGCCACACAGATCGAGCAATGTGCAGCCAGTGGCGTGACTACTGCTGCCACTGTTAGCTTGCCTGTTGTTGCTGCCATAGAGGGTGTTGATTATCTAGAACGCTTTGAGGGCATGAAAATCAGGTTTGATACGCCACTCACTATCAGTGAAAACTACAACTATGGGAGATATGGTCAAGTTACTTTATCCAACGGTCGATTGATGCAACCGACCAATGTTGCGTTGCCGGGAGCAGCCGCTAGCTTAATCGCGGAGCAAAACGCTCTAAATCAAATCTTATTTGATGACAAGGACTCATCACAAAATCCTTATCCGATTAACAATCCCGATGGTAGCCAAGCGCAAACCGCTGATCAAGTGCTGCGTTCAGGAAATCAGTTAAACAATGATGGAGAAGGGATCCTCAATTACAGTTTTGGTAGCTATGTAGTGCAGCCTATCAGTGAGTTTTCTATATTAGAGACTAACCCTCGCACTAGTACGCCAACCCTAGAAGGTGATGCGGGCTTAAAAGTAGCTTCATTTAATGTCTTAAATTATTTTACGACGTTAGATCAGGGCGCGACGGTGAGAACTTGTGGCCCCAGTGGTGATCAAGATTGCCGCGGTGCAGATTCAGCAGCAGAGCTCACTAGACAGCGTGCCAAAATTGTCAGTGCGCTTGTCAGTATCGATGCGGATATTGTCGGTCTCATGGAGTTGGAGAATAATGCCTCGGCCTCTCTGCAGGACTTGGTAAGTGCGCTCAATGCGGTAGCAGACACAAGCCAATATGCCTATCTAGATACAGGGACTATTGGTGATGATGCGATTAAACAGGGCTTTATTTATCAGCCAGATAAAGTACAACTTAACGGTGATTTCAAAATACTCGACCAGAGCATTGACGCTCGTTTTATAGATGCTAAAAACCGACCTGCGCTAATTCAGACCTTCGAGGAAATATCCAGCGGAGAGGTGCTAACGGTTGTGGTCAATCATTTGAAATCTAAGGGCTCTGACTGTAATGCGTTAGATGATCCGGATGCAAATGACGGACAGGGAAATTGCAACATCACCCGTACTCAAGCGGCAGCGGCACTGGTTGACTACTTAGCGACTGATCCTACGGCAAGCGATGATCCAGATTTCTTGATCATTGGCGATTTGAACGCCTATGCACAGGAAGATCCCATTCAACAAATCAAAGCGGCAGGTTATGAAGATCTTATTGCCAATAAAGATCCAACTACTAGCTACAGTTATGTGTTTAGAGGTCAGGCGGGTAATTTAGATCATGCCTTGGCCAACAACAGCCTAGCAGCACAAGTCAGCGATATTCAGGTGTGGCACATCAACGCCGACGAGCCACGTATCATCGATTACAACACTGAGTTTAAAACCGCTGCTCAAGTAACACAGATGTATGCCCCAGATGCTTTTAGGTCATCAGATCACGATCCGGTTATCGTTCAAATAGCATTGAATTCGACCGACCTATCGGTGCCTATGTGTAATGACCAACAGGCGACGATTTATATTGATAGCGATGGTTATATATCTGGTGGATCACAGCACGGTGATATCTACTCCGGTATTTTGCGCGGTACTAACGCAGCTGATGTCATAGTGGGCACCGTCAACGCCGATTATATTATGGGTGGTAAAGGCGCAGATACTATTTGTGCTTTAGCAGGAGCAGATACTATTAGTGCCGGAAGAGGTAACGACATCGTCTTCGCAGGTGAGGGCAGTGATGTGGTGTTCGCTGGTAAAGGCAATGATAGTGTGCATGGCGGAGCAGGTTTTGATCTTATCTGGGGAGGTCGTGGTCGCGATATAATCGATGGTGGGGAAGGCAGAGACTACCTCTTTGGTGGTGCCGGTAAAGACCAACTATCTGGCGGAGAAGGTAGTGATCTGTTGTTTGGCGGTAGAGCTAACGATTTCTTAGATGGCGGTCTAGGTGCTGATTATCTGTTTGGTGGAAGAGGCCGCCGGGATAAATGTATTAATGCATTGCATACCTTTGGTTGTGAACGATAAAAAATTAGTTATTAAACTTTGTATACCGATGCTAGCCCTAGTAGATATTGCTTGTTAGGGCTAGCTGTATAAAAACTTTGGAGTTTAGGAGATATTTAAAGTAGATCACGACAGAGAATTCATCTGTTTCAATTTATTGTGAACGGCGCTTTTGTTCAAACGGTCGTTTTAAATTTATGTTAAACTGGGCCGGTAGTCTTGTGCTCGAATATTTATCTGTCATGTAAGAATTAGTTACTAAGTTGAAATTGGATTTATTAGTAAATAAATAGGTGTATAAAAAACACTTAGCTTATAAATATTTGAACGTATGGATTCATTTTTAAAAATTATTAATATGGAATTTGGTAATGAAAATGATTTCAAATCAAAAATTCTTTAAATATATACTGGCACCACATCTGTGGAAAAAGACAGATGAAGTTATTGAAATACCAAAGAGTATTCCTGCTGTAGTCAATGCGAAAGTTATAGCTCCTCGTATTAATTTCGGTCGACGAAAAACGGATAGCGAGTTAAATCCTAATATTTTATATCAGGCTGAATTGTATACAGTATCGATATTTATCAATGTCCCAGAAAAACTAACAGAAATTATTGATTCACTTGCGGATTATTTAAAAAAATCAAACGCACAAGTATATAAAATAATATTTACTTCTCCTGGGATTGTTTTAGATCAAGTTAATTTGTCTGTGGTGAAGGAGTTGCAGGCAATGTTAGCAAATAAAGCTGAATTAATATGTGCCAGAAAAGAAAACAGTAAATACAGGTTAGAAGTTGATCAGAATAGAAAAAGGATTAAAGAGGAGTTAATAGGCGCTCTAAGTAAGTTGTCAATTATAGGTAAAGTTAATTCTAAAGTGCTCGCTTGTGACATTAGTTTTGAAAATTTAACCAAGATATGGACTGAATTTGGTGCATCAAGAGCCATTAAATTTATAAATCAAGATTTCTTAAGATATGATGTTCAATTAGGAAACAATAGCAATTTTATTATGACCGATGAGATTTCGGCTTACCTTAAGCGAAAATATCGGTTCTCTGATAGCAAAATTACACATTTAGGAAGCGAGCCGTCAATTACCCTCGTCAAAGCAGTTTCCGCGTGTAATATTGAGAGGGACTTATTAGAATTTCGAGATCTAGGTTTGTGTGTCCAAGCTAAGGAGGTTTCGTTTAGCCGCTATAAATTAAGAGTATTAAACGATGGTATAGACAACATATTGTAAACTGCGCAATTTTATCCAAGCTTTTGTCACCAACTTGTCTTTATACTACAACCATTAAGGTACAAACGGTGAGAGATGATGGAGCAAGCGAATCAGTTTCAATATACCAAGAGTCGACATCTCGATCAGGTATCAGTTTTAAGGGCAGAGATGAATGACTTTTCTTACGGTAAACATGCCCATGAAGAGTATTCGTTTGGAGTGACCTTGGCAGGCCGGCAAGATTTTTTTGCCGGTGGTGTCTTTCATCGTAGTTTTCCGGGCAATGTTATTATTTTTAATCCAGGGGAGGTTCACGATGGACACTCTGGCGGTGATGATACTTTAGTGTATCAAATGTTGTATTTACATCCCGATAAGTTGGCACCAATGCTTAATTGTGCTGGCATAGAACAGAACAGTGATTTTCAAATACCTGACACGCTCACCGATAATAAACAGTTACGCCTGCATTTAATAAAGATGGCGCTGTTAATTGAAGGTGATAGTACGGATGGTTTAGAGCAAGAATGTGAGCTCTATCAAATTGCATCGTGTATTGCCAGTGCCTATGGGGTCGATGTTGCCACCAGTAAGCGAGGTAAAGCTGAGTTATTGCTGCTAAGAGCTAGGGATTTTATCCATGATAATATTCACACTAATACCACGCTGGATGAGATAAGCCAGCAAGCTAATCTATCCAAATACCATTTCTTACGACTGTTTCGTAATTATTTTGGTACTACTCCCCATCAGTACATGCTCAATTGTAAAATCATTCGTGCCCGCGAGGACCTTGAAGCAGGTATTCCTCTCGATGACTTGGTTTTTAACTATGGTTTTAACGACCTCAGCCATTTTAATCGACGCTTCAAGCCGGTTTTTGGCATGACTCCACGACAGTATCAGCGGCATTTCCTCAGTTCTTAAGCTGCATCTAACGCCATCAATTTTTAACTAAAGATCGATTATATCCCCTGTCCCCTTCCAGGAAATTTATTATGGTTGAAATACTCGCCTACGCCTTTGGTATTATGTATACCCCGGGGCCGGTAAATTTGATGAGTCTTAACGCTGGTCTAAGTGGACAAGTTCGTCCGACACTGCGTTTCTGTCTTGGGGTTGGCTGCGCAATGCTGATCCTGTTATTGATCTTTGGCTATTCTGGCGCCTGGCTGATCAATACGAGTACTCAATTAACGATCAGCACTGCCGGTAGTATGTATATCGCTTATTTAGCCTATAAAATTGCGGGGTCTGCACTAAAATCTGTGCTCATCAGTAATACTAAGACACATGATTTAAGTTTTAAGTCTGGGTTGGTGATGCAGCTGCTCAATCCAAAATCTTTTGTAGTGATATTGCCTATTGTGACGGTGCAGTTTCCCGCAGTGCAGATCTCTGGGAGTGCAATTTTCACTTGGTCGCTGCTATTAACAGTGATGGCTTGTGGCGCACCTTGTAGCTATTTGCTAATCGGTAACCGATTGGGGGCGTTAATTAAAAAACCAATTTACCTTAGATATTTTAATCTATGCATGGCTGCATTACTGGTCTATGTCGCCATTGATATTGCGTATCAGCATGTTTATTTAAAGTGGTGAATGCTGGGCGGATTTCAGCGGGGAAGTGTTTTTTTTGTATGCTGTCGATTGCTGCGGACCAAATAAAGGCCACTGATAATCACGACAATGCCGCCGATAAAGGCATAAATATCTGGTAGTTCCCTGAAGATTAACCAAGAGAAGAAAAGTGCCCAAAAGATTTGCGTGTAGATAAAAGGTGCCACAATCGTTGCCAGTGTGTATTGGTGGGCCATAATAATTAAACTGTGGGCAACTGCACCAAATAAGCCGATAGAGATTAAGGTTAACCATTGTTCGCTCCCCTGGGGAGTCTGCCATATAAAAGGTACCCAAATGGAACTGGCGATTGCGCCGATCATGGCGGTATACAGCAGCGTGACGGCGAGTGGGTCGGTGCCTGCTAGTTTGCGGGTAATGACATTGTAGATAGCGGTGCAGCAGGCTGCACCAAAAATAGCCAGCGCGCCTATTAGCGCCTCATCACTTTGTTGGCCGAAACCCGGCCGCACCATAATTAAGGTACCAACAAAACCTAGCGCGATAGCTAGCATGGTGGGTACTCGAATTTGCTCCGCCAATAAGAAATAGGACAAAATCACCACCAGTGCGGGCACGCTAAAAAATATAGCAGTTGCCTGTGCGAGGCCTATTAAGGTCAGCCCGTAGAAAAATAGTAAGGTATCAACCAAGAGAATGAGAGAGCGTAAAATTTGCATGGGCAAGCGGTTGGCTTTAAAGATACTATTACCGTATTTGGGCCATAGGATCACCAACATTAGGCAAAGATGCCCGAGATAACGTGCCCAGACAACCTGACCTACGGGCAAGTGCTCCCCTAGAAATTTGGCGAAGGCTTCCTGTACTGAAATAAAAGCCATAGCACCGAGCATGCAAAAAATTCCGCTTGAACGATTAGTCATTATTGAAGCTCTACATAAAGGCCTATAAGGAGGAAGTAGGTGGCGCTGTCAAAACTAACATAACTCTATATAACAAAGAAAGTGCGCTGAGCCGCGACTAATATTTTTTGCATAGTGATAGAGTCTGTTATGATCGCTTAATTTTTAAGGGTGCTCTCTTGGTAACCATCAACAATCAACTCTGTGCCATATCTATGGCAATCTTCATTTTACTATTTAGCTTTACACCAGTCTTGCAGGCTCAAACCAAAGCGGGTATTGATTTGGAAGCGGTAATGAAGCAGATGCGCTTTGAATATACTCAGGCGATGAAGAGCGAGACGACCGAAAAATTCAATCGTCATTTACAGGCGTTTAAACATCAGTTAAAAATTGCCCAGAAATTCCCTTTTTCTAAACAGAGAATTGAAAAGGCCACTCAAGGTCTAAATAAAGTGGCGGCAGTCGCAGCTAAAGTAAAGTCACTTACCAGTATCCAGCAGTTGTTGCCTGCCAAAAAAACATTGTACTTAATAGATGACTTGAGAAAAGAGTACCACGATAAAAAGCCTAGCTTGTGGCAGAGGTTTTACGAAATATTTTTTGGTGCAGATGAGAACAGTCCAAAACTAATACTATTAGAAGAATAGTAATATCTAGCTTTTTCTCTGACCTGTTCAATGTCTTCAGTCTGATTGGTGACAGGTTATATTCATTCCTACTGCTTTCTTTCTAAAATGTCGATTTAATTTATTAAGTTATTCTAGCGAGCTTAATAGTCGTTGATGGATATCGATTATTATATTAAAAAAATTTTCTCGAATTGTTATTGCAGCTAAGCCCCGTCTTTATTATAAAAATGTACTGTTTAATGAGCTTTGACGGCTGGTTTTTCCTAGATGTTCTAGGGCGCAGTAAATTAGCCTGTTCTTGATCGGGCTCTATCTTCCTCCTGTAAAAACAAAGTTAACAAGAACGATTTAGCTATCCTAGTGGTTTGATAGGGGGATAGTCATAAGGTTAATATTTGGTTAATATTTGGTTGATATTCGGTTAATATAGCTGCCAAAGTTTTTGCTTTGCACATAAGTGTTTACAATCAATTAAAGTCAATTTTGATTATTCGCTTTACTTTAAATCGATAGAGATGGAACTCAATATGAATAAAAGTCTAATAAAAATTAGTATGTTAGTGATGGTTTCTACGTTGGTGGCCTGCGGGGGGAGCGGTGTCGATAGTGCCGATACAAGCGGTGAAAGCGGTGGTGTGGCGATTGTTACGCAGACAGGGCAATTTATAGACTCTGCAGTAGGGGGCGTTAGTTATAAAACCGCGACGCAATCTGGTACCACTAATAGTAGCGGTGACTTTGAGTATGTAGAAGGCGAAGAAGTGACGTTTAGTTTAGGTGATATAGAACTGGGGACGGCTAGGGCCGGTGAAAAAGTGACTCCCTATGATTTAGGCGATGCTGATCACGCGATTAAAGTGGCGCGGTTTTTAATGACGCTCGATGCTGACCAAAACCCTTTAAACGGCCTGGACCTATCGGGCATTGATGTGGAAAATGCGCTGGGGCAAAGTTTGTCAGGGGCAATTGATCAAGCGTTAATTGATTTGCTGATCGGTCAAGTAGGTGCTCATACTCTAGTGGATATAGCCACAGCGACGGATCACTTGAAAAGTTTCGCCCAGGAGACGTTTAGTATCGTAGATGGCCGCTTATTGCTGAAAGCTGAGTTATCTGATGCAGAGATCGCTGAAGGTAAAGGAGTAGTTAGCGTAAAGTATGGAAGGAAAGAGGATAGCTTCAAAGATCTAATCTCCGTTTCTGCTAAAATTCAATTTAGTGAAATGAGCGATTACGCTGAGGGCCGCAGCCGTTTAATCATTATAGCGGATAGTGCCGATTATCAGATGGCTGTAGGCATAGGCTTGGAGGTCACTTCAATAGATAGTAATAACGCAATTGTAGCTAATAAATTTTTAGAGATATGTAGTAAAATTGAAGATGGCGGCTGTGAAGATGAGACGCCTATTAGTATCGAGACAGGTTTCGGTTCTGGTTTGGTGTTAGGCACTGAGTATGCTGTTAGCGCCCGTATCGCACTAGACGTTGAGTATGGAGAGATATTAATCCTAACTGTCGATGGTAAATCGATCGTTTATAGTCTTTCTTTTATAGAATTGGAAGACGCTGACATTACCCATATTTTTTCAGAAACTAAATTTTTAGGGGGGAGTGCTGGTTATATACACGCTACAGTCGATGATATTATAGCCATAGGAATTGTTAAAGTGGCTGAAGGCAATTATCAGGAAGCTCCCTATTTCACAGAAGACTTCTCAAGTGGTACTTTTGCCAATGATCAGATAAATTTCATTAAGAGAACGACAGAGGCAGCTGGGAGTGATAAATAATTAATAAGGTTGAATACAAATAGATCAAGGGTCCTATATTATCACTTATAATAGGACCTTTTTTAGTGGTGCATTGCTCGGCGTATTCAATCTATGTCAATACGCGGCAATAACAGAAAACTCTACCAGTAGATCAGGTCTCGCCATACGTGCCTCAACACAAGCGCGTGCTGGTTTTTCGCAATCAGCGACCCAGGCATCCCATACGGCATTCATCGCTGCGAAGTCTTTCATATCACGGATATAGATAGTCACAGATAACATTTGCTCCTTACTGCTATTTGCTTGAGCTAATAGGTCTTCTATTTTAACCAGGCAGCGTTTGGTCTGCTCGGTAATGTCCCAAGCAGGATCGCAGGCAGTCTGACCGCATAAATAGACACTGTGATTGTGTTTGACTATTCTGCTCATTCGCTCTGTTGAGTCTATGCGTTCAATGTTCATATCAACTATCTTCGTTATTAAGGCTGGCTTCTAACGCAGTCATACGCACTTCTAAAGCTTCGACTTTCTGGCGAGTTCTAGCCAGCACTGCAGTTTGTGCGTCAAATTCGTCTCGGGTGACTAAATCGAGTTTGGCTAGTGCGCTCTGCATTAGGCTCTTAAGTTGATATTGTCCGGGTAAATCAGCCCCTTTAGGTAAATTGCTCATTAGGGAGGAGAACTGCTGGGAAAGCCCTTCGATAAATTTTTCATTCATGGTGGTTAAATCCTATTCACTTGATTTTATAGGCGGCAGTATAACACAAGGGTTTATACCAGAGAGAAACGGGTGGTTTAAGTTTGTCTGCAATTTATATAGCAAAGGGTGTTGGTAAATAATGATATCGCTGCTAAGTAGTGCAAATATTCACATATTCAAGTGTTTTTCTGATAGACAGGTGCACTGTTTTGGGGCGTAGGTGCTTTGTGGATTCTATTATAGTGCGTTTTTGTTGTAGGTTTGCGTCAAGTTAATGATGTTTAATGTTTTAGAATAGTTGGCACAATTTTAGCTAGCTAGTGATTACTAATAACAATATTTTATTAATTACTGGAGATTACTATGGAGTCGATAGTTAGCGATTTAAGTGCTGACCTAACGCAACTAAGGTACGCATTAGATACGTTTTACTTTCTAATATGCGGTGCATTGGTGATGTGGATGGCGGCGGGTTTCGCCATGCTAGAAGCGGGTTTGGTCAGAGCTAAAAACACCACTGAGATTTTAACTAAAAACATCGCGCTATATGCTATTGCTTGTACTATGTACTTGGTAGTAGGTTACGAGATCATGTATAGCTCACCTGAAGGCGGAATTATTCCAAGTTTAGGTTTCCTAATCGGTGCAGAAAACGAAGTAGACTCAGTAATTGGCGGCGGCGATGATGCTCCTTATTACTCAGCTAGATCTGATTTCTTCTTCCAGGTAGTATTCGTTGCAACTGCAATGTCTATTGTTTCTGGTGCGGTTGCCGAACGTATGAAGTTAACGTCTTTCTTGATTTTTTGTGTGGTGATGACAGGTTTCATCTATCCAGTAAGCGGTTACTGGACTTGGGGTAGTGGTTTCCTAAGTGAAGCTGGTTTCTCTGACTTTGCAGGATCTGGTATCGTACATATGGCCGGTGCAGCTGCTGCATTAGCAGGTGTTATTCTGCTCGGTGCTCGTAAAGGCAAGTATGGCGCCAATGGCAAAGTGAACGCTATTCCAGGTGCTAACTTACCGCTTGCGACATTAGGTACGTTCATCTTGTGGTTAGGCTGGTTCGGTTTCAACGGTGGATCTGAACTTAAGCTTTCAGATGTTGGCGAAGCAAACTCAGTCGCTCAAGTGTTTGTTAACACTAACGCTGCAGCAGCGGGTGGCGTAATCGCCGCACTGTTCACTGCGCGTATATTGTTTAAGAAAACTGATTTAACCATGATCTTAAACGGTGCATTGGCAGGCTTAGTGGCAATTACTGCAGATCCATTATCTCCAGATGCGCTAAGTGCTTCTGTCATAGGTGCTGTCGGTGGTGTGTTAGTAGTGCTTTCAATCTTGGCGCTCGACAAGCTACGTATCGATGATCCAGTAGGTGCTATCTCTGTACACGGTGTGGTTGGTATCTGGGGGCTGTTAGCTGTGCCTTTAAACAACGGTGATGCAAATTTCGGTGCGCAGATTTATGGTATCGCGGTTATCTTCGCATGGTGCTTTGGTGCCAGCTTAGTTGTTTGGAAAGTTCTACAGTTGACTATCGGTATTCGAGTCAGTGAAGAAGAAGAGTTCCTAGGCAGTGATATCGTTGAATGTGGTATGGATGCATACCCAGAATTCAAGCGTTAATTTATCCTAAGCATTTGCGACTGCGGTCGCAAATATAGAACTAATGGGCCGCCGTTTGTGTTAGTAAGATGAAAGTTATGTATAATCATTTTACTTTTATGGTTTAAAAACCTAAGCATGCAACAAATTACGGTCCAATCTACAGAAGGAGAGAAACATGAAATTAGTCACTGCTGTGATTAAGCCATTCAAACTTGACGATGTGCGTGAAGCGCTTTCAGAGATTGGCATTCAAGGTATTACGGTTACTGAAGTTAAAGGTTTCGGTCGTCAAAAAGGCCATACTGAACTCTACCGTGGTGCAGAGTACGTGGTAGATTTTTTACCTAAGGTTAAATTAGAAATCGCGATTGATGATGGCATGTTAGATCAAGTGATCGAAGCAATCACAGTTACTGCGAACACAGGTAAGATCGGTGATGGTAAGATTTTTGTATCACCACTTGAGCAAATTATCCGTATTCGTACGGGCGAGACTGGCTCTGACGCGGTTTAATAGAGATGAATTAGGCGTAGCCTAAATTATCTAGGGTTAGCTCCCATGCCCTCTGTTGGGGTTCTATATGTAAGCTGCTAGTTTGTTCTAGATAAGATGTTTAAAAAAGTCGCTGCTATCAGCGACTTTTTTTTGTCTGCTGTTTTTATAAAGAGAGACTTCTGCATAACGTAGCGAATGAAGATAGGCAGGGGAAAAACGGCGAAATAGCGGAGTTAGTTTGCCTCTATCTTTGGGCGTAGTGTGCTCCTTTTGTTGGATGCTACTGGTGTAAATGAGCGCTTTTGGATGAGTTAGCTCCGCCTAATGCATCTCTTGGAGCCGGTTTTTAACGCCGTATTATCGAGTACAGTAGTTTTGCAGAGGCCCCAAAGTTAAATTAGCTGTAGAATTAGTGTAACCCGCAAGCCGTGGGGCTTGATGTTTTCTAGTATTAATTGTCCGTGCTGAGTTTGCATTGCCTGTCTGGCGATTCCCAGCCCTAAACCATGCCCGTCAACGTTAGTGTCCAAGCGGAAAAAAGGCTCGCAAAGCCTCTCAATGAATTGCTCTGGTACACCTGGGCCATTATCTTCGATAATAATGTGTAATTGTTTCTCAATATTTAACAGGTGAATATCAATTTTGCTGTCACTTGGTGTGTGCTTTAAACTGTTGCCTAATACATTGCCTATAGTTCGCTCTAAAAGTGCGCTAGAGCCTTTAGTGACTGTTTTGATACTCCTGTTAGTGGATAGTTCTATTTGCCTCTGAGGCTGGGAGAAGCGGCTGTCTGCTACTAGCTTACTCAGTAGTGGTGCAGCATCGACGTTAGCGTCAGTTTGGTTTTGCTGTTGTAGCTTGGCTAGCGATAACAACTCGTCAATCAGTTTGCTCAAGCGCTCGCACTCTAACTGGATGCGATTAACAGCTGGATGATTGTGGCCAATTTGCTGCTCAATGATACCGCTTGCAGCTAGTAGCCTAGCAAGGGGTGCACGCAGCTCGTGTGAGACGTTTTGGAATAGCTGCTGTTGTCCCTTTAAAGTATTTTCTACGTATTCAGCCATTTGATTGAAATCTCTGGCAAAGTCACCTATTTCATCCCCCCGCAATTGCAGTTTATTTTCCGTGCGCACGCTAAATTCACCCTCTTGTAGGCGTTTTACATATTGGCGTAATTGATTGATCGGCCGCACCACAATAGCGCTGACAATGAAGCTAGCAATAGTGGAACTAAGCAATATCAACAGTGCCTGCATAGAGAAAATAAAACCTTGCCAGCGAGTGAGGCTATCTGGTGGGGGGCGCTGGTAGTAGATAACACTATATTCTTGGCCTTGTTCCGAGGTGATTTCTATTTCATGGCGCTTGCCTGGCTTCTCTTTGTGACTGCCGATGATTAGTTTTCCTTGGGTGTCCTCTATGGAGAACAGCGGGATGCCGTTATGCATAGAGTTCCAGAAGTTTTGTGGGCGCGCTCGATCGCCATGGCGCTGCTGGCGTTTATCGACTTTTCTTCGGTATGTAGGGTTCTCCTCGTAGCGCTCAATGAATCGCTCGGCTTCTAAGCGCATTCTGAAATCAACTTTTGACCTAAAGCTTTCTCTTTCAGCAAGCTCTGAAATGACCAGGGCAGTGACCATCATGACAGCGAAGCTCGAGAGCCAAAGTGAGAAGAATACTTTCCAGAACAGCCGGTTAAATCTGGGCATTGTTTGTCTCAAAGTTGAGTGAGGGAGTGTCTAGAATAAACAGGTAGCCTTCACCGCGGACTGTTTTAATCAATTCCTGATCATCGAGTAATAAGGATAGTTTTTGTCGTACTCTAGAGAGGTGTACGTCGATAGATCTATCGTATGCTGTGAGTTCGCGATGAAGCACCTTTTGCGTTAATTGACCTTTGCTGACGACGATGCCTGGGCTTAACATCAATTGATGCAGTACATTGAACTCTGCGCTCGTTAAATCCATTAGCGAGTTATTCACTTGCACTTCTCTGGTTGAAGGGTTCAGTGTGACCCCCATAAGCTCTATTTTATGGTTGTCTTTTGAGGCAGAGGGGAGCTGGCTGCTACGACGCAGCACTGCCTTTATGCGCGCTAATAGTTCCCGTGGGTTGCAGGGTTTGGCCATGTAGTCATCTGCCCCCATTTCCAAGCCGAGGATGCGATCAATATCACCGCCTTTACCAGTAAGCATAATGACAGGTAGGCTGATAGCTGGCCGTAGTTGTTGTAGTAGCTCCAGGCCAGACATTCCCGGCATCATAATATCAAATACGGCTATGTCAAAGCGCTGACCAGTCTTTAATGTTTCAAGGGCGTGTTCTGCGTTATTGGCAATGCTGACTCCGATGCCTTCAAAGGTTAAGTATTGCGATAGGAGCTCTGTTAGTTCTCGATCATCATCGACTAACAATAATTCGATTTTATGCATATATAAGCCTTTTGATAGTTTCGCTGCCGTAATTGCCGTCATTATATCCCTAACAGGGTGGCGAATAGCGACCTTTACACAACTTTACACGCTCGAAATCTCGTTTATCACTTAGTTAATGCAGAGTTGGATAGTTGAAGCCCTGAAAATAAAATGTAGGAGTATTATGAGTAACAAAAACGACTTTTGAGTAGATAAATATTTCGTCAAGCGCTACACCAAGTGATTGGTGATTTAATGTAAATGCCTTGTTTTGCGAGTAGTCGCTGACAAAAGTAACGCTCTAGGCGGGTTTAATCGGGTAGCAACAAGTGGAAAAGCAATGAAGCTAAAGCACGGTATGGCGTCAATGTCGGTCGGTATCTGAGATTGATATGGCTGTTTTTTAGGAATTGAGGCGAAGGAGCTAATGGATAATTTTATCAACATAGCCGTGCAGTATCCTTCCAGAAACAACGATGAGAAATCCCGCGAAAATCTTTTTAAAAGCTATGGCTGATAACTTGTGAACTAGCAATACGCCTCCATAGTGTGTCGTCCTTTCGGTCATAGTGAAAGCTATGATAAAAATGAGGGGGCAAATGATTTCAGTTAAAGCGATGCATTAAGCTGGGCTGCTGAGTGATCCTATCTGCTATCTCTTGCGCAGCAAAGTACTGCTTATAAAATAACATAATGCGCGAAAGTGCAAAATGTCCAGCAGGGTCAGTAGCCTGTGAAAAATCCGACTCGCTGCTTGTTTCTTCGGATGCTACATCAAAATTAGTATTTATATAGGCAAGAGCAGCGAAGGCGCTTGAGAAGCGTGTATCCAGTTTTACGGCTTGGTTGAAATAATCATGAGCCTGCATTAATTCCCTTCTATGAGGTTGTTGATAAAGCTAAGTGCGCGGTGGTATAGGTCCCAAGCGTTTAAGCTTTTTTTGAGTTTTTTCAGTAAATCTATATCCTATTCCTGAGGCTGTGCTGATATAAATTTGCTTTTCCCTGAGTCGCCAATGATGCTGCGTACGGTGCAAACTGTTGTATTTATGGTTGAGTTAGAAACTAATCTAGATTGCCAAACATTTTTTAATAACTCATCAGAAGAAACAAGTCGTTATGGGTTTTGTATGAAAAAAACCAAGGTGCTGAATATAAGGGGCTCAATTTTTACAGTTTTACCCTGAATCTTAAGCTCATGTCTATCAATATGAAGGTCATACTCGCCTAGCAAAAAATGGTATCCATTATTATGAAATACTCACTTGTATGGGAGTTTTCCAGATTATTTGAGGGCTAAGGTAGTCTCTACGACAAAGAAAGACAGCGCGCTATACTGCTTGTGTTCAATAAATTATACTGCATAATTTATTGCTTGTAGGTAGTCGATTCTTAACATGGCTTAACGGAGAGGGTATAGCTATCAGGCGTAGATTTAATTAAAGTAAAAAGGACCGATGTTAGATTATGGGGTAAATAAGGCTAAAAGCGGGCGCAAATTAACTATGAAAATAGAGTTATTTTTAATAAATGTTTAAAATAAACTGAAAAGAGTGCGTAATAGATTATTATTTACCCGATTAATCCTATAGAATGGTGCGCATTTTTAACCATGCTTAAAAATTCGTAATGAAACCAACTGTAATTTTAGGAACTTTGATTCAATGAGTAATAAATCCTTTGTTCGTCAGCGCATCTGTATTTACGCAGGTCAGGAAGTTGACCCAGATAACGACGAGCAAGTCGGGAACATTCTTCGCTTTAAGTTAGGTATTAAGTTGCCTCAACGCACTTCAATGGATGATTCTTTGTCGTCCTCTACCAGTGATCACGAAATAATCACACTGATTAAAAAATATCGGGCAATGCGTTAAATAGCGTCTGTTTGTTAAAATTAGTAAGCACCAGTTACAGGGCTGACCTTGGTTTCAATGGGGTTGATGTTGTGTGAAATGGTGCTAAAAATTTTTGTGTGTATGAAAAAGTGGAATGCCAAGGTTTTTCCTTCTAACTGCTGATGCGTATATTGGTTGCTAAATAATTATCGTTTAGTGTTGTTCCGGTATGCTCTTTGTTTGTCTTTAAAAGTGGAGAGGCTTTGCGGCTTCTTGCTGTCTATCGTTAGGCTGATTAGGTTTTTCTTTGTCATGCTGTGCTCATATAAAATGTTTCAAGCGTGGCTTGGGTATTTTAATTGTTATTGCAGTGCTGAAAACTGTCGGTTTGATTGAGGAGGAGTGGGATAAGAAAATGATAAAGCGCTAGATGGTGTTTTGTCTCCTGTCGCATGAGTTTTATGACTTGTCTGGGGTCTGGTGGTTGTATTGCCGTTCTGGGCGTGTGGGTCGGCTAGGTTCTTTCTTAAGAGGTATGCTTGGCAAGCAAGAAAAGGTGACTTGTTTTAAGTTGTGGCTGTTATAAGCGCCGGTGGGTCTGAGTAAATGTTTCTGGGTTGCGCGTGCTCTGGAGTTTAAATGTTGAAGGTTGTGCTGTTGTTGTGTTACATCTTGTCAGTGCAGACAGTAGAGGCGAAAACTAACGCTAACTCTAAAGTTCGAAATTCTTTAATAGATGCTATCGTATTACATTCAATTGGTGGGCCTTACTGTGAAAATGGTGAGGTTCGCTATTCTGGTGCGCCAGGTGATGCAAATCGCTGGCGCATTTTTTTTGAACGTCATAAAGTACTCGGTATTCACTATATTGTAGATAGAAAGGGATTGGTTGTATCAAGTATTGCTGAAAACGCAGTGGCTAATCATGCGCTGGGCTGGAATGAGAGATCTGTCGGCATAGAGCTGGTGAATGATGGAGATGGCAATGATAGGGTTACTCGCAGGCAGTGGTTAGCGCTTCATAGGTTAGTCGGGCGGTTAATAAAGCGCTATTCGGCCATTACAGTGGATCGGGTTTTCAGGCATTCAGATATCGATAAGCGCACTTTTAAGTGTGCGGGAAAAGAAATTAAGCAAAAGCAAGATCCAGGATTGAGCTTTGATTATGAGAGATTCGTTGAGTCGCTCCGCTAGAGCTCTGGTTTTTTGGGTTGGCTTGTCGCATGAAAGTGCGGCGAAATGGCTTGTTCAAGCTGTTATTGGTTATATAAAAAGCAATGCAAATAAGATTGTGCCTTCTATGGTTAAAAAACATACCGCATAGGTTGACTATTAAAGTATACATGAGTAGAATTTGCCTCCCTTTCATAGAAGGGGAGGCAGTTCGCTGTCTTACTAAAACTTAAATAAGTGTGATCAGAATGCAAAGCCAGAAAATCAGAATACGTCTGAAAGCGTTTGATCATCGCCTGATCGACACCTCCGCGTTAGAAATCGTAGAAACTGCGAAACGTACAGGTGCACAGGTGCGTGGTCCGATCCCTCTTCCTACTCGCAAAGAGCGCGTAACCATATTGACTTCACCGCATGTAAACAAAGATGCACGTGATCAATTTGAAATACGTACTCATAAGCGCGTTCTAGACATCGTTGAGCCAACCGAAAAAACGGTTGATGCTCTAATGAAGCTAGATCTTGCTGCAGGTGTGGAAGTTCAGATTAGCTTAGGTTAATCAACGCGCTCAGAATATTTATTTAAAATGAAGCGCTATTTGTGGAAGGCTCCTGAAATGGGCCGCCGTAGTGGGTTACAGCCCCGTACACAACTGGCAAGAGGTATATAAAATGTCTGTAGGTTTAATCGGACGAAAAGCGGGTATGACTCGCGTCTTCACTGAAGATGGCGTATCCGTGCCAGTCACGGTCATCGAGGTGGATCCGAACCGTGTTACACAGGTCAAAACAGCTGAAACTGATGGTTATCAAGCTATTCAAGTGACTACTGGTACAGTTAAGACTAACCGTCTTAACAAGCCAAAAGCCGGTCACTATGCTAAAGCCAACGTTGAAGCGGGCCGCGGTTTATGGGAGTTCCGCCTGTCGGGTGACGAAAGTATCAATGTTGGTGATTCACTAACAGTTGAGCGCTTTGAAGTCGGTCAGAAAGTTGATGTTACAGGAACGTCCAAAGGTAAGGGCTTCCAGGGTGCTGTTAAGCGTTGGAATTTCCAAATGCAAGACGCTACTCACGGTAACTCGCTATCTCACCGTGCTCCAGGTTCAATCGGTCAGTGTCAAACTCCTGGTCGTGTTTGGAAAGGCAAGAAGATGGCAGGTCAAATGGGCAATGTGCAAAGCACAGTCCAGACTTTAGAAGTGATACGTGTAGACGTAGAACGCGGCCTGTTATTGATCAAGGGTGCTGTACCAGGTGCAACTGGCGGTGACGTAATTGTTAAACCAGCTGTGAAAGTTGGCGCCTAAGGAGACTTGAAATGAACCTAAATCTAACTGGAACTACAGGATCGGTCGAAGTATCCGATGCTACGTTCGGTAAGGACTTTAACGAGGCGCTTGTTCATCAAGTTGTCACAGCTTATTTAGCTGGTGCTCGTCAAGGTACTAAAGCACAAAAGACACGTTCAGACGTTCGAGGCGGCGGCGCTAAGCCATTCCGTCAGAAAGGTACTGGTCGTGCACGTGCCGGTACTATCCGCTCGCCACTATGGCGTTCAGGTGGTACTACATTTGCTGCTCGCCCTCGCGATTTTAGCCAGAAAGTAAACAAGAAAATGTATCGTGCTGCGATGCGTTGTATCTTGTCTGAGCTAGTTCGTCAAGAGCGTCTAGTAGTCGTTGATAGCTTCTCTGTAGAAGCTCCAAAAACTAAGCAATTCATCGCGATGATGGATGAGTACAGTTTAAAAAATGCGCTTCTGATCACCGAAGATGTAGAAGTTAACTTGTACTTGGCTGCTCGTAACGTACCGCACGTTGATGTTCGCGATGCTGCTGGAATTGATCCAGTAAGCTTGGTTGGCTTCGATAAAGTACTAGTTACTGTAGCTGCTTTGAAGAAAATTGAAGAGGTGTTGTCATGAATCAGGAACGCCTATATCAAGTACTACTCGGCCCACACATTTCTGAAAAGGCAACTATTATAGCTGACGCAAGCCAGCAGGTTGTATTTCGTGTGGCTAAAGACGCTACTAAACCTGAAATCAAAGAAGCTGTTGAGAAATTGTTTAACGTATCTGTTAAACGCGTAAATGTTCTTAACGCTAAAGGTAAGACCAAACGCACTGCAAATGGCTTAGGCAAGCGCAGTGACGTACGCAAGGCATATGTTTGTCTAGCGGATGGCTCTGAAATTGATTTCCTAGGGGAATAAGGGGCTAACAAATGGCTATTATTAAGACAAAGCCGACCTCTGCTGGACGTCGCCACTTAGTTAAAGTTGTCACTGCAGATCTGCATAAAGGCAAACCTTTAGCTTCGTTGGTTGAGAAGAAAAGCAAGAGCGGTGGACGTAACAACAACGGTCGCATTACGACTCGTCACATTGGTGGCGGTCATAAGCAGCATTACCGTATGGTTGATTTTCTTCGCAATAAAGAAGGTATTCCTGCGACAGTTGAGCGCATCGAATATGATCCAAACCGTTCAGCACATCTGGCATTGCTTTGCTATGCAGATGGTGAGCGTCGTTATATTATTGCTCCAAAAGGTGTTAGTGCAGGTGATAAATTGGTTTCTGGCCCACAAGCTGAAATCAAAGCTGGTAACAGCATGCCAATCCGCAATATGCCTTTAGGTTCTGTGATTCACTGTGTTGAGCTTAAGCCTGGTAAGGGTGCGCAAATCGCGCGTTCTGCTGGTACTTACGCACAACTAGTTGCCCGTGAAGGAATGTACGCAACATTGCGTCTTCGTTCTGGCGAAATGCGTAAAGTACTCGTTGAGTGTGTTGCGACTTTCGGTGAAGTTGGTAACGGTGAGCATAGTCTTCGTCGTCTGGGTAAAGCTGGTGCTAAGCGCTGGCGTGGTGTTCGTCCTACCGTTCGCGGTGTGGCGATGAACCCAGTTGATCACCCACATGGTGGTGGTGAAGGTCGTACCTCTGGTGGACGTCACCCTGTTACTCCATGGGGCGTGCCTACTAAGGGCTATAAAACACGTAAGAACAAGCGTACTGACAAGTTAATCGTCCGTCGCCGTTCTGCTAAGTAATTAATTGAGGATATAGCTGTGCCACGTTCACTGAAGAAAGGTCCATTTATTGACCTTCACCTGTTGAAAAAGGTAGAAGCTGCAATTGAGAAGGGCGAAAAACGACCAATTAAGACTTGGTCTCGTCGCTCTACAATCTTTCCACATTTTGTTGGATTGACTATTGCAGTTCACAACGGCCGCCAGCACGTTCCAGTTTTCGTAACTGAAGACATGGTCGGCCACAAACTCGGCGAATTTGCAGGAACACGTACATACCGTGGTCATGCTGCAGATAGAAAAGCCAAACGCTAAGGAGATATATGATGGAAGTCGCTGCAAAGCTAAACGGCGCCCGCATTTCTGCTCAGAAAGTGCGTTTGGTAGCCGACCAAATTAGAGGTAAATCAATTGCAGAGGCACTGGACATTTTAACGTTCAGTCCTAAAAAAGCTGCAGTTATCGTCAAGAAAGTGTTGGAGTCTGCTATTGCAAACGCCGAGCACAATGAAGGCGCTGATATTGATGAGCTTCGCGTGTCTACAATCTTCGTTGACGAAGGTGTGACAATGAAACGTATTAGTCCACGTGCTAAAGGTCGTGCTGACCGCATCCTTAAGCGTAACTCTCACATCACCGTTAAGGTGTCTGATTAAACGCTAGGAGACTTATCATGGGTCAAAAGATACATCCAACGGGTATGCGCCTTGGTATTGTCAAGGATCATACTTCTGTATGGTACGCAGACAAAGGCGAGTACGCTGTTAAATTATTAAGCGATCTTAAAGTACGTAAGTACTTAGAAGAGAAGCTAGTAAACGCATCTGTAAGTCGCATCGAAATCGAGCGTCCTGCACAAAATGCTAAAATCACCATTTTTACTGCACGTCCTGGGATTGTGATCGGTAAGAAAGGTGAAGATGTAGAGAAGCTACGTAATGCTTGTTCTAAGATGATGGGCGTACCAGCTCACATCAACATCGAAGAAATTCGCAAGCCTGAGCTAGATGCTAAATTAGTTGCGCAATCCGTTGCCAGCCAGTTAGAGCGTCGAGTCATGTTCCGTCGCGCTATGAAGCGTGCAGTGCAAAACGCTATGCGTTTAGGCGCTAAAGGAATCAAGATTCAGGTTGGCGGTCGTCTAGGTGGTGCTGAGATCGCTCGTTCTGAGTGGTATCGCGAAGGACGTGTGCCATTGCATACATTCCGCGCTGATATCGACTACTCAGCATACGAAGCGCACACGACATACGGTGTGATTGGCATTAAAGTTTGGATCTTCAAGGGCGAAATCTTGGGAGGCATCGAAGAAGTTCGTGCGCTTCGCAAGTCTGCTCCTAAAAAGAAGTCTAAGTGAGGTAGAGATCAATGCTACAACCTAAACGACTAAAATTCCGCAAGATGATGAAAGGCCGCAACCGCGGTCTGGCACAGCGCGGTTCCAAGATTAGCTTTGGCGAAATTGGACTTAAAGCGACTGGTCGCGGACGTATTACTGCTCGTCAGATCGAAGCTGCTCGTCGTACTATGACACGTCACGTAAAGCGTGGTGGTAAAATCTGGATCAGAATTTTCCCAGATAAGCCTATCACCAACAAACCGCTTGAAGTGCGTATGGGTAAAGGTAAAGGTAACGTTGAATACTGGGTTTGCCAGATTCAGCCGGGCCGTGTACTTTTTGAAATGAGTGGTGTTCCAGATGATTTGGCGATCGAAGCTTTCAAGCTTGCTGCAGCTAAATTACCGCTGGCAACAACAATCGTCAAACGGACGGTAATGTAATGAAAGCGAACGAATTGCGTGAAAAAAATCCAGAGGAGCTACAGCAGCAGCTGTTAGACCTTTTGAAAGATCAGTTTAACCTGCGTATGCAGAAGTCTTCTGGTCAGCTAACACAATCTCACCTATTAGGTCAGACTAAGCGTGATATTGCTCGCGTTAGAACGCTACTTAATGAAAAAGCAGGTGGAAAATAATGAGCGCTGAAAAACGTACAAAAACTGTCGTTGGTCGTGTTGTCTCTGACAAGATGGATAAGACGATCACTGTTCTGGTTGAACGTACTGAAAAGCATCCTATTTATGGGAAGTTTATGAAGCGTTCCTCCAAAATGCACGCTCACGATGAGAAGAATGAGTGCCGTGAAGGGGATCTAGTTAAGATCGCTGAATCACGTCCCATTTCCAAGAGTAAAACTTGGGTACTCGTAAGCATTGAAGAAAGTGCTGCGAAGGTGTAAGATACGCCCTCGCTCCATTTGATTGGCAAGAAAGAGGATGTGAATGTTCTTTCTTGCTCTTAAAATATTTGGAGTAAACCATGATTCAAACAGAATCAATGCTTGATGTTGCTGATAACAGCGGCGCCAAGCGAGTACAGTGTATTAAGGTCTTAGGTGGTTCACACCGTCGTTACGCACGTATCGGCGACATTATTAAAATTACTGTTAAGGAAGCAATTCCACGCGGTAAGGTTAAGAAAGGTCAAGTACTTAATGCTGTAGTAGTGCGTACCCGTAAAGGTGTTCGTCGTCCGGACGGTTCAGTAATTCGCTTTGATGTAAACTCGGCGGTATTATTGAACGCGAACAACGAACCTTTGGGTACTCGTATTTTTGGTCCAGTGACGCGTGAACTACGTAATACGAAGTTCATGAAAATCATTTCCCTGGCGCCTGAAGTGCTTTAAAACTCAGTTTCTAACTGAAGTTTTTGAAAACGCCAATTCCGAAAGGTCTTGGCGTTTTTCTGCATGAGAAGGTAGTAGGAAGCGATAAAGGTATAATATGCGCAAAATTAAAGGTAATGACGAAGTAATCGTTATTGCAGGAAGAGACAAGGGAAAGCGTGGCAAAGTTGCACGTATTCTTGATAACGATCTATTGATCGTTTCTGGTATCAACATGGTTAAGAAGCACGTTAAGCCAAACCCACAAGCTCAACAGCCGGGTGGCATTATCGAGAAAGAAGCATCTATTGCTGTTTCTAACGTTGCGATCTTTAACCCTGCCACTGGCAAGGGCGACCGTGTTGGCTTCAAAACACTTGAAGATGGCACGAAAGTTCGCTTCTTTAAATCAAACGGCGAAGTCGTCGCTTAATAAGGAGCTAATACCATGTCTAGATTAAAAGCGCTTTACGCAAGCGAAGTTAAAAGCAAATTAAAAGAAGAGCTTAATTGCTCAAATCCTATGGCTATCCCGCGTCTAACCAAAATCACTCTTAATATGGGTGTTGGTGAAGCGTTAGCTGACAAGAAGCAAATGGATCATGCCGTAAGAGACATGACTGCTATTGCTGGTCAGAAGCCTGTAGTTACATTGGCTCGTAAATCTATCGCTGGCTTTAAAGTTCGTGAAGATTGGCCAATTGGTTGCAAGGTAACACTACGCGGTCAACAAATGTGGGAATTCCTAGATCGTCTAATCGACATCTCTATTCCACGTATTCGTGACTTCCGTGGTTTGAACCCTAAGTCTTTCGATGGCCGTGGCAACTACAGCATGGGCATTAAAGAGCAGATTATCTTCCCTGAAATTGACTACGATAAAGTAGACAAGATCCGCGGAATGGATATCACAATTACAACGACTGCAAAGAATAATGAAGAGGGTCGTGCATTGCTGACTGCTCTTAATTTTCCTTTCAAAAAGTAATAGGGGTTTAAGAAATGGCTAAAACATCTATGATCGCACGCGAAGCTAAGCGCACAAAATGTGTTGCTAAATATGCTGTCAAGCGTGATGCGTTAAGAGCAATCATCAAGAGTGTTCACTCTTCAGATGAAGAGCGTTGGGAAGCGACTGTTGCCCTACAAAAATTGCCACGTGACTCTAGTGCATCTCGTCAGCGTAACCGCTGCGCGATTACTGGTCGTCCACACGGCGTTTACCGTAAATTTGGCTTGAGCCGTATGAAATTACGCGAAGCTGCAATGCGCGGTGATGTACCAGGTTTGAAGAAGGCTAGCTGGTAATACACAGCTAGAAAATGATAAGCACGGTGGTCAGGGCGCTATTTATAAAGGTAAGTAAGGCCTTACCCAATAATAGTAGCTACCGCACTGTGCTGCACTGTAAAGGAAGTAAATAGCATGAGCATGCAAGATCCCCTAGCAGATATGATCACTCGTATCCGTAATGGGCACATGGCGACAAAAGTTGCCGTATCTATGCCATCTTCCAAGTCGAAAGTATCTTTAGCTAAGGTGCTACAGAGCGAAGGTTATATCACTAGCTACTCAGTAGAAGGTGATGTGAAGCCCGTTCTTAGCGTTGAGCTAAAGTATTTCGAGGGAAGAGGCGTAATCGAAGAAATTAAGCGTGTAAGCCGACCAGGTTTACGCATCTATAAAGGTGCAACTGAACTACCTAAGGTATCTGGTGGTTTGGGAGTAGCAATTGTTTCAACAAGCAAAGGCTTGATGAGCGATCGCGCTGCACGCGCTGCCGGTATCGGCGGTGAAGTCATCTGTACAGTCTTCTAAGGGGAATAATATGTCACGTATTGCAAAAAATCCCGTTACAATTCCTGCAGGTGTAGAGTTAACGCTTAAAGGTAACTTCGTCAGTGTAAAAGGTGCTAAAGGCACTTTGTCAATGGATATGCACACATCTGTATCTATTGCTAACGAAGACGGACAAGTACAAGTAAGTGCACGCGACGGCTCTAAAATGTCTCGTGCAATGTCAGGAACTGCTCGCTCGCTTATCAACAACATGGTTGTTGGTGTGCACGAAGGTTTTTCTAAGACTTTGTTATTACAAGGTGTTGGTTATCGTGCCACAGCTAAAGGTAAAGTCATCAGTCTGACCCTAGGTTTTTCTCATCCTGTAGAGCATGAGTTACCTGAGGGAATTACAGCTGAAACGCCTAATCAGACCACGATCGTTATCAGTGGTGCTGACAAGCAGTTGGTTGGCCAAGTGGCTGCAGAAGTTCGCGCTTATCGTCCACCAGAGCCTTATAAGGGCAAGGGTGTTCGCTATGCGGATGAGCATGTACGTCGTAAAGAAGCTAAGAAGAAGTAGGTAGGACTAGGTATATGAACGCAAAAAAAGTATCTCGTGTTCGTCGCTCGCTACGTTCACGCACAAAAATGCGCGAATTAGGTGCCATGCGTCTAACCGTTAATCGTACACCGCGTCACATCTACGCACAAATCATCTCTGCAGACGGTAGCCAAATTTTGGCTTCAGCGTCTACAGTAGAAAAAGATATGCGTGCTGAAGCAACTGGAAACGTCGATGCGGCGCAAAAAGTTGGTTCTCTGATTGCTGAACGTGCTAAAGAAGCAGGTGTCACAAAGGTGGCTTTTGACCGCTCTGGATTTAAATTCCACGGCCGTGTAAAAGCTTTAGCTGATGCAGCCCGTGAAGGCGGCCTGGAATTCTAAAGGGGTCTTAAAATGGCTAATCACGAACAAAAAGATGGTGAACTACAGGAAAAATTAGTTCAAGTAAACCGCGTTGCCAAAGTAGTAAAAGGTGGACGTATTTTCGGTTTTACAGCACTAACTGTAGTTGGCGACGGTAAAGGTCGCGTAGGTTTCGGACGTGGTAAAGCACGTGAAGTTCCAGTTGCTATTCAAAAGGCAATGGAAGCGGCACGTCGCAACATGATCCGTGTTGAATTAAATGGTGACACGTTACAGTATCCAATCAAAGCTCGCCATGGTGCCTCTAAGGTATACATGCAGCCAGCTTCTGCAGGTACTGGTGTAATCGCCGGTGGTGCAATGCGTGCAGTTCTTGAAATTGCAGGTGTTCACAACGTACTAGCTAAGTGTTACGGGTCTACAAACCCAGTAAACGTAGTACGTGCAACTGTTAACGGTTTGAAGCAAATGCGCTCACCGTCAGACGTTGCTGCCAAGCGCGGTTTGACTGTCGACGAAATTTTGGGGAACTAAGAAATGGCTAATACTGTAAAAGTTACGCTTACTCGTAGCCCAATTGGTACTCTTCCTAAGCACAAGCTTTGTGTGAAAGGTTTGGGTTTACGTCGTATCGGCCATACCGTTGAAGTAGAAGATACTCCTTCTGTTCGCGGTATGATCAACAAGGTCCACTACTTGCTTAAAGTAGAAGACTAAGGGGATAGTTATGCATTTAAATACACTTAGCCCTGCTGAAGGCTCTAACCCAGTCCGTAAGCGTGTAGGTCGCGGTATCGGTTCAGGCTTAGGCAAAACTGCTGGACGTGGTCACAAAGGTCAAAAGAGTCGCTCAGGCGGCAAGGTAAGACCTGGTTTTGAAGGCGGTCAAATGCCATTGCAGCAGCGTCTGCCAAAATTTGGTTTTACATCACGTAAAGCTCGTTATGTAGCTGAAATTCGTTTGAACGAACTTGCTAAAGTTCAGGCGGACGTTGTCGATTTAGCAGCTCTTAAGGCTGCAGATTTAATCGGTCACGAAATCAAAGTAGTTCGAATTATTCTCTCTGGTGAGATTAATAAGGCAGTCAACGTTAAAGGTCTTAAAGTGACCAAAGGCGCATTGGCTGCAATCGAAGCTGCTGGCGGTAAATTCGAGGCGTAAATGGCTAAAAAAGGTGCGACACCAACAAAACAAAACGGCTTAAGCGAGCTTTGGGCTAGACTCTGGTTCGTTTTAATAGCGATCGTGGTTTATCGTATCGGTGCACATATTCCTGTGCCCGGTATCAATCCTGACCGTTTAGCTGCTTTGTTTGATCAAAATCAAGGTACGATTCTGTCCCTCTTTAATATGTTCTCAGGCGGCGCCTTAGAACGTATGAGTATTCTGGCGTTAGGCATTATGCCCTACATCTCTGCATCTATCATAATGCAGTTGATGACAGTGGTTAGCCCGCATTTAGAAGCACTCAAGAAAGAAGGTGAGGCAGGTCGACGTAAAATCAGTCAGTACACTAGATACGGCACAGTTGTTCTTGCGACACTGCAATCCTTTGGGATGGCGGCGGGACTAGCGCAGCAGGGCATATCGTTCTCTAGCGGTGCAAGTTTCTACTTTGTCGCAGTTGTGACATTAGTTTCTGGCGCGGTCTTCCTTATGTGGTTGGGCGAGCAAGTGACTGAACGTGGTATCGGTAACGGTATTTCTATTTTGATATTTGCGGGTATCGTAGCTGGCTTACCAAGCGCTATCGGACAATCTTTTGAATCTGCAAGACAGGGCGATCTTAATATCCTCGCTCTGTTAGCTATCGGTATATTGGCTATTGCCACCGTCGCCTTTGTGGTATTTATGGAACGTGGCCAACGCCGCATTACCATAAATTACGCGAAGCGACAGCAAGGCCGTCAGGTATATGCAGCTCAATCGTCTCACCTGCCATTAAAAGTTAATATGGCTGGTGTTATTCCGCCAATATTTGCATCGAGTATCTTATTATTCCCCGCCTCTATCGGACAGTGGTTCGGTCAGGGAGAGGGAGCATGGGCAAACTTTGTTCAAAGTGCCGCTTTGGCATTAGGACCTGGTCAGCCTCTTTATATAGTGCTCTTTTCAATAGCTATCGTGTTTTTCTGCTTCTTCTATACGGCGATTATGTTTAATCCTCGTGAAGTAGCGGATAACTTAAAGAAGTCAGGGGCTTTCATCCCGGGGATTCGCCCAGGTGAACAGTCAGCCCGTTACATCGACACTGTGTTGGGACGTCTAACACTTTTCGGTGCCGCCTATATTACTGCTGTATCTCTGATGCCTCAGTTCTTAGTTGTCGCCTGGAACGTCCCATTCTACTTCGGCGGTACATCACTGCTGATCGTAGTGGTGGTGGTAATGGACTTTATGGCTCAGGTGCAGTCACATTTAATGTCGCACCAGTATGAGTCTCTGATGAAAAAATCGAATCTGAAAGGTGGCGGTGCAGGTTTACTGCGCTAATAGCCCCCAGGAGCGAATGATGAAGGTACGTGCATCTGTTAAAAAGATCTGCCGTAACTGCAAAATTGTGAGACGTAACGGCGCAGTTCGTGTGATCTGCAAAGTTGAACCTCGTCACAAGCAGCGTCAAGGTTAAATTTAATCTTGATTTAAGCCATACAGGCGGTAATAGGGCTTGAATGTTTTTTATTCAGGCCGTATAATTCGCCGCCTTGTATGAATATATAGGTATATTTGTTTGGCACAAAGCCAAGCATTTAAGATGGAGTAAGTTGAATGGCCCGTATAGCAGGCGTCAATATTCCTGACAATAAGCACGCGGTTATCTCCTTAACTTACGTTTTTGGAGTTGGCCGTACTACCGCCAAGAAAGTTTTAGCAGCAATCGGTATTGCCGAAGCTACTAAAATCGGTGAGCTAAGCGAAGAGCAGCTCGACCTAGTGCGCGGTGAGATAGGCAAATTGACAGTTGAAGGCGATCTACGCCGTGAAGTTTCTATGAATATCAAGCGTCTTATGGACCTTGGTAGCTACCGTGGAATCCGTCACCGTCGTAATCTGCCGGTTCGTGGACAAAGAAGTAAAACCAATGCGCGTACGCGTAAGGGTCCACGTAAACCAATTCGTAAATAAGTGTAAGCTAGGAATTACCAATTATGGCTAAGCCAGGCAAAAGCACGAAGAAAAAAGTTAAAAAGAATGTGGTGGATGGCCTTGCGCACATCCACGCTTCTTTTAACAACACAATAATTACCATTACTGATCGTCAAGGTAATGCATTAGCTTGGGCTACCTCTGGTGGCTCTGGATTCCGTGGTTCTCGAAAGAGTACTCCGTTCGCTGCACAGGTTGCTGCTGAACGTGCGGGTAATGCAGCCCTTGAATTTGGTTTGAAAAACCTAGATGTATTGGTTAAGGGCCCAGGCCCTGGTCGTGAATCCGCAGTACGTGCACTGAATGGATGCGGCTACAAAATAACAAACATCACTGACGTGACGCCGATACCACACAATGGTTGTCGTCCACCGAAGAAACGTCGTGTTTAAACTGGAGTCGAAATAATGGCTAGATATCTTGGACCAACGTGCAAGCTGTCACGCCGTGAAGGTACAGATTTATTCCTCAAGAGCGGTGTCCGTTCACTAGAAAGCAAATGCAAAGCAGATGCTGTTCCTGGTGTACACGGTGCTCGTCGAGGACGTCTGTCCGACTACGGTCTACAGCTTCGTGAAAAACAAAAAGTACGTCGTATTTACGGTGTATTGGAACGTCAGTTCCGCAACTACTATAAAAAAGCTGCTTCTTTAAATGGTTCTACAGGTGAAAACTTGTTGAAGCTTTTAGAAGGTCGTTTGGATAACGTAGTTTATCGTATGGGTTTTGGTAGCACACGCGCCGAAGCACGTCAGATCGTTTCACATCGCTCTGTAACAGTTAATGGACAAGTGGTAAATGTTGCCTCTTTCCAAGTAGCTGCAGGTGATGTAGTAGCAGTTCGTGAAAAAGCTAAGAATCAATTGCGCATCAAAAACGCACTTAATTTGGCTTCTCAGCGTACCGTTGTTGAATGGTTAGAAGTTGATGCAACTAAGATGGAAGGTACTTTTAAAGCACTTCCTGAACGTGCAGAACTTTCAGCTGACATCAATGAGCAGCTGATTGTCGAGCTTTACTCTAAGTAATTCATGAACTCTTGATTGGAGCAACTATGCAGCGTTCTGTAAACGAGTTTCTAAGTCCACGTCATATCGACGTTAAAGAAATAAGCAATACACGTGCTAAGGTGACTCTCGAGCCACTTGAGCGTGGCTTTGGTCACACACTAGGTAATGCGCTACGTCGTATCTTACTCTCTTCTATGCCTGGCGCAGCCATCACAGAAGTAGAGATAGAAGGTGTATTACACGAGTACAGTGCACTAGAAGGCGTTCAGGAAGATGTCATTGAGATCTTATTGAACCTTAAAGGTGTTGCGGTACTTCTTCACAATGGTGAAGAGGCAACTGTTACTTTGTCTAAGACAGAGTCAGGTGTTGTGACTGCAGCTGATATTCAAGTGAATCAAGATGTTGAGATCGCTAATCCCGATCACATCATTGCGCACTTGAATCACGGTGCAAGCCTTAACATGAAGTTAAAGATCACTAGTGGTCGTGGTTATGTTCCCGCTGCTGCTCGCGTTAGCGAAGACGATGAAACTCGTGCTATTGGCCGTCTACAGTTAGACGCCTCTTATAGTCCGGTCCGCCGTGTTTCTTATGTAGCAGAGAGCGCCCGTGTTGAACAACGTACCGATTTAGATAAGCTTATCATTGATATCGAATCTAACGGCACGATCGACCCGGAAGAGTGCATCCGTCGCGCAGCAACCATCTTACAGCACCAGTTAGCAGTCTTCGTAGATCTTGAAGACGCTGCTGATCAAGCTAAGGAAGAAGCTAAGGAGCCAGAGATTGATCCGGTTCTACTTCGTCCTGTAGACGACCTGGAATTAACAGTTCGTTCTGCAAACTGCTTGAAGGCTGAGCAGATCTACTATATTGGTGATCTGATCCAGCGTACTGAAGTTGAGTTGCTTAAGACTCCAAACTTAGGTAAAAAGTCGTTGACAGAGATCAAAGACGTTTTAGCTTCGAAAGGGCTATCACTTAATATGCGTCTTGAGAACTGGCCTCCGGCTAGCCTGAAGAATGATGATAGACTGGCTTCTTAAGAAGCTAGTTTAATAATCAAGTTTGTAAGGATTTTAACATGCGTCATCGTAAATCTGGCCGTCACTTAAACCGTGATAGTGCCCACCGTAAGGCGATGCTCAAAAACTTAGCAATTTCTTTGTTCGAACACGAGTTGATTCGTACAACATTGCCTAAGGCGAAAGAACTTCGCAGCGTTGCTGAGCCGCTAATTACGTTGTCTAAAGTTGATACGGTTGCAAACCGTCGTTTAGCTTTTGACCGTACTCGTAGCAAAGAAGCAGTAGGTAAACTTTTCACTAACCTAGGTCCCCGTTTTACGGATCGTCCTGGTGGATACATCCGCATTATCAAATGTGGAAGCCGTCCTGGTGATAACGCGCCTATGGCATATGTAGAACTAATCGGTCGCCCGATTAGCGAAGAGTCGGAAGACTAGTCACTACATAATGGACTGAATTTAATTCAGTACAAATATTGAGATAATATAGATAATATCTATGTTTCTTAATATATAAAAAACCCGACTTTATAGTCGGGTTTTTTTTGGCTTTAATTTATAACCAACAATTAATGCTAATAGTTTGGTAGCCTATTGCCGGTTTAAGTTAGTGACAGAGTATTGTATATCCTGTTTTATGCACAGATTTTCATTTTTATAGTATTTGTTTGTGGATAAGGTGGGCTGGGAAATTTAGCCTGGTACTTTAGGCATCAAGATATTTATTAGAGTTCTAAGGTACTCAGCAATATTCACGCTTTAGATAGCGTAATTATTCATTGCGTTATTAACAATTACATTGTGTTAGCTTCGATCATTTGACCGCTTGGTGTATTATTGAACAATCCAGTTGGGTATTCATAATTACGTGCAAGGATTGCAGATGAATCTGTTTAAATTTACTGTTGTATTCACTTTATTCTACGCTGGGTTGTTAACAGCAAAGGAGCTCGTGGTTATTTCCCACCCTTTTCCTCCTTGGCAATACAGTGAAAATGGGCAAGTAAAAGGAATCAATATCGATCTGCTAAGTCTTGTCGGTGAAAGATTAGATATACAATTTAGTTATAAACACCAACCATGGTCAAGGGCGTGGAGAAGTGTCAAACGAGCCGATGGCGATGCAGTCATCTCCTCCTCTAGAAAAGAGCAACGTGAACAGTATCTGCTCTTTCCTCCCATTGGTACCGATCTCTGGACATCTCATTATGTGTTTTTTACTCACAGTCATTATCAACAGAACTACAGCGGTAGCTATCAAGATATATTGGCAGATAAATTAAAAGTATGTGTGGTGAACGGTTATTCATACGATGCTAGTTTTTGGCAGAACTTCCCTTATCAAGGTAATGAACAGCTCTCTGAACGAATCAGCTATCAGCCAGATAATCGAAATTATCACCCGCTAGTAGTCGGAGCCAACAGCACAGAGGAATGCATCGGATTATTAGCTAGGCACAGGGTGAAAGTGGTACTTTCCGATAAATCTATCGGTTTATATGAAATTAACAAATTGAAGAGCAATGAGAAAATGTATTTGGCTGCTAAAGGTTTAGTGGCTTATCCTAAGGTATTATTTAACAAAGGTTACTCAATTTCCTTCGTCAAAGGATCCACATATCCTGAACTAGAAGCTGTTTCAAAAGAAATATGGGCGCAGTTGCGGGTGATTCATGAAAGTGGAGAATACCAAAAAATCGTCAGGCGTTGGCTAGATTAATTAAAGAAACTGTACCTCTCTCTTTTAAAGTTGAGAAGTACAGTGATACAAACAATTATTATTTATTCTTCGCTAGCATTTCCTTGAGGAAGTATCCGGTGTGTGACGCTGGATTTTCAGCCAGCTCTTCAGGTGTACCGGTGCCGATGATCATACCACCACCTATTCCACCTTCAGGACCTAAGTCGATCACCCAGTCTGCGGTTTTTATCACATCCAAGTTATGTTCAATGATCACAATAGTATTACCGTGGTCTCGCAGTCTGGTCATTACCCGCAATAGCTGCTCTATATCGTGGAAGTGCAAACCGGTAGTAGGCTCGTCCAGAATGTACAAAGTCTTGCCTGTGTCTCTTTTAGAAAGCTCTTTAGCGAGTTTAACCCGCTGCGCTTCACCACCTGATAAGGTAGTCGCCGCTTGTCCCAGTTTAATATAGGTAAGACCTACGTCAACTAAGGTTTGAAGCCTGCGCACTAGCGCCGGGATGGCATCAAAAAACTCTCTAGCCTCTTCTACTGTAAGCTCTAAAATTTGATGAATATTCTTGCCTTTGTAGTTAATCTCAAGCGTCTCACGGTTATAGCGTTTGCTCTTACAGACGTCGCAAGGGACATAAATATCCGCAAGGAAATGCATCTCAACTTTAATAACACCATCGCCCTGGCAAGCTTCGCAGCGGCCGCCTTTAACGTTAAAACTAAATCGACCCGCTTTATAACCCCTAGATCTGGCCTCTTGTGTACCCGCTAATAACTCACGAACAGTGGTAAAGATACCGGTATAGGTAGCGGGGTTGGATCTTGGGGTGCGACCGATTGGGCTCTGGTTGATATCGATCACTTTATCAAAGTGCTGTAAACCATCGATGGACTTATAAGGTGCTGCATCTAATGTGGTGGCGCGGTTTAGTTCTGTTGCCGCCAGTGGGTAGAGGGTATTGTTTATTAATGTTGATTTACCTGAACCGGATACGCCAGTCACACAAGTTAAAATTCCAAAGGGTATTTCTAAAGTGACATTTTTAAGGTTGTTACCGGTCGCTCCTTTGATGGTAAGAGTTTTGCTGGTGTCCGCTTGCTTGCGAATTTCAGGAATAGCTATGCAACGCTTGCCAGAGAGGTATTGACCAGTCAGCGATTTAGGATCGTTGATAACGTGCTCTGGAGTACCCGCAGAAATAATTTCACCACCATGTATCCCAGCACCTGGTCCAATATCAATCACCCAGTCAGCTTGGCGAATAGCGTCTTCATCGTGTTCAACAATAATGACGGTATTGCCAATGTCTCTTAAGTGCGTCAGCGTTTTTAAAAGCCTCGCGTTATCGCGTTGATGTAGCCCGATAGAGGGTTCATCTAGAATATACATCACCCCGACTAAGCCGGCGCCAATTTGGCTAGCAAGGCGAATACGCTGTGCTTCACCACCTGATAAAGTATCCGCTTTGCGGTCAAGAGAGAGATAATCGAGCCCGACATTGACCAAAAATGACAAACGTAGTTTTATTTCGCTAATGATTTTTTCCGCTATTTGCCCCTGTTTACCAGGCAGTACCAGCTGCTCAAAATAGTCTTGGCTAACGCCGATAGGCATTAACACTATTTCCGGTAAATTCTTACCATCAATAAAGACATGTCTGGCATCGCGACGCAATCGGGAACCGTTACAAGAAGGACAGGATTGTAAATTCAGATATTTGGCTAAATCTTCACGTACCATATCCGATTCGGTTTCGCGATAACGTCGCTCTAAATTATTTAATACACCTTCAAATGGATGCATGCGCTCAATGGCATCACCGCGGTCGTTTACATACTTAAAGGCAATGTCTTCATTACCGGTGCCAGACAATATTAATTTCTGATGTTTTTTGTCTAGCTTGGCGAAAGGCGTGTCTATATCAAATTTATAGTGTGCCGCCAGTGCTTTTAATTGCTGGAAATAGTAGAGAGTACGTCTATCCCAACCTCGTATAGCGCCCTCTGATAAAGTCAGAGAGCTGTCTTGCACGACCTTGTTGGGATCAAAAAACTGCTTGTTGCCGAGTCCATCACAACTTGAGCAAGCGCCGTGGGGATTGTTGAACGAGAACAGGCGAGGTTCTAGCTCTTGAATACTATGACCACATTGAGGACAGGCAAAACGAGAGGAGAAAATAATCTCTTCACCATCATCGTCCATGTAAGAAATACGTGCTATCCCATCGGTCAAACGCAGTGCTGTTTCGAATGATTCTGCGAGACGAATTTGCAAATCCTCGCGAACTTTGAATCTATCTACGACTATATCGATAGAATGTTTTTTCTTTTTATCTAGCTCGGGGGTGCTGTCTAAATCAACCACAATGCCATCGATTCTGGCGCGGACAAAACCTTGGCTACGCATCTCTGCCAGGGTATGTAAGTGCTCACCTTTGCGGTCTTGCACTACTGGGGCCAGCAACATCAATTTAGAGCCCTCAGGGAGTGCAAGGACCTGATCAACCATCTGGCTGACTGTTTGTGCCGCCAGTGGTAAGTCGTGATCTGGGCAGCGTGGTTCGCCGGCGCGGGCATACAATAATCTTAAATAATCGTAGATCTCGGTGATGGTGCCGACGGTTGAGCGCGGGTTGTGCGATGTGGATTTTTGCTCAATAGAAATAGCTGGAGACAGACCTTCAATATGATCTATATCGGGCTTTTCCATCATGGAGAGGAACTGGCGGGCATAGGTTGAAAGAGACTCAACATAACGTCTCTGGCCTTCTGCATACAAAGTATCAAATGCCAGCGAAGACTTACCCGAGCCGGAGAGGCCGGTGATTACCACTAGCTTGTCACGGGGTATTTCAATATCTATATTCTTTAAATTGTGGGTACGTGCGCCGCGGACGATAATCTTATCCATGTTCTCTCCGAGATAGGTGAAACTAAACTGGTGATACCGCTAAAAATCTAAACCATACCAGCTATAAAAAATGCCAATGGACATTATAGAGAAAGGTTAAATAAAATACTGTTTATTTTTACAGTTATTTGATAAAGAGAATAAAAATCGTTGGTTGATGGTCGTTGGTCAAAAGTTTGTAGCTAGGAACTAGAAAGCTAAAAGTGCTAGCTTGAGCAAGGAAATGGCATTTATGTTTTTGTACTGGTAATGATTAAACGGATATCGCGGCCAGCGGTTAGTACCTGTTGTTCGAGTTGCCAGCCACTGTGCAGGCTGATTTTTTCAGCGAGAGATAAGCCCAGCCCAAAGCTATCCGTGTGAAAATTCTGATCGGGGCGGTTATCAGAGTCATTAATATTGATAATACGTACCCAGCCTTGAGCACAGCAGATGCTTATCTTGCCTCGGTAAGTATGTTGCATAGCGTTGCGAATTAAATTAGCCAGTACAATACGTAACGCGGTGACCGGTAAACAATGCAGGCTCGGTTCTAGCTGTAGCTCTAAGGATACTTGTCTATAATCCATCAAGTGCCGATTCGCATCAATTTGCTCATGGATAAGGGCGGCTAGGTCGATGTTTTTAATAGTGCAATGCAGACTTGTGTCTCTATCCACCCATAGCAGAGTCTCAATTAACTGATTTATTGACTCAATAGAGCGCGACATACGTTGCATTAATTGATCATTAAATGGGTCAGCACCGGAATTGTTTTGTTGTAGCATTTCTAAGTTACTGCTAATGACAGTGATAGGTGTGCGCAATTCGTGGCTGGCATGGCGTAAAAATAATTGCTCCCTCGCCAATGATTTTTGTGCAGTATGCAAACTTTGACTAATCACATTGGCTAAATCGTTGAGTTCGCGGTAGCGAAAGTCTTTAGTAGGCAACACCGTTATGTTGTGGTCGTTAATATCTAATTTTCCGGTCCACTCTAGTAATATTTTAATAGGGCGAGAAAATTTATTGAATACTAGAATGAGCATCAATGAAAACAATAAAATCGTCATAGCGACGATGGCAAAGCTAATAAATAAAGGACGCGGGAAGTTTTTTGGTAAGATGTTTTTTTCCACTTGCCAGGCACCATGTAGATAGAGTGACTTACCATCATCTAAGGGTTTCTTAATATAAAAGTAGGGCAAAAAAGGGAAACGGTTGCTAGGTTGTGAATAGACAACATTGCTATCACTCCAGCTGTTATTAATTTTCAACTGTAAATCCAGCGGCAGATCGTGGATGTTATCAGACGACTGAATGTTGAATAACTCAGGCAGAGGCCTATCTGGAGCTGCTATATAGGCTTGAGCGTATTGCTTGGCTAATTTGGGGATGATTCGCTCTAAGATAATTTGTCTCATTAAAGTGAGACGATAGAATTCACTGACACCGAAAAAGGCTAGGGTAAGCACAGTTACAATACCGATTAAATAGTAGTAAAGCCGCCTTTTTAGACTTGGTGTTTTCATTCGCTTCGCAGGCAATAGCCGTGCCCTTTAATAGTATGTATCAAAGGGGGGATTCCCTGAGTGTCAACAAGCTTGCGTAGTCTGTGTAAGTGCACTTTCAAACTATTACTATCGGGGACATCTTCCCCCCATACTTGTTGTTCTAATAGACGTTTTGAGAGCACATTTGGACTCGCACGCATTAATGCTTCCAGTAACTTCCAACTGGTAGGGGAGAGTTCTACTTTATTTGTGCCCCGCAGGGTCTGTTTAGCGTCGAGATTCATCACTAAATCAGCCACTTCTAAGTGTCGAGCTAAACCGCTGCGGCGTTTGCTCAACGCTCTAACTCTGGCCAAAAACTCCGTATTTTGAAAAGGTTTGGTGAGGTAGTCATCGGCACCCGCTGCAAAACCATCAAGTGTATCTTGCAGAGTCTCTCTGGCTGTGAGCATCAGTATAGGAGTATCAATACCTTGTTGTCGCAGCCGTTCGCAGAGTTTTAAACCGTCCATGTCCGGTAACATTAGGTCTAAGATGATCAGATTAAAAGAATGTAGTTTAAGCAGTTGCTGAGCACGGTGAGCAGACATAGCATGATCGCACTGGTACTGATTGAGCTGTAGCAGATCAAGCAGCGTGGCGGCTAAATCAAGGTTGTCTTCAATAACTAATATTTGCATGATGAGTTGAGGATAAGCCTCAAGGCTGTGTTAAATGACGGGTCTGCATCATAAGGCATAATCCCATAAAATTGTGTTTTTAATTTAAAACAGCAAGTTACTTCTTCAAACAACTTGCTGGCAGCAGGTAGGCAAGCATTAAGCGCTTAAATTCAACAGCGTCCCGTTGCTGCTTTCGTTATCTTGCTCGTCATCGTATTGGCTGAGCATGTCCATTAAAGTACCGAAAGCGTCGAATTCTTCAGCTTCGCCACCACCACTATTCAGCTGTGACATGGCAGGAGGCATCATGCTCGACATTTTTTCCTTCATCGCTGTTTGGATCGTCTCACCTAGTTTATCGTAGTCAATAGTACCATCTTCGGAAAAAGCGACATTAAGACCATCGCCAAAGCGCTGTTGTAGCTTGTTTTGGATATCAGCAGCGCTGACTTCACCACTGTCTACTTTTGACTGTATTTGCTGTTGCATCTGCTCCTGCATTTTATCCATATTACTTGGGCTAAAAGCTGAAATAGAAGCGCTCGTTGTACCAATTTCCATATCCTTCTCCTCTTTATCGAGATTGTAAGATTGATTCGCTCTTCATCATCATAATGGTTAGCAGGTTACAAAGGGGTTAAAGGGTAATAGCTAGGGTAAGAGTAAGCGAAAACAAAGTGATACAAAGATTAAACTGCGCAATTTTGATCAGGACGGCTTAATCTAACAAGTGCATGATAGACATATTGATAACAGATAAAGGAATCAAAGGTTGGCTAATAATAGTGCAGAGCGAATTTCGCGAGTTTGTGAATACATCAATCACAACCTCGATGAAGAATTAGCGCTCGATAATATTTGCGAAGTGGCAGCACTTTCAAAGTATCATTTTCATCGTATGTTCTCTGCGCAAATAGGCATGAGCCTTGCGAAGTTTGTATTGCTGGCGCGCCTCAAAAGAGCGTCATTCCGACTCGCTTTTCAAAGAGAAAAACGCATTATCGACATAGCATTTGAAGCGGGGTTTGAAAGCTCAGAAGCCTTTTCCAGAGCTTATAAACGAACCTTTTTACAATCGCCTTCCAGTTTCAGAGCACAGCCAGATTGGCAGCATTGGAAGAGTTGTTTTGAATATCGTTTAAATCCTGTAGGAGAAGTTAATATGGAAGTGAAAATTGTAGATTTTGCAGCGACCAAAGTAGCATTGCTTGAGCACTTAGGCCCCGCAGAGAAAGTATTAGAGACGGCAGGGAAGTTTATTAATTGGCGAAAAGAGACTGGGCTGTCACCGGTTAAGAGCAGTAAAACCTTTGGCATAGCCTATAGCGACCCAAAAACGACAGTACCTGAAGAATTTAGATGGGATGTCTGTGGGTCAATTAATGGTGATGTGCCTGCAAATGACTACGGTGTTAAATTGGGAGAAATCCCCGGGGGGCGATGTGCTGTAATTCGGCACATAGGTAGCCATGCGCAGTTAGATCAAAGTATTTATTATTTTTGTCGGCAGTGGTTGCCTGAAAGTGATGAGGAGGTACGTGATTATCCCTGCTTTTTTGACTATATAAATTTGATGTTTGAAGTGGATGAGTGTGATTTGATTACGGATATATATTTTCCGCTGAAGGAGAGGGGCTAAAATTAGCTGTGAGCTGTGAGCACAAGAACATATTCTTTTGGAATTACGGAGATGAGTAAATAGCGAAGGAATTTCTCGTCAGGTAACAATATATGTTTAGAGTTTGAAGTATAGGAGGAGTTTGATGGCTTTCGATATTTTGACCTCTGGTCAAAAATCTGTCGCCTCATATTTTCAGCTACGCTGAAAAATGATTAGCCTTTCGGTATTTTGGCCTGTGGCCATAAACCTTTCGGCTCATATTTT
>JABSRB010000019.1 GCA_013215375.1 Oceanospirillaceae bacterium | reverse complement strand
CTCGCTTGCTGCCTTGTCTGTGGAGGCGCATTCTATACAGATTTGAAATTGTGTCAACGAATATATTCAATATAATTCGAGTTATTCAAAAGTGGTTGTTTATCAATCTGTTTTGAGCTTTTTTGGGTCACAAATTGTCCATTACCACCTACGTCATCACGATATAACGTCCGCCCTAAACATATGCCCTCTTTGGCATTGCCTGCATGAACACAGGTACTTAGGATTTGTCGGGAACAAAATCCTGTCATGCCACCGGGCTATACCGTAGATCCTGTACATATGCCCTCTTTGGCATCCATGCCACCGGGCTATACCGTACATCCTGTACATAAAAAAGCCAGTGTTGACACTGGCTGTTGGCTTACACCTTTCCTGTTACATTTGCCGAACTACAGAGAGATATAGTTTAACGGCACTACCGTATCCCAAAGTATGACACAGGCAACTAACATACCGACCATTGTGCATAATCCTACCGTCAAGATTGAGGCAGAAAAGAAGAATGCTCGATCTTCCGGTATTTCCATAATGACAGGGACACCAATAAACAATAGATATACTGAATATAATAATGCCGCCAATCCTACAGAAACGTTAAACCATAACATTGGATAGAGTGCCGATAGACCCGACAAGAATAAAGGAGTTGCTGTGAATGTGGTTAAGATAAGACACTCATTCATCGCGACATGCCCACCGTAGGTCTTTTCCATCCAGTGGATGGAATAAGCTATAAATGCTACTGCTGCCCAACAGGCAAAATATGAAGCGATCGCCGCCGGTATTGCACTGGATGTCGCCAGTTTTATATAGGTGGCCCCAGTTAACGTCCAACCAACCTGTGTTGTACCTATATACATACTCACTGCAGGTATTAATGAAAGTATGCTAATTTGCATTAAAAATATATGTAAGACACTGTATCTCTCTTCATGGATTGTTCCCCACTCTTCTTTAGGGTGATAAAACATACCTACCATATGGTTTATAAACATAGTATTTCTCCTTGTTTAAAACATGTAGCGCACAATAGGGTTTTGTTCACTACAACTTCATCCAGCTATCTATAAGTAACTCTTTAACCTATAAACAAACTGGCATAGTGATCAATCAACAATGCTAAGAACAACAGCATCACATATTTGATACTGTACTTAAACATCGCCATCTGGCTGTTTTGTACATCGCAATATACTCTAACAGCCCATTGTAAAAACCGAATATTGAGCAGTGTCACCAGTGCTAAATAAACCACACCGGACATCTGGGTTAAAAATGGTAATACCGTGGTCAGTACCAACAACACGCTATACAACACTATGTGTAGTTTTGTATAACGATCGCCATGCGTAATTGGTAGCATCGGAATATCTGCCTTTGCGTAGTCTTTTTTTCTCGCTAAACACAGCGCCCAAAAATGCGGAGGCGTCCAGGCAAATATAATAAGTACCAGTAATAAACTGTCTGAAGTTATTTCGCCGCTAACCGCAGTCCAGCCAAGTAGTGGTGGTGCCGCTCCCGCCAAACCACCAACCACTATATTTTGCGGTGTCGCCCTTTTTAACCAGACCGTATATATAAAAGCGTAGCCTATTAGCGAGAACATGGTTAGCCACGCGGTTATTGCATTAATATAAGCCCCGAGTAGGTATATGCCTGTAGCGCCAATGATAAGTGCAAACAACATAGCTTGTGTGGCGGATACTTTACCTTGGGGCAACGGCCGCATTTTTGTTCTCTGCATCGCGCTGTCTATTTTTTCATCCATGACATGGTTAATAGCGGCACCGGCACTAGTTACTAAGGCAATACCTGTCAATCCAATAGCCACAGTCCAAAGAGAGGGAAAACTATCACTTGCCAATAGCATTCCCACCAAGGATGTAATTAACATCACTGCCACTACTTTCAGTTTGCACAGCGCTAGGTAATCGGCGATTTTAGTCTGCGTCGTAAAAGGTTTTATTGTTGCTGGAGGTCTTATCATTTAGGAATCCTCGGCTGCGGTTAAACTGGTTGATAATAGTCGGGTGGTATAGATCAACATCAATACCGCTAATAAATGGTGAGCCATCGCTAGGTGTGAAGGTATTGCCCAGGCGATATTCATCAGGCCTACTACTATTTGCATGACTGTTAAGCCCAGTAATACTGCACATTGTTGCGACCAAACTTGAGTTTTAGCGATGACGAAATACAACCAAAAAAAGTAAGCCACTACCGCCAATGCGCCTATGCGATGAATTATCTGAATTGCCCCTCTCTCTGCCAGTGCTAAAGAGCCTCCCTGATGGGAATAGCCATAATCCAACTGAATAGAGAAAGCGCTAGAAAAACTATAGCTCACTTCTGTGCCAGGATTACAGGCCAACCAATCACTACAGCCCCAACCAGCATAGTTGCTACTAGTCCAACCTCCGAGTACCACTTGGACAAATAGAAGTATTAACCCCACTAGAACTGCATAATTTTCTCTAGCCCACGGCCTGCTCTGCTTATCTATACTCTGAATACTGTCACGCAATACCAATAACAAAACGGTGGTGAGTAGACCAAAAAACAAGTGAGCTGTTACTACTATCGGTAATAATTTCAAAGTAACAGTCCACATGCCAAGCGCCGCTTGAAAACCTACTAGCACCAACAGCAAAAAACTTAATTTGACCGGATAATTTGTTGTATTGCGCAATATAGCGGCAATAACCGCCAATGCGAGGATCAACAGACTTAAGGTCCCTGCCAAATAGCGATGAATCATTTCCAACCAACTTTTGTGCGCCTCTACTATGATGTGTGGATATAATTTTGCCGCGCTATCAAGTTGCTCTACACTGTTTGGCACACTAATTTGCCCGAAACATCCAGGCCAGTCAGGACAACTTAATCCCGCATCATTTATTCTCGTCCAACCACCCATTAAAACTACGAGTAACACCAATACAATGGCACTATTGACTAAAGTGAACGCCCAGCGACGCATGTATTCACTTTTTTTATACTCGGCACCTAACAGTATTACCTGCATTAGCCTATCCCGGATATTTTCAATAATTTTTTAAGATCTTTTAGTAGCTGTTTAGGGGATAAATCAGGTGAGTAACGCATCACCACATTTCCCAGTGGATCGGCAATCCAAACCGCCTCCCCTAGCTTAGACAACATACTGGTTTGCAGCATTTCTGCTTCATTACCTACTTGAAACAACACCACACGGCCACTGTCTTTACCAAGCAATTTGATCACCTGAGGCAGCGCTTCACTCCAACTCGAACAAGTTTGGCTATCACAAGGTAAAGGCTGAGTGTGCAATATTTGCCACTGGGCTGTTTGCTGCCAATCACTATTACCGTTTTTTAACTGCCATTGCTCTAATGTTTGGCTCTGTATCAACTCTCCTTCATTAACTTGATCAGAGGGGGCTAGCAAACCGGAGTAATACATAAAGAAAGCGGCGATGACCGGAACGACTGCCACCAGCAATATAAGCCAAAGAGTCAATTTATTACTGTTACTGCTCATAAGTTGTTGCCCTCATTTCAAGCCTTTGTTTGTATATAAACCTAAAAGTTAATCCACTCAGAACCAATGCCATCAACAACCACTGCAACGCATAGGCTTGATGTTTTTCGACACTCATATTCACTGGCCGCCAAGCGGTGATAAAAGTAGCGAGCAGCGGATCTTCAACCAGCAATATGTAGTTACCTAATTGCTCGATGCCCAATGACTGTTGCATCTTTTTTAAATCAACTTGCTGAATGCGCACCGGCCAACTCTGCTGCCATTGATCATCTTTAAGCTTAAAAGCACTCTCAACTTTTTTTAACCAGCCGGTTAGTTGTACTGGTTCTTCAGGTAATATTAATTGCGGTAAAACTTTGCGATCAACACTACCTGCAACCCAACCTAAATTGACTATCAACCAATGCTGCTGGTATTTAAAAGGGGCCAATACTTCATAACCAACTCGCCCTTTTCGGGTTTTATTGTCCAGTAAAAAATAGCGCTGATCACGTAAACTACCCGCCACTGTTACTTTTTGAAAAACATTTTCAGCGACATCACTGAGCGGTTCCCTGAGCAGTTGCGGGCTTTTATTCCACTGCTCGAGTAACTGCTCTTTCTGCGCGGCTCTGTCCAACTGCCAAAAGGCCAATTTCAACATCACCAGCACTAGGGCAATAACCAGTCCGAGTACTAATAACTTGCGAGAGCTGAATTTTTGCGCTTTACTCAGTGTCATCTTGTTCCCGGTAATTGCTATGAAATTTTTAATTCTCGGCCTTTTTATCGCCATCCTCATATCACTGGCTTACAGTTTTTTCTTTTTAATGAAAGATGACAGTAGCAGTCACAGAACCGTCAACATGTTGTTTGTGCGAGTAGCACTGACAATCGCTTTAGTACTAGTGCTCATTTACGGTTTTTATTCAGGAAACTTAGTTCCTCACGGCCTATAAGAATTTTTTGGTCGTACTACAAAATATAGACAAAAATAAACAACCCCACCCACACCACATCGACAAAGTGCCAGTACCAGGCAACCGCTTCAAAACCAAAGTGCTTGTCGCCACTAAACTCGCCCTCAAGCACTCGCACTAAAATACACAGCAGCATAATAGTACCAATGGTGACGTGCAGACCGTGAAAGCCGGTGAGAATAAAGAAGGTAGAGCCATAGACTCCAGAGGCCAAGGTCAAACCCAATTCGGTATAGGCCTCGTGATACTCAATGACTTGGTAATACAAAAAGGTAGCACCTAGCACTACGGTTAACGCTAGCCAAAGGGAGGTCGCCGTACGGTTATTGAGTTTGAGCGCTTTGTGCGAGAATGTCAGAGTTAGCGATGAGCTTATTAGTAATATGGTATTGAGCAGCGGTATATGCCAGGGATCTACTATCTGTTCAGGCCCTTTAAATAAACTTGGGTCAGGGGTAGTCATTAAAGGCCACTGATTGACAAAGCCCTCCCAGAGCAAATGTGATACGCCCTTTTCTCCCTCGCCAGCTAACCAAGGGACTGCCAGCACTCTAATGTAAAATAACGCCCCAAAAAAAGCGGCAAAAAACATCACTTCAGAGGAGATGAACCAACCCATTCCCCAGCGAAAGGACTTGTCCATTTGCGGTGAATACAATCCGAGACGGCTTTCGGCAGCGACTGTTGAAAACCAACTAATGATGATAAAAAATAACAGCAAAAACCCAACAAATAATAAAATCATACCAAAGTCGCCACCATTTTCAGCAGCAGTCATTATCGACCCCGCACCGAAGGCTAAACAAAATAGCGCCACAGATGCCACGATAGGATAATAACTTTGATGGGGTACGTAATACTCTTGATACTCAGTTTGCATCTAGATTACTCCTTGTAATACTTCTTGAAAGACACCCATAGAGTTCAAGATAATTAACGCGCCGTTACCACTAATTGTTACTGGCAACGTCCTTGGCACTCGTAGCTGTGATGTCAAATAAAGTATAAGAAAGGGTAATCGTTTTTATGTGCTCAGGCATACCAGCCAAAACGTTAAACGCTAACCCCATCTCTCGTTGCTCACCCGCGTTAAGCGGCTGGCGATTAAAACAAAAACAATCGACTTTTTGTAAGTACTGCGCCGCCTCTGAAGGTGCGACTGAAGGCACCGCTTGTGCCACCATGTAATTCGCCGTTAAGTTCTTTGCCCAGTAAGCGGTTTGATAAGTCTTACCCAATTTAACCCGCAGTGAAGCTTGGGTGGGTTTAAAACTCCAGGGCATAGACTCATTATTAACCGCGATAAATTGTATTTTCACTTCTCTGTTAGAGGTTTCAGTCGATGAGTACTTAGCCGGTGTTAAATCAACTTTGCCGTTAATGCCGGTGATATCACAAAACACATCGTAAAGAGGCACCAGCGCAAAACCAAAACCAAACATAGCCGCGGTTCCCAATAGCAACTGAGTGAGTAGTTTCTTGTGACTTTTCGGCGCCATGTTCGACCTCAATCCACTTTCGGCGGTTTAGTAAATGTGTGATAAGGCGCCGGTGAAGGAACACTCCACTCTAAGCCATGCGCTCCTTCCCAAACTCTGTCTGTTGCTTGATTGCGTTTGCGGATACAACAGACAACATTGTAAATAAATAACAATTGTGAGAAGCCGAACAGAAAGGCTCCCACGGATGAGACCGCATTAAAATCAGCAAACTGTAATGCATAATCAGGTACACGCCGTGGCATCCCTGCAAGGCCTACGAAGTGCATGGGAAAGAAAGTAATATTGATACCGACAAAGCTTAGCCAAAAATGCAATCTGCCCATTTTTTCATCGTAATAGTTACCTGTCCATTTCGGCAACCAGTAATAAACACCCGCCATGATGGAGAAAATAGAGCCCGGCACTAGCACATAGTGAAAATGCGCCACCACAAAATAGGTATCGTGGTATTGAAAATCTGCCGGGGCAATCGCCAGCATTAATCCAGAAAAACCACCGATACTAAATAACACCACAAAGGCAATCGCAAACAACATTGGCGTTTCAAAGGTCATCGATCCCCTAAACATAGTGGCGACCCAATTGAATACCTTCACTCCAGTAGGTACCGCAATCAGCATTGTGGCAAACATGAAGAACAGCTCACCCATCAGCGGGATGCCCACAGTAAACATGTGATGCGCCCAGACGATGAATGACAAAAAGGCAATCGAGGAAGTCGCATACACCATAGAGCTGTAACCAAACAGCTTCTTGCGCGCAAAGGTCGGAATAATTTCACTGACGATACCAAACGCCGGCAAGATCATGATATATACTTCAGGGTGTCCAAAAAACCAGAAAATATGCTGGAATAAAACCGGATCACCGCCACCCGCCGCATTAAAGAAGCTAGTGCCAAAATGTATATCCATCAACATCATAGTGACCACACCTGCTAAAACTGGCATCACTAAAATCAACAAAAATGCGGTGATTAGCCAAGTCCAGACAAACAGTGGCAACTTCATCATAATCATGCCTGGTGGGCGCATATTGAGAATAGTTACTATCACATTGATAGCGCCCATGATTGAACTTATTCCCATCATATGTACAGCGAAGATAAAATAAGTCACAGACGGTGGGGCAAAGGTAGTGGACAGCGGAGCATAGAAAGTCCAACCAAAATTGGGCCCTCCTCCCTCCATAAATAAGGTCATCAGCATAATGCTAAAGGCAAAAGGTAAAATCCAGAAACTCCAGTTATTCAGCCTTGGTAACGCCATATCCGGCGCGCCAATCATCATCGGGATCATCCAGTTGGCCAGCCCTACAAACGCCGGCATTACGGCGCCAAAAACCATTATCAAGCCGTGCATAGTGGTCATTTGATTGAAAAACGCTGGCTCTAAAAACTGTAATCCCGGTTGAAACAGCTCCGCTCGAATTAACAGCGCCATACAGCCACCGGTCATAAACATCACCAGTGAAAACCACAGATACATCGAGCCTATATCTTTATGGTTAGTGGTAAGAAACCAACGGCTAATCCCTTTAGCAGGCCCGTGGTGCGCGTGAGCTTCTTGAGTATCCAATTCGCTCTCGACTAGCTGCTCTGTACCTGTGCTCATCTAAAACTCCTACTGCTTCATTTTTGCAATTTGGCTAGGGGAAATGATGTCACCGAGTGAATCACCCCAAGCATTGCGCTCGTAGGTAATAACAGCGGCGAGTTCGGTAGCGCTCAACTGATCGATGAACGCTTGCATCGCCGTTCCCGGTTTTCCATTGAGCACTAAATTGATATGTGCCGCGGGGTCTCCCTGCACTATTAGGCTTCCCTTGAGAGCGGGAAAAACACCAGGTATTCCCTCACCAGATGCCTGATGGCAGGCAGCGCAAGATTTAGTGTAAACCTCTTCGCCCAACACCATAAGTTCATCTAAGTTCCAGCGTTTCTCAGCGGATTTAGCTTTTTCAGCTTGTGCTAACAACTGCTCACTGACCCAAATATCAAAGTCAGCCTTAGATTTAACTTCTACCACAATAGGCATGAAGCCATGATCTTTTCCACAGAGTTCTGCACACTGCCCGCGGTATATTCCAGGCTCTTCGACGATAGTCCAAGACTCATTAATAAACCCTGGAATAGCGTCTTTTTTAACCGCAAAGTCAGGGACCCACCAAGAGTGAATAACGTCATTGGCAGTGATTAGAAAACGTACTTTTAGACCGACGGGTATAACCATCGGGTTGTCTACTTCAAGAAGGTAGTTTTCAGTTTTTTCAGCATCACCGACAATCTGTTCTTGAGGAGTGGTTAAACTGGAGAAGAAATCGACACCGGATTCAAGATACTGATAACGCCATTTCCATTGATAACCGGTCACTTGGATATCTAAGTCGGACTCTCTAGCATCGTACATTTTAATCAGCGTGCCGGTAGCAGGCACCGCCATGCCGATTAAAATCACCATAGGAATGACTGTCCAAGCGATTTCAACATAGAGGTTTTCATGAAAATTATGAGCTTTTGCACCGCGGGATTTACGATGATAAATGACAGAATACAACATCACGCCAAATACTATAATGGCAATTGCCACACAAATCCAAAAGATGACCATGTGCAAATCGTAAATAGCACGACTGATTTCAGTCACGCCCTCACGCATATTGAGTTGCCAATCGGCATAGACGGTTGGAACAGTGAAAAACAAAACCGAAACCGTTGCATAGCTGCAAATGCGGCTCAGATTTTTCGCTGATAAAATTAAGTTCATTGTCACTCTCTGTCTCCCTCTTATAAAAAAGAAAGCGGCGCAACGAGTCTTTCAAAGTCAAATCTACTGTTATAATTTTTATTCAGTAGTACTACATGGGCTAGGATAAGACTAATAGAGCCTGAATTTCCATGACTTCATGTTTATTATTGATATTGAACAAATTATAGACAGATAATATGTGATAAATCAAAATAAATATTGCGATTTTTAGAAACCGAATCGCTTAAAAAACCAACAATTAACAGTTGCATTTCTCAAACTAGTGATGGTTATTGAGAGGAGGAGAATTTGATGTGTGAATAAGGTTAGCATTTATTGCTAATTATTTTTGCTCGAAGACACGAGATAGTTAGTCAGATATCCCTAGAGCGAGCCTAAAAGTTATTTATTTGCGACACTAAGACAATCACAAGGCTAAATATAAGATCAACTTTACAGCAAAAAGCAGACTAATTATAAAAATAGCGACCACTACTAAGCCTATAATAAGATAGGGCCAAAAGCTCCCCGAACTAAAATCTGCCTGCCTATTTTTATCTGATTGCACACCAAAAAAAGCACTACAGACGCTGAGGAAAATTTGTGCCCAACCTACTTTTTGCTTAGTTTTACTTTTCTCTTCAATCGTCATTATCCCCAGCCTATGCGTTTTTAGTTAATATTTATCCTGAAATGGGGTCGTAGCGTCGAGGTTTTTCTCGCTATATGCACGTTATTAGATATGGGCGTTTGGTCGTTCCAAATAACTACATCAAGGAGCCTGTCAGACTCAATACTAGTTAGTTTGGGTCTTCAATTTAATCCCCCCAGCAGAGCGCTTTACACTGCTTGCTGATTTTAAACGGCTTTGATAGAAGCGATAACCTAGTAAGAAACACAGTAATAGCCCGTAAGTTAACGCTTCTGAAAAGTCCGATCTAATCTGCCAAATGATATGCAATAAAGACAAAAGCGCAATCGGATATACCAACTTATGTAATGTTGACCAACGTTTTTTTAGCCTGCGCTGCATGGCTTTGGTCGAAGTAACTGCCAGCGGTAACAATAATAACAACGCGATAAAACCGACGATAGCATAAGGGCGCTCGGTTATTTCAATAATCAGAATTTTCCAATTCCAACCCACCATAAAAGTAGCAAAAGCCAACAGATGCAAAGCGGCGTATACAAAACTATACAGCCCCATCATTCTTCGGTATTTTGCCAACCAATTCCAGCCAAACATTTTGCGTACCGGAGTAATTGCCAAGGTTATCCACAAGAAATTAATTGCCCAAGTACCCAGCTCCAACACTATTTCCTTCGCGGGGTCAGCGCCAAGCTGCTGATTAACTGCCGAGTAAACAAGTAATGACACTGGTAGCGCTGATACTGTAAAGATCAGCCACCAGCGGGACCTTTGCAGCCACTTACCTTTTAAATCCATTTTGTTAAGTCCATGCCTTTATACAAATGCGCCACTTGCTCAGCATAACCATAAAAGGGCAAAGTCTCTATTCTATTAGGTGAGAACAAGCTTGAAGGTAAGCGACGTTCAGTGGCCTGACTCCAACGCGGATGATCTACCTCGGGATTTACGTTGGCGTAAAATCCGTACTCTCTCGGTGCCGTTTTATTCCAAGTATTCACCGGCATATGCTCAGTGAATCTGATTTTTACGATCGACTTAATATTTTTGAAACCGTATTTCCAGGGAACGACCAAACGCAGTGGCGCACCATTTTGTGGTGGCAACCCTTGGCCATATAAGCCTGTGGCTAAAAATGCCAGTGGATTCATCGCTTCATCCATGCGCAATCCCTCCACATAAGGCCAGTCTAAAGTACCAAAAAGCGAATTCTGTTGCGGCATCTGTTTGGGATCATGCAAGGTAGTAAATTCGACATACTTTGCCTTGCTAGTAGGCTCAAAACGCTTTAACACGTCAGCGAGAGGAATCCCTACCCAGGGAATAACCATTGACCATCCCTCAACGCAGCGCATGCGGTAAATTCGCTCTTCTAAGGTATGAGGTTGTACAAAATCTTCTAAGTTATAAACACCAGGCTTGCCTACTTCACCTGAAATTTCTACCTTCCAAGGGTCGGTGATAAATTTTTGCGCCCGCTTAGCGGGCTCACTTTTATCAAAGCCAAACTCATAAAAATTATTGTAACTAATCACATCTTTATAAGGCGTTAATTTATCTTTTGCTTGAAAGCCTGAGGGAGTGATGCTGCTTTGCAATTTATCTTGCAGCCAATTGGGACCAGGATATTTAGGAGAGTCATCTTCTTGCGGGTAATTGGTCAGCGCAGCAACGTTTGAAGATGCTATAGCACCTGCAAGACCTAGCGCCGATTTCATAAACACTCTACGCTGCTTGTATACGCTTTCACTGGTTATTTCAGAAGAGAGAATTTGCTGTCGTTGTTTTATTAACATGAATCACCTAATTACCTGTTGTGTACTTCAACTTACGCAGGCAATTAGGTTTTGGATACATTTTTTTAGGAAAAATAATCTTGTAACTGAATTAAGCGGCCTTTTCCAAACCAATAACAGCGCTTAATTGCTGTTGTATTACTGCATCCCCAGCCGCTAAATCAATCTTTGAAGCATCGATGATGGTGACATCTGAAATACCAATAAACCCTAATACTTGCTGCACATATTTAGAAGAGAAATCATATTCACTACCCACTGTAACTCCCCCGGAGGCGATGACCACATATGCCTTAACGCCTTCTACCAATCCACGAGGGCCTGTATCGGTGTACTCGAAAGTTAATTTTGCACGTGCTATTTGATCGAACCATGCTTTTAATAGCGCGGGAATCGAGAAGTTGTACATTGGCGCTCCTATGACTAGATACTGCGCCGCGAATAACTCATCCACTAATTCAGTTGAATCTGCCAAAACGGCAGTTTGCTCTGCACTGCGCTCACTAACATCGGTAAAGTTTGCACCAATCCAATCTTCAGTAATAAAGTTGACACCCGTGGTTAGGTCTCTATCAATCAAGGTTAAATCAGCATCAACACTGAGTAAACGATCACTAATCAACTGTGTTACCTGACGGCTGATTGAATCTGCAAAACGACTGCTAGAGTTTACCTTGAGTACGCTATTTTTACTTTTCATCTGAATCTACTCTCAATTTTAACGTTCATTAACGTGCCATCTTTGACCGAAGTAATACCTGTAATAATCGGCCTAGCACACTTTGTATGGACGCTATTTTATAGTTCATTTAGAATAGATAAAGACCCGCTTTATGAATTTAAAGTTCTAAATAATAGAACAATAAAACAGCCTCAAGAGACTCCATTATGAACCAGATAGAAGACATGCAAACCTTTGTCCGTATCGTTGAAGCGGGTAGCATCACTAGAGCTGCTGAACAACTCAACACGGTAAAATCGGCCGTTAGCAGGCGTTTAAGTCAATTAGAAAAACGCTTGGGAGTTTCTTTATTGACGCGTACTACCCGCCATCACACCCTGACCGAACACGGCCAAAGTTACTACCAGCAGAGTTTACGCATTATCGAAGAGGTCGCTGTTATCGAAGCGAGCTTGCTGCAAGAAAATTGTGCTCTCAGTGGCCGTATTCGTATTTCTGCCCCTTTGGTTTTTGGTATAGAGCATCTGTCTCAGGCATTTTTGGCCTTTAACGAGCTACATCCAGACATCATATTTGACGTTGATTTTGATGATAAGAAGATAGATCTAGTAGAGGGCGGTTATGATTTAGCCATCCGCATTGCAAAACTTGAAGACTCCAATTTAATTGCCAGAAAAATCACTAGTACTCGCATGGTGCTCTGCGCTAGCCAAAAGTACCTAAAGGAATACGGCACTCCCGTAGTACCTCAAGATCTAACCACTAAACATAAAAAACTGCTCTACAATAAAGCCCATGAAACTTGGCATTTTATTGACGACAAAGCGAAAAGCGTCAGCATCAAACTCCCGACAGCACTAACGTCTAATAACGGTAACTTCTTATTAGAGAGCGCGATTAAAGGAGGCGGCTTACTCAACGTACCTGATTTTATTTGTTATAAAGCGATTAAACAGGGAAAGCTGCAGCTGGTACTCAACAATTACCTAGTGCATACAACTATTCCTATCTACGCTTTATACCCACAAAACAGGCACCTGTCTCACCGCATAAGACGCCTGGTAGATTTTCTGGTTGAATACTATGGTGATAAACCTTACTGGCTTATTTAAGGCCTGAACCCGTGGCTTCAAAGTAAAAACAGAGTGTAAGATATTGGTTTTACAGTGGAATAGAAAAATTTTAGCTGCACCCTTAGGTTCAGTGGGTATTTTTCTAACCAGTGTAGAATCAAGAGCTTGCGCAATGTGGTGCAGTGAAGTCGCTGATTCAGGTAAAAGATGAGAGAAAACATCAGCCATTAGTGTTAACTACAGCGCGCAGCGAGTAACATATTGTTATATACACCTATTGAGTTGCCAAATGGATACTAAAAACCTAAAACTATTCCTTAACTTAGCCGAGTCCTTACACTTTGGACGCGCCAGTGAGATGTCTCATTTGAGTGTCTCGGCGCTAAGTCGCAACATTATGCAACTTGAGGATAGTTTGGGCGTTAAACTGTTTGAACGAAACAATCGCAGTGTCACACTCACCAAAGCTGGCAAAGATTTTATCCACTATGCCGATGAGACCATCAATCAATGGGACATTATTCGCGCCTCACTACAAGAGAACAGCCACACCTTAAGTGGTGAGCTCAGTGTTTATTGCTCAGTAACTGCCAGCTATAGTTTTTTGTACGACATATTACGTAATTTCAGAATCAAATATCCGCAGATCGAAATAAAATTACACACCGGCGATTCTGAACACGCTTTGACTAAAACCCTCTCTGGCACTGAAGACATTACCATGGGTGCGCTCCCCGAAAAGCTGCCACAAGGCGTAGTATTTCAATCCATTGCCAGCTCTGAATTACTGTTTATTGCCCCTAAAGAAAACAGCGCATTGGTCTATTTAGCCAACGAGCAACGACCTGAGCAAATGCGCAAAAACTGGCAGCAAATCCCGATGATTCTCTCAGAACAAGGTATTGCCAGAAAAATGGCCAATGATTGGTTTAGTAATATAGAGGTCGCCCCAAAAATTTATGCACAAGTGGCCGGTAATGAAGCCATCGTTACTATGGTAAGTTTAGGTTTTGGCATCGGTATTGTGCCTAAAATTGTATTGATGAACAGCCCACTTCGCGACACAGTGAGCATAGTGACTCCCCCTCAAAAACTGCCAGATTTTAATATCGGGTTATTCACCTTAGAGAAAAAACTCAAGAATCCGTTAGTGCAGGCATTCTGGCAGCTGTAATTAAAAGTAACCTCATCCATTCACTAACTCATTATATTGCAACGATCACAGACCCGCTCCGCTGGTCACTTTTTTTTCCCTATCCGCAAAAAAAATTCAATTGTTTAGGTCTCCCCCTATCGCTAGACTGATCAAAATAATCGCCAACATTCAATGCAGCAGGCCTATTATGCAGAACATCGAGCAACTTTATATTAATGGACAGTGGATAAATGCAACGGGGAACGAGTCCTTATCTTTAATCAACCCAGCCACTGAACAAATATTCGCCACCGTCACCACCGCCAGCGACAACGATGTTGAAAGCGCTATTTTAGCGGCCCGCCAAGCTTTTCCCAGCTGGTCTAGCAGCAGTGCTGCATACCGTGCTGAGTTAATGAATACCATCGCCGATGAAATGCAAAAAGACTATCAAGCATTTGTCGATGCCCATGTCGAAATGATCGGCTGTCCTATCAGCATTGCCGGCGCCTTTCACGTCGACTGCCCCATAGAGGCGATGCGTTATTACGCAAAGCTAGCAGCCAATATGGAGCAGACAGAACAGCAGGGCAGCGCATTACTGACCAAAGAAGCAGTGGGAGTTTGTGCCTTTATCAACCCATGGAACTATCCACTACATCAACTGATTGGAAAACTAGCCCCCGCTTTAGCCGCAGGCTGTACCATTGTGGCAAAACCTGCTGAGCAAACCCCGACCGCAGACCTTTATATAGCGAGAATTTTGCACAGAGTGGGAGTCCCTGCTGGTGTATTTAACCTAGTCTTTGGCCGTGGTAGTGAAATAGGCCCTCAATTAGCCTCAAACCCTGACATAGATATGATTTCTTTCACCGGATCCACTCGCGCAGGGGTCGAAGTCGCCAAAAATGCCGCGGCCAGTGTCAAACGCGTCTGCCAAGAACTCGGTGGTAAATCTGCGTATATCATCACTGAAGATGCCGATTTAACAGCCTCCGTTCGTTACGGTGTCGAAGATGTGATGGGCAACACCGGCCAGACCTGCAATGCATTGACTCGCATGTTAGTTCCCGCTAGCAAATTGCAGCAAATCATCGAGATAGCCACGGCGTGCATGAACGAGCAAGTGATCGGCGATCCACTACTTGAAGCAACAACGATGGGACCGCTAGTCTCTGCGCTACAACAGCAGAAAGTACTCGAGTACCTTGCAATCGGTCAAGCAGAGGGAGCGACTCTTATCACTCAAGATTTACCTAGCAGTTGCGCCAATGGCTTTTATGTTGCCCCCGCTATCTTTGCCAATGTAACACCAGACATGCGCATTGCCCGCGAGGAAATCTTTGGCCCGGTACTCTGCATCATTAGCTACGACGACATAGATCAAGCCATCGAGATGGCCAATGATAGCGAATATGGCTTATCCTCCGCCGTTTACGCCAAAGACAAAGCCAGTGCAACGCAAATCGCGAAGAGAATTCGTGCGGGGCAGTGTTATTTGCAAGGCAGCTACTTTACCATTGACGCACCTTTTGGCGGCTATAAACGCTCAGGAAATGGTCGCGAATGGGGCGAGCAAGCAATGGCTGAATACATTGAAACTAAAGCGATCATTTGCGACTAACCATGTCAAAATAGCCTCAGCTAAACGCAGTGGCCCAGACTAAGCTGCCACTTTAATTATAATTATTAGGTTTTATTTTATGAGCCAAAGCACCATGAAAGCGGTATTAACCAAAGGCACTGGAGATTACGACCAACTGGTTTACCAAGATGTGCCACTGCCGAAACTAGCGAAAGGTGAAGTATTAATAAAGGTACTCGCTGCGGGGGTCAACAACACTGAAATCAATACCCGCTTAGGCTGGTACTCCCCATCGGTGACCGATGCCACTGATCAAACCAGTGCCATTGAAACGACTGATGGAGGCTGGGGCGAAGCCACCCCTTTTCCGTTTATCCAAGGCACCGATTGCTGCGGTGAGGTAATCAGTGTTGTTGATAACGAGCAACTCTCTCTTATTGGCAAGCGTGTATTGGTACGCCCCTGCAACCGCAAGCTGGATTTTAATTCCCTCGATAATATCTGGATGGGCTCCGATTATAACGGCGCATTTGCCCAATACGTTAAAGTACAAATGAGTGAAGTATTCCCGATCAACAGTGATTGGAGCGATGCGCAGTTGGGGACCATCCCCTGCGCTTATGGTACTTCAGAAAATATGTTACATCGAGCTGCGCTGAGCAGCACCGAAACAGTATTAATTACCGGAGCATCCGGCGGCGTTGGTTCCGCCACAATACAATTGGCTAAACGCCGCGGCGCAAAAGTAATCGCTGTAGCAAGCAAAAGTAAACACCACCTTATGCAAGAACTGGGGGTTGATGTGCTACTGGATAGATCGGCAGATTTACTTAAAGAACTGGGCGAGCAAAGTGTCGATGTCGTAGTCGACAATGTGGCGGGGAGTAACTTTCCTAACATGCTAAAACTGCTAAAACGCGGCGGCCGTTTTGTCTCATCCGGTGCTATTGCAGGCCCAATTGTTGAGCTTGATATGCGTGACATGTATTTAAAAGATATAAACCTGATTGGCTGCACTGCCTGGGATGAACCGGTTTTTCCCAACTTGGTGGGATACATTGAGCGCGGTGAGATACAGCCACTATTAGCTAAAAGTTTCCCGCTGTCTGAGATTGTCACAGCACAGCAAGAGTTTTTAGAGAAAAATCATTTAGGTAAGTTTGTACTCATCCCCGAGCACAACTAACCATAGACGGGTCTGATCGAAATCAGCCCCGTTTATTCTATATCGCTTAATCGCGGCCTCTCACTTTCAACTCGTAGCCCTGCTCTTCTGGTTCATCATCCGTTAGCTGTGCCGGAAAGCCCGTCCCCAGTACTTTGACATTATTCTGTTCTTCGTGGCGACGAATAATGTTCGGGGAAAATTCACGAGGTCCATAGCGCTCTTGACCATCTTTAAAGATTTCCACCATCAACGGCGCCAATTCCAACTCCATACCCTCACGCTTAGTAAGATCATTAAACAAGCCCACATCTTTCAACACTAAATCCATAGTGAAGCTAATGTCACGAGAGCCATTTAAGATCACTTGTGATTCTGTTTCATGCACAAACGAATTACCTGATGACGCCTTGATGGCCTCATAAGTGACATTCATATCCAAACCCATCACTTTCGCCGCACTCAAGGCTTCAGCCAGTGCCGCTAAATGCACCGTACACAAATAATTGGTTAACACTTTAAGCTTAGATGCCGTCCCTAACTCACCCGTATGCAAGATGCGACGCCCCATAGTTTTTAATATAGGTAGTACGCGCTCAAACGCCGGGCGAGAACAGCCGGCAAAGATTGAAATATTACCGGTGTTGGCACGGTGACAACCACCAGATACAGGGCAATCAACAGCCAGTGCGCCTTTCGCTGCAACCGCTATCGACATACGGCGAATTTCTGCTTCATCCGTAGTACTCATCTCTAGCCAGACTTTGCCATCACTTAAGCCGGCGATCACACCCTCTTCTGCCTCCATCACCTGCGAGCAGATGCTCGGCGATGGCAGACAAGTGATAATCACATCGCACTGTTCAGCGAGCGACTTAGGTGAATCGGCCGTACTCGCACCATGCGCGATCAACTCATTCACTTTCTGCCCATCTAAATCCCGCACCACCAATGAGAAACCATTGCGCAAGATGCTAGCTGCTAACTGACCACCAACGTTGCCTAAACCAATAAAACCTACTTTCATATTAACCTCTTAACTGAATCTATATAACATCATCATAGGTCGAATCAATAATCGAAAAAATTGATCTTTTTTTCTCAACCGGTAAAAATAATCTTCCAATGAAAGTGATATTGGTCTAGTTTGATCGCTCTAAAAAAAACCATAGGCGAGTTATGTCGGATCCCATAGATTGGCGAAAACTACCTCCTTTAAAATCACTTAAAGGATTCGAAGCAAGCGCCCGCTTACTCAGTGTACGTAAAGCAGCCCAAGAGCTAAATTTGACCCACCCTGCTATCTCGCACCAAATACAAACCATCGAAAGCGCCTTAGGCGTGAAGTTATTCTCGCGCGCTGGTCGCAATATCGCACTCACCGAGGCAGGCACTCGTTACTACGTCTTTGTCAAAAAGGCATTAGATTTATTAATTGCTGGCTTTGATGAAATTGTCCCTAAAAAAGAGTCCCCGAATTTGCGCCTGCAAACTTATGTGAGTTTGTCGATCCGTTGGTTGGCACCACGCCTCCATCATTTTCAAAAAGCGTATCCACATATCGATATTCAACTATCTTCGTTTAACCCAGGCTGGGAGTTTGATGAAGACAATGCAGATATTGGTTTGATCTATACACAAACGCCGGTTGCCAAACACCTTCATTGGATAAAGATTTTCAGCGCTGATATTTTTGCTGTTTGCTCTCCGGAGTTACTCAAAGATGCAAAGCAGAGCTTTGGTGTACAGCAACTTACGCAGTTGCCATTATTAACGGTGGCTAGTGAAGCTAAATATTGGAATTGGCAGCAGTGGTTTGCCGCAGCGGGGGTCATGAATATCGATAATTGTGAGGTTATTACTGTTGATACAGCAGCGGCTGCTATTGAAATGGCGATCAATGGTGAAGGAGTTGCTTTAGTTAGCGAGTCGATTGTCAGTGCCGATTTGAAGGCGGGACGTTTGGTGAAAGCTGTGGATCATAGTTTGCAGGCTGATGGAGAATGGGGGGTTGTTTGTAGTAAGAATATGTTGGATTCGCCTGGGATGCGGGAGGTGTTGGATTGGCTGGTTGCCCAGCAGGCGTAATTGTTTGTATTTTGTTTATTTTAAAAGATTAAAAAATTTTAACTGATTTATTTTTTAATGTTTAAATTCAAGGGATTTAGGTGCAGTTTCGACTGCGTCGAGTTCATTTCTTTTGATTGGGCTAAAAGAAACGGAACCAAAGAAAATCCCACCCTACGATTGCAGAAAACTCCGTAATTCACTAAATAGCCGACCGTTCAGATGGGCCATCCATGGCCCAGCTTCACTTTCCGCGACGTCCTGTCGCTCCACTCGTCAATTTAGTAAATTACTCCGGCTGCAATCCAAGGGACTTGGTGGCTTCGTAGTATAGGCTGAAGTAGAGCTTTAGTTTTCAAAACAATAAGATCAATTTACTCTGACGGTGTTTCCTGTCGCTCCTCTCGCCAATTTGGTAAATCGCTCCGGTGGCAATACAAGGGGAATGGTGGCTCCGTAGCAGGGTTTTAAGTGTTACTAAGCTTCAATTGTACAAAACAACTCAACCTAATTTAGAAGTAAAAGAAAAGACCTGAGCCAGAATGCGCCTTTGCTGAATCTATTGATTCCAAAAGACTAATACTAATTTACTTTGATCACATTGATTTATTTGAATTAAAACTTTAAAAAGAAATTAATTAAAGTCATTTGACCTTACAAAACAATATTAGCACGCTCTTTTTATCAACGGCATCCACCACGCCAACCACTACGCATCTGCACTCGTCACTTCCTTTATTAACTTTTTTAAATCCGGTAGCGATATTGGCTTTTGTTGATAGTGACACAGCAGCCCAGCGCTTTCTTTTATAACGGTTTCTCCTGCGTCACCACTCATGATGATGGCAGGTATATGATCGTCAAAGAATGCTCTAACTTGTTTTATCGTATCTACTCCGGTTAGATTATCCCGCAATCGGTAATCGGCAATAATAACGTCGGGTGCTGAATACTTTAAATGGTTAAACTCGTCAATGAGCTCTTGCGTGCTATTGCAAATAATGACTTCACAACCCCAGCGCTTAAGTGTGATCGACATCGCTTCACAAATATCGGGGTCATCATCTACCACCACGATAAACACCCCACTTATATCGATAGTTTGATCCGATAATAACGATGTTATAAGAGGTGCTTCACTGCCGGATAATTGAATGGAAAAGGTACAGCCATTGCTCTCGACACTACTTAAGCTTAATTGATGATCCATTAGTGTGGTTAATTTTTTAACGATCGCTAGCCCTAAGCCAAGCCCTTTATTTCTATCTCGCTCTGGGTTCTTTAACTGATAAAATTCTGAGAATACATTGTCTAATTCGCTATATTTAATGCCCACGCCATCATCCACTATTTGAATAATAACTTGGTTATCAGGCTCTATTTTACAAATGATTGATATTTTCTTGGCTGCTGCATGAGCAATAGCATTACTGAGCAAGTTTCGCAGGCACCTACCGAGCAGTAATGGATCGCTAACGACATTGATGGGCATTGTTGATACCGCTAAATCAATACCATTTTGCTCGCATTCAATTTGAAATTCCTGGGCGATTTCGCTAATGAATTCATCCAGCAGCACTGGCTGCATGTCTAAAGCGACCTCACCAGAATCTAGCCTAGATACATCCATTAAAGCGGAGAGCAATCTGTTTAATGTGGTACTTGCTGCAATAGATTTAGCTATGAGAAATTGCTGTGGGGCGGGGTTAACTAAAGATCCAAGATTGCCTAAAAAAAGTTGCAAAGCATGCAATGGTTGGCGTAAATCATGGCTCGTGGCGGCTAAGTAGCGAGATTTATCAACGCTGGCCTGTTCCGAAATATCGAGTTGTTTGGTTAAATTTTTCAGTAGCCCCACATTTTCAAAACGCATTAATATAAATTGTTGTAAATTTCGGTTAATTGCGTGGGAATAGCCAATTAATGATGCCCAGAACACAATAATAATGTAACCCAACTGGGTTAACTCACTAACGGGCTGATTGATCAGCAACCATGCTAAAGGGCCTAGAACACAAGTGTTGTATAAGTAGAAAGCGGGTAAGTATGCAGAGAACGTCACTAGTGCACCAGCAGATGTCCCCGTCAGCACTGTCACCATCACAATAACGGAGATAGGATCGTTGAAATCTAAAAATATAAAACTGGCAGCAGACCAGATAAAACCAATCATCAAACTACCGAGCGCAAAAAAGAATGCATGGATTTTTGCGTTGTTTAAATTTAAATTTCTCTTTGAATAGATAATAAAGCAAACACGGCTAAGAATGACCAATGCATTGGCACTTACCCAGATCATTATCGTGAGAGTATCTACTTTATCCCAAAAAATATTGACCAGAATACTAGTGAGGCCAATAACCGCTACCAATAAAAACTTTATCTGCGGAAACATTGTTTCTAACTGGCCAACTAGTACTTTGTTGGTATCGTTGTTATTATCAGTATTAAAGACATTCGCAAGAAAGTTCATCATTATATATTCACTGTGGTTTTGCTCACTTAGAATCTACTAGCAAGTGCATAATTTGAAAAGAAAAAACATTAGCTGTATGTTATATAATCACTTTTTCTGCGACAAGGGATAGTGTGATGAAAACATATAAACATCACTTGGCAGCTATAAATGGGAGTAAAGGAGAGGATATTTCTACTGATTTAGTACTAACCGACTTCGTGTCGCACTAGGCAATAGTAGGGTGGGATTTTTATGTACAGGATGTACGGTATTTGGCGGTGCCATGGATGGCAAAGAGCCACTTTGGTTCCGTTTCTTTTAGCCCAAAAGAAATGAACTCGACGCAGTCGAAACTGCCCAGAATCTGTAATATTTTGAACTTGAACTGAATTATTAATGTGTATTTAACCTAAAGGTCAATCGTACCAACCCTGCTCTCGACATCCATGTCTTCGCAGGATAAGGCCATCCCTGGCCAAAAAAAACCCGCCGAAGCGGGTTTATTTAAAGCAATCAACACAAATTAAATACTAAGCGTTTTCTCGCCACGGGCAATACCAGAAACACCAGTACGTACCACTTCGATCAAATGACTGCTATCCAAGGCTTCAATGAAAGCATCAAGCTTCTTACTTGATCCCACCAACTGCACGACATAAGTAGTTGGTGTGATATCAATGATCTGACCTCTAAAGATATCTGCAGTGCGTTTGATTTCATCGCGCGCCGCTCCAGAAGCTTTGTATTTGACCATCATTAGTTCGCGCTCAATGTGATCGCCTTCTGTCAAATCAACCACTTTAACCACATCAACTAACTTATTAAGTTGCTTAGTGATCTGCTCTACGACTTTATCAATACCGGTGGTGGTAATGGTAATGCGCGAGAGCGTTGGATCATCTGTAGCTGCAACCGTTAAGGTTTCAATGTTGAAGTTACGCTGCGAGAATAAACCGACAACGCGTGAAAGTGCACCTGGCTCGTTTTCTAATAAAACCGATAGTATATGACGCATGATTAAGTCCTCTCTGTCTTAGAAAGCAACATATCGCGCATCGCACCACGAGGTATTTGCATAGGATAAACATGCTCGTGCTCATCGACAATAATGTCCATAAATACCAGCTTGTCTTTCATTGCAAATGCTCGGCGCATCGCATCTTCTAGATCTTCGTATTTCTCAACGCGAATACCTACATGCCCGTATGCTTCAGCCAATTTGACAAAATCAGGCAGTGACTCCATGTACGAATGCGAGTGACGTGACTCATAATTCATATCTTGCCACTGACGTACCATGCCCAACGATCCGTTATTGAGACAAATAATTTTTACCGGGATGTTGTACTGCGAACAAGTCGACAACTCCTGGATATTCATCTGAATACTACCCTCACCTGTGACACAGGCAACATCGGCATCGGGGAAGTTAACTTTAACGCCCATTGCAGCTGGGAAACCAAAGCCCATGGTGCCTAAGCCACCAGAGTTAATCCAGCGATTAGGTTTGTTGAACTTATAGTACTGCGCAGCAAACATTTGGTGCTGGCCAACATCAGAACAGACATAAGCATCGCCATTAGTGACTTTACTCAACATTTCGATGACTTGCTGAGGCTTCATCTTTTCAGAATCATCGGTGAGGTAACGCCCGGCATGACGGGTGCGCCATTCATCAATTTGATGCCACCACGTTTTCAGAGCCTCTTTATCCGCTTGCACTTTACTCGCTTTAAGCAGCTTTAAGAACTCTTGCAATACTACTTTAGCTGGGCCTACGATAGGCACATCAGCGCGTACATTTTTAGAGATAGAAGTAGGATCTATATCGATGTGTACAATTTTTGCAGTCGGACAGAACTTGTCTAGCCCGTTGGTCACTCTATCGTCAAAGCGAACGCCTACCGCGAATATCATATCGCTGTGATGCATGGTCATATTGGCTTCGTAACTACCGTGCATACCTAACATACCCACTGACTGACGATCCGTTCCAGGATAGCCGCCCAAGCCCATTAAGGTATTCGTTACTGGGTAGTTAAGCGCTTGAGCTAGTTCAATAAGCTCGTCGCAAGCTCTACCTAAAATAACACCACCGCCGGCATAAATAATTGGGCGCTTGGCGTTAATGAGTAAGTCAAATGCCTTCTTTATCTGACCGCTGTGGCCTTTAGACACCGGATTGTAAGAGCGCATTTTGACCGTTTTTGGAAATATATACTCAAACTTATCCGTTGGATTAGTCATGTCTTTAGGCACGTCAATAACCACTGGACCAGGACGACCTGACTCAGCGATATGAAAGGCTTTTTTGACAATACCAGGGATCTCACTGGGGTGTTTCACACTAAAACTGTGTTTTACCACAGGGCGCGAAATACCAATCATGTCCGTCTCTTGGAAGGCGTCTTCACCAATTAAGTGACTCGGTACTTGGCCGGTAATGACCACCATCGGGATAGAGTCGCAATACGCAGTAGCTATGCCAGTTATCGCATTGGTAGCACCTGGGCCCGATGTGACTAACGCCACACCCGCTTTACCAGTGGCACGCGCGTAAGCATCAGCCATGTGCGTAGCTGCCTGCTCGTGACGGACTAATATGTGCTCTATATCTTGCTGTTGAAAAATCGCATCATATATATGTAAAACGGAACCACCTGGGTAGCCGTAAATTTTGGTTATGCCTTGATCGTGTAAGGCGCGAATTAGCATTTGTGCGCCTGATAATAATTCCACTTTGTTACCCTCAAATCGTCGCCGTAAAACTCGGCGAATGAACAGTTCAGAGATTCTGTAGGAAGAACATGACTACAGCTGCTCTTGTTAGCACAGCTTGCAGTGACGGGTATTCCATCAAACGGAGTAAATTCTTACTCCTTGCAGACACTTCTTAATGTCTTAACACCATGTTCGTATGAATGCAGGTAAGAGGATCTCTCTACCAACAGACTTCTGGACTAAGCTGGGTTTGCTTTCTCACTTTTGGCCTTTCAGGGTTACTTAATAGGCATAAGTGAAATTTAATTTTAGCCTCACTAAAATTAAGGCAAATATTTTCGCATTTTGCCTTAATTGATACAACCGAGCGACGTATGTAAATGGCGATTAAAACAGCAATTATTGGTGTTTTTATACTAATTTTTAGTTTTGAGATGCGCTACCAAGCACGGGGAGGTATATTGATGAAATATACCTTGAGGAGATGAGCATGTTAAATGCAGATATAATAAATAAAGAACGCGCGATTAATGAGCTGACACTAGTGATTCGAAAGATTTTTTCAGAACCAGAAATCTGTGCGATCGCACTTAAAATTGCCGCAAAACACGTCAACGAAACCAACGCTCATGTACTGATTGCAGAAGAGCTGTCGTCGACGACTAACGTCAAAATCCCCGTTGAGCACTCAGAGGCCGACACGTTGTTTTTGGATTTGTTAATTGATATGGCAAAAGATGCGAATGCACTGTATTAATTAATAGCAGTACTAATAACCAAAAAACGGGCTGAAGCCCGTTTTTTTTGCAATTAGGAACCTGTCAGACTTACCGCTAAACTACTGCGAAAAACTGAATTTGGCCAAGCTAGACAGGCATCTAATAATTATTCTTTAACCAACCACTCAACCACCACTTCGGGCGCATCGGCCGCTGACAACCTTGTCTGCAATATGTCGCTCACTCGCTTTAGTTGCTCATCGAGTTGCCAAGGTGGGTTTATAACCAACAACCCCGTCCCGTACATACGGTCATCATCGTCCGACTTCACACACATTTCAGCTTTCAATATTTTGCGAATGCCTGAGAGCCTCAACTTGCGTAACATTGCTTGGTGATTAGCCGCCTTTAGCAGCGGATACCAGATCATATAACAGCCGTTACTCCAGCGTTGGTGGGCCTTGATGATAAACTTTGCCACTTGCTGATATTCAGTTTTAACTTCGTAGGATGGATCAATTAAGATCAGGCCACGATTAGGCTTTGGCGGCAATAAGCTCATCACACCCTCAAAACCATCGCGGTGGTGCACTGCAACATCATCGTTACGTCGGAACACTGCTTTTAGTTGTTGATACTCGCCTGGGTGCAATTCCATTAACGCAATTTTATCACCTTCACGCACCGCTTCACTGGCAATAAGTGGCGAGCCCGGGTAATAAGCCAAACTCGAACCCTTAGTGTTCATGCCTTTCACTACATTTAAGTAAGAGTAAAATAATGGCGGTAACTTTAGGTCGTAAATACGCCCAATTCCCGAGAGATACTCCGCCGTCTTTTGCGCTTGCTCCCCCTCTAAATCATAACGAGCGGTTCCCGCATGTGTTTCGAAATAGCTCCAAGGTTTAGCTTTCTTGTTTAGGGAGTCTAAAATAAGAGAGAGACACAAATGCTTGTGTACATCGGCAAAATTGCCTGCGTGATAACTGTGTTGATAACTTAACAAGGGAGCCTCGGGGAGATCTAAAAATAAAGGCCTATTCTAGCAGATCAGTGTATTTTTATAATCCTAGATTCGGTGATTGGGCGCGAAAAGAAGTGCAAGATCTGGTGTGCATAGGAAATTAGAAAATTTTGTGGTCACCTGATTGGTGATGAAAATATTTTCTGGTTTTCTAGGGGCATCAAGAGTTTGTGCTTACTTCGTGATTCAACCGCCGAATCTAGGATAATCCCATATTCACTGGTAAAGGCACTCTGTACTGGCCTTGGCTGAGCATTATCTAAATCGTATAAATTGGAATGATGAATTGGAGGAAAATAGAAATGCATTGAACAGGCGTTTTCTAAACTCTCATTACCAATACTGTGTATTCCCTGCTCATCGGTGATCGATGCGGTACTACCAGAGGCTAGCTGATATTTCCCAATGGGGGTAATTGCGCCAGCACTTTTGTGAAAGCGCTGTTCATCTAAGGTGCCCGCCAAACACTTCATTACACATAAAGAGCCATTATGGTCATGGGCAACACTGCGTTGACCTGGACGCCAACACATTAAAATTACTTCAAATTCATCGCAGCTAAAGATCAGATTTCGACCATAACTTTTAACACCAAAATAATGATACGCCTGCACATCTTCGAGCTGCAGATTAATATTTTCTATTAATGCTATGCTCTGCGCGCTGTTCTTTGCCACTTGCAAGTCTGCTATCAATAGCTCGATAGCATCAAATTTTTGCTCTGCGCTGATCATGTTCCATCCCAGTTAACTAATTATCTTCCATAGATACGCAGTGATTGCTGGATTGGTTTCAAAACAGCTGACTATAATTGTTAAATCGTCACTAAAATATTGTGTAGTTATTTTACTATATTTTAATCAAATCGACTAAAAACTAGGCTATAATTCGCCCAACTCGTCTATTAATCCTGATTCACAGATCGAATCTAGGATAACCACCTTCAACTCACATTGTAGCTCAATTTATGAATACCAATATATTAACCCGAGTTCGGCCCATATTAATCACCGTCTTTGCGGTTGCTATCAGCATCAACTTATTCTTCGTGATGATCCCTATTCGCTTAAAGGACAGTGGATTTTCGGCGACAGATATAGGTATGGCAATGAGTATGTTTGCCGCTGGCGCAATATTAGCGGGTCTATTTGGCACCAAGGTAGTCATTCGCTCAGGACATATTCGCGCATTTTGTACGATGGCTGCAGCATTGGCAATCGTAGCGGTTATTCACAGTTACACCAGCGATATATGGGTAACAGGTGGTTTAAGGATGATTGCGGGCTTTTGCTTTGTAACCAATTTCATCACTTTAGAGAGCTGGCTCAACGTTCTTAGCGATAAAAGTAATCGCGGCAAAGTATTTGGCATTTACCAAATCTGTTTTGCCGCAGGCTTTGGCGCGGCACCATTTTTGTTCAGCTTATCTAACGAGCAAGACCCACGCCTGTTTGGTTTGATCGGGGTATTTCTGTGTATTGCACTGATGATCATGTCCATGAGCCGCCTACCATTACCAGAGTTACCTAAGCGCAGCACTGCAATGTCTTTGAAGCAGCTCTGGAACTACTCGCCATCAGCTACCATGTCTTGCTTTTGTGCGGGCCTAATCAATGCGACAAGTGTCTCGTTGATTTCGCTCTACGCTTACGATCACGGTGTATCAGGAATTTGGCTATCGCTTATTCTCGGCTCATACCAGATGGGTGGTTTGCTGACTCAAATCCCCACTGGCTGGCTGGCCGATCGCTACGATAAACGTCTTGTCACCTCCGGTTTGATGTTGATGGGTATTATCAGTAACTTATTAATAGTTGCAGAATATTTTTACCCGATGCCTATCCAAGTACTAGTGGTGATATTTTTAATCTCTGGCGGCTCAGGCGTAGCTTTATTTCCGTTAGCCGTCACACAAATTTTTGACCATATCGATTTAAAAGATGCCATGCCCGCCACCAGCACCATGCAAATAATACTCGGTGTTGGCGGAGTGATAGGCCCGATTACTGCGGGCTTCCTGATGACGGAATTTAGCAGTATTTGGCTCTATTATTTCCTCATTGCCATCCATGCTTTTGTCATTGTCTTTTTGTTAGTGCGTAAAATATTTGTACGTACCGAAACTTTGCAGGAAGCCGGCCCCTACCAGATCAGCATGCAGCCCACAGGCTCTGCCGAATTGGATATACGCCACGGTGCCAATGTGACAGATATCGCAGATCCAGAGCTAAGATTACTATTAGTTGCATTAGCGCAACAACCAAAAGACCCAGCGATACTAATTAAAACCGCCCTGGAAGGCTCCTCTCTTAAACCTAGCGATTTGGCTATTAACATGGTCTTGGCGCTGCCTAAACAATCAGGCGATTTGATAAAATTATTGGTTGAAGAAGACCCGGAACAGCGTTTGTCTATTACCTACTCTCTGCACGACTTGTTTATATTGCGCAAAGAGCGGATCAACTCAATGATTCAGCAGGCGTTGTTAGATGGGGCTAGTGAGGAGGAAAGTACGAAGATTAACGAGATGATCAGCCACGCGACACAAGAAGTCACGGCTGTATCTGAAAAAGATCCAGCGCAACCCGCTTAATCCTCAAACGGCAAAACCGCACTGGCGGTTTTGCCAATTTTAAAAACTTGCTAACTAAAGCTAAACTCTCCTTCTACCACACCTATTTGGATTATCTCGCCACTTTGATATCGACCTGCCAATAGCGCTTTTGCCAGCGGATTTTCTATCCACTGTTGTATTGCGCGTTTTAGCGGTCTCGCACCATAGACAGGCTCGTAACCTAAGTCGACCAATTTAGTCATCGCCTGCTCAGACATGGCAAAACTTAGTCCTTTCTCCTTGAGACGCGCTTGTAACAGAGCCAGCTGAATACTGGCAATTTTCGCCACCTCCGCTTTCTGTAAGCTCTGAAAAACCACCACTTCATCGATACGATTGATCACTTCAGGTCTAAAGTGATTGCCCACTTCTTCCATCACTGCGCTTTTCATCTTCGCGTAATCATCAGTGCTGGAAAAACTCTGAATTAAATGCGAGCCCAAGTTGGAAGTCATCACTACAATGGTGTTTCTAAAATCGACTGTTCGCCCTTGGCCATCGGTCAGACGACCATCTTCCAACACTTGTAATAGAATGTTAAAGACATCCGGATGGGCTTTTTCTACTTCATCTAACAGCAGTACCGAATAAGGCTTACGCCTAACCGCCTCGGTTAAATAGCCTCCCTCTTCATAGCCCACATAACCCGGAGGCGCGCCGATTAAACGTGCCACTGAGTGTTTCTCCATAAATTCCGACATATCGATGCGCACCATCGCCTCTTTAGTATCAAAAAGGTAATTCGCCAACGTTTTGCACAGCTCCGTTTTACCTACACCGGTTGGGCCTAAAAACAAAAAACTACCATTGGGGCGATTTGGATCAGACAGGCCCGCCTTAGAGCGGCGCACCGCATTGGCAACGGCGATAACGGCTTCACTTTGACCAATGACGGTTTTTTGTAGTTCAAATTCCATTGCCAGTAACTTATCGCGCTCGCCCTGCAGCATTTTGTGTACTGGAATTCCCGTCCAGCGCGAGACAACCTCTGCCACTTCTTCTTCGCCAACCTTATTGCGCAGCAGTTTATTGTTGCGCTCAGCCAGCTGTTCCGCCTCCTTCGCCTGATCTAATTGTTTCACCAACTCAGGGATTACCCCGTATTGAATCTGTGACATTTTACTCAGGTCGCCAGCGCGACTCGCCTGGTCCATTTCAATGCGCGCTTGATCTAATTCCTCTTTGAGCTGCTGTGCATGTTGGAACACTGCTTTTTCGGCAATCCAAACTTCCTCTAAATCAGCAAAGGACTTTTCTAAAGTGGCGATACTGGCCAATAATTCTTTTAAGCGCTGCTTAGCTTCCAGATCACGTTCTTTTTTAAGCGCTTCGCGCTCCATCTTTAACTGGATAATTTTACGTTCTAACTTATCTAGCTCTTCCGGCTTGGAATCCATTTCCATACGTATACCAGAGGCAGCTTCATCGATGAGATCAATGGCTTTATCCGGTAACTGTCGGTCAGTGATGTAACGCTGCGATAATTTAGCCGCTGCAATAATGGCCGAATCGCTAATATCAACACCATGGTGCACTTCATAACGCCCTTTTAAGCCGCGTAATATCGCTATGGTATTTTGCTCATCCGGCTGATCAACCAATACTTTTTGAAAGCGTCGCTCCAATGCCGCATCTTTTTCCACATATTTGCGATACTCATCTAAAGTGGTTGCGCCTACGCAGTGTAAATCGCCTCGGGCCAACGCCGGTTTAAGCATATTGCCGGCATCCATAGAACCGTCACCACCACCAGCGCCAACCATGGTATGCAGCTCATCAATGAATAAAATGATTTGCCCCTCAGCTTTAGCTATCTCCTTTAGTACCGCTTTAAGACGCTCTTCAAACTCGCCGCGAAATTTAGCCCCGGCAATTAATGAGCCCATATCTAGCGACAATACTCTTTTGTGTTTGAGTCCCTCTGGTACTTCGCCGTTGACAATGCGCTGCGCCAAACCTTCGACAATAGCCGTTTTACCAACACCGGGCTCGCCGATTAATACCGGGTTATTTTTAGTACGGCGCTGCAACACTTGAATCGCACGGCGAATTTCATCGTCGCGACCAATAACAGGGTCGAGCTTACCGAGCTCTGCCTGCTCGGTTAAATCAATACAGTATTTATTCAATGACTGGCGGTTATCTTCACTATGACTATCTTGCACACTCTCTCCTGCGCGAAGCGCATCTATGGCTTTATGTAATTGCGCCTTATTGGCATTGGCTTGAAGCAATAATTTTCCAGCGGGGGATTTATCATCAAGCATCGCCAGTAAGATTATTTCGGTGGCGATGAATTGATCTTTACGCTGTTGCGCCAATTTCTCAGCGAGGTTGATGAGGCGGCTACTGTATTGGGATAAACGCACATCACCATCTGGGTTAGTAATGCGTGGTAAGTCTTGTATTGCACTATTCACACTAACCATCAGCTGTTCGAGATTGACCAATTTAGCCAGCAATGTATTAACCACACTACCTGAGTCTTGCAGTAATGCCGATAGGAGATGTAGAGGTTCTATTTGATTGTGGTTGTTGGCAATAGCCAGCGATTGAGCATCGCCAATTGCCTGCTGTAATTTGGCTGTGAATTTTTCGGGACGCATATTAGCTCCTTTACTCTTAGAGAGTATCATCCTAAATCCGGCAGTTGAATCACAAAAGTAAGCACCAGCTCTTGATACACCTAGAAAACCAGAAAATATTTTCATCACCAATAAGGTGACCACAAAATTTTCTAATTTCCTATGCGCACCAATATCTTGCACTCCTTTTTCGCGCTCAATCGCCGAATCTAGGATTATGTAAAGTGACCGCTTTTGGATCACTTTTATATTGGAGCATTTAATGATTTTTCAAGTTTGAGTACGATTAGTGCTGATTTAGATCAAATTAATTCTAAAGGTAATTCGGTGGTGTTTTTTACTTCCGTCATCGTAAAGTTACTTTGCGCTTCTTTAATATGAGGGAGCTGTAACAGTTTGCGGCGTAAAAAGTGCTCGTAGCTATCGATGTCTTTGGTCACAACTCGCAACATGAAATCCATGCTTCCCGAGATTGTCCAACACTCTAATACTTCAGGAAAACTCACGATAGCTTCCTCAAACTCATTCAGCATATTCCAGCCGTGCATTGAGAGCTTAACATTGACAAAAACCACCACATTCAAGCCCAGCACTTTACGGTTTAATAATGCCACGCCACCACTGATAACCCCCTCTTCTTGCAGGCGATTAATGCGACGCCAACAGGGAGATTGTGAAAGACCCACATGCTCTGCAATCTCTGACGCCGATAAATTATTATTACGCTGTAATAATGCCAATATTTTTCGATCGGTATTATCTAATTTTTGCATATTTTCCACATGATCAATTTATATTCACTTAAATTCCAGCATTATTATACATAAATCATGCCAATATTTGAAACTTTAAACCTTTTAATAATATAGCGAGCGGTGGCAAGAAAAAAATAGCCTAAGTAGCGGAGCTACGTATGCCGCTGTGGTTAGGAATACTTAAGTAAATGAGCATTTTCAGCCCATTTTTAGCTGCTATTAGATAGCCTTGAATGCGTTAGGCTATGCCTAATTCATCTTTATGTACAGGAAGTACGGTAAACGTAAGTGACATGGCAGAAATTTGTTCCCGACATTTTCTAAGTACCTGCATCCCTGCAGGCAAAGCCAATGAGGGTATATGCCTATTTTTAACGCAAGATTATTGGGCGCAGTAGGCACCTGCTTCTGGAGGGTAGCTATTTAAGCAGTCAATACAAAGACATCCATATAAGCTGCGTCATCATTGACCGCTTGCAGAGCGGCTGCACTGTGCCAAAAGCGTTTATCATTGAGTACTAAAAACTCGCCACGGTTAAAAGCGTGCTTGAAAATGGGCGCTTGCTCTTTGGCGGGGTGCACACAAATTTCTCCTCCTGCAATGTTATTACGATCAATGACAAATACTGCTAAAAAATCGAAGCCATCCTGATGCACGCCTTCTGGTGCGACCTCAACTGGTGCGCCCTTTTGTCCTAAGATACGCATTTGATGTACTTCAATAGGCGTTTCATCGGTGATACTCGCCATTTTTTTAAAGCTGCTGAACATCTCATCAAAAGCACTGCTGCTGACCACAGCAGCCTCAATATTTTGATACTCTCTTGCCACATTGCCCTGAAACTCATTAATATCAGCGTTTTGGCTAAAAGCTTTGGTCGGTAGAATCTTAAGTTGATTTTTCGCGTAGCTAAAATGAGAAAAACGGCGCAGGCGATAAGCCCCGTCTAAATAATCACTTTTAGGTAAATTGTCGAATGACGTCTCTAAACTTTCTACTGACTTCTCGCTGAGCTGGCCCAGCTCTAAATAAAAATTATCAACACTCATTGCTACTCTCCTAAATTTATCAATGCTAGGAGCCTCTCCTAGAACTGCGATCGTCACGAGAGCAAGGCTATTTGAGTCAAATTTATTGATCATTTGAGGCGAATAGCGCGTAATTTAACGAAAATGAACGTTAAATTTGGCCAAATAGACTTGGTCGCAGTAGATCAGTCTGTTCTCGGACAGGCTCTTAGGCAGTCATGCTTATAACTGCGTTGTATTCAATTTAGATAGTGTAGCGAAAAGGACCTGCATGATTTTAGCCATTTTCACGGCGAATCAGAATTTAAAGCATAATTCATGCGCAGAAGAATAAATTAATAGATAGTTTTTTAATGCTTAGACTTTTCTACGGTAAATAACCGTTGCCATTCGCCCAGTGATGGCATTGCATCGATAGGAAAAGAAACGTTCGTGATCGGTGTAGGTACAATAATCACCGCCATAAATATGCTGCGAAGCAACACCGGCGGCTACCAGCCTAAGCTTAGCCAACTGGTAAATATCAGCTAGCCACTTGCCGGAATTATCGCTGGGAATAAACGCAGCCTCACTATTAGCATCGTGGTCAATAAATTGCTCACGCACTTCTGCACCCACTTCAAAGACTTGAGCACCTATTGCAGGGCCCAGCCATATATCAGTAGTCGCAGCATCTAAGACACAGAGGGTGTTTTCTAACACGCCATTGAGCAAACCTCGCCAACCAGCGTGTGCAACGGCTATTTTATCGCCTTGTCTAAAAGCCACTGGCAGACAATCCGCCGTCATCACCACACAGGCAAGTTCAGTTTCATCGCTCCAGCAAGCATCAGCCACTGGCACTAAACTATTTCTTGCCGATTTTATGCAAGTAATACCGTGAACTTGCTCTAACCACTGGGCATCTTGCAGCGCACAGTTGTTTAACAGTTCCGTTCGATTGTCTAAGACAGCTTGCGGGTCATCACCCACATGCAGGCCTAAGTTAAAATCATCAAAGGGAGGTCTTGAGTTGCCACTTAATCTAGTCGTGGTAAAAGCGACAATCTCTTGGGACTCATCGCTCAACCCTTGTTGCAGTTTAGGCCAATTGGCAAAAACCTTGTTCATTAATACTCTTCGTGGCCTTTCGCGTCTTGCTGTAATACTGCTAGCAGCTTTTCAAAATCTTCAGGTAACGGAACTTCCCAGCTAATTTGCTCACCGGTGCCTGGATGCCAAAGCTCTAACTTCTTCGCATGCAGCGCCTGGCGCTTAAAGCCACGTAAAGCCTCTATGGTATCTTCCTCAATGCCTTTAGGAAGACGGGCGCGCCCACCGTAGGTTTGATCTCCCACTAAGGGATAATTGATGTGCGCCATGTGCACACGAATCTGGTGGGTTCTACCGGTTTCAAGCTTTAAGCGGATATGAGTATGCGCTCGAAACTTTTCCAATAGACGGTAGTGAGTCACCGCTTCTTTACCAATAGAGACCACCGCCATTTTTAATCTATTCGTCGCGTGGCGTCCCATCGCTTCCTCGACACAACCACCGCCAGTCATCACGCCATTGGTAATAGCTTCATACTCACGCCCCATAGAGCGATCTTGCAATTGCCCTACTAAATCAAGTTGCGCCTGAATGGTTTTTGCGACCACCATCAAGCCAGTAGTATCCATATCGAGACGATGCACGATACCTGCTCTGGGCACTTGAGCAATGTCAGGGAAGTGGAACAACAACCCATTCAACAGTGTACCGGTACGGTTTCCTACGGCAGGGTGCACCACAAGGCCAGCGGGTTTATTGACCACTAAGATATCATCGTCTTCATAGATTATATCTAAATCCATTTCCTCAGGCTCGTGTATCTCCATATCTTCAACCACGGCACTGACCTTGATATTTTCACCGCCATACATTTTTTCACGCGGCTTCAATACTTTACCGTCGACCAGTATTGCCCCTTCCTTGATCCACTGCGTTAAACGCGATCTTGAATATTCTGGGAATAAAAGTGCGACTATTTGATCAAAACGTTTACCGGTATATTCACTGGGAACGCGACTTTCTAACTCTATACTTTGTGACATTTACTTTCCGACTTAACTGGTAGCTCTACTCACACAGATGAGCAGCTATTTAAATTCTTAATTATGCGCATTATACCTCAAACTGAACCAATCTAACCGAATAAATAACAGAATGTTTATCCCTTTACTCCAGTGATTGAACAGGGCTTGTTTCCATCGGGTAACCCGTTACAATATGAACGCATATAGATATCTGCAACGGCTTGATCTTATTATTGAACCTTGCCTATATTTAAGGGACTTAGGCATAGCCAAAAACCTATAATGGCTACCTTTTTTAGGTGACTCCCTCAATAACAAATACCTGTTTAGGATTAAGTTTAATGAGTTTTTCAAAAGTACTTTTGATCGTTTGTTTTTGCGCGCTTACCTCAGCCTGTTCGCTGTTTGGACCAGAAGCTGAAAAGCCCGACATCCCTGAAAACACATTGTATTTACAGTCTATCGATGCTTTAAAGGATGGTAACTACCCGCTGGCAGTCGAGAAACTAGAGCTATTAGAAGCTCGCTATCCCTTTGGACAGTTTTCTCAACAGGCACAGTTAGAACTCATTTACGCCTATTACAAAAATGATGAACCAGATGCTGCTATCGTCTCTGCAGATCGTTTTGTACGCCTTAACCCCGCTCACGAAAACGTCGATTATGCCTATTATTTAAAAGGGTTAGCAGCTTTTGAGCAAACCTCAGGCTGGCTTGAAAAGTATTTGCCTATCGATGAAAATCAGCGCGATCCAGGTGCCGCACTTGAGTCATTTGATGCATTCGCCGTTTTAGTAGGGCGTTACCCCGACAGCCAGTACGCGGTAGATGCAAACAAACGCATGTTATTTTTGAAAAATCGTCTCGCTACCCATGAAGTACAAGTTGCGCAATATTACATGGAGCGCGGCGCATACATAGCCGCTGCTAACAGAGGCCGTTACGTAGTAGAAAACTATCAGGAGACACTGGCAACTCCCAGAGCTCTTGAGCTAATGTATCAGGCATACACCCAACTTAAGCTTGATGACTTAGCGGCAGACAGCAAATCAGTACTGGCTAAAAACTTCCCTAATTATTCTATTCGCACTTATGAGAGCAGTGTTGAAAACTTACTCAGCACAGTCACCTTTGGATTGTTGGGCGGCTCTAGCGGGCAACCACCCGCTTGGACACCTGACATAAAATCCAACACAGCTAATGATGCTGAAACCAAAAACGCCCAGGACGATGACAGTCAAGAACGCTCTTGGCTCAACAGAATTTCATTCGGTCTTTTTAACTAATAGCAGGAAATTTGGTCATGGACAGCGTCACCATTCGTCAACTCATGCAAGTGCTACCAGAGATTGATCCCAAGCATGAGATACGTAGACGGGTAGATTTCATTAAGGCTCAACTCGTTAGCTCTGGCTTAAAAAGCTTAGTGTTAGGCATCAGCGGTGGCGTGGACTCAACTACTTGTGGCAAGCTAGCGCAAATCGCCGTAGATCAATTGAATGCTGAAAATAACGGCTATCAGTTCATCGCTGTAAGACTGCCTTTTAATGAGCAACAAGACGAAGCTGATGCGCAAACAGCCCTGCGCTTTATCAACGCCACGCGCACTGTCACCGTTAACATTGAAGATGGCACTCAAGGTCTGCACCAGCAGGTGTTAGCTGGGTTAACAGCGGCTGATATCGCCAGCCCTAATGCTGCTGCTATAGATTTCAGCAAAGGTAACCTTAAGGCTCGCCAGCGCATGGCTGCGCAATATCATATTGCAGGTATCGTGGCAGGCTTGGTCATTGGCACCGATCACTCCGCTGAAAATGTCACTGGCTTTTACACTAAATGGGGAGATGGCGCTTGTGATTTAGCGCCACTATTTGGCTTAAATAAACGCCAAGTTCGCCAAATTGCCAGCTACCTAAACGCGCCTTCACTGTTAGTCGGTAAAACGCCTACAGCCGATTTAGAAGAGCTGGCACCGCAAAAAGCGGATGAACTAGCACTGGGTTTAAGTTACGATCAGTTAGATGATTTTCTTGAGGGGCGTGCAGTCAGCAGAGAAGTAGAGAGCAAAATCGTCAGTATCTATGTTAAAACCGAACACAAGCGCCAACCTATCCCCACTATTTACGAATAGGCTAGCTAGCACTAATTAGTTAATGCGCCGCACTCTTCCTACCCAGTTAATGACTAACGCAGTGGTTTGAGCGGCGCACTTAATTTGGAAACTACCCGCTTTACCCCCTTGCAGCACCCCAAATTTACCGAAACTCAAAAAATCGCCTCTATTCCACATAATCTGACAGTTACTGGCACTAAAACTAGTCGAGTTCATTAACTTTTCGTCTCTCTGGTAAAGCCTATCACTATTGCTATCCGCAAAAATCAGCCAACCATTTCGCCAGTCTTTTTTACCTTTTATACTCGCACCTGAGCACTGCTGCTGATCAGCTGATTTGCGACAAATAATAATATTCTGATCTAGGTTAATGGCTGCTACTTTTGCATTTTTAATCGCTAATAACAGCAGCTCAGCCCTACTCTGTAATTTTTGTTTATCCAGTAACACGGATAAATTAGGTAAAGCGATCATCAGCAACAATGCTGCAATGGAGAGCGTAACTAGTAATTCAAACAGTGAATAGCCTGAATCTAGCCCTTCTTTTCCCTGTCGCTTAAGGTTAAAATTTGTCATTGTAACTGCTGCCAAGACACCCTCGACATTTGATTCGTATAACAAACAATAGTTTGCAAAATCACCGCATTCGCCTCTGCCCTTCCTAACCCTCTCGCAGTGATTCTGAAATATTGCGTATTGATATCACTGCCATGTAATAATAACTTCTCGATGAAATAGCTACTTATAATGGTATCTACCGCGCCGTCATCCCCACCCTGCTGTAGCAGCACATATTTTTTATCTAGCCACTTCTTTTTCAGTTCAGCTGCACTCCAAACATTCGATGAAAAAGGACTATTTAACTGTAAGTACAGACCATGTTCTTCAGGCTCTCCTTGCACATTTATGCTCAATGAGGGTAACTGCGCCAGCTTTAACTCTGCCACTCTTATTGCGGATTCGGCGCGCACCAAAGCCAGCTGGTAGCTGGAAAAACCTTGTGTCAGTTTGTTTGCTTGAATGGTATTTTTCATGCCTAGCAGAGAGAAGCTAGATAGCAATGCGATAATCACTAATGCAAACAGCATCACACTGCCTTGCTGACTGAGAGTCACTATGATGTTAGATCCAGTAAATGATTCAACCTTGTACATAGAGGCTATTACGCAAGGCAATGATTAGCTGGTGGTATTTGTAAAAGCGTTTGTCACTTGCCTGTATTTTTTCACCCACTGTATTTTGGTAATACATTTTATGCCGTAATACCGCTCTGGCTGACATCAACACTAATTCTATGCGCAGACTCACTAAACTAGAGAGATCTAATGCAGCATTTGCTCTTTGATAAGTAACTTTCCTCTCAAGTTTATTACGCAAACCATAAAATATGCGCATTTGCTGAACATTGGGAATTAGCTCCTGATAACGACTCGAATTTACCTTGCGATACAGCCCTGTCCGTCCACTGACTCCTTTTGCTAACTTATAACTAATACGCGTCAGTGGATATACTAAAGAACCTCTGGCATAGCTCACGCTTAAATTGGCATCTACATTATCAATCGCATCATGTGTTAGGCGGTAATTCCAAATCGATGATACTTTAAATAAATCAGCACTCTCACAGTCTGTTATTAATATCTCTTGCCCCTCCTTCAGCTTAGTCTTTGCCGCTAAATCAACGCTTGCATGCACCGTTGCCATATCGTTAATTAATTCAGCGGGGGCGTCCAACGCCGTGATAAAGCTGATCGCGTCCGATTGCTTATATTGATTTTTGATTCCCTGTGGATACGCAGAACTATTTAACAGTCCTGCGACAGAACCTTTAGAGAGGATATTGAGATGAGACAAAGGCTGCTCGAAACAACTTTTAAAACCGATACCATTGAGATCGCGCCTCAAGAAATACCCAGCAAGCGCTGAATTTTCCTGCACTGTTTCTATCGCAAGTTTAAGTTGATTAGAGAGTATAGTGGCATACAACATATTTAATAGAGCAGTACTAAGCAGTAGCCCCAGCATGGTTGATATCAGTAGCTGGACTAGCGATACACCTGCTTGGTATTTCATACGGCATGCTCTAGGGCTAAAAACAGTACATCATCGTAATGGGCATTTTTATTGCGCCACCATATTTTAATAATGAACGGGCTATCGATACGATTATCACAGCCATCATCTAACAAATACTCGCCATCATTGGCTGAACTATCTCGACAAATAAGCGCTAAATACTGCGGCAAATATAAATCAAGTTGTTGCTGCCAGTTGCGTAAATCCGTTAATGCTTGAGCGCGCTGCCCGCAATCAGGACGTGCAGAGCAACTGCCAGTGATCTTTTTATCAGTATTGAGGGAGGTTAAATACAAACTGGCATCACGGGTTAATTCAGCGTTATTCAAGCGTAAGCTGTTAGATAGATTACTCGCCAGCTGTACGGCATCTAACTGCTGAATAGCACTGCGACTCAAATGCACCGAGCAGAGCATAGAGATGACCAGCCCAGTGAGGGCAATACCCATTAACAACAGCACTACTATAATTTCTATATAGGATTGGCCGCGCTGTACATGCAACATAACAGACTCTATGTTAATTAGAGGGGCTCTGAATACTGCAGCACAAGGGTGGGAAAATGAAGTACTTTTCAAAGATATTCATATTACATTAATATAACTTGCCCTATTCGACTAGAGTTATCATTCGATATTTATAAACGTTAGTATGATTTTTACGGTTGCTCTAACGGCAAGAGCTCGATTTACCGTGTAAGGCTGGAGGGATTCCTAGATGATTCTTCAATGATTGGCAATCTATCCATCTGGATGTACTGGATAGAACTTGTGCTTAGCCAGTGTTTTCTGTGCACAACAATTATTGGCCTCCAAGCAAGCTAAAGCAGTACATCAATAACCAGTTCAGCTGTATTTTTTTCATCTACTTTTATAAATCCCACAGGCTATGGGAGTTCTAGGATTATTTGTTACTTCCCTAAGTTAACTTCACTATAATTAAAGCTATGCATAGCTATGCTAATTATTGAATAAGTAGTTTGATTTGGCTGACGATGCGTTTTTCTCCGCTGGAAAATTCAACTTGAACCATAGTGCCATCTCGCAATATAGAAAAATTAAAGCTTTGATGGTCTAATCCAGCAGCAAAAATTTTAACTTCATCTCTTATTTGATAACGATACACTCCTATATTAAAAGCCCTTTCTTCAGCATTGAGTTCGCTTATTACGCCTTGTTGTTCTTCTGCCTGCAGATTAAAACAAGCCAAAATAAGACTAACTAATATTAATAATTGCATCCTCATCCTGTCATACTCCCACTAATTAATTGGCACGTAATTCACGCCAAGATGTTCGTTTACCTGTACCCGATGCTTTGTATCTTTTACCTTTCATAGTGTTGGCGTAAGAGCAATTGCTGCCTCCTGTTTTACAGACACTGGCCTTACTGAATATCAGTACTTCTTCGTCTGTTTTATTGCCTTGGCTATCTAATATATCCATAAAAGTAGGCGCTTGGCGGCTACCTATTTCGAAACCCGACGTCGAAGCATATTCTTTAGTTCCAAAACTGTCTTCCTCTCCAGTGGTTATCCCATCGCCTTTGTCTATGGTTCCATCGTCGTTAATATCGACCGATATATAATCGAACCTGGCTCCCATATTAGCATCTAAAGACATCAAATAATTTTTAGAGGAAGGTAGACACTTGTCTGCATTGTTAGGTACATCAGTGACAAAAAATATTCTACCATCCCCTAGATCTGTATAACCATCATTGCTATCTCTATACACAGCCCTCACAATTACTTGCTCGCCTTTTAACTCATAGGTGACACCATCTTCAATATTGGTCACTACATTAGAATGAGTATATATAGGTGATTGTAAGTCGATGAACCAACCCTTTTGTATTCCAGAGTATTTATTGTTGCTGATGATACGTACCTCTCGGTTAACTTCCTCATCTTGGTCGGTGGTGAAGGTGATATCGCCATCATAAATCACTTTCTGTTCAAGCAATTGCGTTCGATCAGTAATGGGATCACCAGTATCTTTTATACCGTAAAAACTTTGTGCAGAAATAGTTGCTGCGACAGTATCTTGCTCCTCTAAGTATTTTCCAGTACCAAAGAAAATCATCACATCTTTATTGGGGAGTTTCACTACCTCCAAAGGAGCGGTGATAGATTGGGCTTTACCAGTACCATCTACGGCACTAAACAACAGCGACGGATTATTGTCATCGTTAGCATCATCATCAGCACCCCATGTATTAGTATCGCTAGAACTTAAATCGAATTTCCAGAGGTTACCAAACAAGTCTCCGGCATACATATAATCTATTTTCCCATCATTATTGGTGTCTATACCGGCAGGCTCACCCATGCCATTAGCCATGTCCCGACCAATAGACTCTGCCTTGCCGACCCCAGTTGATATCTTATGCTCAATTACACCAGTAGCGACATTAAGCAAATACACTACCGCATTGCCAGTGCTGCTGATGTGGCTGTCGCCATTTAGGTTTGTGGTATTGTTGTAGCCACTAGAAACCACTACATAAAAATTCCCATCGTTGAGCCTCATGATTTGCGGGGAACTATATGTATAACCAAGATCAGCATCATCAGTGTCGCTAAACTCCCATTGAAAAACCGATCTGGCATCAGTTTCTGTGTTATTAAAATAATCTTCAGTGACATCTAAGGCATAGATGCCCTGTCCACCGCGGCCCAACCCACCTACTAACAAACTGCGCCATTCACCATCGCTATATACTGTTTCTACAGTCGGAGATCCATCTACATAAAAAAGGTGAGTGTAATTTTTGTCGGCCAAATGCTTTAAATTGGGCAAAACCTTAGAAGGTATAAACGCTACTTTTTCCTGGCCATTATTAGCGTTAAAGCCGTGCATCATGCCATCGTTCGCCCCAAGATAGATCATCGGCTGGCGATCTTTATGGGAGTTGTAAAAGACTGAATAATCTTGTGAAAAGTCATCGTCTTGGTAAGCATTTTCAGTAGGCGGTGCCAAATATATAGGACTTGAGTTGATAACATCTCCCATCGGCAAAGTACGATCTCTGAATTTAGTGAAGTCATTACCTCTGATATAGGAAATTATATCAATATCGCCAAATAAGCTGCTTATTTCAGATCCACTGAAATTCCCCTCATTGAAAAGGCTGCCGTTACTGTGCCCAGTATAGATTATTCTTTGAGAGACATTCAATGCAACTGGTGCACTCCAAGCAGGGGTGTTCGATACTTGATAAGTAGTTGTGTCTATATCTAACGCAATCAGTTCTCCAGTCCAATCTTTAGCAGTATACCTAGATTGGTACAATTTTGAGTTTGCAATCAACTCACCAGTATTAGCACTTGCCGCGGCTACCGATTGGCTAGTGTCAGTAATTTTAGTGAGGGCTTTTCCAAAGGAGCTTTTAAGCTCTTCATAATTACTGGCACTGTAATATTGTCCATGTCCATAACCTTCTTTTTCGGCCGCATCTTCCAGCATTTTTAACGCGTTAGCATCATTCAAGGTAAAACCTACCGTATAAGTATGCAGGTTTTGCTGGGGGAATAAGACGTCGTTAAAACTTTTACCTGCAGCATCATTTTCACCTCCATCTCGCAAGTCAGTGTCATAAGCAAATTTAGCGATGTCGTCCAAAAACAAATAGCGCTGGTAATAATCGCCGTTGTATAAATTGCCATCGTTGGCGACGTTGTCATAATCACCATAACGAATAGTTCTACCAGGTACTTGGGCATCTAATCCAGGAAACTCAGTATCAAAAAAGGGTACTCCATCGGTGAGTACAATGGCGTAATTTTTCTGACAGCGATACTCTATAGGGCTAACGCGTCCTACGACATTAGTGTTGTAAAAAGATTTTCCATTCTTAAAATAGCCCACCATTTCATAATAAGCTTCTGCCAGCGGCGTCCAGCTATCTGGGCTTAAGCTGTTAATCGCCTGTTCGATGTAAGTTTTTGAGGTATTGGGGTCTATTGTTGGTAATTGGCACTCTGTCACTATACGCCCCCCTTTCGCAGGATCGTCACTCCTTGGGCTATTAAAAGCACCTAAACAAAAACGAACCTCCGGTGTCTCTTTTACAATATCGACAGCTACTTTTTTAGCAATATCCAAACGAGAAAGAGAGCTGGTAGCTGGGCTATCCTTAGTATCCATACTGCCTGAATTATCAATCAAAAATAATACGTTGGGCTCAACAAAGCCGGTCGTTTGCAGCGGGTAATTGGGAAGGTCCAATTCATCGGCAAAACCATTGATCGAAGAGAAGCTAGCGATGAGTATTAATATATTAATTTTTTTCATGTTATCCCTTTCCTTTAGATGCACTGACTATTTAAACTTCCTAGCATCAATTAATAATATACACCGATTGTAATACCACCATGGAACGCCCTTCTCCTCTAGCCCTAACAGTAATCACAAATTCTTTGCTACCAATTTTTTCATATTTAATCATAGGTATCCGTGTTGCATTGGGGTCTTGGTGATCTGTTGATTGAATGCAGAGTTTTCGCTCATTAACATCACCCGTACCTTTCAAGTTCGAATCATCACACTGATCCCAGTTGACTGGATCAAGAAGCTCGATGTCTGTCATCAAGATACTTGCTGGTGGCAACACTTCCCTCACAAAATCATTATCGAAGTTAACACTTTCAGTCGCCTGCTCGGCACTGGCCAAAGCGACTTCTGCCGATTGAAATGCACGATAATTATCGATACTATTACCCCCTATACGCTCTTGCAAGGTAACGTTTTGCATAGCCGCCAAACCCATAATAGACATCAGTAACAGAAAAATTAACCCGATGATTAAGGCGACACCTGCCTGCTTAGTTTTTAATGCTTGAACTTTCAATGCTTGCGATTCCTCAATGCTAAAGTTGCACTAAATCGCTGATATAACCGACGATCTTGCGCAAAAAACGTAGTTAGTGTAGTGCCAAAGGGCGGGGCAATGGTTTGAGCTTGATCAGTGACAAAATCTGTATCACTGGCGACAATGAGGTGCATTCGTACCGCCCGCACTTTTTTCCAAGTAGCTGTAGTCGCAGGGGTTACTCCATTTCCCACAATCATTTCATCGCGCGGTAAATAGGCGCTCTTAGTAGGTACTATGTCAATGCCTTCAATGTCATCTAAATCAACAGCAAAGCTGAATGCTAAAAGATGCACGTCATTAACCACTACAAACTCTGTATCTGCAGCTACAGGTACAGTGTTAGCAGCACCAGTAATTTCTCTTAAAATCAATTGGTTGCTGGCATTTAAAAAATAACAGCGCCGCATATCCGTATCTGGGCTTTTCTTATGCCAGTAAACTTCCAAAATTGGTGTATTAACATCGGCAACACAAGTATTAACACCGCCCATAATTTGGCGTACTGCTATTGTGTCATAATCTAAGCCGAACCCTGAGCGCTGTACATCTTCCCGGATTTTTTTAATCGCATAACGACCTTTATCTTGTATTTGACTAATGGCCTGCTGTAATTTATAGCTGTTAGTTGAGCCTATAAACACACTGATTAAACCACCTATAATGAAAGATCCTAGCGCCATTGCTATCATCAATTCAATCAGGGAAAAACCACTTTGAGTTAGTTTTTTAGTGGCAATTTTCATAAAATTCACGTTCATGTCCTACTGCTCGCACTAAAGCTAAACATAGCTTGATTTGTCGCATCACAAGTATTAGGCAATTCCAAACTTGCCTTCTTATCTTCCCAGCAAATAGTGATGGTAAAGATTCGAACATTTCCCGCTGCCGTCATAGCCAGTGGATCGCTAATGAGCACCCGACCATTGGGCAATCTGCGTGCAGCAGCAGCTAACCAAGTTGCTATATCTTCCGCGGCCACTGAGTTACCAGGGGGTATATTATTAGGATCTGAGGGCAGCACATAATAACCTATTTCTGCTTGGGTACTATTCACAAAAATACTATCGGCTATTTCATAGGCTAAGTTGACGGCCTGTAATCGCTGATAGGCACTTTGGTTTAATGCTATGGCTGATAACTGCAAACTGGCCATCCCCAATAACCCTACTGAAATGACCAGTACGGTTACCAGTACTTCAATCAAGCTTGTACCACGCTGCATTTTCATTGGCAAAGTGCCCTAACAATGGTTAAAGCTCCAAAAGGGGCTATGCTGATTACTCTTCTTTGATCTTGCGTTAACTCCTCACAACGATCTACTTGAGTGTTAAAACCAATAGCTACAGGAGGGCTTACTTCAGTACTGCCATTAGCTGACAAAAATGCCTCTCCATTGGCCCTGTAGATAAGTTTGTGACTATTAACAGGGGTTAAATTGATTGTTGCGCCTTGATTAGACAATCGCCAAAATTTTATTACCTTATTTTGACTACCCACAGCGGCTTCTAAATCTTGCCAAGTGGCAATCCAACCGCTATTCCAATTACTGGCACTATTATCACAATCGACGCCATCACTACTAGCACAGACTGTAACTCTGGTATTGCGAGAAATGGCTTCGCTACGGGCTAAATTTAAGCTTGAAATTAACTTATCGGCGACAGCACTGCCTCGCATCCGCAATATTGTTGAATTGAAACTGGGTATTGCAACAGTCACTAGAATGACCAAGACCGCTAAAGCGACCATTAACTCTACTAAACTAAAACCTTGTTGTGCTCGCATAAAATCATTAAACCATGTTTTTAAATACTAGCCTCACCAGCAAAGTACCGGTCTCCTATTAAAATTAACGCCAACATTATATGTATATAATATAACTAAAGTTTATTAACGTCACTTAAAAAAAACAATGATATCAGTCAACGATGCTACAGTGATACCTATATCACCTTCTATCTAGTCGCTTTTTTGGGGCTGTATAGAAAACAGGTTTCCTCTAGCACTATTAAAAGTGATTAATTCCCCCCCCTATCCCGCCAACATTCTCTAGGTCGTTGATTATAAATTATAGTTGTAATCTTCAATTGTGCCATCTGAGCAGTGTTTATTTTCAACGAGTAATATATCAACGGACTGTAAAATGGGACGAGGGAGAGATCATAATTTAAACATACTGCTTTATTGATTGTTAAATCTAGGCCATTTGTTATTCATATCCAGCGTACTATATAAAAGAACGCTGTTGGGTTGAGCGACGGGTATGATGGTGTCGATAAGAAATAAGCTGGAGGATTTTTTAGCTATGGGTTGAATTGAATTGAATTGAATTGAATTGAATTGAATTGAATTGAATTATAATGTGTATAGCCAGTGATGACTCAGGCTATTAGTGGAAGAATACAGTATTACTGCTCCTCCTCGTGTTCAATCACCGACTATTGTTAATTGAAATGCATTAGAAGCTCTAATGCATTGCTCGAGGAAAACATGAAACACCCTTTGGAGGTTTAATAACGCCAGCAATCCGCTGGTGCACCACTGGCTGTTGCAAGAGTGAGCCCAGTGGAGTCTAAGGTTAAATTCCCGCATTCATCTGTTATCTGCACACCCGCAACAGTTGCCTGCAAAGTAAAAGAAGCGGCAGTCGGTGGTATGATAAACTCTATATTATAATCAATTCTAGCTCCCGTTTTGGGACTGCGTCTAAGTGGTTCTGGCAGGAGTTCTGAGAGGGCTTGAGACGCAGCTAATTCATAAGAGCCTGTCGCTGTGTATCTTCTCTCCATCCACTGAGCAGCTTCCAATAAGGCACCTTGGGCAACAGTTCTTCTAGATTGCTGTGTATAGGACTGATAAGAGGGGTAAGCTATCGCCGAGATAATACCGATAATAGCCACTACAATCATTAATTCGATGAGCGTCATTCCCTGCTGTTTTTTCATCTTCACTCCATTTATATACATTTAACGCCCTTCTTCTCGCGGTTAATAAATCAAAAATTTACTGCTGGCTTGAATCGTTATTAAACACTGTCACTATATCAACTTGAAACTCTAACTGCTTGCCGGCCAAAGGATGATTGAAATCAACCACCACTTCTTCTGCATCAAAAGAGGCGATTACCCCTGGCAACTCGCCACTGGGATCTTTGAACGAGATAACTAAGCCCTCTTCCAAATCCATATCAGTAAATTTTGTGCGGCTGATGGTCTGCATATTATTAGGATTCGACATGCCAAAAGCCTGTTCAGGCTCTAGCGTAAAAACTTGCTTGTCTCCCGCTTTGAGACCAATTAACACTGACTCAAAACCCGCCAACATTTTGCCATCACCAATACTGAAGGTCGCCGATTTTTTATTATAGTTAGAATCGACTATTGCGCCATCTAACAGGCGGATTTCAAAAAACAATTCTACTTTTGATTCTGGGGTAATCACATTCATTTATCTATTCTTTATGCTGCGCTGAGAGGCGTTTCTTTTCAAAAAACAACATATCAACGATGAGTAAAAAGGCGCCGCAACTGATCGCCATATCCGCTATATTAAACGCGGGAAAACTATAACTACCAAAGTGAAAAGATAAAAAATCTACCACTTTCCCCTGCATCACCCTGTCGTATAAATTCCCTAACGCGCCGCCTAAAATAAGCGCGAGACCTGAATTAAGCCACCACAACTTAACTGGATTTTTTTTAATCCAAACAATCAACACTACGCTCATCACCACCGCTAATGCGGTAAAAATCCAGCGCTGCCAACCTCCAGCTTGTGCTAAAAAACCAAACGCAGCACCTTTATTATAGAGCAGCGTTAAATCAAAGAACCCGGCGATAATAGGGTTTGCCTGGGCAAAGGTCAGCTCTGCTTCAGCGATAACTTTGGTCAATCTATCTATGCCTAAAACAACTACAGCTAACCATAGCCAGTGTAATGAGCTTAGCTGTTTAACAACTGTGTCTTTCATTTTATTCCCTGTCAATTTACCACCAATAGCAAAAAGGAGCACCTTAGCACTCCTTTTTATTCTTTGAGACCTCTCTTTAACTATTGGTCATATTAAGCGAAAGCGCGTTTCTCGCCTTCACCATCCACGTTTTCGATACAGCGAGCACAAAGCAGTTCATGTGATTTATCGGCACCGACATCTTCACGGTGATGCCAACATCTCTCACATTTTTGCGCATCTAGCTTTTCAATGGTCAGTGCAAGTCCCGCAACATCTGTTTGCGCAGCATCACCCGCTTGTGCAATATCTAACACATTCACTTCAGAGGTAATCAATACAAAACGCAGCTCATCACCCAATTGCTCTAATAAACTCTTTAGTTCGGCAGAGGCATAAATAGTCACTTTCGCTTCCAAGCTACTGCGAATTAACCCTTCACCACGCTTTGCTTCAAGCTCTTTATTGACGGCTGTTTTCACATCCATCACCTGTTGCCAAAAGTCAGTACTCAACGCGGCATCTGCCGGCATTTCGTTCAAACCTTGGTACCAAGTGTCCAACTGTACCGATTCACTGTGCTCACCCGGCAGATTCTGCCAAATCTCATCAGCGGTAAAGCTAAGGATTGGCGCAATCCAGCGCACTAACGCTTCAACGATATGATAGAGCGCAGTTTGTACTGAGCGACGGGCATGAGAGTTCTGACCAGAGGTGTACTGACGATCTTTGATGATATCAAGATAGAACCCCCCCAAATCAAGGGAGCAAAAATGCGAGACTTTTTGACAGACTTGCAAGAACTCATAGTTTTCATAGTGCTCAATTATTTCTTGCTGCAGTTTCGCCGCTCTATCAATAGCCCACTGATCAAGTGCCACTAACTCAGAAAATTCAATAGCATCTGCTGGTTCAAAACCTTTTAAGTTGGCCATTAAAAAGCGCGATGTATTACGGATTCTGCGGTAAGTATCAGAAGTACGCTGTAAAATCTGCTTAGAGACTGACATCTCGTTAGCGTAATCAGTGGATGCCACCCATAAACGTAGAACATCTGCGCCGAGTGTATCTGTCACTTCTTTAGGCACGATAGTATTGCCGAGTGACTTAGACATCTTATAGCCTTTTTCATCCACCGCGAAGCCGTGTGTTAACACTTGCTTGTAAGGTGCTACACCATTGATGGCGATAGATGTTTTCAGCGATGACTGGAACCAACCGCGATGTTGATCAGAGCCTTCAAGGTACAGATCAGCAGGGAAAGTTAGCGCTTCACGGGTACGTAGTACACTGTGATGGGTCACCCCTGAGTCAAACCATACGTCCAATGTGTCGGTCACTTTATCCCAGTTATCGGCATCATCTCCCAACAATTCTTTGGCATCTAGATCGTACCAAGCATCAATGCCGGTCACTTCAATCTTCTGCGCCACTTTCTCCATTAACTCAACGGTATCTGGGTGTAACTCGCCGCTTTGCTTATGAGTAAACAAAGTAATAGGCACGCCCCAAGTACGCTGACGCGATACACACCAATCTGGGCTTGAATCCAACATGCCTTCCATACGCTGTTGTCCCCAACTAGGCACCCAACGCACGCCTTCAACCGCTTTTTTAGCATCGGCTAACAGACCTTTTTCGCTCATTGATATAAACCACTGCGGTGTCGCACGGTAGATCAATGGCGTCTTAGTGCGCCAGCAATGCGGGAAGCTGTGTTTAAACTTCTCTTGAAAGATCAACTTGCCTTCACGTTGTAAAGCTTCACAGACAGGCGCATCGGCCTTGTAGACGTGAATGCCGGCAAACTCACCGGTAGCGTCAACAAATACACCATTGCCCTGCACATAGTTAAGTGTGCCTAAGCCGTATTTCTTGCCTACCACGAAATCTTCCATACCGTGATCGGGAGCAGTATGCACCGCACCAGTACCGGCATCAGTAGTGACATGATCACCGAGCAAAATAGGCACTTGCTTGTTATAAACAGGGTGCTCCATCAACATGCCTTCTAGAGCCGCGCCCTGACAAGTCGCCAGAGTAATAAATGGCTCTACGCTCCAACGATTGGCAATGCTCTCTAATAAATCAGTGGCCAGCAATAGACGCTCTTCACCAAACTGCACCAACGCGTACTCAAGCTCTGCGTGTACAGAAACTGCTTGGTTTGAAGGAATAGTCCAAGGTGTCGTGGTCCAGATAACTAGCGATATTTTGCCTTTACCTTTGCCTTCGCCAACACTAGTAAATGCTTGCTCTAATGCGCCTTGATCGATAAACGGGAAACGTACATCTAGCGAAGTAGAAGTTTTATCTTGATACTCAACTTCCGCCTCAGCCAGTGCCGACTGCCCCACTACCGACCAGTAAATAGGTTTGTAACCTTTAACTAGGTGACCATTATCGACAATTTTAGCCAGGGCTCTAACAATGTTGGCCTCAGTCTCAAAATTCATCGTCAAGTAAGGATTATCCCAATCACCCAACACTCCCATACGGATGAAGTCAGCTTTTTGACCCGCTATTTGTTTAGCGGCGTACTCGCGGCACTTCTTACGAAACTCTTTGTGCGGCACTTTAGTACCAGCACGACCAATCATAGTCTCTACTTTGTGCTCGATAGGTAAACCGTGACAATCCCAACCCGGCACGTAAGGGGCATCAAAACCGTTCAAGGTTTTAGATTTCAAAATCATATCTTTAATGATTTTGTTAACCGCATGGCCGATATGCAAATCGCCATTGGCGTACGGAGGGCCATCGTGTAATACAAACTTGGGACGCCCAGCGCTAATCTCACGAATTTTTTGATATAAATCCATCTCTTGCCACGCCTTAAGCATAGCTGGCTCGCGGTTAGCTAAATTACCACGCATCGGAAATGCGGTATCTGGTAAGTTCAATGTCTGTTTGTAATCACTCATTTGCGTTTTCCATACCCATTACTGGTTTTGCGTGACAAAGTATTCTTTTGCCACATTTATATCATTTAAAATAGCGTGTTTAAGCTGATCCAAATCAGCAAATTTTTGCTCTGCGCGCAAGAATTGTTTAAATTCCACACAAAGTTTTTGACCGTATATATTTTGCGAAAAATTAAAAATGTGTACTTCTAGTATCGGTTTCACACCGCCTACTGTTGGCCGCTTACCGATATTGGCCACCCCTTGATAATGCTGCCCAGCAGCGGTGGTAACACAGACTGCGTAAACACCTTTTAACGGAGGAGTATGCTTAGTTATTTTCACATTCGCAGTGGCGGCGCCAAAGGTGCGCGCCAGTTGCTGGCCTTGCATTACCCGGCCGGTAATTGAAAAAGGGCGCCCGGAAAACAGCGCTGCTTTTGCAAAGTCATTGTCGCTTAATAAACTTCTAATTTTACTACTGCTAACTCTCTCGCCCAAGATTTTATGGGTGATGGTATTTTCAACACTAAAACCTAACGCTAGACCGCGCTCTTGCAAAAACTTAAAACTGCCGTCGCGGCCACGACCAAACCTAAAATCATCTCCCACCACAAAATGTGCGATGGCCAATTTATCCACTAACAATTGCGAGACAAACTCTGCGGCACTCATTTGCGATAGCTTCGCGTTAAAGCTCAAACAGAGCACACGATCAATTTTTTCCACCGCTAGGTAAGCAAGCTTAGTGGTCAAAGGATTTAAACGCGCCGGTGCTTTATCCGCCACAAAAAACTCGGACGGGTGTGGCTCAAACAAAATAACCAGCGAGGGTAAACCTAAGGCTTTGGCCTTAGCTTTCACTTGCTTAAGAATCTGTTTGTGACCTAAATGCACCCCATCGAACTTACCAATAGTTGCCACGCAACCTCGGTGTTCTGGCCGCAGATTATGTATCGAACGAATTAATTCCATGTATTGCAGTTACATCTTTCGCAAAAGCGCAAGATTATAGCTCAGTTAATATCATTCTGGTATAAGTTCAGCCATTTAAGGGGCAAATAAATTAGTGATTATTGCCGCCAAAAACATCTGCCGTAAACATCCAAAAACAGCGGGCGCTAAAGCTAACTAATTTTCAGGTGCCTTTTGCGTAAACCTAAGCCAACCAAGGTCAGCACATAACCGCCAACACCCATTACCACCAATAGCGCCATTTGCGAAATACGCTGCCAAACACTCCAATCCAACCACTGCTGTAAATCAACATTCAACCAGCTAACAAGCAGGATTAACACCGCGCAGCCTCCAACCAGCCTCACCCACACCATCATCCAGCCAGGCTGCCATTTCAACACGCCCACTTTTAGCAATCCGTACAACAGCAAGCCCGCGTTTAAAAACGCAGACATCGACGTAGCAGCCGCCAAACCTACGTGTTCAAAGGGGAATATTAGCGCCAAATTAAATATCATGTTGGCCGTCATTGCCTGAATGGCGATTTTAACCGGCGTCTTCATGTCTTGGCGCGCAAAGTAACCCGGCGCCAATACTTTGATCAACATAAACGCCAACAACCCACAGGAATAAGCACGCAAGCTTTGCCCCGCCATCACAATATCGTTTTCAGTCATACTGCCGTAACCAAACAAGGTCACTAGTAACGGCTCGGCGAGCATAAACAGTGCCAGAGCAGAGGGAAGACCAATGATTAAGATCATGCGCAGCGCCCAATCTAAGGTCTGGCTAAAGGACGCCATCGCATTGCTGGCGTTATTGCGCGACAGGCTGGGCAAGATAACAGTGGATATAGCAATCGCAAACACCCCTAGAGGCAGCTCTGCCAAGCGATCTGAATAGTAGAGCCAAGACACACTGCCGGTCTGTAAAAACGTCGCCAGCACCGTATCAAGCAACAAGTTTATCTGCGCTACCGACACACCAAATAACGCTGGCACCATCATGGTTAATATTCGTTTTACCCCTGGGTCATGCCAGTCAATAATCGGCTTAGGCAGCAATTTGATACGCATCAAAAAAGGCAGCTGAAACAGCAGCTGTACCACACCGGCCATTAACACACCCCAAGCGAGGGCGATTATCGGTTGATCAAAATACGGACTTAAGAATATAGCAGAGCCGATTAGGCAGAGATTCAACAATACCGGGGTAAATGCGGGCACCACAAAATGCTCATAGCTATTTAAAATAGCGCCGGCAAATGCCGTTAGCGATATCAGCAGTAAATAGGGAAAGGTAATGGCCAACATATGCGCCGCGAGATCAAATTTCTCTTCGGCATGCAAATAAAATCCCGGGGCAAAAACAGCCGTCAATAACGGTGCTGCAAGCACTGCCATGACGGTAATCACTAGCAGAATAAAACCTAAATTGCCCGCTACCCTATTAACCAACCCTTGCACCGCTATTAAATCGCGCTGGGTTCGATATTCACTGAGTACCGGTACAAAAGCTTGAGCAAAAGCGCCCTCGGCAAACAGACGACGTAAGAAGTTGGGAATCTTAAAGGCGACAAAAAACGCATCTGCCGCTCCGGATGCACCAAAATAATTGGCAACAACCACGTCCCTCGCCAATCCAAGCACCCTGGAGAGCATGGTCATTACACCCACTAACAAACTTGAACGCAACAAACTCGTTTTGACTGGAATTTTCCGGTTGAGTACTACTCTTTCACCCTCGACAGGCTGCTCAACATTTTGTCCATTTTGGCCTTTATTTTCCACTATTCACTCTCATTCCTTAGTCAGGGCAGAAATATTACGCGTTGTTGTATAAAATATCTTGTTTTTATTGACATCCGAGCCATAAATATGAATAATCTCGCCTCTTATTTTACGGCTAAGCATATTGCTTACCGGAACACATTTTATCAGGAGCAAGATCATGGCGAATTCCGCAGGATCAAAAAAACGTGCCCGTCAAGCGGAAAAGCGTCGTCAACACAACGCTAGCTTTCGCTCCATGGCTCGTACATACATGAAAAAAGTTGCAGCAGCTATTGAAGCTGGCGACAAAACTGCAGCTGCAGAAGTATTCAAAACTGCACAGCCAGTTTTAGATGCATCTATCAGCAAAGGCATCTTCACGAAAAACAAGATCGCCCGCATCAAGAGCAGAATGAACACCAAGATCAAAGCACTTGCTTAAATCTTAGTAGCGATGCATTTACTGCATCCATAAAAAAACCGGCTACTGCCGGTTTTTTTATGCCTAAATATTGGTCTTTGATCTTTGATCTTTGATCTTTGATCTTTGGTCTTTGGTCTTTGGTCTTTGGTCTTTGGTCTTTGGTCTTTGGTCTTTGGTCTTTGGTCTTTGGTCTTTGGTCTTTATATTTTGACCTACGACCTACGACTATCAATTAGTTAAGCGCCAAATTATCTCTATGCACTAACTCATCTTCGTTAACAAAACCAATCACAGACTCAATTTTAGAACTGGGCAAACCAATGATCGCTCGCGCATTAACCGCACTGTAACTCACCAAACCACGCGCCAACTCTTCACCCGCCACATTAACCACTAACACCATCTCGCCGCGAGAAAACTCACCCTCGACCGACAACACTCCAGCAGGCAATAAACTCTTACCGCGCTCACGCATAGCCGTTGCAGCACCCTCATCTACCACCAACGTACCTTTAACTTGTAAATGCCCCGCCAGCCATTGCTTGCGCGCCGCCACTGGCGATGCCGAAGGCAATATCAAGGTACCCAATTCCACACCCGATCGCAGATCTAATAAAACATTTTCGACACGCCCACTGGCGATCACAGTGACAGCACCCGAGCGCGCAGCCAATTTTGCAGCACGCACCTTGGTCGCCATCCCACCGCGACCCAACACTCCACCGTCTCCCGCAACCGCCACTATCATAGGATCATCAGCTTTTGCTTGTGAGATAAGCGTGGCACTGGCATCATGCCTGGGATCAGCCGTATACAAACCGAGCTGATCGGTTAACAAAATCACCACCTCGGCCTCAACCAAGTTAGCCACCAGTGCCGCCAATGTATCATTATCACCAAACTTTATTTCATCGGTAATAACGGTGTCATTTTCATTGACCACAGGCACCACCCCTAACTCCAACAGAGTACAGAGCGTTCCTCGAGCATTTAAATAACGTTTTCTGTCAGATAAATCGTCGTGGGTAAGTAATATCTGAGCAGTGGCAGTAGCATGACGCTGAAAGCTCTGCTCATAAACCTGCGCCAGACCCATCTGCCCAATTGCCGCAGCCGCCTGCAACTTATGCACGTGAGCTGGACGCTTAGTCCAACCTAGTCTTGTCATGCCCTCGGCAATAGCACCAGAAGACACCAACACAACTTCAATACCTTGCTGTTTGAGCGCTACCAGCTGATCAACCCAGCGGCCAATAGCCGCATGGTCCAACCCTTTGCCGTCATCAGTAAGCAACGCACTACCAAACTTTACCACCCATCTTCGAGATTTTTTTAATACCGCTCGATCACTAACCACTATCAACCCCTAGTTAAAAAGACCTCAAAGACAAATCCGGACTACAACTTACTCAGAAACATACTCAACTTCTACATCGTAGTCATCGTCGTCATCATTATTACGCGCAGCACGATTGGCACGCGCCTCTGTACGCGCTGTTTCACGCAGACGATTAATATGCTCACGGGCTTCAGCATCGACCGCAGAACGCATTTCATCTTCCTGTACTAACAGCTCAGGATTCTCCAATATGGCCTTGCTACGCTTGTCTAGGAAGTCCTGTAACGCTCCCGTCAACTCAGTGGTGCCCTGCTTTGTCAAAGCTGATATTTTAAACAGCGGCCCCGTCCAATTAAGCGCATCCACAACTGCCTGACATCTCTGCTCAAGCTCTTCAGCAGGTACCATATCTATTTTATTCAACACCAACCAACGCGGTTGATTAGATAACGTCTGGCTAAACTTACCCAGCTCATTTACCGCGATAACTGCAGCTTGCTCTGGCGTAATATCATCCCAGGGTGCCATATCAACGATATGCAACAACACTCGGTTACGGGCTAAATGCTTAAGGAAACGAATCCCTAAACCAGCACCTTCTGCTGCGCCTTCAATAATACCGGGGATATCAGCGACCACAAAACTGCGCCCCTGCTCGGTGCGCACTACACCAAGACTTGGCACCAAAGTGGTAAAAGGATAGTTAGCCACCTTTGGCGTCGCCGCAGAAACCGCGCGCACAAAAGTAGACTTACCGGCATTAGGCAGACCTAATAGACCCACATCGGCCAGCACTTTCAATTCAAACTTAATATTGCGAAACTCACCTTCTGAGCCATTACTGGTCTGACGCGGCGCACGATTGACCGAACTTTTATAACGCAGATTTCCCAAGCCGTGAAAACCGCCCTGGGCAATTCTCTCCACTTGACCTATCTCAACCAAATCCGCCAGCACTTCTTCAGTATCCAAATCGATAACAGTGGTACCCACTGGCACCATTAACACCAAATCCTCGCCTTTAGCGCCGGTACACTGACGCCCCATACCGCCCTGGCCTGTTTGCGCCCTATGCTTGCGGGTAAAGTGATAATCAACCAAGGTATTAAGCCCGGGATCTGCCTTTACTAGAATAGAGCCGCCATCGCCTCCATCACCACCATCCGGACCGCCTTTGGGGATATACTTTTCCCGGCGAAAACTCATACAACCATTGCCGCCCTTACCCGCTTCTACGGTTATCGTCGCCTCATCTACAAACTTCATACATATCTCCCAAAAACTTTCCTAAATACCAAACAAAAAACTCAATCTTTCGCCTACCCCGAATATTACACCCAATAACTCGCGCCCTAGCTTGCTCCTTATTTTTACAAGTTTTTATTTCTCAATCAACCGGACTTAAAAGTACGGCGTTCAATCGAAAAAAATCTTGAAAAAACAACTAGCAGCGCCATCATCACGGCATTGCATGTATTATTCAGGCTATGAGTATTCACACTTGCATTGCCACTCACTCCAGCGCAATCAACTGCAAACACCCGCCAGCCACAGACTATATTAACACCAAGTACCGCTCACCAATACTCAACATTATTGATAGCAACTAAATTACCACCAGCCAAAAAAAAAGCCCCGCTTAGCGGAGCTCTTTAGGGTCAAAAACACCGATTACGCAGTTACAATAGTAATGTACTTGCGGTTCTTCGGGCCTTTAACTTCAAATTTAACAACACCATCCGCCTTAGCGAATAAAGTGTGGTCTTTACCACAACCAACATTGGCACCCGGGTGAAATCTAGTTCCACGCTGACGTACAATGATGCTTCCAGCCGAAACTACCTGACCACCGAAGCGCTTAACACCTAAGCGCTTGGCATTGGAGTCGCGACCGTTCTTAGTAGAACCACCAGCTTTCTTATGAGCCATGAATTATCTCCTATCAAAGCGCTTAAGCGCTGATGCCTGTGATTTTAACTTCAGTGTACCATTGACGGTGACCCTGACGTGTCATTGAGTGCTTACGACGACGGAACTTGATGATGCTAATTTTCTCACCACGACCGTGACTTACAACTTCAGCTGTAACTTTAGCACCGCTAACAACTGGCGCGCCGACTTGAATGTCGTCACCGTTTCCAACCATAAGAACACGGTCGAAATCGATGCTAGATCCAGCTTCAACAGCTAATTTCTCTAATTTAAGAGTATAGCCTTCTTCTACACGGTACTGCTTACCGCCGCTTACAATTACTGCAAACATTTTCTTTCTCCAGTTTACGCTTGTCCGGCTACTAAAATGTAACCTGCTTCTAATGGTCATGCCATATAACAGGGAGCTTAGAACATGCGAACATATCCTAATAAGGTTGGACAAGCTTAGGGCGCGAGATTTTATAGCAAAAACCAGCAAAGCTCAAGTATTAATTAACCGCGACTACCCTAACTCCCAACACTTTAAGTGTTAGTATTTATGCCCAAAGACAGAGCTTAGAAGCTTGTCGGACTTATCACAAATCTACTGCGAAAAACCAGAACCTGGCCATATCCCTATGCCCCACCCCTTCGGGGCTAGCATGATAAACTGTTCCAGATAATTTATTCGCCTCAAAAGACCAACAAATCTGCCTCAAGCCTGCTTTTTCTCGCTACGATCGGCCAAGCTCTAATAAGCTCCTAGCAATATAAATCCCGCGACATTTAAGAATTTTAATGATCAGGCAATCTCAAAGCCTTGACAGACTCTCAGCCACCCCCTAGCATTCGCTCATCCTAATGACATTGAACAAACCATTAATATGCAGCCACATCAGTTAAATCCGCAGATTGAACCACAGTTTGAACAAGTTAACGATTTTATCATCAACCACTTGGGCTCCAACGTGCCCTTGGTTGAAAAAATTGGCCACTACATCGTACAAAGTGGCGGCAAACGCTTTAGACCACTATTGGTGCTACTTGCTAGTAATGCCTGTAACTACCCCCACAGCGAAGCGCAACAAGATCACATTAAACTCGCTGCGACTATAGAGTTCATACATACAGCCACCTTATTACATGATGATGTGGTTGATAATTCCGACTTAAGACGCGGCAAAGATACCGCTAATGCTAAGTGGGGCAACGCCCCTAGCGTACTAGTCGGAGACTTTCTCTACTCACGCGCATTTCAGATAATGGTCGAAATTGGCAAGCTTGAAATTATGGATGTGATATCCAATGCCACTAATGTGATCGCAGAAGGGGAAGTACTGCAACTGCTTAATAGCCGCAACCCTGATCTTAGCGAAGAAGACTATATGAAGGTCATCATCGGCAAGACTGCTATGTTATTTGAGGCGGCCACCGAATCTGGCGCCATTTTAGCAGGTGCACCCTCCGCAGAACGCCAGGCACTTAAAGATTATGGCAGACATTTAGGCATCGCTTTTCAATTAATTGACGATGTGATGGATTATCTGTCCAGCGCCGAAGAGATGGGGAAAAATACCGGCGATGATCTAGCTGAAGGCAAAGCTACCCTACCTTTGATCCAAGCCATGAAAGAGAGCACCCCAGAAAACCGCAAGTTAATACGTCGCGCCATCCGCGAGGGCGGGCTCGAAGATCTAGCACCGGTACTCGAAGCTGTGATGTCCACTAATGCGATTCAATACACTCAGCAGCAAGCACAACAGCAGTCTCAGTTAGCTATCGACAGCTTAGCAGCAATCCAAGAATCCAGCTTTAAAGAAACCTTAGTGGCGCTGGCCAAACTCGCCGTCCAACGAACCTCTTAAGCGATATATAAAAGAGGCGATAGAACATCTCTATCGCCTCTTTTGATTAGCCAACAAACACTCAAAGAAGCCTCAAAAAACCTTTAGGAAACCTGTATAACCTATAGGTTATCATCTATATATTCAAACAGAAGCAGCTTCCATAAAAATACAAGATCTTGATTACAAAGAACTTTAAACTAACAAAAACAATAAATAGTACTGAATCTGACTTTTTAGTGGGTAATGGGTGCCTAAGCGCACCACAATGGGTATAATCTGCCGATATTTCTTAAAATGAGAATAAATAACAAATGACTAGACCTTCTTCATTTAACCGCGACGAGCTATTAAGCTGTGGCAATGGTGACATGTTTGGCCTTGGCAACGCCCGTCTTCCTGTAGGTAACATGTTGATGATGGATCGTATTGTATCCATCACCGCTGATGGCGGCGAAGCTGGCAAAGGCGAAATCATCGCCGAGCTAGACATCAACCCAGACCTGTGGTTTTTTGATTGCCACTTCCCAACCGACCCTGTTATGCCCGGCTGCCTTGGCTTAGATGCTATGTGGCAACTTGTCGGCTTTTTCCTAGGCTGGAAAGGCAACCTTGGTAAAGGACGCGCGCTGGGATCAGGTGAAGTTAAGTTTTTTGGTCAAGTTCTGCCCACTGCAAAAAAAGTGACCTATAAAATCACCATTAAGCGTTTAATTGAACGCAGACTAATAATGGGTATTGCAGATGCGACTATGTCCGTTGACGGCAAAGAAATCTATTCAGCAAAAGATTTAAAAGTTGGCTTATTTCAGTCCACTGACGACTTTTAATCAATAAATACTTCAACGATATAAAGGAGATCCCCAATGAAACGTGTCGTAATTACAGGTATGGGAATCGTATCTTGCATAGGCAAAGATAAAGAAACAGTATTAGAGTCCCTAAAAACAGGTCGCTCCGGTATTAAGTTTCAAGAAGAATATAAAGAGATGGGCTTTCGCAGCCACGTCGCAGGTAGCATCGAAGATTTCGACATCGAAACACTCATCGATCGCAAACTGCGCCGTTTTATGGGCAACGCAGCCGCATACTCGTACGTTGCGATGGAACAGGCTATTGCCGATGCAGGCCTCAGTGAAGAGCAAGTATCCAATGTTCGCACTGGCTTAATTGCCGGCTCTGGCGGCGCATCATCTGCCGACATTATCGAAGCTGCTGACATTTTACGTGAAAAAGGCATTCGCCGTGTAGGCCCTTACCGCGTCACTCGCACTATGGGCAGCACCGTTTCAGCGTGCCTTGCGACACCTTTTAAAATCAAAGGTGTTAACTACTCAATCACTTCAGCATGCGCTACCAGCGCACACTGCATTGGTAACGCCATGGAGCAAATCCAGCTGGGCAAGCAAGACATCGTCTTTGCTGGCGGCGGAGAAGAGCTACACTGGTCGCTAAGCATGATGTTTGATGCGATGGGTGCACTGTCTACCAAATACAATGATACGCCTGAGAAAGCCTCTCGTGCATACGATGCCAACCGTGACGGTTTTGTTATCGCCGGCGGCGGTGGCATGTTAGTGGTTGAAGAATACGAGCACGCTAAAGCACGTGGCGCCAAGATATACGCTGAGCTAGTAGGTTACGGCGCTACGTCCGACGGATACGACATGGTCGCTCCATCAGGCGAAGGCGCAGTTCGCTGCATGCAACAGGCGATGAGCACTGTTAATGGCGACATCGACTACATTAACTCCCACGGCACCTCAACACCTGCTGGTGACATGCAAGAGCTTAAGGCAATGAAAGCGACTTTCGGCGCAGACATGCCGCCTGTGAGCTCTACCAAGTCTCTGACGGGCCACTCTCTCGGTGCTACTGGTGTACAAGAAGCGATTTACTGTCTTCTTATGCAAGAAAATAACTTCATTTGCGCATCGGCGAATATTGATGAAGTTGATCCAGAAGCTGCAGGCCTTCCGCTAGTACTAGAGCGTAAGGATAACGTTGATCTGAAACGTGTTATGTCTAACAGCTTTGGATTTGGCGGCACTAACTCGACATTGGTATTTGAGAAGATCTAATCTTTTTGGATGTTTGATGTTTTTTGAAGAGCCTCACTTAGTGGGGCTTTTTTGTGGGTGGGCTGTATTGATCACTAAGCTATTAGCCCTGAGAAAAATATTTAAAATACCTTAACTTTACCTATAACCTAAAAAAAACATTCAAGTAACAATCTTAGCGCAAAACTCATCAAAACGAGAAAGGTCATGCCGCACGACAGCCACCACCATATCTAAGTTTAATTTTTGGTCATCGTAAACAGCTAGATCACGCAAACCAATCATTTCCTTCATTCTGAGCGACAGATCAAGGCTAATTATTTTCCCTTTTTCTAGCAAATCAAAACTATTAATTGCAGATTGCGGAGCACCCAATTTATTTTTCTTAATAATAAAATTAGCAATATCCAGAGAAGCTTCACAAGCGCGCTGAAAGTTTAAAACCACCGTATCCTGTTTGGCTAGATCAAGAAAAAACGTTTGCTCATCATCTGCGAACTCTTCTCGCATTCTGTTAGCACAACGTGCAATAACGGCCACTTTATTAAGCACAACATCATTTACAGGCATTACAACAAACCAACATCGACATTAAACCCAACACCACCCATCAGCCCAGCTGATCCAATTCCTGCATCTGCGCTTTCAACCAATCTACAGACTGATTATGAATATCACTAACCCCACTATCAACCGTCGCTATTGGCTTACCAATGCGCAGTGTAATGGTGCCTGGTTTCTTCAGGAAATTTCTACCGGGCCAAAAAACACCGGCATTGTGTGCCATCGGTATCAACGGTACTCCAGCACTCGCTGCCAGCATAGCACCGCCTTTGTTAAACACCCCTAATTCGCCGCTGGGTAATCTAGTCCCCTGGGGGAAGATGATTACTGGTACGCCGCGCTCTAATCTATCTTTGCCCTGCCCTAACAGCGCTTTTAATGCGCCGCGTTTTTGGCTGCGATCTAATGCAATAGGATCTAACAGCGCCAGCGCCCAGCCAAAGAAAGGGATTTTGAGCAATTCTTGTTTGAGCACAATACAGTGGGGGCGAATCAGTATTTGAAAGAAGATAGTCTCCCACTCGCTCTGGTGATTGGCGATAGCAACGTAAGCGCCATCTTTGGGCAGGTTCTCGATGCCCTCCACCTTCACTTTAATACCGCAGCAAAAGCGAATCCAAAATACGTAGAAAAAATTGAGGGAGGTGACAAAGCGAAAGCGACGCTCAAAGGGTAGCCATCTGGCAATTAATACGCAGAGCAGACTATGAATGATGGTCGCGATGAAAAAAGCTAAATAATAAAACATTGCGCGGACAAAATTTACTACATTATTCACATTGATATCCTATCAATTTACTTGTTTAGCCACCGGTAACCGGAGGAAAGAAGGCGATCTCATCACCAGATTCCACCAATTGATCAACACTCACCATCTCTTGATTAACAGCGATCAAGGTGCTTGGATTGCCTAGTGCACTGACCCACTTTTCGCCGCGCTCACGCTGTAGCCAAGTGGAGAGCTCCAATACATTAGTAACGCCATCAGGCAGCTCGATTGACTCATCAGATAAACCCAACTGCTCTCGAATGCTGGCGAAATATACTATTTTAATCATGCTTAGGCCTCCACTTGCCAGTGACCGCTTTTACCGCCGAGTTTCTCCAGCAGCTTTAGATTCTGTACTTGCATCCCCTTGTCGACGGCTTTGCACATATCATAGATAGTCAATGCGGCGGTGCTCACAGCAGTTAACGCTTCCATTTCAACACCGGTCTGCCCAGACAATTTGCAGGTAGCGCGCACTTCTACTAAGTTTCTTTCAGCGACTAACACTAGGTCCACATTCACTTTGGTCAGCATTAGAGGATGACACATAGGAATTAGTTCACTGGTTTTCTTCGCTGCCATAATGCCAGCAATACGAGCTACAGCGAGTACATCGCCCTTTTTATGCCCGCCATTGGCGATAAGCGCTAAGGTTGCAGGTAACATATGCACTTCTGCGTAAGCGGTTGCCTCACGCATCGTCACTGACTTATCTGTCACATCAACCATTTGCGCATTTCCCTGTGCGTCTAGATGGGTCAAACCAGACATACTCTCTCCTGTCGATTATTCGCTTGTTTGTTGCTGATTGAAATAGGGTTTAGCGTACATATTGATAGCGATTTCGCGCTGCTCATCGCTCAAGCTATCAAAGCGGCTCTTAAATTCACGCTGCTTCGCCTCGCTGATGCCATCCAATTGATTGGCGGCTATCAAGTTAGAATCGTGTAGCTGATAATTTTTATGTATTTGTTGATCTATGTAACTAGCCAATTCAGCCGGAGTGGCAATTTCCTCGGTAATGACATCGCCAAAGTGTACGTGCACGTTGCCTTTGTTACCGGTAATGCCCGCCGTTATGCTGTTGATATCTTCAAATTCAGATTTTTCATAAACCCCGTCTGCCGCCAGCACCGCCAATTCTTTGGCTTTGCTGAGGTCACAGGGATCAAATTCATAGGATATAGAAACGGGGACGATATTGAGTCTTGCGCCTATTTGCGAGAAATCATACTTTTTACGACCAGACATGTGCAGCATCTTTAATAGCGCCGGATCGGTTTTATCGTCGCCATCTTTGGCACGCCCCTCGCGCTGGGCGATCCAAATAGAAGCTTCATCATGGACGATAGAGTGGTCAATATAGGCGGATAGCTGCGTGACTGCCTTCATCATTTCACGCGGTGCTTTAGCGGAGCGCTTGACGATAAAGCTCTTATTGAGGCGCATAAGATCAGATACATAGTCTTTAGATAGCAAGTTATCACCGATGGCGATACGCACTGTCTGCATTTTTTTGTGATACAGCATCCAATTAACAAACGCTGGGTCCATGGCAATATCACGATGGTTGGAGATAAATAGATAGGCTCCGTCCTGCTCGAGGTTTTCAATGCCAGAACAACTGATTTTGCTGGTAGTGCGGCCAATCATTTTTTTCATGAAACCGGCCACTACGGACTGAAAATCACGCACAGTATCTATATCGCCGAATTGTCGCGCCATACCGATGCGTACCATCGATTTGGTAAATTTAGGCAACCAGTGATAAAGCTTGGGTACTTTGTAGTGGGAAATAGCCCCGACTAATTCATCATTGTGCAATAACGCGTTTAACACCGCTGCTACTTCAGTATCTTTAAAGGGGCGGATATCACTAAATGGATCTTGATCAGTTGTCACTTTACTTAATACCTAGCTAGCCTAAAGCCGCCTATTCTAGCGGTTCATTAATACGATTGCACTCCTTTGCGTTATGTTCCTAAACTTGCATGTTTTTTATGCAAATAATTCACTATATGGCACAAATTCAACCCAGTCACCGAAGTCAATAACAGCATCCACCGGCACGATAATAAGTCCGTTAGCACGGCTCGCAGTAGATAACATGCCAGAGCTTTGGTTGTTAAAAGGCGTTACTTTGCCATCTGCATAAATTCCGCGTAAATACTCTTCTCTATTGCCTGGCTTTAACTTTTCAAAACCCGCTTGAGCTTTAAAGCGCAATGCTTGAATAGGCTCTGCTCCCTGTAATTGCAACAGGTAAGGTCTGGCAAATAAGGCAAAGGTAATCATCGCCGAGGCAGGATTGCCCGGCAAGCCAAAGATCGGGGTATTGGCAACACGACCATAAGCCAGCGGCTTACCTGGCTTTAATTTGATCCGCCACATATTAAGAGAGCCCAGCGCATTAACGGCCGTTTTAATATGATCTTCCTCGCCAACGGACACACCACCAGTACTGATAATCAAATCCGCTCGCTCAGCAGCTTTTGCCAATGCAATTTTTGTCGCATTTAAAGTGTCTGCCACTTTACCGATATCCACCACTTGCATACCAAGCTGTTCAATAAAGGCCTTGAGCATCGCCCGGTTGGAGTTAAATATCTTTCCAGGCAGCGGGTTTTCCCCAGGCTCTTGCAGCTCATCACCTGTGGATAACAGCGCCACTTTAAGCGGCTTATAGACACTGATCTGGCTAATGCCAGCGGAGGCAAGCACTCCTAAATCTGCGGGCTGTAATTTCTTACCAACGGGGAATAAAACTTCATCAACTCTGAGATCTTGACCTTGTGGACGAATATTCTGCCTGAGCTTAATATTGGCGGGCAGGCAAACATCAGCACCCGATACAGTGACTTGCTCTTGCATTATGACGGCATCGGCACCTAGGGGAATATTGGCTCCGGTAAAAATTCTCGCGACAGTCCCAGGATTTAACGTTTTGGGGTTATCTCCTGCTGCTATGCGCACAGAGATCGGCAAAGTCGTTTCGCCTTCTCTGTTTAAACTGCTTAACGCGACTGCGTAGCCATCCATACTGCTGTTGTCGCGTGGCGGCACATCAACTATGGCAATACTCTGGCTGGCCATCACTCTATTTAGCCCCTCGCCAAGAGCAATGATCTCTGTTGCAGCCATTGGCTTAACATCTTCCAACAATCGCTTGAGCGCATCGGCAACTGGAATCAGCGGGCTGGTTTTAAAATCAGCGTTGGATGCAGCATTTTTATCAGTGACACTATCTGTCATGTCTATTCTCTTAGTTAACCGTTAGTATGAGGCCAAGAAGCCTATCGGGCTTGGTCGCAGTAGATCAGTCTATTCTCGGTCAGGCCCCTATATCAGCTTACAGCATGCGAAGACAAGTAACAGCTGATCAACAACTTATAACAATCAACTGAGTTTTTAATAGAGCCTACACGCTTTAATTAGAAACCAAGACAAGAGCAAAACATGTACTTAATCGTAAAACATTCTCACATGACACTCATGCTAATCAGTGTCATTTTTTTGATTATCCGTGTATTAGCAAGCACTCAAAACGCGCAATGGCTGCAACAGAAATGGGCAAAAATAGCACCGCATGTTATCGACACTTTTTTACTGGTCAGTGCCCTAGTGTTGATGGTCATTATCGCTCAGTACCCAATAGCGAACCACTGGTTAAGCGCCAAAGTGATTGGATTAGTCGCTTATATTGGATTTGGCACACTGGCATTTAAAGGGCAAAAAAGTACCGTTAAAAAACTAGCATTTTTACTCTTGGCGCTCGGCTGTATTGGCTACATGATCAGTGTTGCTGTCACCAAAAGCCCAATGCCTTGGAGTCTTTAACTACTCATTTGGGGAACGGCGTAGCAAGGGCGGTCCAATTGCTTAAGATGCGCGATACTAGATGTGGGCGTTTGGTCATTCCAAATAACTACATCTAGTAGTGAGCAGATTGAGCAAGTGGGACATCCGCAGTAGACATCTGTTTCTGGATGGGAACTAGCTAGTTCTCATCCTGAAATGGGGTCGTAGCGAGGGCGGTCCAATTGCTTAAGATGCGCGATACTAGATGTGGGCGTTTGGTCATTCCAAATAACGACATCTAGTAGTGAGCAGCTTGAGCAAGTGGGACATCCGCAGTAGACAGCTGTTTCTGGATGGGAACTAGTTATAAAGATTATCAATAACTTGGGCGAGTTCACTGCGCCATGGCCGCTGATGTATACCAAAGTCATTTAACAGTTTTTTACAATTCAGTACTGAGGAGGCGGGGCGCTCTGCATTGGCGTATAACTGCGAGCGAGGCACAGAGTGTAATCGCTTTGTCACCAACTCTTCTTTATGCTGCGCCCTATCGTAAATGGCCTCAAGAAACTTAAAGCGAGTAGTCACTTCTGCGCCACAATAATGATAAGTTCCCCAGGCACCGGCATTTTCATTAAGCTGACGAATAATGGCTAGGACGACACGGGCAATATCACCCGCAGAGGTGGGGCAACCAGAGCGATCATCAGCTGCATACATATCTGTTTCAGTGCGAGCTGTCTGCAGTGAACGCGTCAGGAAATTATCGCCCCAAGGGGAAAAGAGCCAACTTACACGCAAAATCAAATGCTGCTCTAATTTTTGTCGCAGCATTTCCTCCCCCTGCCATTTACTCTTGCCAAAAATACCCAGCGGAATAGTTTGATCATCCTCTGTGTAACCACTGGCATAGTGCCCATCAAAGACATGGTCGGTAGAGAGGTGAATAATAGGGATGTTTTTTTCACTGCATATTTCAGCCAATACTGCTAAAAAGTCACGATTAAGTAAATAACAGAGATCTACTTTTTTCTCGCTAACCACCACCGAGTTGTAACCTAAAGTATTAACTACAAAATCAGGGTTACTTTGCTCTAGCAGTTTGGCTACTACTTGTTTATCGCGCAAGTCGGGAGCGTTTGAGGTAGCACCTAACACCTCAAAAATATCGCTTTGCTCACCGGCACTTAACAGCGCCATCCCCACTTGCTCTTTGGGCCCTGTCACTAAGATTTTGATTTTTCTGTCACTCGACCAATGCAGCATTACATACCTATCAAAAAAATGGATTTCATCTGCATACTACTTCACTCAAGGCCACAGACAAACCGCTTTTTAACATTAATGTAAACTTAGCCATTTGAGAAAACTCATCGCTTAACGACACAGGCTTTTTAGCTATTTACCGCCGCTGCCACCATATCGGAATCGATGCGACCCACCGCTTTACCCGTTTTGTCAGTCACTACTGCCAGGAATGAATCAGCGGTTAACATAGAGTGTAAAACTTCCTGAATAGTATCATCTTCCAATACCGTCACAGTGTTTTCATTGGCGGCTGGAGCTTGGGAGTGCGCTCTCATAATTGAGCGAGCTCGCAGTACCGTAGTGCGATTGACATCCGCGACAAATCGGCTCACATAATCATCGGCAGGATGCATTAAAATTTGTTCTGCAGTACCTTGCTGAATCAACTTGCCGTGATTTAAAATCGCAATCCGGTCGCCAATTTTTAGTGCCTCATCTAAATCATGGGTAATAAAGACAATGGTTTTCTGGATCTCTTTTTGTAGCCCCAGCAATATATCTTGCATGTCAGATCTAATCAGGGGATCCAGTGCGCTAAAGGCCTCATCCATCATCAGAATATCCGCATCACAAGCCAGTGCACGAGCGAGACCCACACGCTGTTGCATGCCCCCTGAAAGCTGAGCCGGGTAGTTCTTCTCAAAACCTTTAAGACCTACCTTCTCCAGCCAGTAATGGCAACGTTCTGCTATTAACTTAGCGGGCTTTTTTTGCATCTGCAAACCAAAGGCAATGTTATCAATGACCGTGCGATGCGGCAGCAGTGAAAAATTCTGGAACACCATCGCCGTCTTGGTTTGACGAAACTCACGCAGCGCTCTGCTGCTCATTTGGCAAACATTTTCGCCATCGATCATTATACTGCCCACCGTCGGATCAATCAGGCGGTTAATGTGGCGAATTAAAGTAGACTTGCCGGAGCCAGACAAACCCATAATGACTTCAATGGAGTTTTCAGCCAAATCCATATTGATGTTATCTAGGGCAAGTACGTGCTGGTATTTGTCCTGCATGGTTTGTCGATCAATACCTTGCTCAAGCAGTGGTATTAAAGAGGCAGCCTTGGGACCAAAAATTTTAGATAGGTTCTCGATTTTAATCTTTGCTGTTTTTTGCTCAATCATTAGAACCACCTTGGCGATGTTTTTGGATGCGCATACCATAGCGCTGTGATACACGATCGAAAATAATCGCCAGTGCCACTATGGCAAATCCATTCAACAATCCCATGGCAAAATATTGATTGGTAATAGCCTTAAGCACTGGTTGCCCTAAGCCTTTTACCCCTATCATGGAGGCGATAACTACCATCGATAAAGACATCATAATCGTTTGGTTAACGCCGGCAAAAATAGACGGTAATGCCAATGGCATCTGCACGTTGACCAGCTTTTGCCAAGCGCTACTACCGTAGGCATCAGCCGCTTCGATCACATCGCTATCAACCTCGCGGATACCTAAGTTGGTCAGGCGCACCACGGGCGGTAAAGCGTAGATAATAACCGCAATTAAACCTGGCACTTTGCCGATACCCAGCAGCATAACCACAGGAATTAAATACACAAAACTAGGCATGGTTTGCATCACATCCAATATCGGAGAAACCACCGCCTGCACCCGATTGGATTTAGCCATCATGATACCCAACGGTATACCAATACCAATGGCCACAATAGTACATACGGTAATAATAGATAACGTGCGCATGGTGTCTGTCCACATGCCAAGATAACCTATCACTAGAAAAGCAGCCACCACACCAACAACGATATTCCAGCTGCGGCTCGCGGTGTAGGCAAGGCCTGCACAAATGGCAATCATCAAAGGCCATGGAGTATTTAACAGAAGACGTTCACTAAAAATTAAAAAATCTAACAGGGGGTCAAAAAAAGCTTCTAAGCTATCACCATATTCAATGGTGAAATCTCTAAAGCTTGCATCTATCGATTTGCGTAAACCGCGCAAATCATCGCGGGACATACTGGGGAACTCAGACCAACTCACGGGGATACATACCTCTATGGAGAAAGGAAATAAGGGGCTCGGTTAAACAGAGCCCCTATAAAATCTTATTATAGAGATTTTTTAACTTTTTCTGCTACGTCAGCTGGCACCCACTGGGTCCAAAGTGCCTCATTATTTTTAAGGAAGAAGTAAGCCGCATCTTCACCGTTAGCCTGGTTTTCACTCATATAAATGAGTACCGGTCCAACATCTGCAGAATTATAAGAACGCTGATTTAAGTAACCCATCACTTCAGGATTTTTCTGAGCAAACTCGGTAACAACAACAGTGTTCACTTTAGAGTAAACCCATGAAGTACGTTTAGGCGACTCACAAGTGTCATCGACAACACAGTCATGCCAGTTCTTCTCATCAAACTCAGAATCCATATCTAGCAGTTTCAAATTGTATTTAGAAACGTTAGCGGTAGGCTGCCAATAGTAACCAAACCATGCTTCTTTACGCTGCGAAGCTTTAGCGATAGAGGCATCTAAGCCCGCAGAAGACCCAGGATCAACAGTGACAAAACCCGCCTTTTCGAGATTAAAAGCACTCTCTTTAGCTAAGTTCTTGTTGATGATTTCACAAGCCCAACCCGCAGGACAAGTCATGAATGCGCCTTTACCAGGCTCTTCCTTATTAGGGAATAATTCAGGACGCGCCAATACATCGGCAACTGTTTTTAACTCTGGGTGTGATTTAGCAATAGATTCAGAGATAAACCAACCTTCTGAGGCATCAGAGATTAACTGAACGCCAACCGTTAAATCGCCTTTTTCTTCAGCGGCCTTTAAACGAACAGCAACCGCATTGGCCCAAAATTCTGGCGCAATATCTGGCTGACCTTTTGCTTCCATAGAGGCAAAAGTAGTAGTGGTAGCGCCTGGAATAAGTTCGACATTACAGCCGTAACCTTCACTTAGAATGATTTTATCGAGGTTAGCGGCAAATTCTGCACTGGCCCAATTCATTTCTGCAATGGTCACGTTACCGCATTCTGCTAATACTTGACTAGATGTCACCCCAAGTGCGGCAGCTAGTAAAATACTCTTAGTCTTCGATACTCTTTTTGTGCTTAAAAAACTCATTTTTTAACTCCCTAGTCATTGAATTACGGCTATCATTGCATATTTATCACGCATAGATCAAACGTCAACTGTACATAAAACCGCCAATTTATTGCCTGAAATTACCTTTAGGTAATTTCATATATGAAATTCAATCTTAGATCATAATTTTCAGTTTTTGGCTCTCGGGCAAAGGGTTTCTCTGTCTCGCAGACCTAGCGTAGCCTAGAGCTAGCAGTGTGTATTTATTAGCCCGCTGCAAATCAGCCTTATTTATAGCCGCTCTAATTCTTTAATCACAAAAACAAAAATACTAATTAATTTAGAACTTTCTACCTAAGCAGTGAGTTATTTCAGAATAAACGGTTAGAAATGATGACATTTTCAACATTATATAATTTATTGATCTTCTGCTTTCTCTAGTAATTGACCAGGATCTTTTACCCTCTTAATTACCCGAATTTATACTCCATTCAAAAAACTCGATGAACCTTTATGCCACTGAGATACCTCTCCATCAGCGGACCATTTCAATATTCATGTGACCTGTTAACCATCAAGTTCAATAACCCAGCTACAATAATCTCACTCAATTACTTAGCTTTAAGGGCATTTACAAAAACACACTTAGACGGATATTAGGCCACTTCTATTTGACTAGCCAAATCCGTATTCCATTTAGCTCAGCTGCCCCTTCACTCTTTTCTAAAGACCATTTCTCGCCTTTACACAACTTTACACCTTCGAAACCCTACTTATCATTTACTTAATGCAAAATTAACTCATCGAAACACAACAGGGAGCAATCATCATGAAAAACACATTAATTGCACTTATCGTTATTCCAACCATGTTAGCGATTAGTACTGCCAAGCAAGTGAAAAGTACCAGTAACTTACGCTAATAAATCCAGAAATATTAATTTAAAATATCAGACACTTCGTCTACATAATTAAAGTCGTCATTGTCACGACTAGGAGCACCACCGATGAAAACTAAAAACTTTGCACTTTTAATCGCTGTACCTACACTAATGGCCATCAGCACTTTTAGCTTAGCGCACTCAGACAGTCACAAAGAGGATGGCTTTAAAAAGCACGGCTCTTCAGAATACCGAGGCAAACACGGCGCTCGAAATCCTGAACGCATGTTGAAAAAAATGACCAAAGCGCTGGATTTAACTGAGCAACAACAAACAGAACTTAAAGCGGCCTTTGAAAGCCAAAAGAGCGTGATGGATGCCAATAAAGAGTCTCGCAAATCCCTACATGATGCAATCCGCAAGTTAGATGTGAATGCAGCAGACTACTCAGCACAGCTTGCTACCGTTAAAGCGCAAGCGGGACTAGCGGCGCAAACCAAAATAGACAACTTAATGTCTATGAAACAGCAACTGGCAAAGATTTTAACTTCAGAGCAACTAGAGAAGCTTGAAGAAATGAAAATGAAAAAAGGCCAGGAAAAGGGCAAAAGAAAAGGTAAACACAATCAAGACGAAGCTAGTACTGAAAGCAACTCTTAAATCAACACAAAGTAACCAGCGTATTAACATCTTGCTACATAGGTAACGCTTTTGATATAGCCGCAACCTATGTAGCCTCTATAAATTTATGATTATCAATCCTAAGTTTATACAGATATTATCGACCAAGATGTTAATTTATAGAGAGTTACTATGAGCGCATACTGGTCGAAAATTCTAAAAGAAAACTGGTTTATTGATGCACAATTACAACCCTTGGCTGGGGAGTACGATTTAAATTTTCTGGTCGTCGCCAATCGACCTGCCATCTTAAAAGTAATGCACTGTAATGCCCCATCAGCAATCGTCGATATGCAGTGCAGCGCACTACAACTTATCAGTGACAAAGCCCCACAACTTCCGGTCCCCAACGTCATCCCATGCAACAATGGCGAACTCTATAGAAGTGTACAAGGTCCAGATGGCGAGGCGCGTATTGTGTGGCTGCAGACAAAATGTGCGGGCATTACTTACGCTGATTTCAAACCTCAATCACTGGCACTTATCTCCCAAGTAGGCAATATAATTGGCAGCGCTGATAAGGCCTTACAGAAATTCAAACACCCGGCCTTAAAGCGAAAATTCAAGTGGAACTTGTGCACTGCCGATTGGATTGATCAACATTTATCGGTATTCGAAAACAGCTCAGACCAACGACTGTTAAGGCAAATTTCAGAGCAATTTATCGCCCTAAAACCCCAGTTAACAGCACTGCCACAACAGGCCATTCATAACGATGTAAATGATTATAATCTGTTAGTGCAAGGCTCACTTAGCAGCACACCTCAGATCAGTGGTCTGATCGATTTTGGCGATATGTGTTTGGGGCCACGCATTTGTAATCTAGCAATTTGCGCCGCTTATATGGTATTGGGGCAAGCCCAACCAGAGAGAGTGATAGAGGCTCTGGTGGCCGCCTATCACGCCCAATATCCGCTGAGCGCTACAGAACTTGAATTACTCTGGCCACTGTTGAGAATGCGTCTGGCCGTTAGCGTTGTTAACTCACAGATGGTCGCCGCACAAAATCCTGATGATCAATACAATTTAATCAGCCAGCAACCCGCCTGGGATTTCTTACACACAAATAAGGTTAACAGTGAATTATTAACTGTGCGCCTGCGCGTGGTCTGTGGCTTTGGTGCCAGCGATAGCGCCGAGCAAGTCTTACAGTGGCTGTCCGCTAAGCGCGGGAGCTTTGCCCAAGTGCTAGGGTCAGATTTAACCGATGCACCGCTGCGCAGCTTGTCCGTTGAGAACAGTACCGAGCCCACCAACCCCTTTGCCCTAACTGCTGATGAAGCGACCCACTTAGGCGGCCCTTACCGCCCAGAAGAGGGAATATGGTTAGGTTATTACAATGAGCCACGACTGGTTTACACCGATGCCGCTTTTTCCAAAGGCCCGTATAAAGCCAGCAATAGACGCACGGTACATATAGGTGTTGATGCTTTTGCGCCAGCGGGACTCAAAGTTTATGCACCGCTGGCCGCAGAAGTGGTATTGGCACAGTACCGCAGCAGCTACTTAGATTATGGCGCTATGGTGATTTTATCCCACCACACCACTGCCGGTGATGTTTTTTATACGCTCTACGGTCATCTCGATCCTGATTCGACAGCACAGTTACGCACCGGCGATAAAATCGAGGCGGGTCAAGCCTTTGCTGCTTTAGGTGACACTAGTGGCAATGGCGGCTGGAACCCGCACTTGCACTTTCAACTAGCGTTAACTCTCAAAGGCATGGGCATCAATTGGCCCGGAGTAGCCGATCCCGACGAGCTAGCCTTATACAATGCGCTATGCCCAAATCCTGCGGTATTGCTCAATCTAGCGGATGAAAAAACCGAGTACATCGGCACACAAAAAAGCCAAGTACTAGAACAGCGCCAGCAAAACTTCGCCGAAAATCTCAAGTTGAGCTACCACGAGCCGGTGATGTTTTTACGCGGCTGGCGTCACCACTTATTTGATGAGAGCGGCCGACCTTACCTAGACAGTTACAACAATGTACCGCACGTAGGTCATGCCCATCCGCGCATTCAGGCAGTCGCCGCGGACCAACTGCTGCGCATCAATTCCAATACCCGCTACTTACACCCGGCGCAGATTGCCTTCGCTGATAAAATATTATCGAAGATGCCCAGTAAGCTAGAGGTCTGTTATTTCGTCAACTCCGGTACTGAGGCCAACGAGCTAGCACTGCGCCTAGCTCGAGCACACAGTGGCGGCAAAGATATCATCACTCCCAATCATGGCTATCACGGCAATACCACCGGCGCCATCGCCATCTCCGCCTATAAATTTAATGCTCCCGGTGGCGTCGGCCAAGCCGACTGGGTGCACTTAGTCGATGTCGCCGATGATTACCGCGGCCGCTATCAACAGGGCGACCCCGACAGAGCTCACAAATATGCCGCGCAAGTAGATAATGCGCTACTAGCGATTACCGCGCGTGGCGGTAAGTTAGCCGGTTTTATCGCCGAGACTTTCCCCAGTGTTGGCGGGCAAATCATTCCGCCTCAAGGTTATTTAACCGAGGTCTATCAGAAAATTCGCGCCGCCGGTGGCCTCTGTATCGCCGACGAAGTACAGACAGCACTGGGCAGATTGGGCGACTATTACTTCGCCTTTGAACAACAGCAAGTCGTGCCAGATATCGTGGTGATGGGCAAACCTATCGGCAATGGCCACCCCATCGGCGTATTAGTCACCACTAAGGAAATAGCCGCCAGCTTTGCACAGGGCCCCGAGTACTTCTCCACCTTTGGTGGCTCTAACTTGTCCTGTCGCATTGGCAAAGAAGTGTTAGACATTGTCGATGACGAGGGCCTGATGGAAAACGCCCGAGTAATGGGTCATAAATTGCGCGATGGCTTGAAAAAGCTACAGCAGAAATTCCCAGTGATTGGTGATGTACGAGGTTATGGGTTGTTTATTGGCTTAGATTTAGTGATCGATCAGCAGAGCAAGGAGCCAGCAACTGAATTGGCCAGTTATATCGTCAACCGATTGCGAGATCATCGCATTTTGATGGGCACAGAAGGCCCCGATAATAATATTTTGAAGATCAGACCACCGTTGACGATTGAGGCAGCGGATGTGGAGATGATATTGGAGGTTATGGGGAGTTTATTGGCTGAAGCGGAGTGTTTGATGAGCTTTGAGCTTTGAGCTTTGAGCTATGAGCTATGAGCTATGAGCTATGAGCTATGAGCTATGAGCTATGAGCTATGAGCTATGAGCTATGAGCTTATTCAGTGTTTTGTTTAGAGTTGGGGATTCAAGTTTTAGCACCTAGGGTTTATTAAACTTAAACCCTACTGCTATTGAAAAACACCATAACGCTAAATATCAGGCACCTATGCCTTTCTATCTGCTAGATTCTGTAGGTATTCTTCGCGCATATCGGCGAAGTCTGTTTCGGAAAGACCAACAAAATCCAACACCAATTCTAACTCATTCTGATCATACTGCCCCTCAGCAACGGAACTCTGACTACGAGAGGCGTTACTGATGTCTTTTGCCAATAATAGTGAGCAGAGTAATAACTTTACTGGCTCATTTTCACTACTCTCAAGACCTAATTTTTTAATCGGACTAGCTTGAAGGATAATGGCATTCGAGACGTTTTTAGGCATAAACCAACGCTCAGAAATTTCATAACTTAATTGGATATGATTCATTCCAAAAATATCATTTTCAGCATCAAGCCACGCATTCACTCTGCCGATGTCTATCCCATCAATGAATAGCTGGTAGTCTTTTACTGCCTCCAACATCATGGGAATACCACAATTGTGCATCATGCCAAGAGAGAAGGCTTCATCGGAGCTTCCTGCAGAAACTCTTTTTGCAATACTGACCGTTAACTCCGCTACTTCTGCGGCGATCTCCCAGAAAACATCTAAATCAAGCGCTTGAGAAAATGAATTTTTTAGGGAAAGGAGCCGTAGAATGGTCAACATCTTGTTAAACCCAATGCGCATCAACGCTTCTTTTAGAGTAGAGACTCTTCCTTTGCCACCAAAGACGGGAGTGTTTGCGGTTGCGAGTACCGCAGAATATAAAGAGATATCTTTCTTTATAATGGTCACTAATGAATCTGCGGTGGCCTCATTACTATCTAATAATTTAACAACTTCGATTAAGACCTCTGGCTGAGAGGGAATAATATAGGGCTTTTTCGGTTTACGCATTTCATTCATATTCTCGGCTCATAATTTAGATTAACAATATTAATTAATGATAACTTAAATTTTAATGAATATGCACAGTATTTGCTAACAATAATTATTTGTATCTGTAGAGTTTTGTACGATAAAACGACCTATTTTAATAAATAATTTTCCCTTGATTTTCTCGAGTAATAAAGCGCCCAAAATATTAGGTTAGGTCTTTTCACTTTGAGGGAAAGGCAAGATAAGTCCCCGCGAGTGCCCTCTCTCTCCAAAAAAGTACAGAGGGATTTTCATCGCTGTTCGACCGAAAACCTCAAATGGGTGACTCTGCATACTCTTAACATTTCGACTCAAAACCAATACCAGCCGAAAAATATTACGCTAAAAATGTAAGAATTTATTCATCACTATAAGTGTCGCAAATGTACTTGACCAAGCGATTAATGCTGTGTAAATTTTGTCCATATACGAATGATAAACCGTACTTTAATTGTGCTTCACTAATCACTCTGACAGTTAACTTAGGACCAAGATCTATGCATAAAAAAGCCATAATATTCACCATTGATGGTGTTAGAGCTGATGCAATAAAAATAGCAAATACGCCATTTTTAGATCAACAAAGCCGTATAGGAGCGAGCTCTTTTACCGGCAAATGCATCTTGCCCTCTATCACTACCCCTAATCATGCTTCTCTGTTTCGCTCTGTATTAGCAGAGGATCACCGAATAATTGACAATTATGATATTGCACCTCAAACCCAAGCTTTTCCCTCTTTATTTGATAAGGTCTATGACAGTGGAAAAAGCTGTGCAGCCATAATTTCTTATCTGCCACTTTTAAACGCATACGGTCACTGTGAAAAACTAAATTTTGCCCTGCATAAAAACATCAGCTTGGGTATTGAGCACTTAATTCCGGATAATTATTACGCAGATCTAGAGAAACATTTGTTGGACGGTGCGGATATGATCATTGACAATGATACGGATATTGCACACGTCTATATAGAAGCTCCTGATGTTGTAGGTCACAATAAAGGCTGGATGAGTGAGCAATATATTCAAGCAGTGGAGCATAGCGATAAACTGATAGAGTCCTTTATTAGTAGATTGGGTGATAAATCCAAGGACTACAATTTTTTTGTGACTACAGACCATGGTGGGCACGGTTATGGCCACGGTTCTGATTCTGATGAAGATACCACTATTTGGTTTATTAGCTTTGGAGCTGGCATAAAACCCTGCACCATCGGTGATTTCTCTATTCTAGATGTTGTACCTACAGTTGCCAGCTATTTAGGTTTTCAGCAAGAGCCACATTGGCAAGGTGATATATTGGACATATACACTTGAGCTAACAAGTAAATTGATGATCAGGGCGACTGCATCTTTCAGCGCCCAATGTACGCCACTTAGGTATCAAATGACCAGTTCCGCCATATTTCTAATTTTATTCTCAACCTTGTTACACGCTGCATGGAATATGTACAGTCGCAAGTTCCGAGCTACGAGTAGCTCTTTTGCTATCGGCGGCTTTGCTGTCAGCACTTTACTGTTACCTTTTTATTTATATTTTATTGCCTTAATGCCCGATATTAGATACGAAAATATTTTACTCATCGTTCTGAGTAGTCTGTTTCAAGCCTGTTATTTTTTTGGCGTGGTAAACGCTTACAAATATGGAAACCTATCTCTGTCGTACCCACTGTTGAGGTCGATTCCAATTCTAATGGTTTTAATTTACGTCTGGGTATTTGGTAATATTAAGACTGTTTCGAATATTGCAATTATCAGTAGTCTACTCATAGTATTGGGCTGCATATTATTACCTATGCGCCATTTAAAAGATCTTAAGCTTGAGAACTATGCGAATAAAATGTTTGTTTTTGTGCTTATTGCGGCACTTGGTACAGCCGGCTACTCGATCGTTGACAGCCTAGGGGTTAAATTATTAGCAGCCAATTCGCCGCACGTCCATATAACAATGGTGGCCTTCAATTACATATACTTGCAACTACTCTTCACCAGTTTCTTTTTAACCGTAATTTCTATGTCTAAAAAGAGCTACAGGACTGAATTTGTTACCGTCATCAAACAGCAGAAACTTTTATGTACCGGCATAAGTGTAATGACGATGCTGTCTTACGCACCCATTTTAGTCGCCATGACTTTAGTGACCAATGTTTCTTACGTGGTGGCTTTTAGACAGGCGAGTATTCCCATTGCCTTCCTATTAGGAGTATTCATCTTAAAAGAAATGAACTACTCGATCAGGTGGCTAGCTGTTTTACTGATTGTTATTGGTTTAGTGATGAATGCAATTTATTAAAAGATTAATCACACCGCTACAAACAGCCCTATCAATAGTCTACAACGAAGCAGGGATACTCTCATTTGAAGACGGCTAAATCCGAATACGCCCATGGTTCTTATTTATTAGCATAGTTTGTAATGAAAGACTCCAGTCCTATTTACTACTGAGCGACCAATCCCCTTGTATTGCCGCCGCTGCGATTTACTAAACGGGCGAGAGTAGCGACAGGACGGCGCAAAGAGCAAAGTTAAGCCCTGCGAATGCATTGATGCAGGCAGGTATTCTTATATAAAATTTAAAACAATTAATACGGGGGGTGTCCTATACTTTATTACTATCTAATAATTTAACAACTTCGATTAAGGCCTGTGGCTGAAAGGGAATAATATAGGGCTTTTTCGGTTTACGCATTTCATTCATATTCTCGGCTCATAATTTAGCTTAACAATAATATTTAATGACAACTTAATTTTTTATGAAAATGTATGGCATTTACTAACAATAATTATTTGTAATAACAAATAATTATGCGATAAAACTAACCATAGTAACTAAAGGTTTTCACTTAGGGGATATGATCTGTTTCTTTAATGCCCCATCAACTCTTCTTTCAGCCGACGTGCCGTTGATTTTCGCTGACACATAATTCGCAAGATCACCCAGAATTTCCAAATATTAAGCATTTCCATCCGCTATGGAAATAGCAAACTTACTCTCTATTTCGAGTACAAATTCAACGGCACTTAGTCTCTATGCACCTTCCTCAAGGCACAATGTGTAGATTTTGAAAATATAGATCTGACCACGAAAATGATTTTGACAATTTTTTGATTATCAATTGTAGAATTTTTGTCGTCAATGTTAAGAACTTAGAGCAGTTTATCTCTCCTATAAATTCCATCATAGTGACCTTCATCCAAACACACACTGTTAGGATTTTATTATGGCTATAAGCACTTTTTAAAACCATGTTTTAACTTCCCTTAATCAGCACTATCACATCATCAATGCTAGATAAAATTTGAAGAGATTTTCTATGAGTAAATTATTACAACCATTTAAGCTAGGCCAGATGGAACTGGCTAATCGTATCGTGATGGCCCCTATGACTCGCGCTCGCATTAATAATAAGCAAGACGCAGCCGATGCTGCTACGGCGCTGTATTATGCACAAAGATCCTCTGCAGGCCTCATTATTACTGAAGGTTCACAGATCTCAACACAAGCACAAGGATTCTTATTTACCCCGGGGATTTATAATGAATCTCAAGTAAAAGGATGGCAGGCAACCACCAAAGCGGTACATGATAATAATGGTACAATTTTCCTTCAACTTTGGCATGTAGGTCGAATGTCACACACCAGTTTACAGCCCAATGGACAAGCTCCGGTCAGCTCTGTCGCACAAAGAGCAGAAAACGGCACTTGCTTTGCATTTGATGACCAGGGAAACCCGGGGGTAATCTCGGTCTCCAAACCCAAGGCCTTAACCAACGAAGAGATTCAATTAATAAAACTAGATTTTGTGCAAGCCGCCAAAAATGCCATTGAAGCTGGGTTTGATGGTGTTGAAATTCATGGCGCAAATGGTTATTTAATCGAGCAGTTTATTAATGCAACGTTAAATACGCGTACCGATATTTATGGCGGTCAAAGCATCGAAGATCGCACTCGCTTAGCCTTAGAAATTGTTGACGATATAGCATTAGCGATTGGTGCAGAGCGCACCAGCATTCGCCTTGCTCCATTAGGGCGTTTTGCCGGTATGACTCCATTTAACCAAGAGCAAGAAACTTGGTTACATTTAGCCGCTGAGCTCTCTAAACGAGATCTCGCTTATGTCCACCTCAGCGATCAAGAAACCATTGGCGCGCAGGCAATACCTGAAGGTTTTACTGAAAAATTTCGCGCTGCCTACAATGGCGTATTAATGATTGCTGGAGGTTTTGACAAAGAGAAAGCAGAGCAATACTTACAGGAGGGTAAAGTCGATTTAATCGCCTTCGGGCGGCCATTTATTTCCAATCCAGACCTTGTGGAACGGATCAAACATAATTGGCCACTCACTGCAGCGGATCCTGCTATTTTCTATGGCGGCGATCAACAAGGCTACACCGATTTTCCAAATTATGTAGCGCACACCACAACAATAAGTTAGCCAAAGATACCCTTGTCTGCTGCTTGCAATAAAAAGTCAACCGTATGGCGAGTCTTAGGCAAGAGGAAGCTACTTTTTGGCCAGAGGATATTAATCGGCACTTCATAGCCCGAGTATTGCGTTAACACCTCAACTAACTCACCACTGCTAAGGTGATCTTCAATTAACCATCGCGGCAACTGACTAAGTCCCTGGCCCGCTAACGTTGCTTGAAGTATGGCATCACCATCTCCATATTCATGGCCAACCGGAGGAGCATACTGATGAGTGCCACCATCAGGTTCTTTTAAACTCCATACCACTGCCTGTTCTCGACGAAATCCGAGCAGGCATTTATGTTGTTGAACATCCTCGATTACCTGCGGGTAACCATGATGTTCAAGATAGTTTGGTGCGGCACAAATAACCAATTTCTGCGTGGTGAGCGACCGGACGATTAATTCACTACTGTCTTTTAACTCACCTATGCGCACCACAAAATCGATGCCTTCCTCAATCAAATCAACAAAGCGCTCACTAAATGTAATCGCCAGTGAAAGTGAAGGATGACGCTGACTAATTTCAAGTAATAGCGGTAAAACCAGCTTGCGTCCAAAAGCCGCTGGCAAATCGACTCGCAGTCGTCCAGATGGCTGTTCAATATGCTCAGTTAATACCGACTCAGCATGTTCCAATATATCTAACGCCTCGCGACAACGACGCAGATAGAACTCCCCGTCTGCGGTTAAACTTAAACGACGGGTAGAACGATGAAATAGCTTTAGCCCCAACCTTTGCTCTTGACGGTTAACACTTTTAGCGACAGCTGATTTTGTGACTCCAAGTCGCTCCGCAGCGGCAGTAAAACTACCTAACTGTGCGGTAGTTACAAATGAATAGAGGCTATTTAAATGGTCATTGCGTCTCATAAAAATCTATTATCTGAGGTGGTCAAGTAAAATTTGATCACGGTTCGCTAGTTTAACAAATCATTATTTATGACAGCCATGTTTTTTTGAAAAAATCGAAGAGGTATCAGTAATGTGCTTTTTTATACATTAACTGATTTGGACAAACATGAACTGAAAGTGAATATCAATTAGCATAAAGTTATTATACTTGGCCAAGCAGCTAATAATTATTCTAAAGACCCTTTTACTTCAAATACTCCTGCGACCTAGGATGCGCGATCTTGCCTTTTAAGCTTGGGGGTAAAAGTTAAAGCCTCCTTCCTGACGGATCAAAAACATGCTGCTACGTTTTTGATCCGCTATCAATAGCGCTACTTATTGACGAGGCGAAGTTGCTACTTAAATGAAGATATTGGCGATACAAGCGGTCATAAAAGCCGCTAAACAGCCCCCGGCAACGGACTTCATACCCATTTGTGCTAAATCTGAACGACGCTCAGGGGCGAGTGAGCCCACCCCGCCGATTTGAATGGCAATTGAGGCAAAATTGGCGAAACCACAGAGCGCATAAGAGAGGATTAAGAATGTTCTCTCAGAAAAAACCTCGCCCATTTGCGCCAAACTTAAATAGGCGACAAATTCATTTAACGCCACTTTTTGGCCCAGTAGCGATCCAGCCAAAAAAGCTTCATCAAATGGAATGCCCATCAGTAACGCGAAGGGGAAAAACAGCCAGGAGAAGACCACTGAGAGTGTTAATTTTGCGTTATCACCTTCCGTATAGAATGGATCTAATGAACTCCCCCAGAGATTAAAGCCAATCAACTCGCCAAAGTAGACTAATATGGCATCTGCCATATAGATTAACGCTAGGAATGCCAATAACATCCCACCGACGTTTATCGCCAATTTCAAACCTTCAGATGCGCCACGTGCTGCGGCTTCTATAATGTTCGAATCTATTTTCTCAGAGGCGCTTTTGGGAATACCGTGTTTTGTTTCAGGCTCTACTCCCGGATCTTCGGGAATCATCACTTTGGCAACCACAATGGCCGCAGGCGCTGAAAGCACACTCGCCGTCAACAGATGGATAGCAATATCAGGATTAAATTCTTGCAGCATTGCGACATAACCTGCTAATACGCCTCCCGCGACAGTCGCCATCCCCCCGACCATCAACATAAATAATTCAGAGTTGGTCATATTTTTGACGAATGGGCGAATCATCAGTGGTGCTTCAGTCTGCCCGACGAATACATTGGCAGAAGCCGCTGTCGCCTCAGCACCAGAAACCCTCAGCGTCTTGTACATAATCCAAGAAAAACTTTTTACGATCAGCTGCATAATGCCAAGGTGATATAAAATGGCCATCAGCGAAGAAATAAAGATGATGGTGGGTAGTACTTGCAAGGCAAAGATAAAACCACTTTGTTCCATATTGAGCAGCTGTGCGCCAAACAAGAACTGGGTTCCCTGCTGAGTAAATAAGATTAAATTAGTGACACCTACTTTGGCGGCTTCAAATGCAGGGTAGAGTATCCCGGGGATACCCCACTCTGGGATACCTAAAATCAGGAAGGCAAGCACCACTTGCAATCCAATACCCGATAGCACTAAGCGTTTATCAATGTGCTTGCGGTTGGTGGAGATGCAAGCAGCCAGTGCGATAAAGACTATAATGCCTACAGCACTGGCCAGTTTTGAATATATAACATCCATGGAATGATCCTCTTATTATTTTATCATTGCTTGTTATTTATATTTATTAGCAAGTAATAACCACGGTCATATATTCGGCGCAAAGGATGAACTTCTTGGAGCATTCTCACACTCAATTCATCTTAAATTCATATATATCTTAAAATCTCTGTTGAGACATGAATATATGCACTTCGAGAAATAACGACTATATTCACTACTCGCTAATGTTACTTTATCAATAGTTTGCAACATTAAAGATGCCAAAATACCGCAGACTAATTATTGTCACTCATGAATTACGGCGCATTTAACTTAATATTTGTTATCTACTCCGATTCGATAGGTCTAAAATATTGCTGTGGTTATTGCTTACAAATATAGAATATATACAAATCATTAGAGCCAAAAGGACAGCTGTCCCTTTGTAGTCGATATAAAAGTGAGTAGGATTTTTAATACAGTTAATTTTAGGTTAATAACATGAACAACAAATCTGTGCAGCTGGTTGCTGCTCTACCACAGTCCCTGGCGGCAACAAAAGCGATCAATATGACAAGGGACGAAGTGCTAATACACAAAGGCGAAGTGACGACTCATGCCTATTTAATTCTCAGCGGGGAGATGATTGTACAAAACCCTCATGCCAATGGGAATGTATACCTGATCGCTCAACTAGGGGTTGGCTCATTTATATCAGACCTGGAAATTCTGTCACAAAACTTGATCAACTCCACGACGATTATTGCCAGCACAGCCAGCAGGGTATTAAAGTTTACTGTCAGTGAATTTGTCTCTGCACTTAAAACTGATAATGATTTTTTGTTTATGGTATCCAGTAGGTTAGCCGACAAAATGTATCATGAATCCTACCGACTAGGAGATGACCTATATTACAAAGGTGTTGATAAATTAAAGATCTATCTAGTTAAAAGTTATCAGGAGAGGCTTTTTGAAAGTACCGATAACTTGATTATTGACAAGACTCGACAGTTTATAGCTAGTGAGATAGGCGTAAGTGTAAAAACCATTAATCGAAGTATAAAGAGCCTTTTAAAGGACAACTTGGTCGCAAAAATTAGTGGCAAAATATTGCTAAAAGACCAGCATTACCAAGCGCTGTTGAAAATGACCGCCAAGTTCAAGACTCGTCGTTAGAAAATACTCCCAGCTTTGTATCGGTAATGACTGTTTGAGCGACAATATACAGAATATCGGGTCAATTGTTTCTTTTGCTTTTGGAGCAAAAAGCAGACATTGACTCCGCTAACTTCTATTACAAAAAATGGCGGTTATGGTTCACCTATTTTTTGCTGAAGCTGCTCGAGACTGTCCACTACGATCGTAGGTTCTACCCCCCAAGGATCAAAGATAGCGTCTTTTGAGCGCTGCACCCAAGCAGCTCGTATACCGCAGGAGATTGCTCCAATCACATCAAATGGATTACTTGAAATTAGCCATGTATTACTGGCAAGCGCCGCTGTTTTATGTAAAAGATGGCTATACACAGCGGGGTCTGGTTTAAAGGTCTTAATATCGTCAACGCTTACCACTCCATCAAACAAGTCTCTGATACCCGCAGCTTCCAGTAAGTTTTCGACAGCCTCTGCAGTACCATTTGAGAATGCATATAGCTTATAATTAGCCACTTTTAGGCGACGCAGCCCATCTTTTACATCTTTAAATGCAGCCAGGGTCTTATAACAGTTAAGCAACTGATCTTTTTGCTCAGGTGCTAGGCTTACTTTGTAATATGAACATGTGTATTCAAGAGCATGCATAGTGCAAATTGCGAAGGTTTGGTATTGCCGCATTAGCCCGCGGCGAAAGGAATATTCCAGCTGTTTATCCCGCCAAGTTTGAGAAAACTCCGCGGCTTTATCGCCTATCAATTCTTCTAATTTCGAAACAACAGCATGTGTATCAATAAGTGTTCCATAAACGTCAAAAGCAAGTGTCACTGACATTCAATTCTCCTGTGTTATAGATGGTTAACAGCTTGGTAAGCTGAAAATATCAGCCTATGGTGTTTTATCAATCTTAAACTTATTGGTAGTCGCGTTAGATGTTAATAGCTCGCTCCAGTTCTAATCAGTTGTTCAAAAAACACTGCAGGAAGACACCGAGTGAATATCGAAAATATATAAAAACACCCTTCCTTTACAGACCCGCCAATAACTCTTTAGCCCTTTGCACATTAATACTCCCCTCACTGACCATCTCCTTGGTAACCGCTTCAATATCGGCCCCTTCGGCTCCTGCGGCAATTGCAACATTTTTGGCGTGTAACGCCATGTGCCCTTTCTGTATCCCCTCGGTGGCCAATGCTTTTAGCGCCGCCATATTCTGTGCAAGACCAACCGCCACCGTTACTTCTGCCAGCTCCCGGGCGGACTTAATGTTCATCAGCTTTAGAGATGCCTGCGCGGTGGGATGAGTCTTAGTGGCGCCGCCGACGATTCCCAGCGCCATCGGCATTTCAATAGTACCGATTAAAAAGCCCTGTGCATCAATTTCCCAATTAGACAGGGCTTTATAACGTCCACTCATGGCTGCCCATGCGTGTGCTCCCGCCTCAATCGCACGCCAATCATTGCCAGTCGCTATCACAATAGGATCGATGCCATTCATGATGCCCTTGTTATGAGTCGCCGCTCGATATGGATCAATCAACGACAAGGCACCGGCCTCTACTATTCCCTGTGCCACTTCGACGCCGTCAAACTGCTCATTAGCCAGTGCCGAAGGTGGAATACGCACCTTGCCCCTCACCATGCGACGATCAGCCAAATTAGATAAAATTCGCAGCCGCACTGTGCCGCCGCTAAGCTCCTCCACTAAAGGGGCAACGGCTTCTGCCATACTGTTGACTGTGTTTGCACCCATTGCATCACGCACATCGACCAACAAATGCATCACCAACATTGGGCCTACGGCCGAGCTCTCGAACAGATGTACCTCGATCTCCTGACAGCCCCCACCTAACTCAATTAGGATCTTATCGCGCCGGTTGGCAAGTTCGATCAGCTCGCTACTCGCTGCCAATAGCCGCGCTTTAGCAGCCGCTAAATCCGTAAGACCTAAAACTTGCACTTGGGCGCGCATGATTGGCAAGTCGCTGTCCATTGAAAAACCGCCACAGTCTCGTACAATTTTAGCCATATGCGAGGCGGCGGCTACTACTGACGGCTCTTCCACTACCATGGGAATAAGATAGTCGGTGCCGTTGATCACAAAATTAGTCGCTATACCTAAAGGCAGTTCAAACTTGCCCACCACATTCTCGATCATGGCATTAGCCATCGTCATAGACAGCGCACCAGAGTCAGAGCCGTTAAATAGAGCGCTGTCACTAGTATCCAGATTGGCGTGGTGCAATGCCTTGGCGAGACGCTTTTCAGGCGAGAAATGTCTAAAGTTTTCTATTCTGGAATTAATCACTTTATTGTTTTTATTACACTCAGTCATTTTATCCCCTCGATTCTTTTGTTAGTAATCTAGCATAGTTATACGACTAAACAGATTATCCCTGCTCAGAAAACCAACAAAAAAATGATGAGGATCGACGGCGGTACATCATCTACATAGAATTTGAGTAAAAGGTGGGATTTAGCCTAGATAACAACATGATGGGGAGAAGTACTTTGCTAGCTAAATCGACAGAACATTGCTGCTACACTTGTGCTGTAATACACTGCGACCTGCGTGAACTATCAGGCATAAAGCCCTCTCTATTACCTGGCCTTCCACAAAATCCAATGGCGTTACGAGGTTTAAAATGCAAACCATCTCTTGGTTATCTCTATCTTGGTGTCTTATACCGATCATCATGACCATGGGCATTTACATTCACTGGCAACTCAATGCCAAAGAATTAATGATCGCCTGTGCACGTATGTTTATTCAGCTTATCACTATTGGTTACGTATTAATTTTCATGTTTAGCGAGCCATCACCAATCTTTACTTTAGCCATCATGACATTGATGATCTGCGCCGCATCTTGGATAGCGATACGCCCCGTTAGACAGCATAAGGGCTATTTCAAACCTGCGATTATTGCCTTAGCCATAGCGGTGTTACTCCATTTATTTATTTCAGTACAACTCATTTTAGAAGTTCAGCACTGGTATCTTCCAAAAATAATAGTACCGCTTGCCGGTATGTATTTTGCCAATACCATGAATACCATTAGCCTTGCTAGCGAACGATTTCAATCAAACATAGAGCAAAACATGCCGGTTAACGAGGCCAGAAAAAGTGCCTTTCAAAGCGCCATGATTCCGCAGATCAACAGCTTATTAGCCGTCGGATTGGTCTCACTTCCCGGGATGATGACAGGCCAAATCCTGTCGGATGTCTCCCCTGCTATTGCCGTGAGGTATCAAGTAATGATTATGACCATGATGCTTGGCTCAAACGCACTGGGAGCAGCCATTATGCTCTGGCAACTCGAGAGAAAAGCACGCCCAAAATCGCTAAGTTAGTGCTCATTCAGGAACAAGGACCTAGCGAGAGAGAAGCAATTACTCAAGACGCACAATACTAGATGTGGTCGTTTGGTCATTCCAAATAACGACATCTAATAGCGAGCAGATTGAGCTAGTGAGAGATTCGAAGTAGACACCCGTTTCTGGATGAAAACTAATTAACAGTAAGCGGTGGGGCCTTGGGATTAAGAGTTAACTTGTAAGCCTCCCATATTAAAGGTGCATATAGAGGCTGTTTTCATCACTGATTAATCTTGTTAAAAACGTCAGCGACGATGCTACATGAACGCAATCGGGCCTCATGGTCATATATCGGGCTAGTGATCATGATTTCATTAGGCTGATAGGTATCAATCAATTCGCTCAATTCACCATAGACTTTTTCTTCCCCGCCACTTGCTACACAACCCAGCGTCCGCTTCACACTTGCCAGAGTTGCACGCCCTAGCACCGCTTTAATATCTCTCACTGGGGCCGGTAACTTAATGGTGTTTTCCCCCTTTATGATACTGGCAAATACCTGCTGATGAGATGAAGCTAATAACGCTGCCTCCTGATCTGTATCTGCTGCAAATACATTCACTACAAACATAAAATACGGTTGCTGTAATTGCGCAGAAGGTTGGAAATTTTCACGGTATATTTGCGCAGCTTGGCCCAGCGCATCTGGTGCGAAGTGAGAGGCAAAAGCAAAAGGCAAACCCATATGTGCCGCTAATTGGGCACCGTATAAACTAGAGCCCAGAATCCATAAAGGCACCTCGGTGCCCTCTCCTGGCACCGCACGTATCGCAGTTGAAGATGGATTGCCAGCTTTAAAATACTGTTGTAATTCAAGCACATCTTGTGGGAATTGATCATTACTCGTCAAGCTGCGTCGCAGCGCTCTGGAAGTTGCACCATCGGTACCAGGCGCTCGGCCTAATCCCAGATCGATCCTGTTAGGATACAAAGTCTCTAATGTACCAAAATGTTCCGCGACCACTAAGGGTGAGTGATTAGGCAACATTATCCCACCAGCTCCAACGCGAATACTCTTTGTTCCGCCGGCAATATGCCCAATCAACACCGAAGTTGCAGCACTGGCTATCCCCGGCATGTTGTGGTGCTCAGCGACCCAATAGCGGGTAAAATCAAGCTTTTCAACATGCTGAGCTAGTGATAAGGCATTGCGGAACGCAATGCTAGCGGTTGAACCTTCAACAATTGGCACAAGGTCTAGAATTGAGTGAGCTATTTTCATCATTTTTTCACATATTTCATGGATTAATAAAGGGAGCAGTTCTGCAGAACAATAATAGATTCATCAGTGACTACTGTATGACTACACTTTATATATTAAACATTTAAATTCTATTAGGGAGCAACAAGCAAATGCATCTAAAATTCACACCCTCCTTGTGACAGGCTAACTGACGCCTATCCGCCCTTCTCAATATTACTAATCGCCGCCAACAAACTAGGCGCGACTGCCATATCTTTGGTATAGGCGAGCCCAACCACACGCTCCAATTTTAAATCCGCCACTTCACAGTAACTCAGATCAGTGCGACCATCTAAAGAATGCAGCGGCACAATAGACACTCCCAAACCTGCTGCTACCAAATCTAGCGCATATTCCTCTGTTTTCACGGTAGCTTTTACCTTGATATTCAAACCGCGTTTGGCGATGGCATACTGCCAAGATTCGATGATGTCACAAGGTGCTCTACTAATAAAAGCCGCGTTATTGAGCTGTGCCAGTTTCACTTTAGCAGCACTGCTAAAAGGGTGATCTAAAGGGATGGCTAGTACATAGCGGTCGATCCACAGCTTATGGAATACCTCATCTTTCTCCAGTAAAGTTTTGGAGATAATTCGCGCATCCGCACGCTCATTAATATCCACCAACGTCAGATCTAGATTGGGCAAGCTGTGGATTAGTTTTTTGATTAACGCAGAGACCCGCTTACCGGATAAAAAAGGCAGTAGCGCCAATTTTAGTGAGAGCGTCTCGCTGGAGTGTTTGAACTGGTGTTTTATCTGGGAGATATCGTCGAGTACTTGGCAAGCTTTAGGATAGAGCTCTGTGCCTTCAGTGGTGGGCGTGATGCCCTTAGAGTGGCGCACAAAAAGCGCACACTCCAATTCTGCTTCAAGTTGCTGCACAGCCCCAGAAATAGAGGGCTGGGCGACAAAACAGCGCTTGGCTGCGGCACTAAAACTGTGTTCTTCATACACGGCGACAAAATAGCGAAGGGCTCTAAAATCCACAGCAGGCACTCTCCTAACGAGATAAATATTCGATCATATCTAAAAAGCCAGTATAAGTCCTTGATTGCCTTAAAAGGATGAAAAATAGCTTAAAAGCTATGAGCTAAAAGCTAAAAGCTAAAAGCTAAAAGCTAAAACATTATGCCTCAGCCCTTATTCGCTCTCCCTTCTCTTTTTTAGCAATCTATCTACAGATCCGAAAAATCAAACTTTATGCCCTGAGCTAAAGGCAACTCTTTGGAATAGTTTAAGGTCGAAGTCATGCGACGCATGTACACCTTCCAAGCATCAGAGCCACTTTCGCGGCCGCCACCGGTCTCTTTTTCGCCGCCAAAAGCCCCACCGATTTCAGCGCCAGAAGTGCCGATATTGACGTTGGCAATGCCGCAATCACTACCGCTTTCGCAGGTAAAGTGCTCTGCTTCCAATACATTGGTGGTGAAAATAGCGGATGACAAACCTTGGGGCACATCGTTTTGTCGCTCGATCGCCTCCTCCAAATCGGTATATTTAAATACATACAGAATAGGTGCAAAAGTTTCTTCCTGCACGTTGTCAACTCGCCCCAACATTTCGACTAAGGCGGGTTTTACATAATAAGCCTCTGGATATTGATCTTGTAAAATACGCTCTCCACCGACAACTTCACCCCCATTGCGAGCCGCTATGATTAACGCATCTTGCATGTTGTTATAGGCATCTTGGTCAATCAGCGGTCCAACCAAAACATTCTCATCTAACGGGTCGCCGATTTTCACTTGCCCGTAAGCGTGTTTTAATTTGCCGATCAACTCGTCATAGACATCTGCGTGTACAAAGATACGTCGGGTAGAGGTACAGCGCTGACCACAAGTACCCACTGCACCAAAGAAGATGCCCTGAAATGCAATCGATAAGTCGGCGCTAGGTGCCACGATAATGGCATTATTGCCACCGAGTTCTAACAGAGATCTGCCAAAGCGTTGCGCTACTTGAGTGCCAACAATTCTGCCCATAGCACTGCTTCCCGTAGCGCTAATCACTGGCACTTTAGTACTGGCAACTAGTTGCTCACCGACTTCTCGTTCACCAATAAGCACTTGCATCAAGTTATCGGGCGCGTCGCTGCCAAATTGGGTTAATGCTTGCTCAAAAATCTTCTGGCAGGCAATCGCCGTCAGTGGCGTTTTTTCCGAGGGCTTCCAAATCACACTGTTACCGCAAATAATCGCCAGCGCAGTATTCCAAGACCAAACCGCCACCGGGAAGTTAAACGCTGAGATCACGCCAATCGGCCCCATAGGCTGCCAGTACTCGCGCATTTTATGACTAGGACGCTCAGAGACAATGGTCAAACCGTATAATTGACGCGCTTGGCCGACGGCAAAGTCACAGATATCAATCATTTCTTGTACTTCACCGAGTCCCTCTTGGTAAATTTTTCCGCACTCTAAACTCACTAACGCTCCGAGGGCTTCTTTCTTTTCTCTCAATAAATTACCCAGTAATCGCACTAACTCTCCACGGCGCGGTGCCGGGATATTACGCCACTGCTTGAAAGCCGTTTGCGCGTTATTTATTTTAGTGTCTATTTGCTCCTTTGAATCAACTTTCACCGCGGCTATTTGCGCGCCATCAATGGGGCTGTGTACTGCTAGCTCTCCCCCTTGAACGTCACTATCACGCAAGTCTAACTGTTCAAATATGTCTTTAATATTCATATAATTACCTTATTAAATGGTCACTTAAATGTGAAATTTGGCTACCTAGTTCGTAAACAGTCGCCCTTAATTGGTTAAAGCTAATGATTTTTGCCTGATTGAATGGCAGCGCTAAATCGGCGCTGCTTTTTTGATCGGTTAAGTACTCGGCTATCTCTTTGCCGGCCACCGTAGCGCCTGCAATGCCGCGTCCGCTATAACCCATAATTTGTAGGATGTTGTTATCTATCTGCAGCAGCTGTGGAATATTATTGTGGCTTTTGGCTATTTTTCCCGACCAGGCATATTGATATTTAAGCGTTCCAAGCTCTGGGAATGTTTTGCCAAGCACATGCTTAGCCCAATATTTAAAGCCACTGGCATTCTGGCGATGTATATTGCCTACGGTGCCAAGTAATAATCTGCTCTCACTGTCTAAGCGAAAAGAGCGCATCACTAACCCGCTATCCCAGCAGCCATTATCTTCTGGCAGGCAATGCTCCCGCTGCATTTTTGTTAAAGGCTCTGTGGCTAGCTGGCTGTAATGTAAGGGGGTATATAATGCTTTGGCGTAGTTCAAATGGGTTTCATAAGCATTGGTGGCCAGTACTACTTTGTCAGCCTTAACCTTGCCAGCAGCGGTAGTGAGTACTAACTGATTATTGTTTTTTACAATGTCTAGTACTGCAGAGTCTGTATAAATTTTTGCACCGCACCGCTGCGCAATTTGCGCCAGTCCCTGACAATATTTTAACGGCTGTAACTTCCCCGCCCGATGATCTAACAACGCACCGTAATAGCCCTTTGCCCTGGTTTTTTGATAGGCACAGTCTCGGTCTATAAACTCAATCTTTGCCCCATAAGCCGTTAACTGTCGCTGGCGTGCTAATAAGTAGTTCACTGCTGCTTTTGAATGCGCTAAATGCAAAGTGCCATTGCGGGTAAAATCACAATCAATGTTGTGCCTATTAATTAATTGCTCTACATATAATGGCGCATCAATTAATAGCTGGTTTAATTTTTGACCTTGGCTAGCCCCTAATAATTGCTCTGTTTTCTCAGGCATAATCCACAGGCCCGCATTGGTTAAACCCACATTGCGCCCCGATGCACCCGCGCCTATTTCTGCCGCCTCTAGCACTGCTACTTTCAGCCCATACTCGGCCAAATGATAGGCTGTTGAAAGACCGCTAAAGCCACCACCAACCACAGCCACATCCACATCAATTTCTGTAGTTAATGACTGAGACTCTACGTTTAAAGGGTTAGCGTGTTTGGTCTGCTGCCATAGATTGTTCAATACATCATTGCCAGCGTAAAAAGTACCCGACAATTATCTACAGCGCCTATATTTCTTGACTTCTTATACTCAGAACAAAGGGTTGTTGTCATTATTAGTTATCCGCATTATGAGGCTAGACATTGATAACTAAATTATAAAAGTTCCGCTTTTAAAGCAACCAGCTGAGCGAAAATTACCGGCCAAAAGACGATGAGTTTTTCTATAGGGGGTATAGAAAAATATAGGGAGATCCAAATGAAGTGGTTATAAATGAACTTGTTTTTCTGAAAAACTAACTGAAATAAAGCGACAAGAAAGGGTTTGGTAATTAACGCCAGAGCGCAAACAATAGATTGTCTTTAGAGTAATATAATCAACTGTTTGCTACATTTCTGGCGCTATCGAGGCAGTGCTATATGCTCTTATACATCCTCAGCATCGGTGTTTACTTGCGCCAACATATAATCGACCACGGCGTCATCTAAGCAACTTAGCGATAGATAATTACTGCCTTTAGTGTGACGTACAATTAAACCTAGCTGGGTTTGCGATATTTCACTAATCTGCGACCACTCAATCATCGTATTGACATGTGTTGAGCTGTTATTAATGCCTTGCGCATCCACCAGCAAAGTCACTTTAGATTTATAAGATTTACCAAACATCTGTCGCCACAGCCACCATGTTTTTTTATATCGCGTGCTGAACACTTCTAAGACACCCAGCGCCATCACAAAGAAACCGAGGTAATCACTGACTAAATTAAACGCCAGTAAACAGGCGCCAAACACCAGCGATATAATAGCGCGCTTGTACGCCATGATGCTTTTATCGACTTCAACCGATTGCTCAAAACACTCACTGAGGTGCTCTCTGCTAATGATAAAGGAGGTGCTATAAGAATAGGTATCGGTCATGGCTAGCTCTGCTATTAAAGGGATTTTGCATTTTATACAAGAGTTGCGCCCAGCGACACTGATTTTTCGCAGTAACTCATAGCTTAGCGAATGGCACTAGCATCAGCCCCTTGGGCGTAAGCGTAGATTTCCTCTTTTGCCACTGCTGAATTATCTCCGGTAGTGCTCATCACCAACGCTCCGTGGGACACTGCCAAGTCGATAGCTTGCTGAGGGCTCTGCCCAGTTAACATGGCGTGAATGTAACCCGCGGCAAAGGCATCCCCGCCACCCACTCGGTCTAAAATAGGCAATTTAAGATGCACCTTGCCCTGCGTTATTTTCCCATCGACTAAACACAGGCCACTCCAGTCGTTGTGTGATGCATCGTGCACAATACGCATGGTAGAAACTATCTGCTTTAAATTGGGAAAGCGCTGCTGCATCACTTTAAGCGAAGCTGAAAACACTTCGACATCTAAACTATTTACGCTCTGGGTTAGCTTGTCTATGCCAAACAAAACATCCACCAATGGCAGTAACTGCGCATCACAACTAGCGGCAGCTGCTCGTCCACCGCGCTCACGCCACAGCGAATCGCGATAGTTAAGATCATAGGAAACTACTGCACCAACTTCTCGTGCGGCCTGCATAGCCGCAGCGACTACCGCTGGTGAGTGCTCACTTAACCCCGCCATCACGCCACCGACGTGAAACCAGCGCGGTTTAGCGTTGGCAAACAATGCCCGCCAGTCAATATCTTCAGCACGTAATTGCGCTATTGCGGTGTGGCCTCTGTCCATTACCGCCTTGGCTCCGCGCTCGCCAAAGCCGCGCTCCATAAAATACAGGCCATTGCGGGCTGTGTGGCCAATGCCATCAAATTCTCGCCATTGAATCCAGCGGGTATCTACGCCAGAGCGCCTAATCAAACTGGCAATTAACTGACCGACTTCATTGTCCACCAGCGCGGTGATTACCCCAGTGCTGTGGTTATAACTACTGCTCAGCCCCTGCACTACGTTGTACTCACCACCGCCCTCCCACACTTTAAAATTATCGGTGCGACGGGTGCGTTCAAGCCCTGGATCTAACCTGAGCATGACTTCGCCCAAGGTCAGGCAATCAAAATTATCTGCTGTCTTTTTTGCCAAGTTAAGCGAAGCCATTGATTATCTCTAGTTTTTTGATTTTTATGGAATGTTTGCAATAATTTAACAAATTATTATGCTGATTAATAGTTGCCTATAAAACAGAAAACACAGTATTACGGAAACTTATACAGGGTATAACTAAAGATATTTGCTGTGAGTAACGCAAAAGAAAGGGCGGTCGCTAACACTAGCGGACCGCCCCGAGCATTAGCCTTTAACGATATTGGTTAACGTTCTCAGCAGTAATTAAGATGCCATCAATAGGCGTTAGAGCAGCGACTTTCTCGCCTTTAATCAGAGCCACTAAATTGGCCACGCTCATTGCGCCCATACTGGTGTTGTCTTGTTTGATGTCAGCGCGCTGTTCGCCTGCTGCAATTGATTCTAAGTTGCCAGGGTTACCATCAAAACCAACAATCACAATCTCATCGATACGGCCTAACTCTTTAACCGCAGAAACCGCCGCCAGTGCCATAGGATCTGATGCGGCAAAAATCGCCTTGATCTCAGGGTTTGAGCGCAAGCGGTTGATCGTCGTTTCATAACCACAAGCTTCAGCCCAATCACAAATCACAAAAATCACTTCTAATCCAGCGGCTTCAGCGGCATTTTTCACCC
>JABSRB010000018.1 GCA_013215375.1 Oceanospirillaceae bacterium | reverse complement strand
TGTCCAAGTCACGATAAAGCCACCGTCTTCTAACCCCACAAGAGGGTCGTATCTAATCGCTTGTTTATCGGCAATCACAAATTCATCGCCAATCTTAAACTGATTATCTGCATCCATCATCTGACCGCGGATACTGGTCGGGTTAGTCGAGGCATCTGTCCAAGTCACTAGATATTTTCCGTTACCTAAATCCGCAACATTGGGCTCGCTCTGATTGCCTTTTTGCAAGGTATTGATTAAAAATGCCCCGTCAATTTCTTCACCGCTGGCCGAAAACTTTTGCGAGAATATGCCGTGACCAGAGGAGTCTTTCCCCTGCCAGACCACCACGTAACCGCCGTCTTCAAGCCCCGCTACATCTGAATTACTCTCGTTGGTAGAGTATGTATCAGAGACATTAAGCTCTTGTGTACTAGAATTAGCATCATTTAAAACAGCACTAGTCGCCGAGCCATCGTCGTTGGCGGTCACCGAATTATTCTCTATCACTACCTGTGCATCTACTTGAACAGGAAAGTCAGCCCCGGGGTTTCTCAAACTAATATTGAGTGAAAAGGTCTCTGCGTTTTCAACTTCATTATCATCGACAATATCTAGCCTAATTTGCAGTTGATGATCGCCAGTATCACCTAAGCCAATTTGATTATTAGCAGCGACATCTGTCCAAGTAACCCCACTATCCAAAGAATATTGATAAAGATCTTTTTTATAGTCGATGTTTACTGATGCACTTACATCAGTAAAACCTAAAGTCACCACCGCATTTCGGGCCGAATTGGTAATATCTATGATAAAAGTGGCGGTATCCCCTTCATTGACAACTAAGTCCTCGACAAAGAGCAAAGTAACCCCTTGATGCTCACTGTTCTCATTAAGAGTTATTGCTGCAACAGAGAAATTACCCGCCTGGTCAATTGCCACTACATGATAGGTTTCGCTGTTATCCCCCAGATCAAAATCATTTGCTTCGCTGGCGGCCCCTGCCGCGGTAATAATGATTTCGCCTCGGGCATTAATAGTGAAAAAGCCATCTTCACTATTCGAGTGCAGGGAATTGTCTTGATGTTTAAATTTGAACTCATTTACCTTAATATTATCGGTAGCTTCCACAGTGGCAATGAGAGCTCCTGCCGCTTGGTTTTCTATGTACTCTAAACTCTGGTCGTTAAATTCAGGTGCTAGGGAGTCAAGGAAGACACTACCAGCGCCAGTACTTTCGTTCCCCGCTAGATCAGTTACTTTCACAGTGATAGAATTAGCACCTTCTGCTAATTCATTGATAACATTTTCCTCGACAACCCAAGTTCCGTCCCCATTGTTCACAGCGGGGTAATCTACACCGACAATACTTATCACCACTGTCGCATTAACATCATCCACTGTTCCGGTGATGGCAGGTGTTTTGTCGTTAGTTAAATCGATATTATCAATATCAACTTGTGCAGCTATAGTATCTAAGGTGAAATTAAAAGTGGTGGCATTACTAGGGTTGCCAGCCAGATCAACTTCTCTTACCAGCAGAGTATTAGGCCCCTCAGTCGCATCGGGCTGCACTTGGGACCAAGTAACTCCGTTATCATTACTGTATTCAATCTGACTGTTTGACTCGCTACTAGTGACCGTTATCTGTGCAGTGTCGGTAATAAGGTCGACATTAGAGCTACCCGAATCATTGTTAAGAGCAACTTGTGGGGCATCAGGAGCAATAGTATCTAAGGTAAAAGTCGCTATACCTGGGTAGTCAGTTGAAGCACCGGCATCATTCGATTTGGTTAAAGTTAATTGGTAGTCGCCGTCGACAAAAATGCCGTTAGCGGAAACATTGGCGATGGGGATAAAAACAAAAATCTCACCTATATCAACTTCTTCAGCCGTTAATTCATGCACAAAACTAGAGATACCATTAGGGCCAGTAACAGCGACAAGGATCAACTCTTTTTCCACGGCACCTAGTGGAATAATAATTTGCAAGCGCAGAGCTGAATGAACAGCAGCTAGATCGCCAATTTCAGTACTATTTACAAACTCATCGGCGTTATCAATTTTAATATAGGTAGAGTTACTCATTAAATTTAGCTCCTTGCTTTCATCTAATATCTTTTAAGCAGGCCATGAAAATGCAAAAACAGTAAGAGCATCCATGCTTTAACCTGAAAATGAATCGAAAATGAATTTTACTTAAAAGCTGTAAAATGACAACTGTACTTTGGGCCTAACTGCAAAAGAGTGTTTAATAGATCCTATGAAAAACCAATATGGGACGCGCACTTTTCAACACAACAAAACTCGCTAATCTCGGTGCTATTCAATATTGGTAAGTTAGCTTGCCGTGAATTTTCAAACCTATCCATTGCTGCTACCCATCCACAAATTTTTTGGAAATGTTGCCGCAAGGGCTTACTCCTTGGGCGAGCGTAGCGGGTTGACATCAAGCAGCCCCAAAGTGGGCCATGGATGCAACAGTCAAGGTTACGAATTTTGCCATGAAGGCCGCAAGTAGAATAATTCAAGAGTAATTGTCGAGGAAGCAGCTACCGAGGCCGCCCATCTGGGCAGCCGTAAAGTTATTCAATCGTGGAAGAGTCTAGTCTGAAAGGATTTACAAAAGTAGAGACCACATGCATATGAAGGAGCAGCACAGCCAATAGTAGATCGGTTTTTACATCTATAAGTTTTATAATCAATTATTGTTTCCCATAAAACGACTCTTCACAGACAATGACCGCTTTTGGATGTTGTGCCTATATAATCGTCTAAGTCAATAATTGCGCAATGATTTTCAGCCCTTCAACAAGCTCTGCTTCACTCGCGGGTGACATTATTGATAAGCGCACCGCATTTATTGATTTTTGTGTACTAAAATGCGAGGCATCACTAACAATAACGCTTTTTTCTTGCGCCATCTCGGTAAATTTTTTAGCACTTAAATGATCTGGTAAGTGCAGCCAACAACTATAGCTAAAGGGTTGGCGATCTATACAAACTTCTGTCACTTGGGCTAAATATTGAGTGACTAATACCTGTCTAGTTTTAGCCATATCGCATTGCGCTTGCGCTAGCATAAAAGCTTGCTTGCTGTTGATTAATTCACTGGCTATTTCAAACATAAACGGCGAGGCAAGCCACAGTGTTGCACGGATAAAATCGGCAAGTACTGAGTGCTGCTCTACTGGACATTTAATATAACCGCAGCGTAACCCTGGGCTTATTGCCTTGGATAAGCTGCTAATATAAAAAGCTCGCTCAGGGATTAAGTTACTGATTGGCGATAGTGGTTGGTTATTTAAAAAAGCGTAAATATCATCTTCAATTAGCCATATTTTTTGCACTTTGATCACCGTCGCTATCGACTCGCGCCTGGCGCTACCCATCGTGGCACCCGTAGGATTTTGCTGCGAGGGCACTATTACTACCATACTCGGTTTGTGAGCGAGACATTGAGTGGTTAGGTCTTCAGGTAACATGCCCTGGCCGTCCATTTTAATGGGTAGAACTTTGCGTCTTAGGTGTTTGCATATAGCCAGCAGTCCCGGGTAGGTTTGCGCCTCTAACGCGATATAATCACCTTCTTTTGAGTAGAGCTGTATCAAACTTGCCAGAGCATTTTGCGCGCCATTGGTCAGTATTATTTGCTCGGGATCAGGCACTGCTAAACCAAAATTCTGACACCATCTTGCACCGCTGATGCGATGCGCCACCAGCCCAGAATTTTCACTATAGGCAAATAACCTGGCATTGGATAAGCTCTGGAATTGCTGGCTAATTTGTCTATTCAAAGTATTGATGCTCAAGCTCATACAGGGCTGCAGTATTGAGAAGTTTATTGCATTGCTCAATGGCTCTGCATTAATCACATTTTTCAATCGCTCTGGTAGCACATAACTACCGCGTCCGACAAAAGACTCAACCTGTCTTTGTTCCACTAGATACTGGTAGGCCTTAGCGACTGTTACCGCGGTGGTTTGCAGTTCTTTAGCTAACACTCTATGGGCCGGTAATTTGCTACCCACGGGGTACTCACCACTTTCTATGGCGGCGCTAATGGTGGCGGCTATCTCTTGATATTTGTATTTGCTGTTGTCCATGCCTATCTATAAATTCGCTGAGTTTAAAAATCTATTACAACAATACAATTGACATATGTCAATTTTAAAAATATGATAAAAACATAAATTTTAAATTGGCGACACAAGCAATGAGGACAGAGACGATGGCGGACATAAAAGCAGCATTTATTGGACTCGGAGTGATGGGATATCCTATGGCCGGTCACTTACAGGCGAACGGTTTTGCGACAACTGTCTATAACCGATCAGAAGAGAAGGCGCTTAAGTGGCAGCAACAGCACTCTGGCAACACCGCTCCAACTCCAGCAGCGGCAGCTAAGGCGGCTGATATTGTGTTTGTCTGTGTCGGCAACGATCGAGATGTGCGCAGTGTAATTTACGGCGAACAAGGTGTATTAGCGGGCTTAAAAGCCGGTGATATTCTGGTTGATCACACTACCACATCAGCGACTCTTGCCATTGAACTTCACAAAGCTTGCCTGGAGATAGGTGTAACATTTATTGACGCGCCGGTCTCTGGCGGTCAAGCGGGCGCTGAAAATGGCAAGTTAACGGTGATGTGTGGTGGTGATCAGGCAAGTTTTGATAAAGCCAATCCACTGATGCAAGCTTACGCTCAGCAGATCCAGCTACTTGGCGAAAATGGTCAGGGGCAACGTTGCAAGATGGTCAATCAAATCTGCATTGCCGGTATTTTACAAGGTTTGTCTGAGGCGCTGACGCTGGCGCAAAGTGCCGGGCTATCTATTCCTCAAGTCGTCGATACCTTAAAACACGGAGCTGCGGGCTCTTGGCAAATGGAAAACCGCTTAATCACTATGGATCAAGACAAGTTCGATTTTGGTTTTGCACTTGATTGGATGCGTAAAGATTTGGGAATCTGTCTCGATGAGGCAAGTAGCTATCAGCTTGAATTGCCACTGACTAAAAATGTCGATGAGCGCTACGCGCAACTACAAGCGGCAGGCCTAGGTAGAATGGATACTTCTGCTCTAGTAAAAAGCTTAAAATAAACAAATATCAGGGCTTAAGGCTAAGAGCTTAAGGCCCTGACTTTATCACTAATTTAGAGTGTTACTCTCTACCTGCTTTTTCCAGCGGCCCGAGGCTGTTTAAATATTCGTTGTTAAAGCCATCGCTGTATACACTGAAATCAACCGCTCGGTCCCTGAAGCTTTTCAATGGCTGGCCCAGACCACCCATAATGCCTTTACGACGCTGACGTCTGACTTGGTCCAAGTCGATTTCAATAGGGATTATTTGCTCAACCTCCCCCGCTTGATGCAGTACTTTACCCGCGGGATCAACAATAATGGAGCGTCCGTTACCGCCTGCTGACAAGCCATTAATATCGACAAAATAACATTGATTGAGTGCCGCTGTTGCCACCGCATTAGCCAGTTCAATGTCTCTATCGATCGTGCCTGTCAAGGTTGGGTGGATAATGACTTCAGCACCCAATGCAGTCAAGGTGCGGCTAGTTTCAGGGAACCAAGCGTCATAGCAAATAGATAAACCAAAACGGCCCACGTTAGGCACATCAAAGATGCAAAAATCACTACCGGGCGTAATGCCGGTTTCATAGGGCATAAAGGGGAACATTTTGTGATAGCGATTAACGATAATCCCCTCGGGATTGATCACTATCGAGGTGTTGTAGATAAGCTCATCTACACGTTCAAAATGCGACCCGGGAATCAACCAAAGCCCGTAGCGCTCAGCGAGTTCACAGAGCTTTTCCTCTGTGTCTGAACCTTTTTCTACAGCGAGTGCCGGATCAGGTCCAGCCACCGCCAACTCACTAAAAACAGCCATTTTCACCCAGGGAAAACGAAACACTAAACTGGCCAACTGCCTTTCTATCTCAACTAAATTATCAACTGCCTGGACGTGCATTTGTATTCCGGCAATAGCAAAAGGGGTCATATAATTCCTTTATATTTTATGAATTTTTAATTAAACAATGGTGGTAACATGCTTTGGAATAGGCAAGCTCGACACACCTAAATCTAAATATTTCACTTCTCTTTCACCCTCTTCGAAGGCGATAAAACTTTGCACCCAGCTCTGATCTTTCCAAATCACTTTCACCACTCCCTCACGCGGGTAGTAGATGCTGGTATATAAAGTTCCAAAGCCTCGTTTGAAGGCATCACTGTACAGTGGCGGCTGTAAAAAGCCTTGCACAAAACCCTCAGTACTGAGGTATTCATTTCTCAAACTCTGATCTAAAAACACTAACCTTTCGACTGTTTTGGTCGCTATGGCATGACGCTTCCAGGTGATTTTCTCTTGGTGATTAGTCGTGGCCAAATCATCCAACACTATAGCCTCTGCATCTGGAGCCAGCCATACTGTCACCGCTACTCCCTGTGCATCTAATACTGTTAGATTATAGGCCATGTGACAGGGAACCCGCTTGAGTACGGCAACAGCCTCTATTGTCGTATCACAAGTTTCCAGTACATAGCGCACAATTAGCGGCACGCCAAAACCAGAACCTCCCTCAGTCTTACCGCCAAAAGCCAGCGACACAGCAAGGCCTGAATCATTCATTCCATCAACCAGCCCCCAAAGGCAATCAGACATACCGATGACTGTTCTTTTATCCCATTTCGTTTTAACCATCACCCCCTCTGTATACAGTGGATGGTAATCGTAGTTACGAATCAAAAAACACTGATCGTGTCTTCTCCAAACCGCTTGTGAGCAGCCGGAAAAGTACATAGGTGGATTGTAAAGAGACAGTGCACGAGCCACTGAATCACTGCCTCCTCCAAGTTCCACCAACTGATGATAAATGGGTACTAACTCTGGCATATGTCTCTTAAGTTGATTGAGACAGGTAAGGTACCTAGGTCTGGCGTTAACACCTTCAGAAAAATACCATTTTTTATAGCTCGGCCACATTTCCTCAAAGTAATCACGCCACTTGTTATCGGGAGTTTGCTCGCTGATCGCTCGAAATTTATAAGACATAATTGTTTGAGTTAGCTCGACTAAATAAAGTCCACCCTCTCTTTAAGCGCTAATAGTGCGCTTAAAGAGTCTAATGGCTTTTACAATATTTTAAAGGCACCCGCTGTTAACGAGCTAGGGGCATGCGCCACTTCTACTTGCGAATCGGACAACTCTACACTTTTATAACTATTGCGAATACCATCGATCCATAATCTGGCGCGCTTATTGAGTTCAAAATCATCGGTCATTAAGCGCCCGCGAGTGATTAAAATGCCCAGGTCAGCCCCTTCATATTCGTAGTCATTTGCATCGCTAATACGTAGAAAAAAAGCTTCGTTTTCAGTTTCAACGGCACGACGGCGGTAGTCAAAGTAACTAAACTCAACCACACCTTCATCACTCATCGTATAAATGCCCGATTGAGGTGCCTGGTTGATCAAGGCGACGCTTTCTTCGGTATGTTTGATCACCAGCTGTGACCAGCTATCGATGTTGTCTTCCTCTGCCCAACGCGCATTCAGCGCTTCAACATCAAATCTAAAGTCAACGTCACAGAACTCCAGCAAGTGGAATAAAAACAGTGGCGCATCTGCGTGAGCAAAAGCAGCGTGGTTAGTCAGTGAGCTAGCACCAGTCACTCTCGGATTGAGTTCCCCTAAATAGACTTGCCCATTATCAGTATCGATCAGGAAATCTAATTCAAAGTAACCTCGATAACCTTCACTGCGCAGTGCTTCGCCAAAGGCAAAAGTATATTCACGCGCCTTTGCTCTGATCTCATCGGTAAATGCGCCCGCGTATATTTCATTACCACACCAACCACCTTTGTATGGGGTCAGTTCTTTAAAGCCAACCAGCTCAGTCATTAACGGGCCAACGACCGTTCCCTGTGCCGTGGTACAAGCCTCAATGGCCGAACCGCGACAATTAATGCGTTTCATGATTTTTATCTCTTCACCACACTCGATCTCTTTGGCGTGTTTGTCGTACTCTTGCTCGTTACTGATAAAGTAAGTGGTGTGTCCAGAGTCGCCAAAGGCTGTCTGCAGTACTAGATCATTACCTAACTCGGTGCACAACTCACACAAGTGTCCGTAGCTCTCTACTTTGGCCAATAAATTTGGCACACTGGGAACTCCCGCTCGATTGCCGATGCGCACTGTTTCAATTTTGTTATCTAAAGAGCTACGCAATTTGGCACTGGGAAAGGCAACGTCTAAATTCAGCTCTTCACAAAGCGCTTCTGTCTCTTCATCAAACATCAAAAAAATGGCCTTGCCCCTAGTATCTTCAGTGGCGCGTTCACCAATAAAATCAACCACCGCTTTGTGCTCTAGTAGATAATTATTGATGTCTTCAATACTTTCAAACTCGGCATGGGGTAACTCACCGGGAATAAATACATTCGGATGACGACCGTCAAAACAGTCTAAATAGTTAATATACCGAAAGTTTTTAACCCATGCAGAAATCCCCAACAAATTAAAATTTGTGGCACTGATGAAATACATAGGTGTTTCGTTTCTTAAAAAATAGCGGCGTATATCTGACAGGTTTTTTAATACAGGCTTGCTCATGGCTAATTCATCCTTTAACTGCGTTGTACAATCTTGTCTATGTTGTTTTATTATTTTTACTGCGCTTGAGGGTTTTTCTACCGACATCAATTGGGATAGCCACTGCAGGCACCGCTGCCAGAGGACGCTTTTTGACAACGATTGCTTCAAGCGCTTTTTCGGTGAACACTCCGAGTCCGAAATCAGGCCGATAGCCGTGAATTTCTGTGACATCCAATGCCAACATATAGTCGATAATTTCTTCACTGATCACTTGTCCTGGTACTAAAATAGGAAACCCGGGTGGGTAGGGAATCACAAAGCTGGTCGAGACCAGCTCTCTGCTCTTCATCAACTCGTGCATTTCGCCTTTTTCAAAATGAAAATATTCACAATTCTCATCGTTATAGCTTAGAAAATAGGCATCGCGAATATTTCCCTCTGGGGTATCAAAGCGGCTGCCACTTGAGCATCTAAAGGCTTTATGAAAATAGCTAAAGTCAGGAAGTGGGGGTAAATCTTGGGTGAGAGAGAGCACCTTTTTTGCGTGTATTTTCTTCTCTTTAGGGCTCATTCCCTCCTGTTGATATTCCAGCTGGTTAACAATGCGCTGGAATACTTCAATAAGATGGGCAGCGGCACTGCGAGTAGTACCAATATTGATCATAAACAACACGGTATTGCGCGAAGTTTTATTGATTTGGATACCGTGTTTTTCCATCAAAATATCATTTTTAAAAGTGTCTCCATCAATCCCAGTATTGCCTATTTCTAGCGTAATACGGGTTGGGTCCACCACAAATTCATCATCTCGCCACGCCTCTTCCATATGCGAGAAACCCGTTTTAGGACTGTAATACGAATCCACACCCGATTCGCGATATTGTGCGGGCACCATGTCTTTATTGACCAGGAACTTAAAGTATTTATTAAACCTGCCATCGTTATACATGCAGGTTCTTAAGCTCATCGCTATTTCTAATTGACGATGTACTAGCCCATAACCTTCAAGTTCAGCTTGTCTGCGACCCAAATCTAACGAAGCTAGTATCTGATAATTTGGCGATGTGGTGGTGTGAGTCATGTAGGCTTCGTGGAATGGCCCCTCTACCTTTTGATTATAATCCTGATCAAAGATATGAATCATCGATCCCTGGCGCAGTGAAGTCAGTGTCTTGTGTGTTGAGTGCGTGGTATATACCCTAATCCGCGCTTTAGTGGGGTCTGGCATCAAGCGATTATCGAGCCAAGTGGCGTCGTCATCAGCATCCAATTTTTCCATTTTCTGCTGATACTTATCATAGCTGTCCTGGTACTCAGTCGTTTTAAATTTACGACGTAAGGTACGCGCGTTATACATACCAGTACGCTGGCGATAAATGGGATTAAAGGTGGCGAAGGCAAACCATGCCTCGTCCCATAAAAACACTAAATCTGGCTTGATCGCTAGGCACTCTTCCATCACCCTGCGCACGTTGTAGACTATGCCATCAAAAGTACAGTTGGTCAGTAACAGCATTTTGACGCGATCTAGTTTACCGGCGCGTTTATACTCCAACAACTGCTTCTTTATCTCTCTAATTGGCACCGCACCGTACATGGAATACTGATTGATCGGATAGGAATCTAAGTAACAGACATGCGCGCCAGAGAGCACCATGCCATAGTGATGAGACTTGTGACAATCGCGGTCTACCATCACAATATCACCGGGTTGAATCAGCGCTTGCACTACTATTTTATTTGCCGTGGAGGTGCCATTGGTAACAAAGAAGGTCTCGTGCGAGCCAAACGCGCGGCTGGCATATTCTTGCGCTTCTTTGAGCGGACCATGAGGTTGTAATAGTGAATCTAAGCCACCAGAGGTGGTAGAAGTTTCTGCAAGAAAGATATTAATGCCATAAAAATCTACCATATCCCCAATCCAATTGGAGTTAATCGCCGACTTACCACGCGAGACAGGCATCGCATGGAAAATACCGGTAGGTTTACGACTGTATTTTTTCAACGCATTAAAGAAAGGCGTTTTAAAGCGCTCGCCAATGCCACTTAAAATGCAATGATGCTTTTCAAGGTAATCATTATCACGATAAAAAATGCGTTTAAACACTTGAGTTTCTGAACTGGCTATTTTTTCTGCGGCTATCGTCGCTATTAAATAAATATCTAATTCCGGGCGTATATCACGCATTGAACGACCCAGTTCAATAATGCGTTTTACATCATTGTTGTATTTTTTAACACCGACTAAAAACTCATCGAGACCACCCATCCCCCCATCTTTCGCCTTCATGGGAATGCCCTGGCGAACAATACAGGCTTGGATGTTTTTGTTAATCAAAATAGCAGTAATAGCATCTTCAAAACTGGGCACTACGACTACATCGTAAATAAACTTGTCCTCATTGCTGCGCAAGTTTCTAAACACTTGGCGCATAGCACGCACAGCGGCACTGCTAATGTCATCGACGACCAGCAATTCAAAATAAGGTTTTGACTTGGTATAACTTTGCTCTAGCTGATTACGCAAGGACTCAAACTCTTCCACTTGCTCCTGCTCGGCCTGTCCTGCGCCCGAGCCTGATAAATCAATGGTACTACGCCGATAGGAATCACTGGATAACGCTCTAGAGATGCGCTTGACTGAGCGGGCCAAGCCGTGATGATCAGTACTGTTATAATCTTTCCAGAGCCTATTAAAATCATCAGTAGAGGGAAAAGCGTGAAATTTCTCAATCCAATCCAGCGTATTTAAGCAGTAGTGAACAGACTTTCTAATCCTATTGTACTCTCTGTGACTCGCTTCCTTTTCTTTTAAAAGCTCCGTGAACTTACATAATCGTCCCCAAGTATCTGAACGCAATTGTGTAACGCGATGGTAAAAACCAAGCTCTGCATAGTATTCTTGACTGTCTGACATATCCCTATCCTGTATCGCTGCAACTTAGGAAACGCATTGCAACTCACCATGCCTCTTAGCAGAGTTAAGCAAGTTTTAACTATTCGCTTCCCTTTTAAATATAGACCCTATCTGAGTTATTGATGAATATAATCCACAAATCACCAAGGTTCTTTTTATTAATGTAAGCTTAATGAAACACAGCGCTAGTCAAACATCAACCCGCCATTTTTTACTCCAGCTAAACCCCAGCTAGAGATTGATTAAAATTGAATTATTTTTAAGTATTTACCAACAAAATTGCCTAATGATATATAGACAATTTTTTTGTACTAAAGCGCTCCAGCAGTCTCTATCAGTACGTTTAAGCATTTTACTCAGATAAAAAATGTCTGAGTAAATAATTGAAACTGAATTTATTATTACACACTGTACCATTGAAACTTATCGCTAAAAATCAATCAACTGGCGCTAATACGACACCAATTTTGATCAAAATTAAAACAGACTGTTTAAACACCAGCGACAACATATACCCTTGATAATGTGGTTCTATCTTGACAAGAGAGCATTAATCAAATATTTTTATTAAACGATCATTTAATAAAAACATAGCAGTTAAAAAGACTGCTACTTTCTCGAACTCATTGCCTAACTTGGCACTGTTCAGCGCTTTTTATCAGAGATTAAATACATTTAAAGTTGCCAAGATTTATTTTTCAGTAAATGAATGTTTAATAAAAAGGATAGCCACACCATGCCTAAAGTTGGAATGCCAGCCATCAGGAAACCTCAGTTAATCGATGCCACAATGCAGGCGATTAACGCGGTGGGTTTACAAAAAGCCAGTGTGGTGACCATCAGCAGCTACGCAGGAGTATCCCCTGCCATTATTAACCACTATTTTGGGGGTAAGGATGGGCTCCTTGAAGAGACCATGCGCAGCATTTTGCGCCAGCTGTCAGCGGGAGTACGACAGCGCCTGGATCTTTGCACTAAGGACGATGTTGTAGAGCGTATTACTGCGATAGTCGGTGGCAACTTCGATCCAGTCCAACTCGATAGTAAAGTCATTAAGACTTGGCTGGCCTTCTGGTCGCAAGCCATGCATCAACCTCAGTTATACCGTCTGCAAAGAGTCAATGAAAAACGCTTAATCTCACATTTAATGATTGAGCTGAAGAGAGTACTACCTTACGAGCGCGCCAAATTTGTTGCGCTATCCATTGCCGCTTTAATAGATGGTATTTGGTTGCGCGGTTCTCTCTCCCCCAACGGTATTGATGGGCAATTAGCCCAGCGCATCATTGCAGATTATCTAGAAAAACAACTACCTAGTGAAACCTTGGCACTCCACCGCCAACGGCAACTTTTAAAAAGAGCATTATTATGAATTCAACAGCGTTATACATAAAAAACAAATGCGCTGATGCTACTTCAGATCAATCCCATAGCGGTGAAGAAGTTATCGCACTTCCAAACATTAGCCAGGCTTGTGCATTATTGCTGGCCCTATTTACTTCAGAAAAACAACTACCTAGTGAAACACTAGCGATCCACCGCCAACGTCAACTTTTAAAAAGAACATTATTATGAATTCAACAGCGTTATATATCGACGGTAAACACGTAGCTGCAACTTCAGGCGAGACATTCAACAGTTATAATCCCGCCACTGGGGAATTGCTAGCAACCGTTCAACAAGCCTCATTAAGTGATGTTGATGCAGCAGTAGCCTCTGCCGAGCGCGGCTTTGCCATTTGGTCGCAAATGAGCGGCACTGAACGCGGGCGTATTTTGCTACGTGCAGTGGCGATACTTCGCGAGCGCAATGACGAACTGGCAATGTTAGAGGTATTAGATACCGGAAAACCCATTCAGGAAGCGGATTGTGTCGACATTGCCAGTGGCGCCGATGTAATAGAGTACTATGCAGGACTCGCCACCAGCATGGCGGGAACCCAGCAAGATTTAGGCGGTAGCAATTTTTATTACACAAGACGTGAGCCCCTTGGTGTTTGCGCAGGTATTGGCGCTTGGAACTACCCCATGCAAATTGCGATGTGGAAATCAGCGCCAGCATTGGCCGCTGGCAATGCGATGATTTTCAAACCTTCAGAGGAAACGCCTTTAAGCGTGATGAAACTCGCTGAGATATACACTGAGGCTGGGCTTCCCGATGGCGTATTTAATGTCGTACAAGGCAACGCTAAAGTTGGCCAGGCATTATCTAGACACCCCGATATCGCCAAAGTATCTTTCACCGGTGAATGCGGTACTGGTAGAAAAGTAATGGCTGATGCCGCGGGTTCTTTAAAAGAAGTGACCATGGAGCTCGGTGGTAAATCCGCTTTTATCGCCTTTGCCGATGCCGATGTAGATAATGCAGTGAGCGGCGCGTTACTGGCGAATTTCTACACTCAGGGAGAAGTTTGCACTAATGGCACCCGGGTCTTTGTCCACGCACTTATCTATGATGCGTTTATTGAGAAAATAAAAACACGTACCGAGAAAATGATTATTGGTAACCCTTGTGATGCCAATACCCAAGTGGGTTCTCTAATATCAAAAGATCATATGCAAAAAGTTCTCTCATATATTGAGGCCGCTAAAACAGCGGGGGCAACACTCGTTTGTGGCGGCGAACAAGTCACCGAAAATGGTTTAGATGCGGGTAATTTTGTGCGCCCTACCGTCTTTGCAGATTGCACAGACGAGATGCCAAACGTTAAAGATGAAATCTTTGGCCCGGTGATGTCAATCCTAAAGTTTGAAACAGAAGAGGAAGTCATCAAGCGGGCTAACGCTACAGAATTTGGTCTTGCCGCCGGTGTTTTTACTACCGATTTCTCTCGTGCGCACCGTGTTATCGCCAAGATGCAGGCCGGTATCTGCTGGATAAATACTTGGGGTAGCTCTCCCGCGCAAATGCCAGTAGGCGGTTATAAGCAATCGGGTATTGGTCGCGAAAATGGTATCGACACACTCAATCAATATAGCCAAGTTAAAAGTGTCTACATTGAGCTTGGAGACGTAGAGTGTCCTTACTAAATAACAGTGTCAAAACCAGTGGCCGCTACGATTATATTATTGTCGGTGCTGGATCCGCAGGCTGCGTATTAGCTGATAGACTCTCAGCTGATGGCCAACATAGCGTTTTGCTACTGGAAGCGGGAGGCACCGATAAAAGCATATTTATCCAAATGCCCACGGCACTGTCCTACCCTATGAACAGCAAACGCTACGCCTGGCAGTTTGAATCTCAGGCTGAACCTGGTTTAGATAACCGAGTGATGCACTGCCCTAGAGGAAAAGTATTAGGCGGAAGCTCCTCGATCAACGGCATGGTCTATGTCCGCGGTCACGCCAAAGATTTTGATCAGTGGCAGCAACAAGGTGCTCATGACTGGGATTATAAGCATTGCCTACCCTACTTTAAAAAAGCCGAAACTTGGATGGATGGCGAGAGCACTTACCGTGGCGGCAGCGGCCCCTTGAGCACTTGTAACGGCAATAAGATGCAAACTAGCCCTTTATACCAAGCGTTTATTGATGCGGGTGTACAGGCGGGTTACCCCAAAACCGACGATTATAATGGCTACAGACAAGAGGGCTTTGGCCCGATGCATATGACCGTCAAAAATGGCGTGCGCGCCTCCACCAGCAATGCCTATTTACGCCGCACTATGCGTCGCCCTAACTTCAGTTTGATTAGTGGCATCATCGCTCGCAAAGTACTGATCCAAGACAAAATAGCGCAGGGCATTGAGTATCAAAAAGGCAAGCAAGTACAACAAGTTTTTGCCAACAAGGAAGTGATCCTCAGTGCGGGTTCAATTGGCTCACCGCAATTGCTACAACTCTCAGGTATAGGGCCGAAAAACGTGTTAAAAGATGCGGAGGTTGAGCTCGTTCATCATCTACCGGGCGTTGGTGAAAATTTACAAGATCACTTAGAAGTCTATTACCAGTACAGCTGTAAACAGCCGATCACCTTAAACGGCAAACTAGACTTGCTCAGTAAAGCTTGGATTGGCGCGCGCTGGCTACTCACCAAAACGGGCTTAGGGGCAACCAATCATTTCGAATCTTGCGGCTTTATCCGTTCTAAAGCAGGTGTGCAATGGCCAGACATTCAGTATCATTTCCTGCCTGCCGCGATGCGCTACGATGGCCAAAAGGCAGTTGATGGTCACGGTTACCAAGTCCATGTAGGGCCCAATAAACCCACAAGCCGAGGCAGAGTGTGGATTAAATCCAACGATCCACTAGACAAACCAAATATCATTTTTAACTATTTATCCACCGAGCAAGACAAACAGGACTGGCGTAACTGTATTCGCCTTACTAGAGAGATAATGGATCAAAGTGTCTTTGATCCATATCGCGATGAATTGATCCAGCCCAGTGCCGATATCGTATCAGATGAAGCTATTGATACTTGGGTAAAGCAGAACGTAGAGAGCGCCTACCATCCTTCTTGCAGCTGTAAAATGGGGGCCGACGACGATCCTCTAGCGGTGCTCAACAGCGACTGCCAAGTGAGAGGCATCCAGCAATTACGTGTCGTTGACTCCTCTGTGTTCCCAACGATTACCAACGGTAACTTAAATGCACCCACTATCATGGTTGCCGAAAAAGCTGCCGATATTATTTTAGGCCACCAGCCACTGACCGCACAAGCCGCTCCTGTGTGGATAGATGAAAACTGGCAGCAACAGCAGCGCTTAAAACCAATTTCAAAAAAATAGGAAAAGAAACCCTTAAGAAAATGAGAAAAGTCATCCGAGTCTATCTCGGACAAAGAACTTAGTGTTCAGCACAAACACGGGCGTTACAGTTGCTCTGCGTTTTGCCATGGACACTAACTAATATCATAATAAATAAGGAAACAATCATGTCGACCAAGAAAAAATTTAACCAGTATACAATCACACTAGCGCTATCTTTGAGTGTACTTTCTTCAGCTGCTTTTGCTGGCAGCTGTGACAAAGTAAGATTTTCAGATGTCGGCTGGACAGATATCACTGCAACTACCGCTGTGACCAGTGAAATTGTCAACGCTTTGGGTTACCAAGCAACCACTCAGCTACTATCAGTACCGGTTACTTATACATCACTCGCCAATGGTGACATTGATGTATTCCTCGGCAACTGGATGCCAACTATGGAAGCAGATATTGCTAAATACCGTGAAGCGGGCACCGTAGAAACAGTACGCGCCAACCTTGTCGGTGCTAAATATACACTGGCCGTACCTAAATACGTATTTGATGGCGGCGTTAAAACCTTTGCCGACCTCGCTAAGTACCAAGATAATTTCAAAGGCAAGATCTACGGTATTGAGCCTGGCAATGATGGCAACCGCTTAATTCAAGACATGATCGATAAAAATGCCTTTGATCTAAAAGATTTCAAATTAGTTGAGTCATCTGAAGCTGGTATGATTTCACAAGTGACACGCTCTGCGAAGCGCCAGCAGTGGATTGCCTTTTTAGGCTGGGCTCCACATCCAATGAATGCCAATATTGACATGGCTTACTTAGATGGCGGCGACGACTACTTTGGTCCTAACTACGGTGGTGCTAGCGTTTTCACTAACGTCAGAAAAGACTTCATTAAAGACTGTCCTAATATGGGCCAGTTAGTACAAAACCTAAGCTTCACTCTTGAGATGGAAAACCAAATCATGGGTGCCATTTTAGATGATGGCAAGAAGCCAGAAGTAGCGGCGAAAACTTGGTTAAAAGCCAACCAAGGTGTATTAGATGCATGGTTGAAAGATGTAACCACTAAAGATGGCGGCGACGCGCTAAAAGCGGTAAAAGCTAGTCTGTCGATGTAACACTGAGTAGTAACTGGGGGCTCTTAAGCCCCCTTTTTAATAACTGCAAAAGATAAATTTAAGCTCCTCATAACAACTTGTACCACCTGAATATCATAAAATAAATTATAGGCTTTAGCATGAACTGGATCACCGAACACAAAATACCCATTGGCTCCGCGATGGAGGAAGTTGTAGATTGGCTCACCGATAATGCTGATTTCATTTTTGATGCTATTTCGATTTCACTAGAGTGGCTAATACTCAACATAGTCGACTTTTTCATCTGGCTACCACCTTTCGTGCCTATGATAGCGACCGCTGCCATTGCCTGGTTTGTGCACAAAAGTGTACCGCTAGTGGTCTTTGTGGTCTGCGCATTATTATTAATACTCAATTTAGGTTACTGGCAAGAAATGCTCGAGACCTTTGTGTTAGTCATCACCGCGACCAGTATTTCCATCGCCTTTGGCGTACCTATTGGGATCACTGCTGCCCACAAGCCGTGGCTGTATACTATTTTAAGACCGATTCTAGATTTAATGCAGACCATTCCCACTTTTGTTTATTTAATCCCAACCTTAGTGTTATTTGGTTTAGGCGTAGTGCCTGGGCTTATCTCTACCATCATCTTTGCCATTGCCGCCCCTATTCGCCTCACTTACTTAGGCATTAGCAAAGTGCCTAAAGACTTAATTGAAGCGGGTCGTGCCTTTGGGGCCACCCCTTTTAAGCTACTTTATAAAGTTGAACTGCCCGCCGCCATGCCGAGCATTATGGCCGGTATCACCCAGTGCATCATGCTCTCTTTATCAATGGTGGTCATTGCCGCTTTAGTAGGCGCCGACGGTTTAGGTAAACCAGTGGTAAGAGCTCTTAATACGGTTAACATCTCTCAGGGGTTTGAAGCGGGGCTCGCTATTGTGTTAGTCGCTATTATCTTAGATCGAATTTTTAAGGCGCCAAACGCCAAAGAGGAAGGCTAATCATGAGCGCGATCAGTATTCAAAACGTCGATGTCATCTTTGGTAGCAACACACAAAAGTCATTGGCTATGTTAGATGACGGTAAAAACCGCCAACAAATAATAGATAAAACCGGTGATACTGTCGGTGTGCACAATGCCAGTATCGAAATTAAAGCCGGTGAAATTTGTGTATTAATGGGCCTTTCAGGTTCCGGAAAATCAAGTTTATTACGCGCCATTAATGGCCTTAACGAAACCAGTCGCGGCAAGATACTGGTCCGTGACGGCGAGAAAATGGTCGACATGGCAAACTGTGACAGTGCGACTTTGATGCACATGCGCAGCAAACGAATTTCCATGGTATTTCAAAATTTTGCCTTAATGCCCTGGCTCAATGTCTTGGACAATGTAGCTTTTGGCCTTGAAATGCAGGGTATGAGTAAAAAAGAGCGCCACGTCAAAGCCATGCATCAGCTAAAATTAGTAGGCTTAGATAAATGGGCAGACAAACTACCTAACCAGTTATCTGGTGGTATGCAACAGAGGGTGGGACTCGCGAGAGCATTTGCAATGGACACCGACATACTACTGATGGATGAGCCTTTCTCGGCACTAGATCCTTTAATACGCACTCAGCTGCAAGATGAGTTAATAGAGTTGCAGCAAAACATGCAAAAAACCATTGTCTTTGTCAGCCATGATTTAGATGAGGCACTTAAAATCGGTAGCAAGATTGGCATTATGGAATCCGCCAAAATCATTCAGTACGATATACCAGAAGAGATTGTTTTAAACCCTGCTAACGCCTACGTGCAAGATTTTGTGGCGCACACCAATCCGCTTAATGTGCTTAAAGGGCACTCATTAATGACACCCATTGCAGAGTTGTTTGAAGACGAGCAAGGTTTGCACATTGACCCTAAGCAGAACATTAAATTACTCTTAGATAATCATCAACAGCTGGTGCGAATAACGGCAAATACTCTCGAACTTAGCATGCAGTACTGCCCTGATGATCAAGATATTTCAAGTTTAAATCCGCATGCAATCACTCTTGCTCCACCGGATATCAATATGCGTCGCGCAATAGAGATCAAACATCACACGGGATTACCCATCATTTTGGCACTGCGTGACAAAGTTGTGGGCATTCTCAATGATAATAATTTTTATCACGCTCTGTTGGGAAAGCATTTTAGTGTTGATCTAAATGAGCCTGAGCAAAGCACCGCTAAAGTCATATAAAAAGGCGCTATGCTAGATCAGCAGTATTTTAGTCTTTGGCTAGTTTACAGCTGATCTGCTGCCTTAGGCCTTGAGTAATAATAGCCTTGCGCCTGCGGACAGCCTAAAACCTTAAGCTGCTTTGCAACGGCTTTATCTTCTATCCCCTCCGCCACAACTTGAATATCCAACGCTTTGCCCATGGCGATAATCGCCTTGCATAACGCCATCTCTTTATTTTTCCCCAATACTTGCTGCACAATTGATTTATCAATTTTAATTATTTGCATAGGGAAAGCTCGCAAGTACGAGATTGAGGCGTGACCGGTACCAAAATCATCCAGTGAAAACTCACAACCTAATGCCACCAAACTCTCCAGTAATTTAATGATGTGCGGCTGGCTTTCCAGTAAGGTACGCTCGGTAATTTCAAAAATTATTTTGTTAGTTAATTGCGGATATTGGGCCAATGTTTTTACAACATGCTCAGTAAAAACAGGGTTGTTAAATTGTTTCGCAGAGACATTAATGGCTATTTTTCCGAGGAATTGCTGCTGTTGCTGCCAGCGCATCAATTGCTGACAAGCAGTATCAAATACCCAGCGCCCAAGCTCCAATATTAATGGGCCCTGCTCGGCAATAGCAATCACCTCCTCAGTATTATAAAAATCTCCCTGCTCATCTTTCCAGCGCAACAGCGCCTCGTAAGAAATGATCTGTTGTGTCGCCATATCTAGAATGGGCTGGTAATACAATAGTAGTTTGTCTTGCTCTATGGCACATGAAAGCTTTAACTCAATGCTGTGCCTAAACTTCGCCTGCTGATGGAGCTCTTGATTGTAAAAACTGTAAGTGTTCTTGCCATTATTTTTGGCTTGATACATCGCCCTGTCACTGTGCTCTATTAGCTCACTACTCACTGACGCATCGTTTGGAAATATGGCAATACCAGCACTTATAGTCGTATGAATCTCATTGCCTAACACTTGTACCGGCTTATCGAAAACAGCCATTATATTATTGATTAACTTAACAAAATCACTGTTCTCACCCACATCCTTTAAAACTAATGAAAATTCATCCCCGCCTAAACGGGCCGCTATATCAGCACCGCGTACAGTGTGTTTGAGCCTTCTGGCCACTTTGGTTAACAGCAAATCTCCCGCGGGGTGACCATAGTTGTCATTAATGTACTTAAAATTGTCTAAATCAATAGTCACTAAAGCAAATCTTTGCGCTGATCTTTTACTTTGCTCAATGGTTTTATTCAATAACTCATTAAAGATACTGCGGTTATAGAGACCCGTTAAACTATCAAAATGCGCTAGCCTAGCCAGCTTCGCTTCAAAACTTTTACTTTTAAAAATATAGCGAATAGTGCGCTCTAATAGTGGCGGGCTAAGCTGGCTCTTAATCAAATAATCATCGGCACCGTTGTTCATCGCCTTTAAATCGGTGCGCCTGTCATCGACACCCGACAACATAATAATAGGCGGAGCCGTCTCGTATTTTTGCTTAATCAAAACAATTAAATCTAATCCAAGCTCAGCACCAAGACGATTATCGATAAAGTACATTTGGTGATCATTTTTTTGAATTAATTCGGTCGCACTGCTAATGTCATCTGCCCAATCAATTTTTCCAAGGTCACCTATCGCATCCTCCAATAACTCTTTAAGGAGGATATAATCATCTTCATCGTCTTCGACAATGAGTACAGCCATACTAGAATAATTATTTTTCATAGGTTGCCAAAAATTATTGAGAGCTATTGGGAAGCGAAACTATATGGAACCAATAATTGGTCATAGACTTCACCATCTCGACTAAACTATCAAAAGAGATTGGTTTAATAATAAAAGAGTTAACCCCCATATTATAAGATTTTGCGATATCTTCTTCCGCCTTAGAAGTCGTGAGTACTACTATAGGTATTGATTTAAAAACCTCATCATTTTTCAGCTCTTTTAAAACTTCGCGGCCATCCATTACCGGCATATTTAAATCTAGTAAAATCAACCCAGGCAGTGGCTGCCCCTCTAAGTGACTAAATTCCCCCTCGCGCCTAAGGTATTGTAAAAGCTCCAAACCGTTTTGCGTAAAATCGATAGGATTCCCCAATCTTGCCTCAAGCAGTGCATCAGAAACCAGTAATTGATCATCGGGGTCATCATCACACATATGGATAGTGACTAAATTATCTTTCATCTTCTTTCCTCATTTGCTCTAACCACAAGATAAAACAGCTACCGCGATCGGATTGCGATTGCACCGTAATATTACCATTGTGCTTCTCTATTATTTTTTTACAAATTGCCAAGCCTATCCCGGTACCTTCATATTTACTGCGACCGTGTAGCCTTTGAAATACTTCAAAAATTTTATCGCGGTAGGTCTCATCAAAGCCAATACCGTTGTCTTGAATTGATATTTTCCACCAGTGTTGATCATCTTCAACCACGGCTTCGCAGCTGATGATTATTTCAGGTAATACACCTTGCCTGGAAAATTTCAGTGAATTATTCAGCAAGTTCAAAAATACTTGATATAGCTTACTAGCGTCTCCCATTACTTTGGGCAAAGAGCGCACTTCGATCTTGGCCTGTTTCTCTGTGATCAACAGCTGTAAATCATCTTGCACTCGTGCAATTACGGTCTCTAAATTGACTACTCTAAATTTATATTCTTGATTTCCCAGTCGAGAAAACAATAATAAATCATCGATTAATTGCCGCATTCTAGTGGATGAGCTTTGCATTCGAGCAATATAATCTAACGCTTTTTCATTAGTGTTTTTATCAAGATTGGAATGTAATCTATCCCCAAACGCCTGTATTTTTCGCAGCGGTTCCTGCAAATCGTGGGAGGCTATGTAGGCAAACTTCTCTAGTTCACTGTTTGATTGGCTCAATCTTAAATTTAGCTTTTTCATTTCTAACGCTTTTACATTTAATGTCTCATGCGCTTTGAGTAACAATTGGTGGTTAGTTTTTTGTTTTTTATAGGTAATGATGTAATCGAGCACCAGCCCACTGAGAGGTACAACATAGGCGATGATTTTCAAGAAATGCGCCACGTTGAAATCACTATCAAACAAACGTTGCGAGCCAAAAGCCATATGCGCTTCAACGGCTATTTCTGGTAAGGCACTGAGCAGTAGAGCGGAAGCAAAAATACTGGGATAACGCTTTAAAAAGACCGGATAGATCACTAGCCCAGCAATGATAAACAATATTAGCGGCACTATATCGTAGGGCCTGCGAATAAAGGCATCGGGAAATTGCGTCTGCGGCAAGCTCTCACTCGTTGCTGCAAGATGAATGAGTAGATAGCCAATAGCGGAAAAAGCTAAACTAGCCATCACTATAAATAACATGCCTTTTTGGGGTTTGATTTTGTCTCGGCGCAGAAATATGCCCACGCCGATAATCATTATCAGCGCATTAAACACTCGGGATAACGCCCAAGTAAAAGGGATTAGGTCGGTATTTTCAGCAACCGCTGATACTAGTCTAGTTGCCGCTAACGTATGAAAAGCATCCATAGCACCTGCACAAAATAGCGCAACGCCGATAACAGGAGTGGTGACATCTTTAGTGATAGAGTAGTGACAGAAACTTAATAGCACCACAAATATGGCCGCACAAAAGGCAGTCCACTCAAGCAGGGCATGGGTAAAACCGCCCGCTAAGCGATAAAACATTTGATCCAGGGTGACCGCATCACCAGGCAAAACGTCTGAGTGAGTGGAATTACCAAAATCAATACCACTAAGCTGCAATAACATCGGGATGATACAAATTGCTAGTGTGGAGTAAACGATTGATTTAGGCAGTTTAAATTCAGCGTCAGTCGAAAAAAAACTCATTGTCTTCATACTAAGGTCCTTGCGGTCCAGTTTATCTAGTACAGACAAAATCCTTCTTTTTTGTACTAACTTCATGTTTTTATTTTATAATTGTGAACATAGCAGTCCTTACTGCAGCTCACTATATCAGTCCAGATGATTAATTCAAAGGCAAAAGTTTTGTAACATTAAATCAAATCACCTATAGGTAACACTTCAGTATAAATATTTTATTTTCTTGTGGCTAAAAAGAGTCAGTTTAGATATTAACCATTAGGAAGCCCCATTCCTGCAACATACATACAACTTCTACGATTGATCCTTGCCACTAACTAAAAACATTATTAATTAAGCCGAAATATTTTTAAGATATTTGATATTTTCAAAAATAAATGGATAATTGGCGCTTGCTTACATGCATTTTTATCTTTGCTTGGTGCCGATTTAACCTTCCTAAAAATTGGCTATCCAACGCTGCTATCCCTTACTTAATTTATCAATGTAGACCCATTATCTATGCCAATATCTGATCTAACCAACCAAAGTGAAACCTCCAAAAAATGGAGTGTAGCCGATAGCGAAAACTTATACGCGGTCAATCAATGGGGGGCGGGGTACTTCAATATTTCCGAGCGTGGCGAAGTCCAAGTTGTGGTACAAAACGACCAACAAAATAACAGCGTTTCACTATTAGATATCATCAATGGCATGAAAGAACGCGGTTTAGAAATGCCCACCATTCTTCGCATAGAAAATGTTCTTGATCAACGTATAAAAGAGCTTAATGAAGCCTTTTTACGAGCGATCGACGCAGCTCAATATAAGGGAAAATACCGCGGCGTATTCCCGATTAAAGTAAACCAGCAGTGTCATGTGATTGAAGAAATCGCCGATTTTGGACAACGTTTTAACCATGGTTTAGAGGCCGGTTCTAAAGCTGAGCTAATAATCGCCCTCTCACAATTGCGTGATCATAATAGCTTGATTATTTGCAACGGCTATAAGGATGCTGAGTTTGTGGACCTTGGCCTGTATGCCACCCAATTGGGCATACGCTGCTTTTTTGTATTGGAAACACCCACGGAGTTACCGATTATTTTAGAGCGCTCTGCAGCACTTGGCATTAAACCATTTATAGGCGCACGTATTAAATCGTCAGTGATCGTCGATGGACACTGGAATGAAAACAGTGGTGATCGCTCTATTTTCGGCCTATCCACCAGCGCTCTGCTCGATGTTGTTGAACAACTCAAAGACGCCAAGATGTTAGATTGCCTGCAGTTATTACATTGCCACTTGGGCTCGCAAATCCCCAACATCCGTAATATTCGCAGTGGTGTATTAGAGGCCTGTCGCTTTTATACTGGTCTCATCAACGAGGGCGCGCCTATGGGTTACCTAGATTTAGGCGGTGGTTTAGCGGTCGATTATGAAGGGGCACGTACCAACAGCACCCACAGCATGAACTACCAGTTAGATGAGTATTGCGTCAACATAGTTGAAACTATTGCCGAGAGCCTTGATCCTTTACAGATCACTCATCCAACTATCATCACTGAATCGGGCCGTGCTACCGTCGCCTATTCATCGCTGTTAGTCTTCAATGTGTTAGATGTACGAAACCATGAACCACAACCTCTGCCCCAGGCTTTAGAAGAGAGCGCTCACGAAACATTACACAACTTGTTTAGTGTCGACACCGATGTCAATTCGACTAATTTTCAAGAGTGTTATAACGATGCACTTTATTATCGTGATGAAATTAGAGAGTTGTTCCGACGTGGCCAAGTAGGCCTTAGAGATCGCGCGCTGGCCGATAACATCACCCTTTCAGTGCTGGATAAAATTGCCAAGATTTTAAAAAACATCGATAGAGTACCCCCTGAGCTTGCCAATTTACCTGAGTTATTATGTGATATTTACTACGGCAACTTCAGTTTATTCCAGTCTTTGCCAGATATATGGGCGATCGACCAAGTGTTCCCTGTTATGCCAATTCATCGCTTAGATGAACAGCCCACTCGAGAGGCAATCATTGCTGATATTACCTGCGACTGCGATGGCAAAATCGATAGATTCATCTCCCCTCAAGGAATACGCAACACATTACCGCTGCACGCGTTGAATCAAGGTGAAGAATATTATATTGGGGTATTTCTAGTCGGTGCTTACCAGGAGACACTAGGCGATCTACACAACTTATTTGGCGACACTAACGTGGTCAGTGTTAAAATCAATGCAGATGCCAGCTTTGATTTTGTACGTGAATTCCAAGGTGACAGTATTGCCGATGTACTCAGCTATGTTGAATACGACCCCAAACAAATGCTTGAACAATTTAGACGTACCGCGGAGCAAGCGGTGCGCGATAAAAAAATTAACGCCTCCCAGCGCCAAACAATGCTGCGTGCATTCAAAGATAGCTTACAGGGCTATACTTACTTCGAACGCGAACAACATTGATTAAAAAATTTAAATAAAGGTATTTACCATGTCCAAAGTTATTATCATTGGAGCCGGCGGTGTCGGCGGTGTTGTTGTACAAAAGTGCGCACAAGTCGCCCACGTTTTTAGCGACATTTTACTGGCCAGTCGCACCTTATCTAAGTGTGATGCTATTGCCGCATTAGTCAAAGAAAAAACCGGCCAAATCATCCGCACCTCCCAAGTTGATGCCGATAACGTTCCAGAGCTAACTCGTTTATTAAAAGCAGAGCAACCTGAGCTGGTGATCAACGTCGCCCTTCCGTATCAAGATCTCACTATCATGGATGCCTGTTTAGCAGCGGGTGTTCACTACATGGACACTGCCAATTACGAGCCTTTAGAAACCGCCAAGTTTGAGTACAAGTGGCAGTGGGCCTATCAAGAAAAATTTGAAAAAGCAGGCTTAACCGCGCTTTTAGGTAGCGGTTTTGATCCAGGTGCTACCAATATGTTCACCGCTTATCTAGCCAAGCACTACTTCGATGAAATTCACGAATTAGACATCATCGATGTTAACGGCGGCGATCACGGCTACCCCTTTGCTACTAACTTCAACCCAGAGATCAATATTCGTGAAGTGACTGCAGAGTGTCGCCACTGGGAAAATGGTGAGTTTATCACTACCCCCGCCATGTCAAAAAAGGCCAAGTTCACTTGCCCTGAAGGCGTCGGCACTTACGACATTTATCGTATGTATCACGAGGAATTAGAGTCTCTTACCAAGCACTACCCGAGCATCAAGCGTGCACAATTTTGGATGAGCTTTGGCGACAGCTATCTCAAGCACTTAGAAGTACTCGGCAATGTTGGCATGCTAGGCATTGAGCCAGTTGACTTTAATGGCCAGAAAATTGTGCCGATTCAACTACTGGCTAAACTCCTGCCAGATCCCGCTTCATTGGGCCCGCGTACTGTCGGTAAAACCTGTATCGGCGCCGTAGTACGCGGCATTAAAGACGGGCGTGAGAAAATCGTTTATCTGTACAACACTTGCGATCATCAAGAGTGTTATAAAGAAGTTAACTCCCAAGCCATTTCCTACACTACAGCAGTACCGACCATGATTGGTGCCAAACAAATGTTAGAGGGAAAATGGATAAAACCAGGGGTTTGGAACATTGAACAGTTTGATCCCGATGGATTCATGGCTGATATGAATCAATACGGCCTGCCTTGGAAAGTGATCGAGTTAGATTCTTTTAACTTAGAAGACGAGAACACCAGGGGCGGTTGTTGAGAAACACCGCCAGCTTCTTCTTTAAACTAGAAATAAAATGTTATGCAATTTACCGACTTTTCCAAACTAGACTTGCAACGCCTACCCTCACCCTGTTTCGTCGTCGATCAAGTCGCTATTGAGCGAAACTTAGTAATCTTGCAAGATGTCGCACAGCGCAGTGGTGCCAAAGTACTGGCAGCGCTGAAAGCTTTTTCTATGTGGGATTTAGGTGAGCTTAGCGCCCGTTATTTAGATGGCACTTGCGCCAGCGGCTTGCATGAGGCGATGCTCGGTAGAGATGAATACCAAAGTTTAGATCGCCCTGGAGAGGTACATGTATACAGTGCCGCTTTTTCGCAGCAAGATTTACTACAGTTACTGGACTTTGCCGATCACATTGTCTTTAACAGCATCGGTCAATGGCAACGCTTTCAGGGAATCATAAAAGCTGCAAAAGCCAAACGAGAAAACTTAGCTTTTGGCTTGCGCATAAACCCCGAACACTCCGAGGGCAGCGTACCTATCTATGACCCCTGCGCACCGGGTTCTCGATTAGGCATCCGTCTAGCGGATATGCAAAATCAAGATCTCAGTGGTATCAGCGGCCTACATTTTCACACTTTGTGCGAGCAAGGCTTTGCCGAACTCAGTCGCACTCTAGATGCCGTTGAAGATAAGTTTGGTCATCTGCTGCACCAAATGCATTGGGTTAACTTTGGTGGCGGTCATCACATCACCGCTCCAGGTTATGATATTGAAGGTTTAATTAGCCGCATTGTTGAATTTTCTGAAAAATATCAAGTGCAAGTGTATTTAGAGCCCGGTGAAGCGATTGCCATCGGCACCGGTATTCTCAGCGCTGAAATATTAGATATTATCGAGAGTGACGGCCAACAAGCTATATTAGATACTTCGGCCACTTGTCATATGCCCGACACTTTAGAAATGCCCTACCGACCTGATATTACCGGTGCGGGCGAAGTTGATCAGTACCCGTACAATTATCGACTCGGTGGATTAACTTGCCTGGCTGGAGATATTATTAACGACTACAGCTTTGCGCAACCGCTAGAGATTGGCCAACGACTTATCTTCGAAGATATGGCTCATTATACGATGGTTAAAACCAGCACCTTTAACGGCACTAAACTGCCCGCTTTAGCGATCTGGAATTCAACAACAGACGCACTAAAAATTGTTAAAGAATTCGACTATAACGATTTCAAACAACGCTTATCTTAAAACTCCAGTACTAAGAGACAACTTATGACCTTGCAAAATGATGACTACCCGATTTTTTTAGGCTCTGAAATAGAGCAACCTAAACCTGAGGATGCTGCTTTTCATATATTGCCTGTGCCCTATGAAAAAACCGTCTCCTATGGCGGCGGCACTTCCCAAGGACCCTCTGCCATTTTAAAGGCCTCTTGGCAATTAGAAGAGTGGGATGGTAAAAGCAAACCTTGCGAGCGCGGCATTTATACTTGCGCGCCTGTGGATTGCAGCGTTGCTTCAGAGCAAGTGATTGAAAACATAGCCGCAGCAACCAAAAAAATCGTCAGTAGTGGCGCTATGCCGATTATTTTTGGCGGCGAGCACACTGTGACCTATGGGGTTGCCAAAGGGCTGCGAGATGCAGGCTACGATGACTTTGGCATCGTGCAAATTGATGCCCATGCAGATCTCCGCGAGGCTTATGAGGGCGACCCACTCTCCCATGCCAGCGTGATGAAACGCTGTGTAGATTTAGGAATCCCGCTCTATCAATTGGGCATACGTGCCTACTGTGAAGAAGAGATGCGTATCAGAGAGCAACAGGGCATATATTTTGAAGACGCTGACGAACTGGTCCCACACAATATTCAACAGATAACATTGCCTGAAGACTTCCCTAAAAAAGTATTTTTCACTTTAGATATCGACGGTATGGACCCCTCTGTATTTCCCTCTACAGGCACTCCCGTCCCTGGCGGTTTGGGTTGGTATCAAACACTCAATCTATTTGAATCTGTAGCTAAGCAACGAGAAATCATTGGTTTCGACATCATGGAATTTGCCCCTATTGAAGGTTTTCACGCCTATGATTTTGCCGCGGCATTACTGACCTATAAAATGATGGGCATTGTCTCTAGATCCCGTTAATTCGCAGTCTAAGCAGGGAGATTAAAAGCAAAAGATGCGGGGCTAATGTGAATACTTTTAGCACTTTTCTGCTTGTAGTGCTTAGCAATAAAAGCATTGCTCTGGCTCCCTGCTTATTAATATTCAAATAATTTGTTTTAAACACAACACACTGGATATTTCTAACCTTTTGACTATCCTAATACTTATCAATAATTAAGCGTCCTTTTTAATCGCCTTTAAATGGCTCTATTATATTCATGATAAAACTGTTTTTTAGCCTATTTTTTGTGCTATTGTCGCTGAAGCTGTTGTTAATCAACAAAAAACCAATCTTCACGGCACTTGCTCAGCACTAAGAGATCGATCATTATTTGTGATTTTTAAAAGGTTACATTGATTTCGACAGCACTATAACGAGTAATCCCTTTTGATTTAAACTCTCAACAGCAATTTATCGAGGCATTATGAACCCCATCGGCAAAGTCATCTCTCTGAGTAACCCTGTTTTTGTAGAGGGGGCGAAAGGTAAACGCTGGAGGCTCTACCAACATAACAGTGTATTTATTGGCGATAGAATTTTTACCGGTAAGCGAGACAAAATTGAAATCCAGTTAAGCGATAACAGCATAATTGTGCTCGAAAACGGCCAGAGCTGGACACCTACCGAAGAGACCCGCCATACAGAGGATGGATTTTTTGTCGCCGATGCAACCATCAGCGATAGCGCCAAGGGCGAAGCTTCTCTAATAGAGCAATTATTACAGCGTATGCTGGTAGATGAAGTAACCAGCAAAAGCATGCGTTCATTCAGTAATTCAGTCGATTTGCTCAGCTCTGAAATGCACTTTGCCGAGCGCTGGACCGGATAGTTCCTCTATTTAATACTGGTTAAATGCGAGTTGTGCTTACGCTCTTCACCCAATGTAGACATTGGACCATGTCCCGGAATAAATTCAATCTCATCCCCTAAAGGCAATAGCCGCTCAGCAATAGAATCCAACAGCTGTTGATGATTACCTTGCGGAAAATCAGTACGCCCAATGGAGCCGTTAAAAAGCACATCACCTACTTGTACTAATTTACTCTGTTGATGATAAAAAACGATATGGCCAGGCGTGTGACCTGGGCAGTGCAACACTTGTAACTGTTGAGCACCAAATGTGACTGTATCATTGTGCTCAAGCCAGCGATTTACCACAAAGCTATCCACATGATCAAAGCCAAACATATGGCACTGCTGCTCAAGTGCATCAATCCAAAATTTGTCGGCTATATGAGGCCCTTCAATAGGCACTTGATAATGTTTGAGTAATTGTGCAACGCCACCGACATGATCTAGATGACCGTGAGTCAAAAAAATCTTCTCCAATTCGTATTGCTGCTCATCCAATAGCGCGATGATTTTACTGACATCCCCACCTGGATCGACAACTGCCGCTTTTTTTGTCTTATCGCAAAAAAATAGCGTACAGTTCTGAGAAAAAGCGGTTACAGGGATGATTCGATAGTGCATACTTTATTTCCTAAGCTCAAATTCGACACTGATTGTAAAGGATCGTGAGAACAAGTCCAATACCCCTATTCACGGGCATTGGCGTACAACCCATTTATAAATTCAAAGAGATATTCAGATCTATGTGCCAACTTACAAAAGCACATACCATTCAACAGGGAATTAATATGAAATCACAACTAAAACAAGAAGCGCCACTATTAAAAGAAGCAATTAGAGTGGGTACTGTTTATCTCCAACAGCGCAAAGCTGGAAAATTTGAGCCCTCTGATTCCATGAGTATTAAAGTAGAAGCGATCTACCGATTGTTAGTGCAAGATAAATTAATCATTGCACTGCCTCAAGACAAAGAAGACGGTAGCGGCATGAAACACAAGCTGGCGCTATGGATAGAGAAACAGCTACCCGCTGACCACCCTCTAAAGAAAGGCTAGCCATTATCGATACTTGTGATAAAGAAAATATAGTTGCGCTGGTGATCGAAGATCTACAAACGCAATTAAGCATCAGCCAGCAAGCGGCTAAAAGCGCTCATGCCCAAGCGACACACAGCGAAAACGTCGCCGAATCTCGCTATGACACGCTCGGCTTAGAGCAAGCTTACTTAGCACAAGGACAGAGCGCTCGGGGTATTCAATTGCAACAAGACCTCTCGCTGATGCAAAAACTGCTGAGTAATATAAACACCGCAGAACCCCCGTCGCTTATTTCTCAGGGATCCCTAGTGACACTCAATGCCATGCAACAGGCAGAAACCACCACTAAACATATTCTCATACTGCCAATCAGTGGTGGAGCTAGCCTCCCCTATCTAGCCCAGATTATCCAAGTAATTTCTAAACACTCACCTCTAGGGGGGGCGTTAATTGGCAATGATATTGATGACACCTTAAAGGTGAATAATACAAAATATCAAATTTTAGACTTCTGCTAATAATTTCATGAAAAAACTATTAGTTATTGCACACGCCCCCTCTGACAACACTATAAAACTGCGTGACGCTATACTAGCGGGCATCACTAAACAACCGCTTGAAAACATTCACTACCAGTGTCTCCCTCCATTACAGGCAACGCCGGAAGATGTATTAAGCTGCGATGCCATAATTTTGGGCACCACTGAAAATTTGGGATATATGAGTGGTGCCTTGAAAGATTTTTTTGATCGCATTTACTACCCTTGTCTTGAACGCAAACAAGGCTTGCCATTTAGCTATTACATCCGTGCTGGACACGATGGCACCGGCACTAATTTAGCCATACAAAACATTTGTAACGGCTTGAAATGGAAACAAATTCAGCCTGAAGTTATCTGCAGAGGGAGCTGGCGAGATGATTTTTTAGATGATTGTACAAATTTGGGAGAAAACATAGCCTGCGGCTTAGATTTTGGCATATACTAAAAATAAAGGTTTTACTCGCAAATTGCATACAATGCCGTAATTTTAGCGCCGCTAGTTGTTTTTACAGGATTTTTTCGATTGAACGCCGCACTGGTTGATTGAGAAAGGAAAGTCAGTAATAACCAGGAGCAAGTTAGAGCACAAACAATTTGCTGCAATATTCGGGTTTAATGTCACAGTTGATAATAGGGTTCAGGATGATTAACAGTATTAGCTCTCTTGCATTTTCTTTAGCGCTTATTTTAGCGAGCACTTCCAGTATTGCTGAAAGCTTCTTTTCCAATTTAAAAGAAAGCGAAGTACAGAAAATATTTGATCAGGCAGATCAAAGCAAAGATCCTATCTATTTAACCAACAGTAGTGACCAAGTTATTCCCGCAGTACAGATACTACCGAGAACAGACTCCCCGCAAACATCCATAAACGCAGCCACACAATGCATCAAATTATATAGCTGTAATCAGAGTATTTGCCTGGTGGGTATCAATAACATTAAATATGCCACTAGCGAAGTTATCTTGAATAAACACAGCCAATTACAGGCAGATACTGCTAGCTGTAGCACCCATACAACAGCGCCGGTTATTGCTAATATCAACAAAGCGCCCGAAGTTCAGGCTAAAAAGCCCCCTGTTATCAACTGGGTTAAAGTAAAAAAAGTTAAAAGTAATGACACCCTTAATGTTCGTCAACGCCCTAGCTACAAGAGCAACAAAATGGGTTCATTAGCTTATAACGCTACTTGTGTTAAACAATTAAGCTGTAAGGGTAAATGGTGCAAAATTGAGCAGGCGCCTTTAACCGGCTGGGTACACAATAGCTACCTTACTCCGTTAAATAGTAGCGCTGCTCAACAGTGTTATTAAGATTCAACCTTAACACTTTGCATTAAGGTGACTCTCTGGTTAGCTGCCAACACCAGCCCTTCATGAGCGGTATTAGCCGCTTCAACACAGACAAACGCCCTATGATCGGCCAATATATCATAACTTTTAGCCATTGATCCTGGATTCCATACCACGGTTGAGCCGCTTTGTTCTTTCCTAATGTGTAGCTTTCTTTTCAGTACTGGATCAATAACAACCACATCGCCAGTATGTTTATAAATACTGTCAATAGCCTTAATTTCTGCCAGTTCATCGCGCTGTTTTCCCAGAGAGTTGTCCGCCAATTTATCTATGTATTCGCAGCCTTTTAACCCTGACACTGTGACTTTTTCACTGTCTCCTACCAGAAAATAGCTATGAATAGCTTGGGTTAAAGGCTGTGGCTGATCACTGACATTCGTCGTGACGAGTTTCATTGTTAGCTGCTGATCTGATATTTCTAGCTCAAACATCAACGTCAAACCTGCATAGAGTTCAGAAATGGGTGAGAACTGTAATTTTGTAATCTTAGTACTGTCACCTTGTAATACGCAGTTAACTAATTGCCAATTAGCGATCCTTGCAAAACCGTGATTAGGCTGCGACTCATCACTTTCATGAGGCCCAAACCAGGGCCAACATAGCGGAGCACCTGCGCGAATGGCCTCTACAGAGTCCGTATTATTCGCTAAAGCACTCTGCTTTTGACAAAGCGGGCCGCTACTTTTATTCAGCCAGAAAACGGCACTTTGCCCCGCTGGCTGATAATGCAAAACCTGAGCACCTAATTTCGAAATAACCAACTCACCCCAGGGCTCGATAATCAGCCATACTTCACAGCCCAACCATCGAATTTCATGAATACCTTGGGACTGTGTAAATTGCTCTGACATATTCTGGCCTTTATAGTAATTACTGGATTGAGAGGGTTTGGGTTATAGGGACTTATATATTGACAAAATTTCTGCAGGATACGCTAAGCTTTCATCCTGACCATAGGCGCTCTTTGGCATTGCCTACACGGATGTAGGTACTTAGAATTTGTCGGGAACAAAATTCTGCTATGCCACTTACGCTTACCGTACATCTTGTCCATATGCGCTCTTTGGCATCCATGCCACTTACGCTTACCGTACATCCTGTACATAAAAAAGCACACCTAGTGGTGTGCTCTTTTAAACCAATGCCGGATATCTAAATTATATCAGCAATTGAGTTAACCCTGAATTTTAAGTGCAGCAGCTGCGCCTAATAATCCTGGATATTTTGCATCGCACAACCATACCGGCACTTGTGATAGATATTGATTAAAGCGGCCTTTGTTAGCCATTGAGACACAGAAGTTACTGTTGAGTAAAAATTCTTGTATACGCGGCGGGATACCACCACACAGATAAACACCGCCTCTAGCACCTTGAGCCAACACCAAATCTCCAGTCACCGCACCCAGCACTTCGCAGAATACTTCTAAGGCCAATACCGCTAATGCATCTTCATTGGCGATAGCAGCCCCTGTGATTTGTGCGGCGCTGTCAAAACTTGCCGGCGCTTGCTTGATCTCGCAAATAGCCTGATAGAGAGCAACGATGCCATCACCAGATAATATTCGCTCTACCGACACACGTTGGTACTTGCGCTGCAAGATAACCAGTATTTTCACTTGTAGCTCGTTAACCGGCGCGAACGACACATGCCCACCTTCTGTCGCTACTGCTTGCCAGCTAACGGCTGAATCAACTTGAGTTTGCGGCACTAAACAAGAGACACCTAAGCCCGTGCCTGGGCCTAAAACTAACCTTGGGTTATCAAGGTGCTTATCACTACCCGCTTGGAGTAATAGCTTCTCGTCATTTTCAATAAACAACATACCGTAGGCCATCGCGGTAAAGTCATTCAGTAAAGCAAACTGCTTTAAACCAAGCTGCTGCTGCATTGCAGCAACATTGAATGCCCAGTGATTATTGGTCATTTTAATATCATCGCCTATCGGGCAGGCAAACGAAATGCAGGCTCTAGCAACGGGGGAAACGCCGACTTTATCGTAATAGCAGGCGACTGCCTGATCAAAATTAACAAAGTCTTCACAGCTTAATACTTCAACATGTGAAAGCTCGACGCTGTTTTCTTTAACTAGCGCGAATCTAGCATTAGTACCGCCGATATCACCAACTAGTGCATAATAACTCAAATTTTTATCCCCAACTAAAGAAAGACTTTTACGCAATTACCTTTTGTGTAAAAGCCTCATAGGCTATTTTCGCTTAAATTTCGAGGCGCATAATACCTTAACTAAAGCCATCATTGAAAACACTTGCACCTAATTCTGCACAATTTACTTGAGCTCGCATCGGTGCAAACAATTCTCGACCCATACCAGTCGCGCTTCTCTTTAAATCGCAAGTAGCTTGCTCTCTAGCCGCCAACACATCATCTGGCACTTCTACCCGTAATTCACCAGTGATAGCATTGAGACTAATCATGTCACCGTTTTCTATCTTACCAATCACACCACCATCGAGCGCTTCAGGCCATAAATGAATAGCGGCAGGCACCTTACCCGAAGCACCAGACATTCTTCCATCTGTGACTAGCGCCACTTTAAAACCGCGATCTTGTAGTGAGCCCAAAAATGGCGTTAATTTATGCAGCTCCGGCATCCCATTGACTTTCGGCCCCTGAAATCTAACCACGGCGACAAAATCCCTATCTAAATCACCACTTTTAAAGCGCCCTTCGATTTGATTTTGGTCATCAAAAACCACGGCAGGCGCACAGACTATCTGATGCTCAGTAGCAACTGCTGATACTTTAATCACCGCGCGACCCAAATTCCCTTTGAGTAGCTTAACGCCACCTTCAGGTGAGAATGGCTTATCAAAACTGGTTAATACTGTTGTGTCTAAGCTATGCTGCGGCCCTTCGCGCCATACGATCTTGCCATTTTCTAAGAAAGGCTCCTTAGTATAATGAGACAACCCCTCGCCCATCACGGTTTTAACATTCTCATGCATTAAACCACCATCTAATAAAGTCTTCACCAGATAAGAAGTTCCTCCCGCCGCATGGAAATGGTTAATATCGGCTTGGCCGTTAGGATAAATACGGGTTAATAATGGCACTGCTGCAGACAGATCAGAAAAATCATCCCAGTTAATAATGATACCTGCTGCGCGCGCAATAGCGATCAAGTGCATTGTGTGGTTTGTTGAGCCGCCTGTCGCCAATAATGCGACTATTGCATTGACCATAGAATACTCAGTGACGATTTCATACAGGGGTGTGAAATAACCATTTTGCGGCGTAATTTTAATCGCTCGTTTGCAGGCTTCGCTAGTCAAAGCATCACGCATTTCACTACCTGGGTTGATAAAGGATGAACCCGGTAAATGCAGCCCCATCAATTCAACCACCAACTGATTACTGTTGGCTGTTCCGTAGAAAGTACAAGTGCCCGCACTATGGTAAGAGTCAGATTCACATTTCAAAAGTGCGTCGCGATCAACCTTGCCCTCGGCATACATCTGTCTGATATGTGCTTTCTCTTTATTGGGTAGGCCACTTGGCATGGGACCTGCCGGTACAAAAATAGTGGGTAAATGACCAAAGCTTAAAGCACCTATTAATAGCCCTGGCACAATTTTATCGCACACTCCTAAGTAGGCGGCGGCATCAAACATGTTGTGAGATAAACCAATAGCACTAGACATGGCAATAGTATCGCGGCTAAATAAACTTAGCTCCATACCTGGCTGTCCCTGAGTAACACCATCACACATCGCGGGTACACCACCGGCCACTTGAGCAACGGAACCCATATCTTGAGCTGTTTTCTTAAAAATTTCAGGATAAAACTGGAACGGTTGGTGAGCAGACAACATATCGTTATAAGCTGTAATGATTCCCACATTGACTGCATTGGTCATTTTTAAGGCAGATTTATCAGTGGGATTACAAGCGGCGAAACCATGGGCTAAATTACCGCAAGCTAATGTCGCCCGGTGAACCGTTCTCTCTTCGGCTTGCTTCATTCTGGCAAGGTAATCATCGCGACAGTCTTTGCTGCGTTCGATAATTCGCTGGGTTACTCGTGTTATTTCACTGTGCATTTTTTTCACCTTACTTGTCGCTCTAGTTTTGCGCATATCTCCCTTTAAAAGGGATAATATTCATCCACCATTATACCACTATGTCTATATTTGAGTTAAACCTCCAAACGTTGAGGCCGAACAAACAGGTGGAAAGATAGCGCTTTCATTTGTTGTAATATTACAAGATTATAGCAATAAATAGCTATCATAATCCCTAAAAAGGAGTAATATTAACCAAATTTAAATTTTTAGAGGAAGTTTGCTATGACTATTCGTGTTGCCATCAACGGTTTTGGAAGAATCGGCCGCAATGTATTAAGAGCGCTTTATGAAGGTAATCATAGAGATAACATTCAAGTTGTTGCTATCAATGATCTAGGCGCAGCAGAGATGAACGCTCACCTTTTTCAATTCGATTCAGTACACGGTCCTTTTAAGGGCGAAGTAAGCCATGATGCCGAAAGCTTCACCGTCAATGGCGATCAAATCTCTATAAGCGCAGAACGCAACCCTGCCAACCTTCCTTGGAAAGCACTCAACATCGATGTTGTTTATGAGTGCACAGGCTTTTTCACTCAGCGTGATAAAGCGCAATTGCATATAGATGCCGGCGCCAAGAAAGTTATCATCTCTGCACCAGGCAAAGATGTTGACGCTACTGTTGTCTTCGGTGTTAACGACCAAGAGCTAAAAGCAAGCCATCAGATTATCTCTAACGCATCATGCACTACCAACTGCCTAGCACCTGTTGCTCAAGCGCTAAACAACTCAGTAGGCATCGAGTCTGGATTAATGACCACTATCCACGCTTACACCAATGATCAAAACTTATCTGATGTTTATCACACAGACCCGTACCGTGCCAGATCAGCAACACAATCAATGATCCCAACCGGTACTGGAGCTGCTGCAGCGGTAGGTTTAGTACTACCTGAATTAAAAGGCCTGATTGATGGCATGGCAATTCGTGTACCTACTATCAACGTATCGGTAGTCGATTTTACTTTCATTTCAAAGCGCGAAACCAGCGTTGAAGAAATCAATGCACTACTACTAGAAGCAAGCAACGCCTCACCAGTATTGGGCTATAATACCCGTCCATTAGTTTCAATTGATTTCAATCACAACCCACTATCATCAATCTTTGACTCGACTCAGACTAAAGTTTCTGGTCGTCAAGTTAAAGTTATGTCGTGGTATGACAATGAGTGGGGCTTTTCAAACAGAATGCTAGACAACACATTAGCCCTAATGAATGCACCAGCCTAAGAGAGCCAAACATGTTAAGACACACTAAAATAGTCGCGACCCTAGGTCCTGCCACTAGCAGCTTTGAAGAAATCGAAGCAGTTATTGTTGCTGGCGCTAACGTACTTAGACTCAACTTTTCTCACGGCGAAGCTGACGATCATCGCGATCGCGCACGCATCATTAGAGAAGTAGCGGCAAAGCACAACTTGTTTGTCGCAATACTGGCCGATCTTCAGGGGCCAAAAATTCGTATTGCTCGCTTCAAAGACAACAAGATAGAAGTAAAAAATGGCGACGTATTTACCCTCAACTCAAAACTTGGCTATGAAGATGGTGATAGCGAGCAAGTCGGCATCGACTACCCTGCTCTAATCACTGACTCCAAGCCTGGCGATATCTTATTACTGGATGATGGTCGCGTTGTTCTTGAAGTAACTGCCGTCGATAAAGACAAAATTAGCACAGTGGTAACGACTGGCGGACCGCTATCCAACAACAAAGGGATCAACCGTTTAGGCGGTGGACTTTCAGCCAAAGCACTCACCGACAAAGATAAAGCGGATATTATTATTGCCGCTGAGATCAATGCCGATTATATCGCGGTCTCTTTCCCAAGAGACGAACACGACATGCACGAGGCTCGTGCTTTAGTGACTGCCGCAGGCTCAAAAGCAGGTTTAGTCGCTAAAATTGAGCGTGCTGAAACGATTGCTGATGACGAAGTTCTCGACAATATCATTCGCGCCTCTGAAGTTGTAATGGTTGCCCGCGGTGATTTAGCCGTAGAAATCGGCGATGCTGCATTGGTTGGCGTGCAAAAACATATTATCAAGCGCGCTCGCAGCCTAAACAAAGTAGTCATTACCGCCACACAAATGATGGAGTCAATGATTACTAGCCCGATGCCAACCAGAGCAGAAGTCTCTGACGTTGCCAACGCTGTATTTGATCACACCGACGCTGTCATGCTCTCTGCTGAAACCGCCGCTGGCGACTACCCAGTACAAGCTGTTGAAGCGATGGATCGTATTTGTCGCGGTGCAGAATCTAGCCGCAACCTTGCAAAATCAGGCCACCGCCTGAACGAGCAGTTTGACCACATTGACGAAACCATTGCACTGGCCGCTATATACACCGCCAACCACTTGGATGGTGTTAAAGCGATTGTTTGTATGACAGAGTCAGGCGCAACGCCAAAACAAGCAACTAGACTGCGTACCTCTCTACCGGTATTTGCTCTATCTGACAATCCATCTACCCAGACAAAAGTTGCCATGTACCGCAATGTACACACTATTGCCTTTAGCCCATCGACGATGAACACCGATGAAATCAATCAGCGCGCTATTGATGAAGTGGTTAAAACTGGCTGTGCCAGCGAAGGAGACCTAGTGGTAATCACTAAGGGAGACTACGTTAATGCACAAGGCGGCACTAACACGTTGAAGATCGTACGTATCGGCGAAAAAATCCAATAAACTTTGCCACTCCAACACTGGGCGCAACAGCGCCTAGTGTTATTATTTCTGTAAAGCCCCCTTTTATCGGTCTAGCTCACACACAAAAAATTTAATCTTCCTCTATAGAATACCTAGTTGAACGCAAACTCTGCTTTATTTTGTCCAGATGCTGGTGAAACCCAACACCGCGACGCAGCGTGACACCGGTTGCCAATACATCCAATATCGTTAACTGCGTCAACCTAGAAATCATTGGCATATATACATCGGTATTTTCCATATGGGGCATACCTAATACAACAGGGCATACCTTAGCCAACGGTGAATTCTCGATGGTCAAAGCAATCACAGTGGCACCCGCCTCGTTTGCCAGCTGCGCAATTTCCACCATATCCTTGGTTCGACCCGTGTATGAGATAATAAATATCACATCACCGACATGCGATACCGAGGCAACCATACGCTGCATCAATACATCATCATAAGCCACTACCGGCAGATTAAAGCGAAAGAATTTATGCTGCGCATCTTGCGCAACAGAGCCCGAAGCCCCCAAACCAAAGAAGGAAATCTGCTTAGCTTGGGTCAAATGATCCACCGCTAATTCTACCGCCTTGATATCAATATGCTTGCGCGCCGCATCTAAAGTGGCAATAGTCGAGGTAAAAATTTTGTCCGTATATTGCTCAGCGACATCATCCTGCTCAACGCTTCTAGTAACAAACATGGCACCACTAACAAGACTTTTTGCCAGCTGAATTTTAAAATCAGGAAAACCTTTCGATAAAAAGCTACGGCAAAAACGGTTAACCGTTGGCTCACTCACCCCCGCTGATTTTGCAAGCGCCGCTATACTCAACTGCGTGACGACCGATGGATTCTGCAAAATCGTATCTGCTACTTTACGCTCAGACTTGTTTAACTCATCTCGTTTTTGCCTAATCTTAGTTAACACTTCGATCTCCCATGCTGAAACACTGTTTAGTAGTTATTTTACCACCTATTATAGCCCAGGCGAACATTTAAACAACGCTATTCACGGCTCAATGCAACACACCTCTAAAGCAAACAAATTCAATAATGATCAGCGATCAAGACAATAAAAACCTATTTATTCACAGTGCACAACAAAGGCAATATTTATGGTATTGAATAGGCTACACTTAACCCACATTTTTAACTTATTTTAGTAATATTACACAATTATTTGACGATTATGACAAAAACACTTAAAATCAATCCAAAATCTAGTTTAATTACAAGAAAAGGGGTCAGCGATGAATAAACCAACAGCTACAGACATCATTATTTTTGGCGCCCAAGGTGATTTATCTCAGCGCAAGCTTCTTCCCTCTCTTTACGACCTTGAAAAAGACCACCTACTGCCCGAAGGCAGCCGTGTAATCTGCCTCGCAAGAGAAGCTATCGACACAGCAAAGTATTGCAATACTGCCAGCATAAATTTACAGCTCCATGTAGAAGATGATAGATACGAGCAAGAGACCTTGAACAGGCTTCTCGCCAGAATCACCTACATTAAATTAGATTTTAATACCGCTGAGCACTATCAAGATCTCGCAAAAATGCTCAACGAGAAAAAAGACCAACAACGGTTATTTTACTACGCCACTGCCGCAGTCTTCTTTGGCACCATCAGCCAAAAGCTCGCTGAATTTAATTGCATCACCAAACAATGTAGAGTCGTTCTTGAGAAACCACTGGGATTTGACCGTGAATCCTCAAGCACTATCAACGATCAAGTTGGTTTGCACTTCCAAGAACAACAGATTTATCGCATCGATCATTACCTAGGTAAAGAGACAGTGCAAAACCTGCTTGCACTGCGTTTCGCCAATCCAATCTTTGGCTCTCAGTGGAACCAGAGTCACATCTCTCATGTTGAAATCACTATCGCCGAATCAGTAGGCATTGAAGGACGCTGGAGCTATTTTGATAAAGCTGGCCAAATGCGTGACATGGTACAAAATCACTTGTTACAGTTACTGGCGCTTGTGGCTATGGACCCTCCCGATGACTTATCCGCAGATAGCATTCGCGATCAAAAAGTAAAAGTACTTAAGCAGTTAAAACCTATTGCTTTTAATGACCAAAAACAATCTGTGGTATGCGGTCAGTACGACAGTGGTAACAACGATGTTGAGCTTTTACCTGGCTACAACAACGAGGAAGGCGCTCAGGGAACCAGCAGCACCGAGACTTTTGTCGCTATTCGCGCTGAAATACAAAACTGGCGCTGGGCAGGCGTTCCTTTTTACCTAAGAACCGGTAAAAGAATGACCGAAAAACTTACGCAAATTGTAGTTCATTTCAAACAGCAACCGCACTTTATCTTTGATCCAGAACAGCGTGATATCGCCAGTAACAAACTGATTCTCAGTTTACAGCCTAATGAAGGCGTATCACTGCAAGTGCAAACTAAGTCGCCTGGCATCAATAATGATATTCAGATTCAACCGACTATCCTCGATCTAAATTTCAATAAAGAATTCAAAGGCACTCGCACTCCACATGCCTATGAGCGGCTTTTATTTGAAGTGATCAAAGGCAACCAGTACCTATTTGTCCGTCGCGATGAAATCGAGCACGCTTGGACTTGGTGCGACAATATTATGCAGCACTGGGACAAACCCGAGCACATATTACATAAGTATCCTGCGGGCAGTTGGGGCCCAACTGAATCACAAATAATTATCCGCAACGATAAAAGAAAATGGTTTGGAGATCATTAATATGAGTTTTTCAGAACAAACTAATCTACACAAATTTGATGATTTAGAGCAGCAGAGTCAACATTTAGCAGATGCTGTTGCACAAATCCTGCAACAGCAATTAACTCAATCAAATCGTGCCACTCTTGCCGTATCTGGGGGGAGTACCCCCAAAAGGCTTTTTGAATTATTGAGTAAAATCGATCTGCAATGGCAACACGTCACCATCACTTTAGTAGATGATCGCTGGTTACCGAAAGATCACGACGACAGCAATCAAAAACTGCTTGAAAAGAACTTACTGCAAAACTACGCGGCAAAAGCCAACTTTATTCCCTTGTACCAAACCGGCCTCAGCGCCTTTGATGCAAGCGACAAAGTAAACGCTATTTTTAGTGAAGTGGCCCTTCCCTTTGATGTAGTACTGCTAGGCATGGGCAATGACGGGCACACCGCATCACTGTTCCCCTGCAGCGAACAAATCACTGAAGGCCTAACCACCAGCAACACCTATTTGGCAACAGCGCCTACTAGTGCTCCTCATCATAGAATGAGTTTGAGCGCCAATGCGATAGACAACGCTAAACACCTATTTTTACAACTTAAAGGCGCTGATAAACAGGCAACTTTAAATAAAGCCCTCAGCGGCGACGATCAACAAAAAATGCCGATAAGGCGTTTTTTAACTAATGACATTACGGTACTTTGGTGCCCTTAGGAGTATGAACACCATGTGGACTGACCGACAAAATCTATCTTTAATTGATGATTTCTGCGCACAATCCCCCATTATCCCGGTGGTTGCTATTCAATCATCCGCTGATGCAGTACCTTTGGCTCACGCGTTAATTGAAGGCGGAATTAATGTTATTGAAATCACTTTAAGAACAGATGCCGCGCTTAAATCAATGGAGCTAATCGCTAAAGAATTACCGCAAATGAACATAGCTGCCGGTACCGTGATTAACCCTGAGCAATACCAGCAGTGTATTGACGCAGGCGCTACTTTTGTCATTAGCCCAGGCGTTACTCAGAGCTTGCTAGAAAAAGGCCAAGATAACAAAGTGCCATTTTTACCCGGCATAAGCAGCGCATCAGAGTTAATGCAGATTATCGAAATGGGTTACGCTAGATCGAAGTTCTTCCCTGCTGAAGCCGCTGGATCAATTGCCATGCTAAAAGCACTTAGCGGCCCTTTTAGCCAAGTGAAGTTCTGCCCAACTGGCGGCATTACGCTGGAAAATGCTCAGAATTTTTTAAGTTTAAGCAATGTAATGTGCGTGGGCGGATCATGGCTTTCACCTAAAGATCTAATTGAAAACAAAGACTGGGCTGCTATCAGCCAAATTGCCAAGTCTAGCCTAGCTCAGTGCCAGGCATAATAGCTCCATGAATTTTCTCTAACATAGAGAACAGATCCTGTATTGCACTTACCAGAGATTCTATGAGAACGCCTTTCGCTACTGGCATGGCTTCTGATATAAACTCTACTTGAAGCGAACCGGCAATTATTTTAATTGCCGGATTTTTTTGCCTTTTTTTCAGCCTTTCCAACGCCCACCGATAAATTCAGTAATAGCTTGAGCACTTAACTTCACTTGCTCTCCCAACCATATTACCCTTTCATCATCAATACGCGCCAGCGGCCCTGAAACAGAAATTGCCGCTAACGGCCTAGCCTCCTCATCAAACAAACAGGCCGCTATGCAGCGCAAACCAATAGCATGCTCTTGATCATCGAGCGCCCAGCCCTGCTGCGCAGAGCACTGAATGGATTCTTTAAACTGTTGTTTTGAAACAATAGTCCAAGGGGTTATTTCACTGAGCACAAGACTCTCTATTTGCAACTCCCTCTCTTCCTCAGGTAACCCTGCAAGAATAGCTTTTCCTACCCCCGAGGCATGTAATGGTGAACCACTACCTAGCGGCACCATCATGCGCATCATTTCACTGCACTGCTCTTGCGCGATGAGTACAGCTTTACCGCCTTGCAGCACAGATAAATTACAAGTTTCCCCTACTTGCTCTACTAACTGCTGCATAAAAGGTTTTGCCTGGCGTACAAAATCACGACTGGCCAAAAACCCATTGCCCACTTTAAAGCCTGTTGTACCGACAAACCACAGCTCACTCCCTTGCTCTCGACGCACAAAACCTTGCCCCTCTAAAGTATTTAATAATCGATGAGCAGTAGATGCAGGTAATTTAACTTGCTCTGCTAGATCACTTAATAATACGCCAGAGCTGGCTTCTGAAATTTTTTCTAGCAGCGCCAGTCCTCGGTAAAGAGACTGTACTGGGGGTGGGGATTTTTTAACACCGACCGGACGGCCTGGTTTTGCTTTGCTTTTTAAAATCATAATATCGCTACTTTATACAGATAAATGACCTGAGCTTAATTTTTCACAAGGCTTAAGCTTTAACGTAACTCCCTTTACGTTAAACACTAAAGCCTATACTTATATTTTATTTTCGTTTATTTAGTACCGAAAATTTTATCGCCAGCATCACCTAAACCGGGAATTATATAGCCCTTATCATTTAAATGGCTATCAATCGCCGCGGTAAATAAATCGACGTCAGGATGAGCCGCCTGCATTTTTGCAATCCCCTCGGGAGCAGCCACCAGCACAAGCGCTCTAATGCTCTTACAACCGGCTTTTTTAAGCATATCGATGGTGGCAATCATGGTACCACCTGTTGCCAGCATAGGATCAATCACCAACGCTAAACGCTCATCGATGTCATGTGCTAGTTTTTCAAAATAAGGCACAGGCTCTAGAGTCTCTTCATCCCGATAGAGCCCGACCACAGAAATTTTAGCGCTCGGCACTAGCTCAAGCACACCATCCAACATCCCCAAACCCGCTCTTAAAATAGGCACAGCAGTAATTTTTTTACCTTTGATCCGCTCGGCCGTTATCTCGCCACACCATCCCTCTAATTGGTACTCCTCAAGCTCTAGATCTTTGGTTGCCTCATAGGTAAGCAAACAGCCAACTTCACCTGCCAACTGTCTAAACGCTCTTGTACTGACAGTCGCAGAACGCATTAAACCAATTTTATGCTGTATTAAAGGATGTTTTATTTCATGTACGCTCATAGATTCTCTCACTTTTTCGTTATGCCGGTAGCTATGCATGCTCAGCAGTTGGTATTCTTAACCCTTGGTTAGTAAGTCCCGTAAATCGATAATGGCAGCATTTGCCCTAGTTATATACGAAGACATTACCAGTGAGTGGTTAGCCCACAATCCGAACTCAGAACCGTTTAATATCATTGGGCTCCAAACAAACCCTTGGGTAGCTTCTAACTCACGAATTATTTGCAACAAACTAATCCTGGCATTCTTTTTTTCCAGTACTGCCGAAAAATCTTGATCTATTGCTCTCAGCAAATAAATCAGCGCCCAAGCTGTTCCTCTCGCCTCGTAAAAAACATCGTCAATTTTGTTCCAAGAAGTCTTCACTTCAAGCACCTTTGCCGTCGCTGTAGACTGCTCGGCCTGAGCATCACCGGCAAGATCAGTATTTATTCTGCGCTGCCCAACACTGGCACTAAGACGCTGTGATAAGCTTCCTAAACGAGTGCTAACATCAGCTAGCCATTGATTGAGATTATCTGCACGCGCATAGAACTGGGCATCTTGAATACTTGGGTCTGATAAACGGCGCTGATAATTTTTCAAATAATCAATCGCCTTACGGTACTCGCTCTCCGTTGCCGGGAACATCCAACTATCATTGTTGAAATGCAGTCTTGGCTCCGCATTGGTTAAATCCAGATCTTCAGTAGACTGGGACTGAGATCGACTGAAATCTTTGCGCATCGACCTCGCCATATCCCTCGCCTGCACTAATACACCGAATTCCCAGCGAGGCACGTTATCCATCCAAATACCCGGCAGTGTTTTATCGTTACTGAGATATCCACCAGGCTTAGTCAATAATGTCTGTGATATATGGATCAGTGCATCTGTGGTTGCCACCCCAGTAATAGCCTTACCCTTAACGACTGTCGAGTTCGCCAGCTGATGAATATCCGGAGTGACACTCCAATACACAGCGAAGCCTGTGCTAATGACTACATACAGCACAATAGCACTGAATGTCGCCTTGAATATTGTTCCCAGCTGAAGCACGCTCACTAGGCGATCCCAAAAACCAAACCAAATACGCTGTAATAATTCCAAAACATTGTCCCTTTGTTAATTTAACCGCTATTCGAGCCTGCTGTTTTAATATCGGTTATATTTTTGCTTTCCATTAATTCAATTAAACCAGACACCTTTTTCTTGTAGGCAAACATTGATTTTCTATCGACGCCAATAGCCACTGGTACTTTATTACCCATCGCATTGATAGGCTTTTTATTGACGTGAAACTCATAGTGTAAATGTGCACCCGTAGAGGCGCCAGTGTTGCCACTGAGCGCTATCTTTTGACCACGTTTTACTCTCTGCCCTTTGCGCACTAGGGATTTACTTAAATGCAAAAAACGGGACCGGTATTTATAACTGTGCTCTAATTCAATATAGAGACCCGCGTATTTATGCCTGACAACACGCCTCACCACACCATCTCCAGGGGCGTAAATCGATGTACCTGTCGGCACGGCAAAGTCTGTCCCATTGTGCGGACGTATCAATTTAGTAATAGGGTGTCTTCTGCGCGGGTTAAAATTGGAAGATATTCGATATTTACCTTTTATCGGGTAGCGACTAAACGCTCTCTCCAATCCCTCTCCTTTACTGTCAAAAAAATTACCTTTATAGGAAAAAGCAGAGTAGACATGTTTACGGTTAAAAAATCTCACCCCTTCTATTTTGGTATTTCCCGTGGCTACATCACCAACATACTGAGTTAATAATACAATCTGGAATTTATCGCCAGGGACCGTGCTGCGGGCAAAATCTATTTTACTTTTTAGTAGACGGCCTATTACAGCCACATCATTTACAGGAAGCCCCTGCGCCACCGCTGATCTGGAAAAACTGCTATTTTTCTTTATCTCACCAATGATTGTCTGCTGGCGCCACACGCCTTCTAATAACGTTTCTTTATATTCATAGCCCTCTCCGTTACGGACAAAAGCCACTTGGTGCTCGACACCTAACACTTGCTCCATTTTTGTCAGGACAATGTCTTTACCATCAAAATCGTCATCATTACCACTCATCCAAAATAAATACTTATCTCCCTTGTTGATAACATCCAAGGTCAGAACATTTTTATCTGCTTCTTGAATTTTTGACAAAGTCGAAGATAAATTGAATTTTGAAAAAATATTACCCAAAGTATCGCCTCTATCAACCACCCATTCATAATCAGGCAAATTAAGGTTTTCAAAGGGCTGTTCTTTACTTGCTATATAAAGAGGATCATCTAACACAGGTATTACCAGCATCCGATCATTTGTCTTAGCTATAAAGGGGACCAACAGCAATAACAGACAGAAAGCCAGCAGCACTTTAACGATATTTCGATGCAGTACTGGCAACACATAGTACAGCTTTTGTAGGCTTGAGCTGTATAACTTGATTTGACTCAACATCTAATTTTTAACTATTCCTATAATAGTGACAACTTTTCATCATTATTCGCAAGCCAATAGACAACCTAAACTCCCTCAAGTTGCCTGCGCATTGCCTCGATTGTCTGCTGGTAGTTACTGGTATTAAAGATAGCAGAACCTGCGACAAAGGTATCGGCACCGGCAAGCGCTATTTCTCTAATATTATCTAAAGTGACACCGCCATCAACCTCAAGGCGAATATCTAACCCGGACTCATCAATAATACGGCGTACTTTCGCCAGCTTTGTCAGAGTAGAAGGTATAAACTTTTGCCCACCAAAGCCTGGGTTAACTGACATCAGCAAAATCATGTCCAATCGATCCATAACATGATCTAGAAAATGTAATGGTGTCGCCGGGTTAAAAACCAAACCCGCTTTAGCACCTCCATCCTTAATTATCTGTAGCGATCGATCAATATGATCAGATGCCTCTGGATGAAAAGTTATGTAACTAGCCCCTGCCTCTAAAAACTGCTCAATCATAGAATCGACAGGTTTCACCATTAAATGCACATCAATCGGTGCACTAATACCGTGTTTGCGCAGTGCGCTACAGACCATTGGCCCCACAGAAAGATTGGGAACATAGTGATTATCCATCACATCAAAGTGCACAATGTCAGCACCTGCGGCTAAAACATTTTCTACTTCTTCACCGAGACAGGCAAAATTAGCAGCCAGTATCGACGGCGCTATTTTAAAACTTTTCATAAATTGACCTTATTTCTCAGCTATTAATGCTAGGTTAGTATTTTCGCTACTTTCTTGCGCTACATTGTATCTAAATGGCTGGCGTATTAATATCCTTAGACTTTTAAAATTATCGTGAAAATAATGTCTTTATGAAAACTAGTTTATTGGTAAGTACTTTTAGTTTATTAATGTTATCTAACCCTCTGTACGCAGCAGCAACAGATGAAGCAGATACCAACGCAACGCAAACGGAAGTTACAGAAGACAACGCCGCTGGTAAAGCAGAGGCTGTGAGCGAAAGAGTCATGCCTAACGCACACCGCAACACCGAAAAAGAAATAGCCGAACTATTGAAAGTAACCGCCAGCGAAGTACTTAAACTCACCGCTTTAGAAGAAAATTTCGATGCGTATTTCCTGGCCGCGGATGAAAAAGAGCCCATTGGCAGCCTGCTTATTTTTCCCGATGAAAGAAACCACGCTAATTGGACTATTAGTCTAAACCCACTACGCACCGGCTTAGCAAAACACCAGTGGCAAACAGCGGTGATCACTTTACCTAGCACAAAAAGCCAAGCCATCCCCGAACGCGGCCAGTACCCAAGCGAGTCCGAAACCGAAACTAGCGCTACGCAAACGGACCCTGACACCAATACAGAAACGCAACCACCAGCAGAACAAGATACTCAAAGTGATCCCGCCCAAAGCCCCGCTGTTGCGACAGAAAACGAGACGGATACTGCTCCAGCGCAAGACAACGAAGACACAAAAAGCATGGCAGAAATTGTGCACGCTAGAGCGGTTGCTACTAGGGATTTCCTTAATAAAGAGAGCGATGCCATTATCATTATTGGCATTGGTCAGGGCGCAACATGGGCGGCTGCCTATGCCAGTACTTTTGGAGCTTCAGAGTTAGAGAAATCAAGGCTAATCTTGATCAATCCTCAACAATCCACAGACATCAGCGCTCCTCAGCTAATCCCTCTGATTAAGCAGCTAAAACTAGACACTTTTGACATTTACACACCGATGAAGAACAGGTTTATTAACGGGCAAGACCTCGCCTACCAACGTAAACGCGCTGCTAATTTGTCTGATATAGAAAAGTACCAACAAATTCAAGCTCCCGCTAGCGCTTGGACAATAAGAGGTAATCAGTGGTTATTCAGAAAAGTGCGTGGTGTGATCAAAACTAACATTGAAACAGAATTTAAAGCGCTGCAAGAAAAGAAAGCGATGCCAGTAATAAAACAGAAAACTAACCAAATGCCAGGCAGCGCCAGCACATAGGGACAATAGCTGCGAGCAGCTTTAGCCCGCAGCATTGTTAAATGGTTACTTACGCGCTGTTTTGACTATATCGTAAGCAGCTTGTATTTCCTGGGTTTTCTCCTTAGCAAGCTGCATCATCTCCGGCGGCAAACCTTTGGCAACCAGTTTGTCCGGATGGTGCTGACTCATTAATCGTCGATAAGCCTTTTTCAGCTCGGGATCAGCGACCTTTGGATCCACCCCTAATACCTTATAAGCTTCTTCAATACTCACCTGCGAGCTCTGCGCTCCTTGAAATGATTGCTGAGCCTGCATTCTTGAAAGCAGCTGGTTCATTTCCTGCTGCGACATTTTCAAAAAAGCACAGACTTGCTGAATCACTTTAAGTTCGTTAGGGGATATATCGCCGTCAGCCATGGCCGCTTGTAACTGAATTTCCAAAAACATGATTTTAACCGCACTACGCCTTTGAATAAGCAGACTCAATGGTTTTAACACCGAGCTCAAATCAAAACCGGCCTCTTTCCCCTCGGAGAAATAACCCATAGCCTGACGTTTTTTATCTTCGTCTAAGCGCATTCTAGCCATCACATCACGGGCAAATTGAATTTCGTGCTCCGTCACTCTACCATCAGCTTTTGCAACTTTTCCCATCACAGCAAAGGTCGCTTTAAAAAACAATGCCTGCGGAGACTTTTCGCCAAGCAGTAGATTAAACAACCAACGGTTTATAAAAAATCCAACCCCCGCCCCAAAAAATAGCCCAACGAGATTACCAGTCCAAAAACCAATAACGCCACCAACAATTAAACCGGTTCTATAACGCTTGATGTTTTGTATTATTTGCTCTGTCATTTTTTTCACTTTTCTAAGAATAATATGTCATATAGTTTTAATAGTGATGATTAAAATCCAAACTAAATCATCGCTGGACACTCCTCGCATTTACAGGTAGGCAGATACCAGCAGAACCAAACAGTTTGCCCGAAACCTCTTATTATCTAAGCGTTCGCTGCCATTCGCTCGCCTGCTCTAAACGCTCAACCGTCCCTACATCAATCCAAGTATTATGGATTTTTTCTCCGCTAACTAAGCCTTGCGCCATGTACTTCCTAAACAGATTAACCAAGCTAAATTTTGCAATTTCACATCCGCTAAAAAGCTGCGGCGACAATAGGCTTATGCCTGAAAAAGTGAGCTTGGCTTGAGTGTTTTTCGAAGAATCTAACCTCAATCCACCTTGATTGTCGAGATAAAAATCTCCCAGAGGGTTGTGCAAAGGATTATCCACCATGTAAAGGTGTGCTAATGATTTCATTGTCGTGGGAACACTAGCGAAATCAAAATCACTCATCACATCTGCATTTATAACTAAGAAAGGTGTACCATCATCACTGAGGTCCTCCAGTGCAGAAAAAACTCCCCCACCTGTTTCTAAAGCTTGCGGCTCGCTGTAAAGCTTTATATCTAAAGAGCCTTTATACAGATTATTAAAATAATTTTCTAACTGTTCCGCCAACCAGGAAACATTTATCACCACTGTGCTAAATCCTGCTGACTGTAGCTTGTCTAAGTGATATTCAATTAATGGCTTATCTAATACCTTAACCAGTGGTTTGGGTGTCGAATGGGTTAATGCCGCCATTCTACTGCCTCTTCCAGCTGCTAATATCATCGCTTTCATGAAACATACCATGATTGCTTTAACAACTCAGGTTTGACTGTTTTTCGCAGCCAAAGATCAAACCCACCCAGCTCGTCATAGCGATTAGTCACGTTCAATACATAATTAAACACTCTGGAAATATCACTAAGATATCCGCTCTTTTGCTCTTCTTTGGCCAGCCTAACAAATAACCCCAACACTTTTAAATGTCGCTGCAGTCCAATTAAATCAAACCAACGCCTGAACACACTTTTCTCTATTGGGTCCTCGAGCAGCTCAGAGCTATTCAGCGTTACTAAATATTCATCAACAAGCGCGTCTAATTCAGCATCACTTAAAGTGAGATAACAATCTTTTAACAGCGAGGCCAAATCATAGGCTAAAGGCCCACACACAGCATCCTGAAAATCAATGATTTTAATTTCATTATGGAAGATCAACAAATTACGCGAATGAAAATCTCTATGCATCATCACTTGCGGTTGAGCTAACGCATTTTCAACTAACATTTCAAACAAGTCGTCTAATAATTCAGGTCTCGGCAGCTCTAATACACTCTGGATCATCCAAGTATCAAATATATTTAATTCTCTGAGTAAAAAATCACGATCAAAGCTCGGCATTGTCACTGCAGGTACCGACTGTATCTTGTGTAATTGTGTTATTGCCTGGCGATAATAGCCGATATTTGCTTGCTGGTAAGAGATATCGTAGAGGTGCACTGTGCCTAAATCCTCAAGCAGCATAAAACCTTGCGACTCATTTATTGCGATGACTTCAGGTACATTTATCCCATGTGCTAGCCAATCCCTAGCTATTGTAACAAATATATTATTATCAATACGCTGCGACGGACTTGCCACCAAGATATAACTTATAGAGCCGCCTATTAATCTGTAATAACGCCGACAGCTTGCATCCCCTTGCAGAGGAAGTATTTCCCACTTAGCACCCAATGATAATTGTCCATCATCTATAAGAGTTTCTACCCAACCACTTAACTCAGAAATATGCTGCATTTTCTATTGTTTTCCACTAGTACTGTAATTCATTAGTTATATGTTCTATTATCCGTCTACTAATCTGTAATATAACCAAACAGTTATTAGTCTGACAATTTTATTACTTCTGGTGTAAAAAAAGATGAATGTATTTGGTCAATGACAGTCAATTAACACTATTATTTCAGCAGATTAGCTAATATTCAATTCATCAACGACAAATAATTACTTTTTACTGGCCGGATTTATATAGATGCAATTTAATCTCCACCCTACTTCGCCACTTAGTCTAGCGATATTAGTCGCCATTTTGGGAGGCACACATACCAGTGCTGTCGCCGTACCTGCATGGAACTGCAAGCAATATGCCGGGCAATGGGACTGTAGCGCTGCCACCACGGCAGCAACTCTTGCAAATTTTCGCCAACCCTTGGGTGCAACATTTATACCCTTAAAAGACGAACCTATACAGCCATTACCAACAAAACCTTTGTTAGTAAGTAAGGCTACGCGAAACAATAAGTCATCACGCCTAAGAAAACGTATTACCCGAAAAAAAGTAACGACACAAACTCAGCCAATAGCCCCCCCTACCAATACTACGAGTAATACTCAGTCTCAGATCGATTTCAAAAAAATGGATTGGTACCCTTACACTAGTGATAATAATCACGGGGTCTGCAAAGGCCGCTACATTTCCCCTGTAATTAGTGCCAACACCGATCCAGAAAGCAACTCTGTAGATCTAAGTACTGTGTTTATAAGTGCGGATCAGAGCGCCACTGAATTAGGCCAAAGTTCTGTATTAAAAGGAAATGTTGATATCCGCCAGGGAAACAGAAGTTTAAATAGCCCACTAGTCAGATTGAATCAAGAGACTGGCGCACTCAGCTTAGAGGGCGGCGTCATCTACCGCCAAACGGGGATGTTAATCACGGCTGACAGTGCACAGGGGAACATCAACAATGATGAAACAACCATGCACAATGCGCAATATGTCATTCACGATAAAGATTTAAGAGGCGATGCACAAACTATTGTGCGCAAGACAAAAAATGTTTTAGATATTAAAAACGGTAGCCTGACTTTTTGCCCTCCCGGTACTGATGACTGGAAAATTTCCGCCAGTAATATCAACTTAGACATTGAATCTGGTTTTGGCAGAGCAGATAACGCCAAACTCGTCATCATGGGCACTCCCGTTTTATACCTGCCCTACTTCTATTTTCCCATTGACGATAGAAGACATAGCGGTTTTCTCTATCCGTCGCTAAAAATAAGTGACGACGTCAGCAAGATATCGATTCCCTACTACTTTAATATAGCTCCTAACATCGACGATACATTAACCGCCACTTTCAATTCCAATAAAAGTTTGCTGGTTGAAAATGAGGTGAGATACTTAGATAAAAACAGCAGCAATAGGTTGAGCACTTCTCTTAATGTCGTTGACAGTGCAGATAAGAGAAACAGATGGGTACTAGGCGCCAATCACAGCGGTGAGTACGGACGCTTTAATACTGCTATCAACTACACTAAAGTTAGCGATAATGACTATTTTTCAGATTTTGGCACTAACCTAGATGTTGATGATGGCGATAACAGCCATTTGAATCAAACCGCTAAAATCAGTTTCCAAGCAGATAACTGGAACAGCTCTATATTGATTCAAAAATACCAAACAATCGACAGCAGCCAAACAAAGCCTTATCAGCGCCTACCTGAAATCAGACTAACAGGGACCGCACCAGATCCCTGGGATAATATAAGTTTTAATTATCGTACGGTATTCACCCGCTTTGACAGGGATCAAACCGGACTCAGTGACTCACAGAAAGTCAACGGCGATCGCTTGATAATTAACCCAAGTGTCAATATTGAAATTAATAGAACATGGGGTTATTTAAAACCTTCATTTAAGCTCTGGCATTCCAGCTATAGCCTCAACGATCAAGACAGCAGCATTGGCTCTCACCAATCCACTACGCTCCCTATACTCGAAGTGGACTCAGGACTTTATTTTGACCGCGATTTCGAGTTTCAAAGTAAAGCCTATACGCAGACATTAGAACCTCGTTTATATGCACTCTATGTACCTTACCAGGACCAATCAACACTACCGGACTTTGACACTTCAGAGCTTACTTTCACCTATAACTCTCTATTCAGAGATAACAGGTTTAGTGGCGATGATCGATTTGGCGATGCCAAACAGCTCTCCTTAGGACTAACCTCCAGAGTTATCTCTGATGAGGGGCGAGAAATCGTCTCGGCAAGTATCGGCCACGCAATTTACTTTGATGACAGGAAGGTACGTGTTGATGCCAATGCAGAGCCTATTGATAATGATACTTCTGATTTTGCAAGCTCTATAATATGGCGCCCAAACTCAAGAGTAAGAGCGCTATTTGACGCCACTTTTGATGCTAAGACCTTACAAAACTCTGAACTGACACTGGATTTAAAATACGAGGAAGATCCCAATCACGTAATCGGAATTAGACACCGATTCACCAGAGATACCCGTAAACAAACCACCCTTTCCTATCTTTGGCCAATATCAAACAACTGGTCAAGCTTAGGGCTATTACAATACGATTGGCTTACCCGAAAACCTCTAGACGCTGCATCTGGACTCGAATATGCAAGCTGTTGCTGGAAGACGCGAATTGTAGCTAGATCACAGAACTCTGGCACTAATAGAGAAAACTCTATTGCACTACAGTTTGTACTTAAAGGTTTAGGTGGTATTGGCAAAAGCATTACTTCAGAATTAAGTGACAAAATTAAAGGCTATCAAAAACGTGAGTATTACAATGCGAACAACTAAATTGAACAAAAAAATAATAAGTAAGGCCCTTATATTCGCCAGCCTCACTTTCTTCCCCTTGATTGGCCAGGGAGCTCCGTTAGACAAGATTATTGCAATCGTCAATGACGAGGTAATACTAGAGTCAGAGTTCACATCGAGCATCACCCGCGCAGCTGCTCAAATCAGACAACAAGGGGCAAAAGTTCCCAACAAAAGCATCTTGCAAAACCAAGTTATGGAGCAGATGATTTCTAGAACCATCATGCTCAAAATGGCTGCAGAGCAAGGCATTAAAGTAACGGATAGACAGCTCAATGCCACTATTACTCAAATCGCCAAAAACAACGGCATGAGTTTGGCCAAATTCCGCGACGCGCTGATTGCGCAAGGCCAAGATTACATCGTTACAAGAGAGCAAATCAAGGACGACATTTTGATCCGCCAACTGCAAGAGAGCAATATTAGTAAACGTATTCAAATATCAGACAGAGAAGTGCAAAACTTCTTACGCTCTCAATCTAGCAAAAGTAATGCAGAGGTATTAATTAGCGATATATTGATTACCATCAACAGCCCAATGACTCCAAAAAACATCAACCTCGCAAGAAACAAAGCGAACGATGTGTACCAAAAGCTACTCTCAGGTGCTAAATTTTCCAACATGGCTATCAGTAATTCTAATGCAGCGCACGCTCTAAACGGCGGCGACATGGGCTGGCGTAAAATAGCCGAGTTACCAAGCTCTATGATCGATGCTATCTCGCCATTGAGCCCCAAGCAATTTAGCAAGCCGACTAGAACTCCTACTGGCTTTCATATATTACAATTACGCGACACTCGAAACGGCGTTAAAGCACAGACTGTCGACAAAACCAAAGTACGCCATATCCTAATCTCTCCTAGCGAAGTCACTTCCAAAAGCCAAGCCAAGCGACTCGCTTCACAAATTTACCAACAGCTGTTAAAAAACGACAAGGACTTTGCCTCCCTTGCCGAAGAGCATAGTAATGACCCAGGTAGCAGCTCACAAGGTGGTGATTTGGGCTGGACAGAAAGCGGCCAGATGGTTCCTGAATTTGAACAAGTTGTTCAACGTACCAAAGTAGGCCAAATTAGCCTGCCTTTTGAAAGCAGATTTGGCTGGCACATTGTCGAAGTTTTAGACAGGAAGTCAGAAAATACTGATAATCTAGCCCAGGAAAACCAAGCCCGTAACATCATTGGAAAACGAAAATTCAGCGAAGAGAAAGACAACTGGTTACGAGAAATACGCGCCAATGCCTATGTAGAATTCAAATAGTCCTATCACAATAAGCCAGCTAATCTAACTAGGAGTCTGTCCGAGCACTGCGATCGAAGCGAGAACAAAGCTATCTGAGGAAGAATTAGCGGTGATTTAAGGCGAATAGCGTGCTATTTAACGAAAATTAGCGTTAATTATAACCAAAGAGGATTGGTCGCTGCCGATTAGTCTGCTCTCGGACAGGCTCCTAGTACCCAAGCTGAAACCATGAGCTACTGCGGCTGCCCCACTATTTCAATCTGATCACCACTAGATAGAGTTATTTGGAACAACCAAACGCCCCTATCTAGGGTCACTCATCTTGAACTATTGGATCAGCCTCGCTACGCCCCTGTTTCAGCATGGACACTAGCGGGCTTGCTCTTTTAATACCAATATTGACGTTGGCGGTAGAACAGCACAGCCCTGATCATATATAATCCGCGATCAACAAACAGCATCACTTGAGTCTCTCATGATTAAAAGAATTGCCATCACCAGTGGCGAACCCGCAGGTATTGGACCAGAACTTCTTGTCAAAATATCCCAGCAGGACTATACCGACCAACTGGTAGCGATAGGCGACCCAGAGCTTTTTGCTGCAACGGCCAAAGCCTTGGGACTAACGCTGGAGGTATTAATATTTGATCCTAGTGTTCAGCAAGCCTCGCGTAGCGGACAGCTCTTTGTCAGCCCCATCAAATTGAACGCAGCAGCACTCCCTGGACACTTAGATATAGCAAACTCAAGCTATGTAATCGCCACATTAGAACAGGCATGCCAAGGCTGTTTGCAGGGGCAGTACGATGCAATGGTAACGCCTCCTGTGCATAAGGGAGTCATCAATGAAGCTGGAATAAAATTTAGCGGGCATACAGAATACCTACAACAGCAAACCGGCGTCAGCGAAGTTGTGATGATGCTAGCAACGGCTAAATTAAGGGTGGCGCTAGTAACCACTCATTTACCATTAAAAGACATTAGCAACGCCATTACCAAACACAAGTTACGGCAAATACTCGACATTTTAATCGACGATTTACACACTAAATTCGCCATCGACAAACCCAGAATTTTAATCTGTGGTCTCAACCCTCACGCAGGTGAAGACGGACACATGGGCACTGAGGAAATAGATATTATTTCTCCAGTACTTAAAGAATACACCGCGCAGGGAATTGATTTAGTAGGACCACTTCCCGCTGACAGTCTATTCACCAAGAAATACTTAAAAGATTGTGATGCTGTACTCGCTATGTATCACGATCAGGGATTACCTGTGTTAAAATATTCAGGTTTTGGCGAAGCCGTCAATATCACCTTAGGTCTACCTATCATCAGAACCTCCGTCGATCACGGCACTGCACTCAATATTGCAGGTCTTGGCGTCGCTGATACAGGCAGTTTAAAGATCGCTATTAATTATGCATCACAACTAGCTCACCAGAGCTCGAGTCAAACAAAAGGTCAATTTTTATCATGAGTCGTCAGAGCAGCAATAACGCCGGACATAAAGCGCGCAAACGTTTTGGTCAGAATTTTTTACAAGACCAAGGCGTCATTCGCCGTATTATTCGAGGCGTAAGCCCAAGACCTAGTGATCATATGGTTGAGATAGGCCCTGGACTAGGCGCATTGACAGAAGTCATTCTCGATGAAGCCGGCGCTTTAGATGCCGTTGAGCTAGATCGCGATTTGATACCCATTTTAAGAACCAAATTTTTTAGCTACGAAGATAAGTTTCGTATCTTTGAAGCAGATGCTATGAAATTTGATTTCAGCTCTCTGCAACAAGATGAGCGACCGCTGCGTATAATAGGCAACTTGCCATACAACATTTCGACCCAGTTAATTTTCCATTTGCTGCAACACACCACCTGCGTTCAAGACATGCACTTCATGTTACAAAAGGAAGTAGTTGATCGCCTAGCAGCAAAACCTGGAGACAAACTCTATGGGCGCCTCGGTATTATGGCGCAGTACTACTGCGAAATAGAACCACTGTTTATTGTTCCACCTGAAGCTTTCGACCCCATTCCAAAGGTTGACTCTGCAATTGTGAGATTAATGCCTTATAAGCAGAAGCCACATACTGCTAAATCCCTAAGCACCTTGGAAAAAATTGTAAAAACATCCTTCAGCATGCGTCGCAAAACACTGCGTAACAACCTGAAAGGCATAATGACAGCAGAGCAATTACAAGCACTTGATATAGATCCTATTCGTAGGCCTGAAACCCTCTCTCTTGTTGAATTCATTAAAATCTCTGACTTTGTCTACGAAAACAAAACCACAGATACAGCGGATACGGTAGCTTAAGATGCAATACAAACCGAACCAAAAACAACCTAACAGTCTCGAAAAAAATATAGAGATTGCCGTTGAGTCAAAGTTTGAGGCCGCGCAGTCAGATGCGGAGGCGAAGCGCTTTGTCTTCACCTACTCAATCACTATCAAAAACAGTGCAGACTTTGATATCCAGCTTCTTTCTAGACGCTGGGTAGTCACTGATGGCAACCAAAAGCAGCAGGAGATAGAAGGAGAAGGCGTCATAGGTGTCCAGCCTATTATCGGCGCAAACAGCAGCTACCAATATAGCTCTGGGGCTATTTTAGAAACTGATGTAGGCAGCATGTTTGGTCACTACAACATGATCACAGAGGAAGGATCAGAGTTTGTCGCACAAATAGCAGCCTTTACGTTAGCCAAACCAAACACCCTTCACTGACCCTTAGGATTTGAGATGGCGACTTATGCAATAGGCGATATCCAAGGGTGTTTTGATGAATTTCAAGCCCTATTGCAAAAGATCAACTTTAGCGATCAAGATCAGCTTTGGCTTGCTGGCGACTTAGTTAATCGCGGCCCTAAATCTTTAGAAACACTCAGATTTATCAAGCAACTTGGTGATAGAGCCAAAGTGGTATTGGGCAATCACGATCTGCACTTGCTCGCTATTTATTACAGCTCGGCAACGCTTAAGAAATCAGACACACTCGCCTCGCTTCTGCAAGCGAGCGACTGCGATGAACTTATGCACTGGCTAAAAGCACAACCTTTAGTACAGTTTGACCCTCAACTTAATATCATCATGACACATGCAGGCATTCCCGTAGACTGGTCTGTAAACCAGACTATTGCCAGAGCCAGAGAAGTAGAAGCTGTACTACAAAGCGATTTCTACACCCAGTACTTTAACCAGATGTACGGTAACACCCCCAGCCAGTGGCATGAATATCTAACAGGCCTAGATAGACTGCGCTGCATTACCAATACATTAACTAGAATGCGTTTTTGTAACAGCGAGCTACAGTTGGATTTAAATTTTAAGGGCGAAATAGGCCAACAACCCAAAGGACTAACCCCCTGGTTTGAGTTTTATGATAAAGGGCCCAACAACTCAACACCAGCACTGCCAATGATTTTATTTGGTCACTGGGCTGCCCTTATGGGACAGACCGATCATAGCAATATCATTGCACTAGACACCGGCTGTGTATGGGGCGAGAGATTAACGGCTATGTGTCTTGAAACACAACAATTTTACAGCACCCCAAGTTTAAAAAATTAGTTACAATTATTTATATCTATCTATCTAACCCATCACTGCGGAGGCAACATGGCAGATTTTCAATGTATCGAGTGTGATCACGCTAAACAATTACTCGACGAGGGCGCCATATTACTGGACATCCGCGACAGCCAGAGCTTTGACCAAGCTCACCCTAAACTGGCAGTAAACTTAAACAATGATAACCTACAGCAACTACTTTCCCCTGTTGCCAAAGACCAGGCTATTTTAGTACTTTGTTATCACGGCATTAGCAGCAAAGGCGCGGCCGAATTTATTGGCTCTCAAGGCTTTAGCCTGGTATCTAGCATCAATGGCGGCTTTGAAGCTTGGCAGAATCTTTACCCACAAGACATCATTAGCACTCAATGAAAACATACCTAGTAGGTGGGGCGGTACGCGACAAGCTGCTCAATTATCCGGTAATAGATAGAGACTGGGTGGTGGTAGGCGCTGACGCAAAGCATATGCTAGCACTAGGTTATACCCCTGTAGGCTCGGATTTTCCCGTATTTCTCCACCCCAAAACCAAAGAAGAATATGCCCTCGCACGTACTGAGCGTAAAAATGGCAAGGGTTACAAAGGGTTTTCTTTTTATGCCGACAAAGATGTCACTTTAGAACAGGACCTCTCTCGCAGAGATTTAACCATTAATGCTATTGCAGAGGATGCTTCAGGGCAACTGACCGATCCATTCAACGGTCAGCAAGACCTGCAACGCAAGATATTGCGCCATGTATCACCCGCCTTTAGTGAAGATCCATTAAGAGTATTACGAGTAGCACGCTTCGGAGCAAGGTACGCGCATTTAGGTTTTAGTGTCGCCGCGCAAACCATTTCGCTAATGCAAACTATCAGTCTTTCGGGAGAGTTAGAACACCTCACTAGAGAGCGAGTATGGCAAGAATTAGAGCGCGCATTGACGGAGCAGAGCCCTCTGGTATTTTTTCAAATACTTAACGACGCACAAGCGCAAGACATTCTATTTCCAGCCTTAGAGCAAGTGCTAGATAACATAGCCAAGATATCCGCCAAACTAGGCAGTGACTTCAGCGCCCAGTTAAATCAACTTGCCTCTGCACAGGAGCGCCTTGCCTGGCTGTTTAATGTCGCTCAAACTGACAATAATTTCGACGACATCAAGACTAATGCAGATTCTTTTTGTCAGCAACTACGCTGCCCCAATCAAGTACGCAACCTTATTCAACACAGCGTTTTAGGCTTACCTATTATCAGCAACTGGCCCAACTCAGACGCTGTAGATAAACTGGCATTCATCCAAACTGCGGATTTGTTGCGCAGCCCAGATAAAACAGCACCACTATTAGCTGTTTTCCAAGCACTTGATTACCTGGGAACTTGCTCTGAATTAAATTATTTTGAGAAACTGCAAACGCTACTGCAAAAGCTGCGCGCCATTGACCACAAAACACTGATCCTAGAAGGCTTTAAAGGCGCTCAATTAGGCGCTGAAATAAAGAGAATACAGCTCCAATATTGCGCCGAAAGCTAGCCACTGCTAAGAGCTAGAAAAACAGCCAAGGAAGACAAAACCCTCAGAGAAATCCCTAAAGATCTAGCGTTACCTTTTCTAGGGGGTGAATACTTTTGTCAAACTTCTGCCACAAAGCGGCATAGTTTAGACCGCTGTTTTTATCTATTTCATGCCCTGCTATCTCAGAAATCGGCGATAAAAGGAAACTTCGTCGAGTAATCTCCGTGCAAACATCGATACTTTCATCAACCGTTACATATTTCAGCAGATCCAGATCAATACTCACCTGAGGAATTTTCATAACTCCTCTGACTCGACCCAAACTATTTTCGATATTTTTAAGTTCAGCCACCAACTTATGTATATCGAAGTGCGTATCAAAACATACCACCAAATTTAAGTAGTGACAGCCAACTTTGTGCAGCGGCAAATTACGATAAACATTCGAAACTTCAAGCTCCCCAAAAGTTACCCGCAACGCTGTTAGCGCAGAGTTTATATTGAGTTGTGCACGAAAATTACTCGAAATAGAAAGGTAGACTTTCGCCATCAAAAAAACTTCCCTAACGCAGTTTTGATAAGATTAATTCACCCAGAGTAATTAGCAATGGTAGGCCTCAGACCACGTTCAATAAGCACACCAACATCACTGGCTTGAGCAATAGCGTCAGGCTTCCCCACCCTTAATCTTACCCAGCTTATGGAAAATTCTTCACGCACTAAATTTGCAACCTCTTGCGCCATCGTTTCTACCAGCAAAAACTCACTTTTACCAATGTACTCTAGTAACCGGTCAGAGACAGTCTTGTAACTAATGGTACTGTCGATATCTTCGCCGGCAGCAGCCTTAGCAATATCAACCGCCATGTCTAAATCCAAACACACGGTCTGTTTTATTTTTCTTTCCCAATCGAAAATACCAATCACCGTTTCGATTTTTAATTGGCGTATGTACACAATATCCATGCAGTGCTTCCTGTCATTACTCTACTTATAAACTTACAGACAAATCTACTACAAACCTTCAAGCTCATCCATCGGCCATCTAGGCCTAGCAAGAATGGTCAAATCGCTACTTTGCCCAGCGGCTAAACGCTGCGCACCGGCATAGGCAATCATTGCGCCATTATCCGTGCAGAATTCTGGGCGCGCATAAAACAATGAAGCACGCTCCTTCTCAACCATTGCCTGTAATTTTTCTCGCAGACGACTGTTGGCACTTACGCCTCCGGCTATAATCAACTTCTTATATTTAGTGTGCTGTAACGCTCTTCGGCATTTAATCGCCAAGGTATCAACCACAGCCTCTTCAAAGGCAGCCGCGATATCAGCTTTAGTCTGGTCATCTAAGCCATCGGCATTTTTAAATTTATTAACAGTATTTAAGGTAAAGGTTTTAAGGCCTGAAAAACTCATGTCCATCCCCGGCCGATCAACCATTGGCCTTGGAAACTTGAATCGAGTTCGATCCCCACTTTGCGCCAGCTTTGCAATCAAAGGCCCACCGGGATAATCCATACCCAACATTTTGGCAGCCTTATCAAAAGCCTCACCCGCAGCATCGTCAAGGGACTCACCTAACAGTTGATACTCACCGATCGCCTTGACTTCAACTAATTGGGTATGGCCACCGCTGACCAACAGGGCAACGAAAGGAAATTCTGGAGGAGAATCCTCTAACATAGGCGCGAGTAGATGCCCCTCCATATGATGCACCGTCATAGCGGGAACCCCCCAGGCAAAAGCAATAGCTCGAGCTGTTGACGCACCGACCATTAACGCCCCTATTAATCCAGGACCTGCAGTATAAGCGATCGCATCTATCTCCTGCTTACTGGTATTAGCAAGCACTAGCACCTCTTTAATCAGGGGAATCAACCGCTTGATATGATCTCGCGAAGCAAGTTCTGGGACAATTCCACCATACTCTGCATGCATAGCGACCTGACTATACAAGGTATCGCCCAAAAGGCCCTTTTCAGTATCATAAATAGCTACTCCTGTCTCATCACAAGAAGTTTCAATACCTAAAACGCGCATAGCATTATTCCAATTATATCGTTGAGTAAATAGCCGCACATTATCTATCAAATTGCTGACAGATACATCTTTTGATCGCATATATTTAGGCAACAATTAAGCTTTGAGCATAGAAAACAACCAATCCTAAAACAAAACAAATCCTCACCGATAATAATTGCTAAATACCGTTAATTACCCTCTTAAGATTTTGACAAAAACAGTCACTAGCTGTAATATTTGGCCTCAACCTTTTTTGCTTGTTGGTTTTTTAACCAAAAAAGACAAGGTTGAGTAAATTTAATTAATTAGGTCTCAATAATATGCCTGCAGTAAGAGTAAAAGATAACGAGCCATTTGACGTAGCACTTCGTCGTTTCAAGCGTTCATGCGAAAAAGCTGGTGTTCTAGCTGAAGTTCGTCGTCGTGAATTCTACGAGAAGCCTACTTCTGTACGTAAGCGTCAAGCAGCTGCTGCCGTTAAACGTCACGCTAAAAAAGTATCTCGTGAAATTTCTCGCAGAGTTCGTCTTTACTAAACACTTATTAAAGAACACTCTCTTTATTAATAATCTGTCATTAACATTCAGATATTATAAAAATGCTTAAGATTTGATTTATTTCCATTTCTTAGCAGCGTCGTGTCAAGTAATGGTATTACGACGCCAGCGATAGGTCACAACATGTCTGCGATACAAAAGCGCATAAGAGCCGAAATGAAAGATGCCATGCGGGCTAAAGATAAACCGCTATTGTCCATCATTCGTATGATTTTGGCAGAATTTAAGCGCATTGAAGTAGACGAACGTATAGAGCTGGATGACACAAGAGCACTTATCGTACTGGACAAAATGTCCAAACAACGAAAAGATTCTCTAACGCAATTCAAAGAAGCGAACCGCACTGATCTGGCGGACATTGAGCAGCAAGAACTGGAGGTGATTAAAAACTACTTGCCGCAACCGCTTAGCACCAATGAAATAACTGCAATAATTACTTCAGCCATTACCCAGAGCCAAGTTAGTAGCATGGCTGATATGGGTAAAGTCATGGCACTGATTAAACCCCAAGTACAAGGCAGAGCTGACATGGGGATTATATCAAAGCTAGTAAAGCAACAGCTGAGCAGCTAAAGTACAGCTAATAGCAACTTAAGAACACCACGCTTTTTACTTACTTTTAGCCATAGCAACCAACCTTAGAGACAATATCTAAGTAGTAGCTCTGTGCTTTATTGGACGACTTATGGCCAGCAAAATACCCCAATCTTTCATAGACGATTTACTCGCTCGCACTGATATAGTTGATATCATTGAAAATAGAGTAAACCTAAAAAAGACCGGAAAAAACTACAGCGGCCTCTGTCCTTTTCACAAAGAAAAATCGCCTTCATTCTCAGTCAGCCCCGACAAACAATTTTATTACTGCTTTGGCTGTGGAGCAGGCGGCAATGCCATCAGTTTTATCACCGAATTCGAAAACCTTCCTTTTCCACAAGCAGTTGAAGACCTTGCAAAACTCGCCGGCCTCGACATACCCAAAGATAACTCGCCGCAGAGAAAAAACGAGCAACTCTACCAAGCCCAGTTCAAAGCACTTGATTTAGCCGCTGCGTTTTTCCAATCCCAACTAAAAAACAGCAGCGCCAAACACACGGCAATAAATTATTTAAAAGGCCGAGGGCTAGATGGTGAGACCGCCAAACGCTTTGGCATAGGCTTTGCTCCTCCAGGCTGGGACAATTTAATAAAAGCCCTAGGCATTACCGACACCGATCAAGCACACCTTGAGCGCAGCGGCATGTTAATACGCCATGAAGAGAAAGACAGTCTCTACGACAGATTCCGCGATAGAATCATGTTCCCTATTCGAGACATGCGCGGCAGAGTAATCGCTTTTGGCGGACGAATTTTAGGCGACGGAAAACCCAAATACTTAAACTCACCTGAAACCGATACATTCCATAAAGGCAGAGAGCTGTACGGCCTCTTTGAAGCCAGAAAACACAACCGCAAACTCGACAAGATTTTAATTGTCGAAGGCTACATGGATGTTGTCAGCCTAGCTCAATTTGACATCAACTATAGCGTGGCCACTCTGGGCACTTCAACAAGCCTGCAACATCTGGAGAGACTCTATAAAATAGTCCCGGAAATTATTTTTTGCTTTGACGGTGACCAAGCAGGCCTTAAAGCGGCTAAACGCGCCCTTGAAACAGTTATGCCCACTATCAAAGACGGCCAACAAGCAAAATTTTTATTCCTGCCAGAGGGAGAAGACCCAGACACGCTAGTGCGAGAGAAAGGCAAACAGCACTTTGAAGAGATGATCAACAGCGCCACACCCATGTCTACCTACTTTTTCAACTCGTTATCCGAAAATATCGACATGGAGTCCATTGACGGGAGAGCCATCTTCAGCAGCAAGGCACTCCCCCTTATTCAAGAGATGCAACCAAGCCTCCTCCAGCAAATGATGAGAGACCGAATAAGCGAACTTACCGGCCTCTCTATTGCGCAGCTCACTAGTAGCAACCAACTACACGAGAGCTATGACAATAGCTACCAGAGCCAATACAATCCCGAGCCTACGCAATACCAAGGCCCGACACAGTACAACAACACCCAAGAACGCCCACAACAAAGAACCCGCCCCACCTACTCTTCGAACAAAAAGCGAACAGCCAACATTTCACTGGTCAATCGACTGATCTCCTTGATCTTACATAATCCGCAACTCATCATCGAAGCAGAAGAGATCACCGACATCGCCCTGATTAATGAAGATAATACCGACGTATTAGCACTATTGGTCAACTACTGGCAGAAACACCCGCAAGCCAGCCTGGGACAAATGCTCATCGACTGGCAAGAAAGCCCCGAACACGCGAGCAAACTACTGATCATTAGCGAGGTCTCGCGCCTAAACCCCTGCCCTGATAACAATTACAATAAAATATTTTTCGATAGCTGGGAAAAGCTAAAAGAGCGTCAGAACGATTTAATCTACGCCGAGCTAAAACGCCAAAAAACCTCACTTAAAAGCAATCTATCAAGTGAGGCCAAAGCCCAGGCACGCCTGTTTGTGGAAAAAATTGCCGAGCAACACAAAAAAATGCAATAATAGTTTTCTGGCTTTGCCACATTTCTGCAATAAAACACCTGAATCCTCATCCATTTACCTCTCTATACTTGAAAATCACAAAGCAGTACCTATATACAATCTACCAGCAAACCAATAAAGACCAACCTATAGCCCAAAGACTAAACCTTTCAGCGCAATTGCTGTAAAGCAACACTTAAGCTATCTTTATTTAAACATTTGCAGCATTGACTTGAGCACAGAAAATCGTGTCTTTACTCACCGTTAAACTACATATACTTATAAGTTAAACCAAGCGCTAAACCAAAGCGCTAAACCAGACTAAGACTTAGAGCAAAGCCCGCATATACCGCTGGCAATGTTGAACTTGCAGCGTTATAATTGCGCGCTAATTTTTTATAACCGTTTTATGGATCGCAGGGCTAATATGTCAAATACTTCGCAGCAGCAATCTCGCCTTAAGGAATTAATCGCCAGAGGTAAAGAGCAGGGCTATTTAACTTTCGCCGAGGTCAACGACCACCTGCCTGAAGACATCGCCGATCCAGAACAGATCGAAGATATCATCCGCATGATTAACGATATGGGAATTACCGTATCAGAAGTAGCACCTGACGCTGAAACCTTGCTTATGAAAGAGGGCGACTCAACGCAGGAAACGGATGATGATGATGTTGCCGCACTTGCCGCTGTAGAATCTGACGCAGGTCGCACTACAGACCCCGTTCGCATGTATATGCGTGAAATGGGTACTGTTGAGTTACTCTCTCGAGAAGGCGAAATCATCATCGCCAAGCGAATCGAAGCGGGAATTCGCGAAGTAATGTCAGCACTTTCTGCATTTCCGAGCTCCGTCGAAATAATACTCGAAGCTTATAACAAGGTGACAGAGGAAGAGGGCCGACTCAGTGATATTTTCAGTGGCTACATAGACCCTGATGGTCCAGACCCTGTTCCAGCGACTCCTATCAATCAAAACAATCAAAATAATCAAAACAACGCCCAAGCAAAGAAAGAGGGTGATGATGATGAAGATGAAAAAGAGCGCGGACCTGATCCAGAAGAAGCCAAGTTACGTTTTACAAAAATCCAAAACGGCCTTGATGAATATTACAATGCCGTAGAAAAGCACGGCATTAATAGCTTACAAGCTGAGAAAGCTCAAATAGAACTCAGCCTCGTATTTTCACCGGTAAAACTATCGCCGCGTTTCTATGAAAGACTGGTTAGCCGCGTCAGAGCTTACATCAGCAGAATTCGTACTCAAGAGCGCAACATAATGCGAATTTGTACGCAGAAATGTAAGATCCCGCGCAAGGAATTCATTAAAACATTTCCTGGTAACGAGATAAACCAAGCTTGGTTCCAGGAATTAATCGACGCTAAAACACAATACTCAGATGCATTAGCAAGCCATTTACCGGACTTACATAGAGCACAGCGACGCCTTAAACAACTTCAGCAGGAAACAGGCATCGCCCTTGCTGAACTGAAAGACATTAACCGCCGCATGTCCATTGGCGAAGCAAGAGCACGCAGAGCCAAAAAAGAAATGGTTGAGGCGAATTTACGCCTAGTTATTTCTATTGCCAAGAAGTACACCAATCGCGGGCTACAGTTCTTAGATCTAATCCAAGAAGGCAACATCGGCCTCATGAAGGCTGTTGATAAATTTGAATACCGCCGCGGCTACAAGTTCTCAACTTATGCCACTTGGTGGATTAGACAGGCGATAACTCGCTCAATTGCCGACCAAGCACGTACTATTCGCATACCAGTACACATGATTGAGACCATCAATAAATTAAACCGCATCTCTCGTCAGATGTTACAAGAAATGGGCCGCGAGCCAACCCCTGAAGAACTCTCTGAAAGAATGGAGATTCCCGAAGACAAGATTCGCAAGGTACTCAAAATTGCCAAAGAACCGATTTCAATGGAAACCCCTATTGGCGATGACGAAGATTCTAGCCTTGGCGATTTCATTGAAGATGTAAACCACTCCTCCCCAGTCGATGCGGCAACCGGAGAAGGTTTATGCGAGGCAACCAAAGAAGTTCTAGCAGGCCTTACGGCTCGTGAAGCAAAAGTCTTACGGATGCGCTTTGGTATAAACATGAACACTGACCACACACTAGAAGAAGTGGGTAAACAGTTTGATGTTACACGTGAACGTATTCGACAGATCGAAGCCAAGGCACTGCGCAAGCTACGCCACCCAAGCCGCTCAGACCATTTGCGTAGCTTTTTAGACGAGTAATCAAAAAAAACTAAAAACACTATTGCGCCATCACGCATTGCTATGTATGATGGCGCCTCTTGATTAGAGGATCACCCAAACTACTCTTTTGGTTAAAGATTTTCTAAGCAAACCTCTGAATTCTTATTGCAAGAAACAGTTCAGGGCCCATAACTCAGTTGGTTAGAGTAGCGGACTCATAATCCGTTTGTCGAAGGTTCGAGTCCTTCTGGGCCCACCACTTATTTACAATACCCACTACCCTCTTCTAGCACTAACAAATATCTTTTAGAACACCCTCTGTAGATGAATAACAATTAATTCCCTATATATTTTTCCTATAACCATCAGTTTTAACCTAATAATATCCTCCTGCAATCAAAAGAATTGTCTCTGCAACACTACACCTAAACAATTACTTTCTGCCCCACTCTCAAGCACCTCTACAATCTAGGACATGGCATATTTACCATTAACTTTTATGGCTTACTAGTAGGAATTCAGTTTCATTGACCATTTAGCCATTAAAATTGAATGAGGACTTTTAAGCCAAGGGAACTGATTGGCTTATGGTACGAACTTAAGCCTTAGTTATATTTTTCGTATAATTAAGAAATAAAATTACAGCGTGATTATTCCAAAATATTTTTGATAATTTGACCATTTCTGATTAAGCTGCAACGGCTAAATTCAACCAGCCCTAATGAAGCCATTTAATATGCAATCAAAGTACGATCGGCTCGATCGATTCATCAGCAAAAAACAAAACATTAAACGCGGAAATGTACGTATGCTGCTAGCTCAAAAACGCATACAAGTTGATTCCATCATTGCCAGCGATCCGAAGCAGCTTATAGGGCCTTTTAATACAGTCACATTAGACAATCAGATAGTACAACAGCAATCTGCTCACTACATTATGCTCCACAAGCCTGTAGGGGTTGTTAGCGCGACGAAAGACGATATTCATCAAACGGCATTAGATCTTATTAACACAGACGCGTACGCTAATTTACACATTGCGGGAAGATTAGATCTAAACACTTCAGGCTTACTGCTTTTGACCAATGACGGAAAGTGGTCTCGAGCCTTGAGCAACCCTGACAGCGAGATTAAAAAGACTTATCTAGTAGAGTTAGAGAACCCCCTTTGTAGCGATTACATCAGCGCTTTCGCCAACGGTATGTACTTTTCATATGAAGACATCACCACCAAACCGGTTCATTTAACCATTATTAGCGAGAGAGTAGCCCAGGTCGAATTAACACAAGGGCGCTATCATCAAATTAAACGTATGTTTGGTCGATTTAGAAACCCAGTAACATCTTTACACAGGGTTTCTATAGGCGATCTAGTGTTATGCAACAATCTTGCCCCTGGCCAATATCGCGAATTGACAATAGCAGAGCTTGCCTTGTTTAGGTGAGCCATAAAAAACGCGCCTGAAGCGCGTTTTAATCTAAACTTTTAATCTAAACTTTAAATCTGTGAGTCTCCTCTTGCAGACTAGCAGCCAACCTTGCCAGCTCTTCGCTAGCCTCTAAAATTTGTTCAGAAGCAGTACCCGTTTGCTTAGATAAACCACTAATATGCTGGATATTTTTATTCACATCTTCGGTGATTTTTGATTGATGATCATTAGCTTGCGCTATTTTTTCGGTAATTATTTGAATCTGGCTGATGGCATCAGTTATGCGTACCAGAGCCGCCCCTGTATTCTCAGCTTGTTTGACTACCTGGGACATTTGCTCTTTACCCCGGTTCATCGCTTTTGCTGAGGCCTCTGCTCCTTTTTGCAATTGAGCAACCATCTTCTCAATTTGCAAGGTAGAGCCCTGAGTACTTTGAGCGAGAGAGCGCACTTCGTCTGCAACAACCGCAAAACCCCTTCCTTGATCCCCCGCTCTCGCCGCTTCTATGGACGCATTAAGCGCCAACAAATTGGTCTGATCTGCTATACCGTTGATAACACCGACAATACCACCAATATCATTAGCGCCTTTTTCGACTTCTGTTAATGTCTCGGCCATATGATCAACTTCCGCAGAGAAACTATGGATAGAAGCGATAGTATTTTCTACCTCCAACGATCCTAAAGCCGCTTCTTTATTTGCCTGCTGAGCCGCACTGAGCGCTTCCTGGGTACCTGCGCTTACCTCTTGAAAGGTATTTGTCATATCGAGTATTGCTTTCTCTACATGCTCAGTGCCTTCATTTTGTTCACGAACGTGAATACGGGTTTGCTCTGTAATCAGTGAAAGCTCCTCTGCCGCAGCGGCCTGCTGCTCCGCAGATAGGCTTATCCTTGACACCATCACGGTCAGTCCGTCATTCATTTCCTTTAGCGCACCTTGCAAGTCGCCTATTTCATCACTGCGTTCAACCACTATTTTTGAAGACAAATCGCCCGATGCCACCTTATGAGCGAGCTTAGCAGCACTGACTAGCGGTCTGCTTATTCTTCCTGCCATTACTACCCCAAAGATAATAATGAGCACGACAGAGACTAATAAAATAGCAACTGTTAGCCACTTCAAACGAGTCGATGCTGCAAATGCCTCCGACTCTTTAATTTCAGCCATCAGCGCCCAAGTGACACCACTAACATCAATAGGAGCGTAAGCTGAAAGCACCTTGTCTCCCAAGGCATTGTTAATAATTTTAGTACCAGACTCGCCCGCTAGAGCAGCGACAACCGCCTGAGTATTAATACCGTTGTTTTCGACACTACCAGAAAAAGAAGCAGCCACAGATCTATTATCTGGATCAAGGTATGAGTCAGAACGCATCTTAAAATCAGGCCCGACCAGATAGGACTCGCCACTTTCCCCCATACCATCTCTAATACCGGTTATATCATTGATACCTTTTAGCGGTAGCTTCAGAGCGATAATTAACTCAGTATTGCCATCACCCGAAATCAAAGGCTGCGCCATAAACGCACTGGCTTTATTTCCATCAGCCGCATAGATTGAAAAGTCCGCAAAGCCAAACACTTTACTGCGGCTCACTTTCTTAACCAGTCGACCTAAGCTACTATTATTGAATTTACCGTTAATGATATTAGTTTTTAGATCGTTACCTTCAGACACAGAGTAAAAAATGTACCCATCAGGGTTGATCAGATATAAATCTGGATATCCATATTGCTCAGCGTAATTTTGATAAAAGGCTGTATCAAATTCGTCAACCGGACTAAGCGCTTCTGCCACGTCTATCTCAGCCATTAATACCCACTGTAAACCTGCCGATTTAATCGGCACCCAAGCAGACAGCACCGGTTTATCAAGATAATTGGTGATGATTCCAGTGCCAGTCTCCCCTGCCAAAGCCTTATCAATTCCCTCTGAGACTGCCCCTGAATTATCACCATTTAATAAGGATAATTGAACCGTTTTAGCTTCACTTGTCGCTGAATCTGAGCGCATTTTATGATCGTTGCCAACAAGGTAAGTCTCGCCGGTATCTCCCAGTCCTGCTCGCTGATTCATTACTATATTGATTTGATCAATATTAATTTGAAAGACTACCACTCCTATCACCCCACCATAGTGCCGCATAGGAGCTGCGATAAACATTTGCGGAGAATTCACAGAGGGGTAATATATTTCAAAATCTGAGCTTAAATATGACTCCTTACGACCCGCTTTTAATGCTTTTTGATATATTTTTGCCAGAGGAGAGTCAGCCAATGGCCCTTTGGTTAAGTCCGTTCCATAATCAATGTTCTTTTTAACCGAGTAGATGACGCGATGTTTACGCGACTCGATCATCAAGATATCTTCATAGCCAAATTTTTCTTGAAAGTTGCGTATCCCCGGATGAGATTTATAATGCGCTTTAGAATATTTGGATTTATCTGAGCCGCGATTGAGTTTTGATTTACTCCCCATAGGCGCTTTATTTTTAACCAGATAATAATATTGGGAAACCACCGCCTCATCGTCCAATACCGCTATGTATTTTTGTATTTCACTCCCAGCAGCCTCACCTGTTTTATCACTAAAGTATTGAGTCACATCTTTTGCATAAAAGGTTTCTAACTCTGAGCGCATTTTAGTGATAGCAGCCTCATCAAGCTTATTCACAAATTTGATTAAACCAAAGTTATCTCTGAACTCAACTAGGGAACTTTTGGTTGAGGCATTTTCAGTAAAAGACTGTACTTGCAATCCAGTTTGATGAAAATAATTTTCTATGGCTGTTTTTTTTATTTCTCTAACCGCTTTCAGTTTTTCTAGTGCTTGTAACCTCAATGTACCAGCCACTGCCACTAGTACATTCATATCATTACGTCTATCTTTAAAATACTGCTCTAACTGAGCCTTCTTAATTTCGCGAACTGACTCCAACGAATTAAAAGCAAGAGACTCCATCCCCTTATTTGCCTGATTTAAACTAACCAAACCAATAATGGTTGCTGGTATAACTCCCAGTGCAATAAAACTGAGAACGAACTTTTGCCCAATCTTTAGTTTCCCAAGTACTAGACTCATACGTCACCTCTACTTTTTATGTGTCACTCTAGCCAATAATTAATCAACAAATGCTAGGTGTTAAATTACTTTTTATTATAAATACTGACACACCTAATCGTCGTTAATTTAGATATGCACAACAATCCAAAATCCTAATACCCTAAAATTCGAGCCTGATTATTTGCAAAAAATTTTATTTATTGCTTTTAGACTGCTTATTTCCAAACGAGACCACTAAAATTAAGTGTAACCAATCACAGTCATTAACATCGAAGATTTATAATACCATTTAGAAACGGCATAAGGGTGATTTGTTAAAAAAACAACCGCCATATCAAACAGTTAATTTCGTGTTAATGAATGATAAATGAACATTGAGGGAGGCGTTAATACCTTAACTTAGATAAGTATTCAAAAATAACTAAAGCTGAACTTCGTATAACAGCGTACTGCTTAGCTTTACCTAAGACTCTTATCCCTTGCAACTGTAATAATAAGAAATGACTAATCACTTCAACATCCTCTTTATTCCTAATTTGCCCTTGCCGTTGCGCGTTTGTTAATACCTTTTGAAACGAATCAAGAATATATGAATACAATCGGCTACCTTCTGTTCTTACTTTCTCATCACTTAAGGATAGCTCCAATATGGCATTTTGCACGAAGCAGCCGCTGGTCTGATGACTCTGTAATTCTATAAAATTATTAATGTATATCTCTAATTCTATTAAGCCAGCATCTGGCTCATTCAAACGCGCCAACGCCGGGATTGATTGATTATCTATATAATATGCTAGCGCCTTTAGATATAAGGTTTTCTTATCGCCAAAAGTACTATACAAGCTGAATTTATTAATCCCTAAATGGGTAGTTAAATCGGTAAGAGATGTATCAGCATAACCTTTTTCCCAAAATATATTCACAGCAAGCTGCAACACATGTTCAGGGTCAAAATTTTTCTTCCTAGCCATACCATCCTCTAATTTTTTTGATTGAACTTGAGTAAGTCTGGTTAATTTAATCTTCAAACGATAAAAAACTCAAGTGTTATAGCTGAATATGGCTCCTTAAAAGCGAAGAAGATGAGCTCACTTACCCGCGCTTACTACGCTTGATAATCGACACTGCTATTATTTCGTCGACAGACCTATTGAATGCAAACGTAAAACGTAATACATTAATTACTAACCAATCAGTCAGGAATTGTTTTAATGAAGATATATGAACTAGCCGCATCTCCGAGTGCCAAGCGTGTGCGAATTTTTTTAAATGAAATCGGCTTGGTTATACCTACTGTATCTGTTGACATCAGAGCGGGGGAAAATTTAACACAAGAATTTCTCGATAAATCAGCCAACGGTAGAATTCCATTATTAGAGCTCGATGATGGCGTTTTCTTAAGCGAATCAGTGGCCATTTGTCGTTATTTAGAGAGCACCACCAACCCCGTTAGTTCATTATTTGGTAATACTGCACTAGAGCAGGCGCAAATCGAAATGTGGCATCGGATGGTTGAGTTACAAGGTTTAATCCCAGCTTTTCAAGCCTTTAGAAATATATCCGGTGTCTACGCTGATCGCGAGACCTGTATTGCCAGTTGGGGGGAAGAATCTAAGCTGCGTTTGATTAACTTTTTACCTTGCTTAGACAAGCAACTATCTAAACACACTTATATTGCAGGTGAACAATTTTCAATCGTCGACATTAGTGGCTATATATTGATCACATTTGCCAAAAACCTAAAAATTGACATCCCTGCTGAGCTCACTCACCTAGCTCGCTGGTTCGAGAGCGTTCAACAAAGACCTAGCGTCAAGCTTTGATCATTATTAGAGGCCTCTGCATACCCCATAACAACTGTACGCAGAGTCTCTTTAATTTACTGCATCACTAATTTAGGCCAAGTCTGATCGGCTTTCTTTATAAAGCCAGATATGTCTTTTTGCCACTTGGTCTGAATGTTTTTGTCGTAGTTAAGATATAGCTTATTTTCAATTATATTCCAACGCAGTGGATCTCCAGCCACTAGGTCGCTTTTAGCAGCGACTGCCCAAGCGCAATAACCTCCGTACTGCGGTGCATATTTTGTCGGGTTGGCTTTAAATTTAGCTAAGTTTTCAGCAGAAGAAAATAACCATTTAACTCCTTTATATTGAAACGACATGGCCTTGTTGCCAGGTATGGGCTTGGCTTGCGTAAAGTATGCAACGCTGTCATAGCCACCGAGCGCTTTGTTACTAAAAAAGCTGGTATAAACAGGCTCTGCGGCAAAAACATTGCCAACCCATAAAAATGTGATGAAACTAACAAGTACTCTCATATGTAATCCCTACCTTTTGTACAATTTTGATGATGATATTTACCAACACATGTATACCATTGTACTGAGTTTAGACTTGTTTGGATTCATTTGAGATTAATGAGTGAATATTAATTTATCTAAGACTAACTTTCTAACTGTAGCTACGAACACGCAACTACACTAACAGAGAGATCTAAAACCGATAAGAACTAACCCGTAATCTGTACTTTGTTGCGAAACAGTCCCTATTTTCTAATTTATTTGTCGTGTTGAAACTCTGTTGGAATTTCAATATCTCGCTCTTTCGGCATAATTGGTTTTTCAGCAGTTTGCTGCTTGTGACGCTTCAGTTGAAATACATAAGCAAGTACTTGCGCAACCGCCTTAAACAAACCACTTGGCACTTCATCACCAATTTCAGTACTGTAATATAATGCGCGAGCCAATGGAGGCGACATCAATATAGGTACGTCATGTTCCTTGCCAATTTCTCGAATTTTAAGTGCGACAAAATCACTTCCTTTAGCGACAATAATCGGAGCATTACGGTGATTATCTTCGTATTTTAGCGCGACTGAGTAATGAGTAGGGTTGGTAATAATAACATCAGCTTGAGGCACATCTTTCATCATCTGACGCTGTGAAATCTCACGTTGCATTTGTCTGATACGCCCTTTAACTTCGGGTTTACCTTCTGTATTTTTCATCTCGTCTTTGACTTCCTGCAAAGTCATTTTTAGCTTCTCAGCCGATTCATACAATACATAGGGCACATCGAGGAGCGCGATAAGAATCAAACTTAAACTGATGATTAAAAAAGCCCAGCCAATCAAGTTAATGGATTCTGACATGGCGACAAATACATCCATTTTTCCCAGTGAATACAAATCATTCTGCACTGTATTTAAGAAAAACAAAGCCAGTCCTGTCACTATCATGAACTTACCAATCGCCTTGGCAAGTTCCACCAACGACTTAAGTGAAAACATACGTTTGAGGCCAGCGATAGGATCCATTCGACTGCCCTTAGGCGCGATCGCTTGCGCACTAAAATTCCACCCACCTAAACTAATCGGACCGACAAACGCGGCCACTAGAACCACAGCCATAAAAGTCAATACCGCCCAAACAGCCTCAATAATGGAAGAGGCAAAATTGACAATCATATATTTCGGATCAAACATTTCCTCTCTTGACAGAGAGAAATTATCAACCATCATCACCCCTAGATCAGTAATTGCGTTAGCGCCAAAGGCCAACACAGCCGCCGCTGATACCATTAGCAAGACAGTAGTATTAAGCTCTTTAGAGCGGGGTATATCGCCTTTTTCTCGCGCCTCTTTCAGGCGCTTGGGGGTGGGGTCTTCCGTTTTCTCTTGACCGCTATCTTCTGCCATTACGACCTCAAGGTGAGACTAAAACTTGTTTTGCGAAACTTAAAGCGTGCTCACTAAATATTTCAAATTGATGTAAGAAACCAGAGAAGGTCATCCAAGTAATAAAAATACCTAATGTCATGGTAAAAGGAAAACCCACTGCAATTATGTTTAATTGAGGTGCTGCTTTACTCATCACACCAAAGGATACATTGACAATTAATAGCGAGGTAACGGCGGGTAACGCCATCACGACCGCTGATTGAAACATCCAAGTTCCAGAGTTGACCACATCCATAAATCGAATATGATCCAAAGCAGAAACACCTACAGGTAATACGGTAAAACTCTGCGCCAGCGTTTCAAACATTATCAAATGTCCATTCATAGTCACGAATAACATCATCGACAGCATCATATAATATTGACCGACGACCACGATAGAAACGCCGTTTGCCGGATCGTTTACCGATGCAAAACCTAAGCCCATTTGGTTGGCGATCATCTGCCCACCAATAGCAAATATTTGAAACATGACATGCAAGGTAAAGCCCAGCACTATGCCTATTAACATCTGCTCAATCACTAACAGATAGGTAGATAATGAAACACCATCAACGATTGGAATTGCGGGGAGTACTGGCACTATTACCAGCGTAAAAGAAGTGGCTAATATTAGCCGTATATTTTTAGGGACGTACTGAGTACTGATTAGCGGCATTGACATCATAAACGCGGCAATGCGAAAAAAAGGCAGCAAATAATCCCCGACCATCTGCTCTATTTGCAGAAAGCTGAGATCTAACACCGCTTATAATCCAATAACAATAGGGATAGAGGCAAAAATCAATCTAAATACATCAGTAAGCTTAGTCACCATCCATGGGCCCATAATCATAATGACAAAAATAATAACCAATAGGCGCGGTAGAAAGCTAAGTGTTTGCTCATTGATTTGTGTCGCTGCCTGGAAAGTCGCTATCACTAAGCCCATCAGAAGACTAGGTAATACAATCATACTGACCAGCATAACCACGGTCCAGAATGCTTCTCCAAAAAGATCTAATACGAATTGGGGGGTCATATTCCATCCTCTACATTCTGAAACTGGCGGCTAATGTACCGACAATCATAGCCCAACCGTCCACTAATACAAAGAGCATAATTTTAAAGGGAAGCGATATAATAACTGGGGATAACATCATCATACCCATCGCCATCAATACACTAGCCACCACTAAATCGATAACTAAGAAGGGGATAAATAACATAAAGCCAATTTGAAAGGCTGTTTTGAGCTCACTAGTGACAAATGCGGGCACTAATACATTGAAAGGGACATCTTCAGGTTTTTCAACATCGGGAATATTGGCAATTTTCAAAAACAAATTAAGATCCGACTCACGTGTCTGCGCCATCATAAATTTTCGAAAAGGCTTCTGTGCTGCATCAAGTGCCTCAAGCGGTGCTAATTGCTCATTAATATAAGGCTGCACAGCGACGGCATTCACTTCATCTAAGACGGGACTCATGATAAAAAAGGATAAAAATAATGCCAAGCCGACCAATACTTGATTTGAAGGTGTTGACTGTAAACCCATGGCCTGACGCAAGATAGCAAACACCACAATTATTCGGGTGAATGATGTCATCATCATGACCATCGCTGGCAAAAACGTCAGCATAGTCATCAGCGCAAGAATCTGAATGGTCACAGAATAGTTCTGTGTGCCATCTTCTGCAATAGACAAACTTACTGCGGGAATGCCTAAATCGGCAGCAAATAAATATTGCGGGGAAATTAACACCAAAAAGAGGGTAAACAGCTTAATCATTATTGGTGAAATCCTTTAACCTAGTCACGTTTATTAGGGATGCGTTAGACGCTGTTTTCTGGTTTAGCTGCAGTGCTTTGCCGAGACAATTTAACACTCGCTTTTTTTAAACTATCGGAGAACTTAGCAGCTTGAATATTAATAGGTACAGGAAGCTTGTGCAGCAAACTAACTTGCCCACTGGCAACTCCCAATAAAAGTTGCTCGCCACCCACTTCAATTAATACAGCGCGCTCTTTTGCCCCTACATTGACTGCCGATATGATTTTGATGTGCGCCTTGGAGCCCTGAATACCTGTCACTCTCCTCATTAACCAGGAGAGACCAAATATCACTAATAACACCAGCGCTAAGCCAAGCGCCATTTGCCAGATAGAAGACCCCAGAGACGATGTATCTAGCAACTGAGATTGCAGACCACCAACAGTTAATTTTTCAGAGAGTTCGACACCAAAATTCTGTGTACTAACCGATGCTATCAGTAATAAAAAAGCTGTCCGCAGACTCTGTTTACAGTTCATTAACGTAGGCGCTTTATTCTTTCCTGAGGACTGATAACATCCGTCAACCGAATACCGTATTTATCATTAACCACTACCACTTCTCCATGAGCAATCAAAGTACCGTTAACTTTTACATCTAAAGGTTCACCAGCGACTCGATCTAGTTCTACCACAGAGCCTTGACTCAATTGCAATAAATTGCGAATCGCAATATCAGTACTTCCCACTTCCATAGACAAGGTTACCGGGATATCCAAAATCACATCTAATTTAGGATCTCCTAGCGGCATTCCATCATCAGATAGTTCATCTAGCTCAACAGGTTTAGCTGCCTCATTGATACTATCTATATCAACGTCAACACCCTCTTCAGTGCCTGTTTGTTCTTCCATTGCCGCAGCCCAATCATCTGCCATCGCATCTTGGTCTACTGCACCTTCTGTTTCATCACTCATGCTGACTCCATACGACAGGCAATTAGATTTGTTTTAATCATTGATATACACCTTTAGAGCAAGCCCCTTGAGAAAGGCTCGCTGTCACTTCGTAAAGTGAGGTCGTTCTAGTTTCTTTTGGTTCTAAAAATTTGTGCCCTATATAGGCAGAAAAATTTCCTAAGATCATTTAGGCTCTGCCTAAATATTCTTTTTAAAAGCGATACACTGTTACTCGTTGTGATCTATTTTATCGATAATCTTAACGGCTAAATTCCCTCTTGAAGTACCGAGCTTACAGGTAAATACCGGCACTTTATTGGCTTTTAGAGTCAGTACTTCAGGTATTTCAACAGGAATAACATCTCCGGCACGCAACTCAACAATATCAGCTAAGGTAACAACCCTCTCTGTCAGGGTTAAATTAAGTGGCATAGATGCTCTTAACGTTTCACGCTGTAACGAATGCTGCCAGCGCTCATCTTCATTTGATTCTTCTTTTTGACTGCCAGAAACCAATTGATCTTTAATTGGCTCTAACATGGCATAGGGATAAACAATATGAAATTCACTAGTACCACTTTCCAAATCTACTTGAAAAGTACTGACAACAACAACATCCGAGCTATTAATCATATTGGCCATACCAGGGTTAACCTCGTGGCCGATGCGCTTAAACTTTAAGCCTATGACAGGTTCCCAAGCATCCCGTAAATCATGAAACAATGACTCTAATAACTTAAATACTAGGCGATTTTCTGTTGGGGTAAAATCACGCCCTTCGATCTTAGCATGGCGCCCATCGCCACCATAAAAACAGTCCACCAGCTTAAAGACTAACTTGGCGTCCATGATGAATAAACCAGCGCCTTTCAATGGCTCAACACGCATGACACACATGCTACTAGGCACATACAAAGTATGTACATAATCGCCATATTTTAGAAATTGTACATCTTCGACAGCTACATCAGCGGCGCTGCGCAACAAACTGTAAATACTGTTTCTTGCATTGCGCGCAAACCGTTCATTGATAAGTTCCAGTGTCGGCATTCTGCTGCGCACGACACGTTCGTTACTCGCTAGGTCATATACTCGAACACCATCAGCATCTTCGACAGCAACTTCTTCAGAACTACTAGCATCATCGTCGTCCACGCCATGCAATAACGCGTCGATTTCATCTTGAGACAGTAAATCTTTGACCGACATTATGTTTTCTGCCTTATTTGGCCACTTATCATCACTTTTAACATTCTAGATTACTGCTCTTATTGCATAACAAAATTGGTAAACAGTACTTCTTCAACACCCTTAATATCAATACGTTGCAGCATAATATTTTGTAACAATTTGGTGGCATCACTGCGTAAATTCTGTTTCCCTTCAAGGGTGCTTAGCTTAGCAAATTCCTGAGTTGAAAACATGGTATTTAATTTGGATACAATCAATGGCATATGCTTTTCTAACGCAGGTGCTACTTTTGGATCACGACTTTTAGCCACGATATAAGCTTGCAAGTAATGCGTTTTATCATCATCAGACAGCAAGGTTGAAACAAACATCGGACGGCCACTTTTGGTGCGTATTTTAGTATAAACTGCCGGTAACCGAACCTCTTCGACAATTTCTTCCTCTCCATCCCCTGCCATTAAAAAGAAGTATCCTGCCCCCCCTCCTCCTAACAACACAACCACAGCTGCAATAATGATAATTAACATTTTTTTGGACTTTGGCGGCGCCTCTTGTGCGTCGTCTGCTTTATCTTTGTCAGCCATTGCTTATTCCTTAACTATGTACTTTAAATGAGCGTTTTTTGGTTTCGATCGCCTCGATACTCAATAAGCCTTTCAAAAAGCTTACCAGCACCTCAATAAAACAATAAATCCTTATAAAACGTAAATATAGCTCATTATAGTGAACTATATCCAGTGACACTGATATCTTATATTAAATATATTTTGATAATGTAGATTACTATTGAATAAAAAGCGAATACTAGCTGCAGATAGCCATTTTAAGGGCGCTTTAAGGGAATTACCAAGTTTGAACAATTTTTATACTAAACGAAAAAACAAAATCCTTGGCTACCTTAAAATCAAACAAAGGTAGCCAGATTTAATCTTTGAGAAAGTATCAAGCGTAGAAATCAACCAGTGACAATGTGCCCTGGCTATTTAAAGGGTTAAATTCAGCAGCGCCCTCCTCACTATCAGCATAGTCACCAGAGGAGCCTCTCTCATCAACATCTGAACGCCGACTGTTGTCGGCCCTCTGATCACTCACAGAAGCCTCACCTAGGTTAATCCCCTGCTCAGCCAACATTTCCCTCAGTCTTGGTAACTGTTGCTCCAATACATCCCTAACCGCTCCATTTGGAGAGCTAAAAGTTGCACTTAGCTGCTGATCAGGGCCTGATATTTGCAACCTTACCTGCAAGGCACCCAACTCTGGGGGGTCTAATTGGATATTGACCACCCTTAGATTTTGCGACGCTGCTATAAAGACCTTATCAGCAATGGAAGAACTCCAATTAGCCGCAGTAGGAGGTGTACCCACTGGCATCTGCATTTGCACTGGGCTATTGGTACGTAAACTATTTTGCAGATTACTGAGCTGTGTTAATGAATCGGGAAGTTTTGTTACCGCTATCTTTGAATTCGCTAAGTCTTCGCTATTTTTCTCGGCAGTTAACGGATCTACGCCCGCACGCATTTTCTCTAGATACTGATTCAGTGAGGCACTTTGCTCACTTTGGCCGATAGCTGGTACTAACGTCGCTGTTGCACTATTCTGTACTGCTTGCAGCACCGTATTAGAAGTCGTTCTTACACCCCCCTCAACGACTGCTTTATCACCCACAATTGACTGCTCAGTTTTCCCTGACACCACAACATCATTTTGCTTGGGGTTAATTTCTTGCTGGGAAATACTCGCTTGTTTAGTAATAGGCCCTATCGTTTCTGACCTTTTCACCGTCTCTTTAACGCTGTTATCTGCAAGCTCAGTGGTTTGAACTCGCTCAGTTAAATCAATCGTCACTTTATTAGTTTTTAAGAGCGACTCCGAAGCACCTACCAGTTGCTGATCCGGTGATGCAGTCAACAGACCGGTCTTAGCAGCTCCCGTTACTAAAGAGTTTGCTTCTACGGTAGCAGAGGGCTGTACGTTTTCATTAGTGACGATTGCACTTGCTTTTACAACTTCCACTGTCACATTATCAGTTACCAGAGTATTAGCAGCGCTGTCGTTTATCTTTTCTGTAGTTCCAGCGTTAATAGCGGCGATCTTCGGCGGATTATTACCAGTAGCAACTACTGGTGTTTTTTCAACGGGGGCTGGGATCGTTTGAGTAACAGAGCTATCAATCGGTTTATCACTAACAATCGCAGCTATCTCTGGTGCGTTATTCAATACACTATTTGCTATAGAGCCTCTATTTGCTACAGGATCTCCATTAGCAACAACAGGAGGGATCGTTTGAGCGGTGGTAGCTGTCACTTGAGGGGATAAACCGGCCACTTCTTTTAAAGGACTATTACTCGGTGTACGACTTCCTTCTTTGCTCACTGTTTCGGATTGCATCACTTCAGCCAGAGGCAACACTTGCTCACCCGCAAGCTGTGTAACGAACTCTGTAATCGGCGCTACAGGAGCCTGCGCTTGAGTGACAGGCATTTTAGCCAAATCTTTGCCATCTAAGTGCTCAACAGCAATATCCAAGACTACTTGTTGCGGCAAAGCCTCGCCAGAAAACGGCAACATCTGTCCGTTTTCTACCTCTTGCGAGGGTGTTTGATTGGTTTGCTGGGGCTGCGCTACAACAGACTGCTCAACACTGTTGTCAGAATCATTAACGCTGGTACTAACTGTTGGTGTCGACGTTTTTTCTGTTGCGATGGTTTTGTTGGATTTAGTCTGAGTTTTTATATCTTCAGCATTTTTTGCAACATGAGACGATGCTTTTCCACCCTCTGAACTGGCTTTATCATGACTTTGTGAAGATGATTGAATTTTTTTCGATTGATCAGCAGCACGGTTCAATTCTGATCTAAATGCATTATGAGAGTCATTGGCGAAGCTATTGGCTACGACAGAAGGTGTAGAGACTAGCTCTGCAGATACAGGGGCAGAGACAGATAGTATTGGTGTCGCCATAATAACATTCCATTAATTTACGAATACATAATTAAAGCAACATTAATGCCAACTACTTATAAATATACTTTAAAGATTTTAAAATCACTTCACTCATCAAGCTAACATCACGCCCTACTATTTGGTGATTTATTAAAATTTTGCAGCGATGCCTCATCAATAAGTTGCTGCAAAGCTTTATCAGCGGCATATTGTTCTTTATTCTTCAGCTTTACAATCAGGGAGTCTACTGCATTTTGACGAGCACACACCTTACTCCAATAAACTTTCACCCCCTGCAACTGCTCTAGGTTAACTTTCATAGAAACCTTATGCTGATCAATGACCCTACCAACTTTCGCCATAAAATTCTGATAACTCATCAAGCTTTGTACACTAATTCCATTTGCACAGGTAACTTTGTACTGCTGTTGATATTCGACTAAATAGGTCTCCAACTGCAACAGTTGAACCTTATCATTTTCTACGCGTTTAACGTGCTCCGCCAAAAACTGATCAGCCTGCTTTCTTTTACGCTCTTCCAGATCGGCAACTATCCCCAGTCTGGCTGATCTTTTTTTCTTCACTTAGGCGCCACTGTCGATTGAGCGACAGGCTCCACTGGCTGTAACGCCACATGTAGCCACTGCTGAGACTCGCGCATATTCACCGATTCACGCAACCCCTGCTGCAAAAATTTTTTCATCGTGGGCATAGAACTTATCGCAGTATCTGTATCAGGATCACTGCCAGCCACATAGGCCCCGATCGCGATTAAGTCTTCATTTTGAGTGTATTTAGACATCAGCTGCCTAAAGCGCATTGCAGCATTTAACTGCGTCTCATCAACAATTTGCGGCATCGCCCTGCTGATAGATGCCTCGACATCAATAGCAGGATAATGCCCCTGCTCAGCCAGAGATCGGGATAAAACAATATGCCCATCCAAAATAGCACGCGCCGCATCAGCGATTGGGTCTTGCTGGTCATCACCTTCCGTAAGTACCGTATAAAAAGCGGTAATAGAGCCCTTACCTGTCGCATCATTACCAGCTCGCTCTACTAATTTAGGTAATTTTGAAAATACAGAGGGTGGATACCCTTTCGTGGCGGGTGGTTCGCCAATAGCCAGCGCAATTTCACGCTGAGCTTGGGCATATCGAGTCAAAGAATCGACCAATAGTAGTACGCTTTTACCTTCTGCTCGATAATACTCAGCAATTCTGGTACATAATTGAGACGCTCTTAAACGCATTAGTGGCGAATCATCCGCAGGAGAGGCCACAACCACTGCTTTGGCCAAGCCCTCTGCACCCAAATTATGATCGATAAACTCTTTAACTTCACGGCCACGCTCCCCAATGAGCCCTACCACCGTAATATCAGCATCCGTTGATCTAGTCATCATCCCTAGCAGCACTGACTTTCCAACTCCGGACCCCGCAAACAAACCAATACGCTGACCTTTACCTACGGTAAGCAGTGCATTTATAGCGCGAATGCCCACATTGAGAGGCTCGCTAATGGGAAATCTATCTAGGGGATTTATAGTCTCGCCCGCAAGAGACACTCTCTGCTCAGCGTTAATCGGACCAAGAGAGTCCAGCGGCTCACCTACGCCATTGATAACCCTACCTAACAGCGCATTACCGACAGGCACATCTCTACTTGCACCCATAGGTATAACTCTGGCACCCGCCACTAGGCCCTCTACAGGCTGCAATGGCATCAAAAAGATACTATCGCCCGAAAAACCAACGACCTCGGCCTCAATACTCTCTTGATCGTCTAATATAATTTGGCAGTTATCACCAATCGCAACTTGAAGGCCTCGCGCCTCAATAGTCATCCCTATTAAACGCACGATATGCCCTTCAATTTTAGGCACCGGTTTAACAAGAGCAGAGGAGAGTTTATTTATTTTATCTAAGAGGCTCAAAACACTAATCCATTTATCTATATTAGCTAACTAGTTTCCATCAAAAAACAGATGCCTACTGCGACTGCCCCAACCATTCGATCTGCACACCACTAGATACAGTTATTTGGAACAACCAAACGTCCATATCTAGTATTGCACATCTCGAACGATTGGATCAGCCTCGCTACGGCCCCGTTTCAGGATAAAACTAACTACACTGATTGGAAGCTTAATCCTTTGATATCATTACTGCACTTAGAAACGAAACAAGACTATGAGTCTGAATCATCATTGAGCTGATCAATAGGATCTTCATAAAGTCTTTCGTACAATTGTTCTACCACATCTTGAAAGCGACTATCTAGCTGAAATTCAATCAAACTAGCACCCGTTTTAATAGTACAACCACCTTGGGAAATATCGTCATCATTGATTACTTGCCAGTGAGAATTTCTTCGTGGAATAGCATCTTCGATTAACTCTCTATCGGCTGGATTAACATTGATAACCACTTCTTGGGCCTGTTTTGGCAACAACTCAAGGGCACTCGCAAATGCTTTAGTGACTATTTCAGGGTTAACTTTTACTTCAAAATCTATGACGGCAGCAGCCACATGCTCTACCATTTCAACGAGCACTTCAGACACTTTATCGCGCTGTTCTTCAAGAGGATCCTGCAGGGAGATCAATGCGCTTTCCAACAGAGCCAACCTAGCATCAATCAGTTTTTGCCCTTGCTCTAGCCCTTGTTGTAAACCACGCTGATCACCTTCTTTCTCACCGAATTTATAACCGTCTTCTCGCCCTTTCGCAAAACCTTCTTCATACGCCTGCTCTCTGATGACTTCAATATCAGCGAGCGTCATGTGCGCACTAGAATCCACCTCATCCTCAAGTACTGTGACTTGAGATTCATCAATTTCAGGCAATACCTCTTTGGTTTCTAGACCAATAACATGACTACTACCGACTTCAGGCAATACCCATGAACTGAACTGCAAATTTCTGCTAGATTCAGAAGCGCGTATTCTAATTGAAGGCTTTTCAGACATAAAAAATTCTCAATTTAACAGTATCACTAAAGATACTTACAGACTGATTCACACTTATAATCATAAACAATATTGATCAGCCATTTATAATATTAGAAACTTCAGGGCCATTCTTTAAAGAGGGTCACAATCTGAGGCCTTATAGTGGATTACGACCCCAAGATATTGATTTTATGGAAAGCTGAAAAACCTTAGCAGCACCTTAGGTTTAGCATGCATTTCTCAAATCGCTGTAGGATCTGAAATCATACTAATCACCGCTGAGAACCCATTGGTCCAAGTAGGATACAACAACTAGACCATATCATCGCCACCACCTAACATAATTTCACCATCATCCGCTAGTTTTCGGGCAATCGCCAAAATATCTTTTTGTGCATCTTCTACATCACTCATGCGCACTGGACCTTTGGCCTCTAACTCATCGCGGAGCAAGTCAGCAGCACGTTTTGACATATTCTTGAAGATTTTTTCCTGCATGGCGGTATCAGCACCTTTGAGCGCTATTACCAATTGATCGGTTTGGATTTCACGCATCATCACCTGAATTCCACGATCATCTACATCAATCAGATTCTCAAACACAAACATCATTTCAGAAATCTGATCAGCAAGCCCCTCATCAACTTCCTTAATACCGACCATGACTTCTTCTTCAAGTGCTGAGTCAATGTAGTTCATGATATCAGACGTTTGCTTGACACCCCCCAAGGTTCTGGAAGACTGACCACTACCACCGCTGAATTGCTGCTCGAGCATATCATTTAGTTCCTGCAGTGCCGCGGGTTGTATACGGTCTAACGAGGCAATACGTAAGATAACATCTAGACGCACTTTATCATCAAAGTGACTCAACACGCTCGCTGCTTGATCGGGATCAATGTAAGAGACAACAACTGCTTGGATTTGCGGATGCTCATAGCGGATTAATTCTGCGACTTGAAGAGGTTCCATCCACCGTAAAGTATCCAACCCTGAGGTATTGGTATTCATCAAAATGCGATCAATTAAGGTTTTGGCTTTTTCATCACCTAGCGCCTGATTAAGCATACGCCTGATATATTTATCGTTATGGATACCGATACCGGTCTGATCACTCACAAGATGCATAAAATCAGAAACCACAGACTCAACACTGGTCTGGGCTATATTGTCTAAATTAGACATCGCAACGCCAATTTTTTGTACTTCTTTAGGCCCTAGATGACGCAAAATTTCAGCGGCGTCATCCTCCCCTAAACTAATCATTAAGATAGCAGCTTTTTCTATATCCGTTAATTCAACTTCTACATCACTCATCGTCTTTTACCCACTGCTTCACTGCTTGAGCAACTTTAGCAGGATCCTCGGCAATCATACTTTTAACCGAATTCACTTGATAATCAAAACTTTCATTAGGGGTGGGTAGTAAGCCATCATCGCGCCCACCAAAGGTAACCGAGTCCTCGGATACCTCATCGGCATTCAGCCCCTCCAGTTCAGCTGCAACTTCACCCGCAGCTCCCATACCCATAGCAGCGGGCTGAACACCAGTAGTCACCAAATTCTTTAATATAGGTCGTAATATACCAAAAACCATCAACAACAAGAACAGCGCAGCTCCAACTTGTTTAGCGATATCCCAAACCCAAGATTGCATATATAGGGGGATCTCTTCATCAACAATCGCAATTTCTGGAACAAAGGGAGAGTTGATAACATTCACTTGGTCACCACGCTGCGCAGAGTAACCAACCGCGCTTTGCACCAAAATTCGCAAACGGGCTATATCAGCTTCGGCCCAAGGCCTAGTGACTACAGCGCCATCAGCACCTGGCACTTTCAAATCATCAATAACCACAGCCACACTGATGCGTTTGACTTGCCCCATTTGAGATTTTGTATATGAAATACTGCGATCCAGCTCGTAGTTTTTTGTCGCTTGTTTACGCGAACTGCCCGGTGTAGCACCTTCTCCAGAACCACCCGCACCGTTAGCAATTTCAGGAACACTACTAGGCCCCGGAGGCTGATTAGACAAAGCCCCAGGTACACCCTGTGGTAATTTACTACCCACTCTACTTTCATCTAAGGTCTGCTCGCTACGCAAGGCCGGAAGATCAGAATTATATAGTTCTTCAGTTTGTTCTATTGCTGTAAAATCTATTTCTGCAGATACTTGCGCTTTAAAGCGGCCTTGCCCGACCACAGGCAGTAGAATATTATTGACGCTTTCCAACAAATTCTGCTCTATCTTCATGCTATATTCTAGCTGTTTTCCAGCAAGTAACAAATCAGAGTTACGTTCCTTTCCATTAAGCATGCGTCCGCGCTGATCCACCACCGTTACATCTTTTTCACTGAGCGAGCTAATAGAGGACGCAACTAAGTTAGCAATGGCACTGACCTGATCGGATTCAAGTCTTCTACCTGAAAACAACTCTACAAAAACTGACGCGGTAGGCTTTTTTCGCTCTCTAACGAACACTGATTCCTTTGGGATAGCCAAGTGGACTCTGGCATGCCTGACAGCCACTAAACTTGATATAGTTCGCGCCAACTCACCTTCTAGACCACGGCGATAGCGAGCATTCTCCATAAACTGACTTGAGCCTAAACTGTCGGTATTATCGAGTATTTCAAATCCTACGGTCCTGTCAAAACTAATACCATCAGCTGCAAGTTGTAACCTCGCCTGGCTCACACTTGCTTCTGGCACTAATATTGCTCTGCCGTCTGCTTCAAAACTATAGGGAATATTATAAACTTTTAGCTGTTCTATGACTTGATTGGCATCGGCAAAAGACAAATTGGAGAAAAGCACACGTTGATCTGGCGTCTTTGACCACAGCACTATCGCAAAACCAATCGCAATACTTGCAGCCAAGCCAACCATTAAACCAAGCTGTCGCATCAATGATAGCTTATTAAAGCCTACCATCATGTTTCCCTTAGCGACTTGTGCCTGAGTAGTTTCTGCCATCTTTATTCAACTCTTATTATTTAACAACAACCTAAATACGCCAATCCTTAAATAGGCATCTTCATGACATCTTCATAGGCACTAACTAATCGATTACGTACTTGTGCCATCGCTTCAAAAGCCACCGAGGACTTCTGTAAACTAATCATCACTTGGGTAAGTTCAACATTGGGATCGCCTTTTTCATAGGCGGTAGCAAGATTCTTAGAAGCCATTTGTGTTTCATTGACTTTATCTACCGCTGACATCAACAATTTTCCAAAATCTGATTTTTGCACATTTTGAACTTCAGATTCTTTTGCCGAGAAATTGACGTTTGGGATTTGCAATTGCGCTTGAGCCTTTAACTCCCGCATTTGCATTAGCACACTATTAATATCGGTACGTTCTATCATACTTACCCCGTTAATTTTTCGACAATAAAATGACGCTACAGCCGCTACTTACAAAATATTCTAGCACTCTATCTATTAATGTCAATTTTATGGCGCATTATGCGTCAAAAAATCATCTTTGACCCGTCCTTTAAAACAAAAGCAATTATCTAGCCAAGTTTTCATTTAAGCATATATATTTTTCGACGATAAAAAACAGTTCATTCACTGATGGCTTGGACTTGGACTTGGACTTGGACTTGGACTTGGACTTGGACTTGGACTTGGACTTGGACTTATAAGCTTTTTCACACACCTAACAATAAAACGGCTAACCATTCTAGGAATGATTAGCCGGACTAATATTTTAAGACACTACCCCTTACGGTTGCAACGCAATTCAATTAGCTCATCAACGACACTTGGATCTGCTAGCGTAGATGTATCACCTAGAGCCGCGAAATCATCTTCAGCTATTTTGCGCAAAATTCTACGCATTATTTTCCCTGAGCGAGTTTTTGGCATCCCAGAGGTAAATTGAATAAAATCAGGTGTTGCAATTGGACCAATTTGCTTACGCACCCAAGCTCTGAGCTCTAGTCTTAGTTCTTCATCAGGCTCAACGCCGGACATCAATGCTACATATATATAAATACCTTGTCCTTTAATCTCATGGGGAAAACCAACCACTGCAGATTCTGCAACCGCAGGATGAGACACCAATGCCGATTCAATTTCAGCGGTACCCATACGGTGACCAGATACATTTAACACATCATCAACACGACCGGTTATCCAGTAATCCCCTTGCTCATCGCGACGCGCACCGTCACCTGTGGTATAGGCACCCTTAAAGGTAGCAAAGTAGGTCTGCTCAAAACGCTCATGATCTCCCCAGATAGATCTAGCTTGTGCCGGCCAAGATTCAGTAATAACCAAATTACCTTCTCCCGCTCCTTCAATTAAGCCTCCATCGTTGTCTACCAGCGCTACTTGCACACCAAAAAATGGCTGAGTTGCCGCTCCAGGCTTAGCATCACTGACTCCCGCTAGAGGAACGATCATGATGCCACCCGTCTCCGTTTGCCACCAAGTATCCACTATAGGGCAATTACCTTTACCGACCACTCTGTGGTACCACTCCCAAGCCTCTGGATTTATAGGCTCACCCACTGACCCTAACAACCTTAAACTACTGAGATCAGCATCACCCAACACATCATCTCCATGCTGCATTAGCGCCCTGATTGCCGTTGGGGCGGTGTAGAACTGGGTCACTTTATGCTTTTCAATCACACGACCAAAACGACTGTTATCAGGATAGCTAGGCACTCCTTCAAACATCAAGGTAGTCGCGCCATTGGCTAGAGGTCCGTAAATAATATAACTGTGCCCAGTAATCCAACCCACGTCGGCTGTACACCAATAAATATCACCCGGGCGATAATCGAACACATACTCGTGAGTCATTGATGCATACACCATATAACCACCAGTTGTATGCTCAAGGCCTTTAGGAGCACCCGTTGATCCTGATGTATACAAAATAAACAACGGCGCCTCAGCGGACAACTCTACCGGCTCACACTGTGCAGAGACCCCGGCAACCAGAGTATCGTAATCTCTATCAAGCTCCTCATTCCAGGCGACTTCTTTATCTACATGATTAACCACGATAACGCGCTTACAGTATTTTTGCGCTGCGGGATTTTGCATCGCTGCATCTACGTTTGCTTTTAATGCTATCGCTTTAGCACCACGTAGCGAGTAATTAGCAGTCACCACCAGCTTAGACTTGGCACCCTCAATACGAGACGCTAAAGCATCTGGCGAGAACCCTCCAAAAACGACGGAGTGTACTGCGCCTATGCGAGCACATGCCAACATCGCAACAGCAGCTTGAGGAATCATTGGCATATACAAAGTAACAACATCACCTTGTGATACACCCTCGTTTTTTAATACATTGGCAAATTTGCAAACACGATGATGCAACTCTTTATAGGTAATTGACTCGGACTTACTAGGGTCGTCTGACTCCCAAATGATAGCCACTTGATCGCCGCGTTCCTGCAGATGACGATCTAGACAATTGTATGAAGCATTCAAAGTACCGTCTTCAAACCAGTTAATACTGACGTTACCTAGCTCAAATGAACAATTTTTGACTTTACTATACTTTTTAAACCAATCAATCCTCTTGCCCTGCTCGCCCCAGAAAGCATCGGGATCGCTGATAGACTGCTGGTACATAGCTTGAAACTTCTCTTTATTTACAATGGCCTTCTCTGCAAATCCAGAATCCACTTCATATACAGTTTTTGTGCTCATTTTACGCCCTTTTATTGTTATTAGCTGTTTATTCACCGAGCAATGGCGGGTTAAAAGATTCTAACGGCCGCCAGCACTAGGTAGCTACAATACTCTGTGTTTATATTCTATTTGTTACTTTAAATAAATATAGCTAAAGGGCTAGCGTATATAAATTAGACCTTTGTATAGAACCACTCATTTTCACAACACTGTCTAGCGACAAACCAACCATGGCCTGTTAATCCACAACGCCTTTAAACTTCCTTCTTCAGCAGGCCATCAAGATCAATTCCAGCTTCACGAATTTTCGCGAGCTTATAGCGCAAAGTCCGCGGACTTATATCCAACTTTAGGGCAGCCTCTTTTCTACTACCCTTAGTGGCCTTTAGCACATCAACAATAATTTGAAATTCATGCTGCCTCAAATCACTGCCCAAGTTACCGCTCTCCTCAAGGATATTACTATCTGAAGCCGCCCCCCCTACAGAGTCATTAAAAACAACTTCCTCGACTAATTCATCAGAGTCCGACAAGCTTATAGGCCCTGCTTGAAGGTGCAAGTCAATCCCTTTTATCTGCTCTCCCTGCTGAATAATTAGCGCTCTCTGGATCACATTATCCAGCTCTCTGACATTACCAGGCCATGCATACGAAACCAACAAACCTTCCGCGTCAGTACTAAATGACACCGGATTACGTCTCATCTTTTTTACATATTTAGCCAGCATCTGTCGCGCCAAAGGCAAGATATCTTCGGTGCGCTTTCGAAGTGGCGACCACTCCAAAGGGAATACATTGAGTCGGTAATACAAGTCTTCTCTAAATTTTTTCTCCGCCACGTATTCGTGTAAACTTCTATTGGTGGTTGCCAGTACTCTCACATCCAAAGCCACCACACTTTTCCCACCGATGCGCTCAACTTCGTGCTCCTGCAACACCCGCAACAGTTTCGCCTGCAACGACAATGGCATCTCTGTAATTTCATCTAAGAGCAAAGTACCGCCATTAGCTTGTTCAAACTTCCCAATACTGGAACTCACAGCACCCGTAAAAGCGCCTTTCTCATGACCAAACAAAATAGATTCGAGCATGTTCTCAGGAATAGCAGCACAATTAATGGCGACAAAGGCTTTGTTCGCTCGTGAAGAGTTATTATGAATATACCGAGCTAGCACCTCTTTTCCCGTTCCAGACTCTCCCGTTATTAGCACTGTTGTATCTGTTGATGCTACGCGCCTTGCAAGCTGTAACAATCTATGACTACTGACAGAGACCGCCACAGTATTATCTTCACCAGAAACATGATCAACAACAGTATATTTATTGACAGCGGCTATTAACATTTCGGGCTCAAACGGCTTCATCAAATAATCAACCGCTCCACAGCGCATTGCGTCCACCGCTTTATTCACTTCAGCGAAGGCCGTCATTAAAATTACCGGCAGTGCAACGTGTTGCTTTTTAATGTAATCTAGCAATTCATGGCCATCAATTCCGGGCATATTGACATCAGTCACCACCAAATCGTAGCTATTTTCTTTGAGCATAACGATGGCACTCTCTCCATCCTCAGCACTTGCTACTGTTACATTTGCCAGCTCCAATGTATCAATCAGCGCCTCACGTAAATCAGGATCATCTTCAACTAATAATATTTTATTCGACATTCCCACCTCTAATATCTGACACTCATGACACCATACTTCATCATGACTGATGCGCTTAAAACAACCAATGACTTTCAATTTCTTAAAACACTACGAACCAAACTTAATTTTGACCAATCCTCGGGAGCAAGCCCTTCGCATAGTTCTATTTCACTGATGGATACAGGGTATTTGTATTCACCTTAAGCACAGCAGGCTCAGACAAAAATCAACCCTTGAAGAATTAGGCGCGATTAAATTAATCTTTATCGATAGGCAACCAAAATCCCGCTACCGTTCCCTTACCCAACTCTGAAGCCATTTCAAACCGCCCTTGATGCGCTTTAGCGACCTCATGAGCGACACTTAAGCCCAAACCCGTACCGTGCGACTTAGTCGTGTAAAATGGCTGCTGTGCTTGCGCTAGCGCCTGCGGACTCATCCCCGGACCATTATCAATCACCGAAATCACCAGCCAAGATTGATGAACATTTGCATTGATTTTAATTTCAGCGCCACTTTTAACCGACTGCAAGGCGTTGACCACCACATTAACAATAGCACCAACTAACACATCTTTATTACACAATATCTCTAAATCACCGACATTACAGTTTAAGTCACAATCCGCATCGTGCTGCGCTAGAGGGATGTCTAAAGCATCCTCCAGCGATTGAAATAACAAAGGCACTGTTAGTTTATCCGTCAAGGTATTGTCACCGCGTGCAAAAATCAGCATATCACTAATTTGCTGCTCTATATTCAGCAACCTAGTTTTGGCTTTACTGGCGAATTTTATGCGCTGAGCTTGGGACAAATCAGAGCGAACCAGATGGCTTGAATACAATAATGCCGCAGACAGGGGTGTACGAATTTGATGCGCTAAAGACGCCATCATTTTTCCCATTTCACTTAAACGCTGCATATGCGCTAACCGCCCCTGCAACCGGCGTGTTTCGGTCAAATTACTCAATAAAACTAGCTGACCTTGATTATCCAACAGCGCCCTTGTATCAATAGAGACTCTACGACCATCTTTCAGGGACACCTCATGGCCATCATCCGCTTGGGGTGCAAAGCATAAACTAACGACATCGCGCCACTTAAGACCAACAAGAGGATTGCAAAGCAAGCTCTGTGCCGCGGGGTTACATAAACTTACTTCCCCTAAGTCATTAATCACCACAACCCCTGCAGGCAAGATATCTAATAATTTTTCAAACCTATCATCTATTTTCGCGGTGGGTACACGCATTAATTTCAGCTCTGTTCTTAACGCTAGGTTTTCGGCTTGCAACTGCGCTATATTCAATTCATTCATTGTCGCTGTATCCCGAACTTGCGCATTTTTTCAACCAAAGTTGTTCTGCGTATGGATAACAATGTCGCGGCTCTAGCCACTATCTGATTACTCTTAAATAGCGCTTGTTTGATTAATGATGTCTCTACCTGCTCAATGTAGGCTTTTAAATCAAAGTCTCGCTCAGGCAATTCTATTAGCTGGTTATTATTTTCTTGCTCCCTCTCCTCTAACGCACTGATAAAGTGATTATCTGTATTCAACGTCATGTCACTTTGTACTTGGTATCTTGAAGGATCAGGCTCATTAACATGCCGGCATTTTTGTGGCAGCTCACTAACTCCAACCACTCCATCCGGATACATAATTGCCAAGCGCTCGATCAAATTTAGTAATTCACGAACATTACCATCCCAGGGATGTCGCTCCAGGGAGTCAATAGCAGAGAGCTGAAATTTCAACCTACCCAAACCCTGACATCTTGCACGTTCAGTAAAATGTCCGAGTAAAATTGAAATATCGCTTTTACGCTCTCGTAAAGAGGGAACTTCAATGGGATAGACATTAAGCCGATAGAACAAATCTTCTCTAAAGTCTCCAGAAGCGACCATTTCTTCAAGGTTTCTGTGGGTCGCAGCTACAATGCGCACATCCACTTTAATGCTTTTGGTTCCCCCTACTCTTTCAAAACATCTATCTTGCAGCACTCTGAGCATTTTAACCTGCATAGGCAAAGGCATATCACCTATCTCATCCAAGAATAAGGTGCCATTGTCAGCCATTTCAAAACGTCCAGCTCGGCTTGATACCGCACCCGTAAACGCGCCTTTTTCATGACCAAACAGTTCACTTTCAAGCAATTCAGGTGGAATAGCGCCACAGTTAATGGGCACAAACGGTCCTTTAGCCCTTGCAGACAAATTATGTAATGATCGAGCCACAAGTTCTTTACCGGTACCTGACTCACCAATAATGAGTACATTGACTTCTCTATCAACCACTTTGGACATGCATTGTTTTAACTGGCCCAGCTCAGCGCTCTCACCTATTAATAAAGGAAAATCATGAGTCAACTCACTATTGGGGGGTCTACGCACTGATTGATAGATTTGTGCTTCGTGCAACAAATCCGTCAATATATCGTCATCTAAATCTTGAGTTAACACTCGCAAAAGCTGCTTCTTTGCGGCTTGGTTTAACTTTTCTGTCTCATTCCAATTTTCTAGCAAACAGACAGGGGTGTTTTGATAATTATCGTGGATAAATTTTATCAATTTATTAAGGGATAGAGGTAGGCTACAAACGCCTATCAGCGCGATGCTGTAGTGATTATGAGTCATATTGCCTTGCAGCAACTCTACAAAAGTTAGCGCTTCGTAGTTAACTTTTAAAAAATCTAAGTTATTTGCCAGCGACAATCTTCGCTCTTCATTGTCATCAACCAAAATAACTTTATTCTGTACAAGTGTGCTCATAGCTAAAATCACTGTCATTTTTTTGACATTTTAGCAGAAATTTACCATCTCGCAATATTATTGGCTAATCTCTATACATTTAGTTGAAACAAACAAGGGAGGAGGAACGTAATGTTGCTGATTTTCTGAGCAGCAGGAGGACTATCTAGTATTTTTTAAAGACTTCTTAGGGTTTAATTCTTTATGCATCAGCGCCATTAACTCAGCTTCAGGCCTACCGATTCCACAGCTTTGTACCAGGTCATCAACGTTTGCACCCATCTCAACCAATCTTGAGGCCTGAGAGTATACTACTTCGTCTGGATCCCTTTGCTCTAGCTCAAACTGTCGTTCAAGTGATTGTTCGAGCTTAGTTTCCACTTCAACTATTCTTTTACCCATACCAATGGTTGTTGAAGACATCAATTGGATTTCTTTTCTCAAAGCAACAGCCAATAATTGAGCACTTTTATCCGTACGCTTTTGCTTTATATAAAGAATTATTATAAAAACAAACATTAAGATCAATACTATTAGCAAGATACTTAATAACCCAATACTTTCTGCCAATTGGTTACCCCGGTAAAATAAATAAAATGGTAGCTGTTACGCACACTTAAAACAGATGAAAATTTTCTCTGTATTATTATTGACAAATATTAACACAGAACGACTAAGCTGGGCACTACAGCTTAATCAAATTTTTATTGATCAACTGGCACAGCTTAAAGTCATTCAAGATAGGCAGAGCTTAGTTAACAGGCCGAGAGTTCAGCTCATCATCAAACATTTTAACCATAGCTGCCACATTTACTAAAGCACATTTTTCAGCGATATAGGTACCTGTAAGCCAAGGCCTAAACTGCGGGGAAGTATTCTCAGAAACATCACTTAACTTGATGTTCATAGACTTAATCACTTTATCAAACACAATGGACCAGTGCTTTCCGGCGAGCACTAACATCTCATTGTAATTCGACTTCAGTGGGTCGTAATTATCACCAAACAAAATTTGAGCGGTATCTACGACATGTGTTCTCATTGTTGCAGAAGTAAAGTCTCCTAAAATCCAGTTTCTATCGTTATCGAGAGACAAACTAACATTGGAGAGCTTGATCAGCCCCTCAATATCTTCAAAGGGAATGGCTAATTTCAAACCGTACATCTCAACCAGAATACAATTAATACTTGGCTCGGCTGTAATCACTTCTTCACTACCATCTATTCCTGTATCAACAACCTCTAGGGGCTTCTCAATCTCTGCGGAGGCTTCGATTAGCGTAGCGCCTTCGACTTCTATGGTGTCTTGGGTTTCTTTAGTGTCTTCGATTTCTGCAGTGTCTTCGATTTCTGCAGTGTCTTCGATTTCTGCAGTGTCTTCAATTTCTGCAGT
>JABSRB010000017.1 GCA_013215375.1 Oceanospirillaceae bacterium | reverse complement strand
AGAATACATCTTCGATAGGCATTAAGAATGCACCGTCGATAGCACGCTCAGGTAATGGGATGTACGTATCAAGAGCTTCGATAAGCTTCTTAACAGCAGTTGTTCCAAGTTCGTTCTCATCTTCGCCGTTCAGTGCCATAAGCGCAGAACCAGCGATGATTGGAGTGTCGTCACCTGGGAATTCGTACTGATCTAACAGCTCGCGAATTTCCATTTCAACTAGCTCTAACATCTCGTTGTATTCTTCAGTTCCGTAACCATCACAGTCTTCAGCAAGAAGATCAGCTTTGTTTAGGAAAACAACGATGTATGGAACACCAACTTGACGTGAAAGTAGGATGTGCTCACGTGTCTGTGGCATAGGGCCATCAGTCGCGCCACATACTAAAATACCACCGTCCATCTGCGCAGCACCAGTGATCATGTTTTTAACATAATCGGCGTGACCTGGGCAATCAACGTGTGCATAGTGACGAACAGCTGATTCGTATTCTACGTGTGAAGTTGAAATTGTGATACCGCGCTCACGCTCTTCAGGAGCGTTATCGATACCGTCGAAAGCAACAGCTTCGCCGCCGTATACTTCAGCACATACGCGAGTAAGTGCCGCTGTTAGTGTTGTTTTGCCGTGGTCAACGTGGCCAATAGTACCAACGTTAACGTGAGGCAGAGTACGCTCAAATGCTTTCTTAGCCATTGCTTTATCTCAACTGTTAATTTGTATTAAATACAATAAAGGGCAGACATATTGCTATATCTACCCTAGGAATTCTGGAGCTCATGGGCGGAATTGAACCGCCGACCTCACCCTTACCAAGGGTGTGCTCTACCCCTGAGCTACATGAGCGAAATCTCTCCATCAAATCTTAGGACTACATACACTAAAATTTAACTGGAGCGGGTAGTGGGAATCGAACCCACCTCATCAGCTTGGAAGGCTGAGGTAATAGCCACTATACCATACCCGCATATTGTCAATTAAAATGGTGGTGGGAGATGGATTCGAACCATCGAAGCTTTCGCGTCAGATTTACAGTCTGATCCCTTTGGCCACTCGGGAACCCCACCAACAATTTTAATTTCACTCCGACCATCTTATCGATGGTGCCGACACCAAGAGTCGAACTCGGGACCTACTGATTACAAGTCAGTTGCTCTACCAACTGAGCTATGTCGGCACTGCGTCGAAGTGGCGCACATAGTACTCAGCAGCCTGATAGGATGCAACCCTTTATTTCAATTATTTAAGATTTTTTTACATCTTTTATTTATTTTCAATAACCCGTGCAATTAAAGCCAAAGAAAAGATTAATTAATCACCAGATTTACCCATTTTTGACATTCCTCTAGCGAGCACAAACACGTATATTTTATCGCGACGGGTAAATATATTTAAAACCATCCAATACTAGGTCCCGATCATACACAAGCCCAGGCAGGTCAAGATGCAACAGCAAATCAGACACATCACCACCGGTTAAAATCAACACGCCTTCTTTCTCTAACGTCTGGCGATGCAGCTTTTCGATCAAACTTAGTAACAAGAACAAACAGCCATTACTAACATTAGTGCCAGTATCAACCCCAGGGGCTATACTATTATCTGCACAGGCACTATTGACTTTCGCTGTATCAGACAGCAGTGCCGCTTTCATCATGCCAAGCCCTGGCATTATATAACCACCGATATGCACTGCATCTACTGAGACGAATTCTACATTGACCGCACTACCACAATCGACAATACACAATGCTTTTCCCGGATATTTATGCTTGGCTGATATTGCTGCAAGCCAGCGATCAGCACCCATTTTTGCCGGATCTGCATAGCTATTTTTCAGCCCGGCACAATCTTGGTGCACTTTAAAAAATACCGGCTCTAGCCGCCACAGCTCTTTAATCTTATTGGTGAGCAATTTATTGTAGCCAAGCGCTGCAACCGAACAAACATAAGCACCCGACAACCCAACACCGACAGCAGTAGCAAAAAGCGTGTCTAACTCCCCTGTTTTTGCCTTCCCCGAGCAAAGAATCGCCTCTCCTGCTCGGACTCTCCATTTACAGAAGCTATTTCCTACATCAACCTCAAGTACCGCAGAGCTATTATTTAACATGGGCCTCCAGTGCTCGCACGCTAATTTCTCCACCATGATGCGCTTCTATTTGACCAAAGCGCTCTAGCAATAACGCCCCCTGCTCGTTCACGCCACGACAAATCCCTTCAATTTCGCTATTGGGACTGATTAGCTTCACGTAACTATCTTGATACGCATGCACCGCCATCCAGCGATCTATAAAGGCCGAAAAACCTTGCGTACTGAATACATTTAAATTTTCAATTAATCGCGATAAAATAACCGCGAGTAACTTATTCCTATCTATTTTCCGATCAGTTATCGAAGCCAAATCAACCCAGGGCTGATCTATCTGGGATGCCTGCTTTGAACTTTCACTCATCAGCACATTGATGCCAATGCCTATGACTACTGATACTTCTCCCGATGCATCACCTTGCATTTCAAGCAAAATCCCCGCTAGTTTACGCCCCTTAAAGAGCAAATCATTGGGCCATTTAAGCTCCACACCTTTTATACCAACCTCAGACAACGCCTCAATGACCGACACTCCAACCAATAGCGACAACCCTTGCAATGCCACTGCTCCACCTGAGAATTTCCACATCAGCGAGAAATACAAATTGGTTGCCAGCGATCCCACCCAAGTACGACCACGACGACCACGACCAGCTTGCTGATACTCGGTGACATAGAGCGCACCATGCCGCCATTGATCGATGTTCCGCAACGCCATCAAATTTGTAGAGTCAGTAAAGGTATTTAACTCTATGTGCTCAAGCTGCGACTTAGCTTGCGCACTTAACAAACCACGCACATGCTCAACATCTAATAAATCCAGCCCTTTTGGCAGCCGATAGCCTCTACCGCGGACACTAAACACCTCAACACCGTAGCTCTCTATCGCCTTCATTTGCTTCCAAACAGCACTGCGCCCCAGACCCAACTCTTTGCCTAGAGAAGTCCCCGAATGAAATTTACCATCCGCTAATATCTTTAACAGCGCCAAATCAATCATGAGCAAACATCTTATTCAATATTAGTCGCCTTTTTTGCATACTTTATAAAACTATAGGCATAGGGATTAGTATCATCCGCTACATTTTCTTCACGATTAACACAGTGGTACAAACTGTAATCTACTTCGGGAAAAAAGGCATCGCCCTCTACGCTCGCATCTACTTGAGTAATATAAAGCGTATCCGCCATCTCCAGCGCCTGGTTATAGATTTGCGCCCCACCGATAATCATCGCCTCTGCAATATTTTCGCGCTGACAAATTTCATTCGCCAACGCGACAGCTTCCGATAAACTAGTCACAACTTCCACGCCCGCTGCTGTAAATTGCTTATTGCGACTTATGACTATATTAGTACGTCCGGGAAGCGGACGACCAATCGATTCATAGGTTTTACGCCCCATAATAATAGGCTTACCTAAAGTCACTTTTTTAAAATACTGTAAATCCTTAGGCAAGCGCCAAGGTAAGTCATTATCTTTGCCTATCACTCTGTTGTTAGATTGAGCGACAATAATAGCCAATTTCATTTTCAGCACCTTCCTTCTATCTACTGTTTATAGGTAAGCTCAAGCACAACAACCTCTGTAGGACTAGAGCCGCCAAACCTATAGCGATTTTCTTAATTTATTCTAAAATTTAGATGCTAGCACTAGCCAATGAAAACCAACCAGATATTAACAATCACCTCTAGCACTGCTGTCATTTACTTAATGATCGAAGCCGACAAAAAAAGTACTATATATCACAGCCGCACAAACCAGCAATGCAAATAATCACCTCCAAACACTCCAGGAAAGAACATGAGCGAAACGACTTTAGAGCAGGCCCCTGATCACATTAAACTCGCTGTCGATCTCATTCAAATGCTTGAAGACGCCAACATCAGCCCCAGCACTTCAATACAAGCGCTTGAAATCGTATTACAAGACATGCGACGCAGACTAAGCAGCGCTAGTGCGCCAGAGCTTTAAGCAGCGCTGTCGCGCCTGAGCTTTTAGCTTTATTACTCCTACTCCTTGCTTATACTGAAAACGGGTAGGATATCGGCTCGTGATGCTGATAGCCCGTCACCTCAAAATCATCCAGCGTCACCCAAGTTTCAAGGTCTTCTAACGTCTTAATTTTAGGACTGATATGTAGTTGCGGGGAGGCAAAAGGCTCGCGCTTTAACTGTACCTCTTTCATCAGCTCCAACTGATCCTCATAAATATGTGCATTCACTATTTTGTGATATGCCGTACCCGCTTTGTGTCCGGTTATTTGAGCCATTAAAGCCAACAACGTAAACACCTGAATCTGATTGAAATTCTGGCCTAGCGGCACATCGCATGAGCGCTGGGAAGACGTTAAATATAAGGTACCGCCCAACAGAGAAAATGTATGAGTATGCATACATGGTCGCAGACAACCCAGATGAAACTCACCGGGGTTATAGAAAGATAGAATTTCGCCGCGATCATCGATCCCTTTGGTTAGGTTATCAACAATTTTACGTAATTGATCGACCTCGCCACCACCTGGTTTTTTCCATGACCGCCCCTGTACGCCGTAAACACGACCCATATCGCCCTCACCCTTTCGATTCGGGTTTTCTAGCCAGACTTGGTTTTCATTGGCATTTGCATTCCAAGTATTACAGCCAATAGCACTAAACTGAGCGGCATTGTCATAGCCACGCAAGTAGCCGAGGAGCTCAGCGATTGCCGCTTTCCAATAACTCTTTCGGGTCGTAACAAGGGGCAGCTGATTAGCACCGACGTTATATTCAAGATCTGCGTTAATCACTGACAGACAACGCTTACCTGTTCTTGAGTTCTCGACCCATACTCCCTCGTCAACAATCCGCTGACACAAATTCAAATACTGCTGCACTATTTCGCTCCCAATTGCTGCTTGTTACCAATTTTGCGGTATGCATACGCCATCATCGCCAAACCTACGATAATCATGGGTAACGATAACAACTGGCCTTTAGTCATCCAGCCAAAGGCGACGAAGCCAATATGCGCATCTGGCTCCCTGAAGAACTCCACTAGGGTTCTAAAGCAGCCATATAAAATAAGAAACAGACCCGACACCGCAAACGCAGGACGCGGCTTACTGGAATAGAGCCACAATATAGTAAACATCACCACGCCCTCTAAGAAGGCCTCGTACAATTGCGAAGGATGGCGCGCCAAAGCATCAACCTTCGGAAAAACAACCGCCCAAGACACATCCGTCGCTCTACCCCAGAGCTCGCCACCGATGAAATTACCAACGCGACCCGCCCCTAAGCCTATAGCCACAAGCGGCATTACAAAATCACCCATCTGCGACAGGGACTTATTAGTCTTGCGGCCAAACATCCACAACGCTACTAACACCCCTAACATTCCACCGTGAAAAGACATGCCGCCCTCCCACACTTTGAAAAGCCACAGCGGAGAATCCAAAAAGCGATCAAAGTTATAGAACATCACATAGCCGAACCGACCACCGAGCACTACGCCCATAGCACCCCAAAAAATAAAATCTGATACTTGCTCTCGACTCCAACCAGAACCGGTCTGGTCCGCGCGATAGTTGCCTAACAGCAACGCCGCACTAAAACCAATTAAATACATCAATCCGTACCAGTGAATTTGAATAAAACCTAAATCCAAAGCTACTGGATCTATATCGTGCACCCACATAAATACTATCCTCTATAAAAAAGCGCTTCACGCATTTATTCAAAAGTGACAACCACTAACAACTTAAGCAACAAACACCCTTAAGACAACTACAACACTGAAGGTAAGCTGCGTATTAACCTCATAAATTTCTGGCACCATCTTACAGGAATAGTTTCTTTTTGTTGAAGCCTTATACGCTTTTTACGTGATATCCTCAGCAGCTATTAAGCTTTCTGAAACTGCTAATTCATCTTCGTTTAAGGGATACCTATGTGCCTCATTACCATCAGCTACCGGCAAAACCCGCACTACCCTTTTATATTAATCGCCAACCGCGATGAGTTTTATCACAGAGCGAGCTCTGCAATGCAATACTGGCAGGATTACCCACAAATACTCGGCGGTAGAGACTTAGAAAAAATGGGCAGCTGGCTTGGCCTAAGTGACTCAGGCCGGCTATGCGCACTCACCAACTATCGCTGCGGTAAAAACACTTCGCAAAAATTTCAGACATCACGTGGTGACTTAGTTAAAAACGCGCTACTGAGCACCGAGCCCTATCCCGAGTTCATGTCTCGCCTAGCAGGCAGTCAAGACTATGCGGGATATAATTTAATCGGCGCCGACAGCAATGGCTTGTATTACACCGACAATCACAGCCCAGGTAAAACTTATCAAACACTCGATGGAGGCATTTATGGTTTGTGCAACGCGTCGCTTAACACTTCGTGGCCCAAGCTTAGCTGCGCCAAAGCGCAACTAGCTGAACTTTCACAATCTAGCGATATAGAAATAGATCAGCTTAAAGACTTAATGTCAGATAGAACATTAGCAAAGGATATTGATTTACCTGAAACAGGTATCTCAATACAGTGGGAGCGCGCGTTATCTGCACAATTCATTCAAATGGATCAGTACGGTACCAGAGCAAAAACCATTATTTTGCAAGACCGTAGCGGCAAAACGCAGATTTGCGAGATACGCTACGATCATCAAGGCTATACTGGCGAGTCAAATTATGAGTTACAACTGCCGGTTTTTGGCAGCAACTAATTGCGTGGTTTGATAAAGCCCGTCAAACCCATCTGGGCCAATGAACGGTCAATTTCCTGTTTAATAAGCTCACCATCATTCAAGCGCAGCACTTTTTTAAGCATTAACGTTACTTGCTCAAAATTACTCTGCCTTATAACTGATTTTATTTTTGGCAAGTTATTGGCATTCATCGACAAAAAGTTATAACCCATTGCCATTAACAACAGGGCACCCGCTGGGTCAGCGGCCAACTCACCGCAAATAGACACAGGCACGTTTTCTTTTTGCGCTTCTTTAACGATATATTTCAATGCCTGCAATACCGCTGGGTGAAAATTACTATAAAGGGAAGCAACTCTAGGATTGTTTCTATCCACCGCTAGCAAATACTGCGTTAAATCATTTGAACCCACTGAAATAAAATCAACCTGATGGGCAAAAACTCGAGTTAAATACAACGCCGCAGGCACTTCAATCATTACTCCAAGCGGTGGCCTTACAATATTCAATCCCTCTTCGGTCAACTCCAAAATCGCCTGATCAATCAGCGCGACAGATTCTGTCACCTCATTAATACTCGTCACCATTGGCAGCATTATTCGCAGATTGCCAAAAGCCTCATTGGCACGCAACATCGCCCTAATTTGCACCAAAAATATCTCTGGATGATCTAAGGTCACTCGCACGCCGCGCCAACCTAAAAACGGATTTTCCTCTTCTATTGGAAAATAACTCAGCGATTTATCCCCACCAATATCTAAAGTGCGCATAGTAACGGGCATTGGCGCAAACGCTTCTAGCTGCTTTAAATATATGTCGGTCTGCTCTTGCTCTGAGGGAAACACATTACGAATCATAAAAGGAATTTCGGTGCGATACAGACCAATCCCCTCAGCACCCTTATCCAGAGCACGCTGCACATCAGCCATCAAACCCGTATTTACCCACAGCGGCATTGTCACACCGTCTAAGGTTTTAGCAGGAAGTAATTTTAAACCATCTAATTCAGCTTCTTCTTCACGCTCTTCATCGAGTTGCGCCTGGTAAATATCCAGTAATTCCTGAGAGGGATTAAGATACAACCTTCCTGAGTGCCCATCGAGCACCACTGAACGCCCACTAAGCTTTTTATAAGGTAGGTCTAACGCCCCCATAATAGTAGGGATACCCATGGAACGCGCTAATATTGCCGCATGCGAGTTGCCAGAACCTTTAACCGACACTAAACCAGAGAGCTTGTCAGTAGATATTTCCCCTAACATCGCCGGAGATAATTCTTCGGCAACCAAAATACTACCCTCTTCGATGTCGATAGACTGCGGCCCATCTTCTTGCAGATAATTCAGTATTCTGCGGCCCAAATCACGAATATCCGACGCCCGCTCTTTTAAATACGGATCATCCATCATATCAAATTGCCGCGTGTGCTCTAAGATGACGCTACTGAGCGCCCACTGAGCACCACTACCCGCCATGATACGTTTAACAATTTCTCCGGCGAGAGAATTATCTTCAAGCATGCGCAAATAAACATCAAACAACGCGCGCTCTTCTTCACCCAATTTTTCTGCGAGGCGCGCACTGGCCACTCTTATGTCACTGCGTACATGTTCCAGCGCAGCTTCAAAGGAAAATACTTCGCTGCCGACGTCTTCTACTTCACTTTCAGCGACAGAATCTAAATCGGCACTTTGTGATACCACCACTATTTTGCCAATCGCTATTCCTGGCGCACCTGACACTCCAATAAAGCAGCGATCAACCTGAGATTTCTGCTGTTTTTTAGAGGGTGAAACAGAGGCACTCGCTTCCGCATGAATAATAATACCCGCCAATTGCGCAGATACTGTCACTAAGAAAGACTCTTCAGTTTCTTTGTAGCGCCTGCCATCGTACTGCTGAATAACCAACACACCGAGCACGTCACGCCGATAAATAATAGGCACACCGAGAAATGAGTGATAGCGCTCTTCCCCAGTACCGGGAATAAAACAATAGGAGGGATGGTGTTCGATATCATCGGTATTAACAGGCTCTGCTCGATTCGCGACAAGACCGACAACGCCTTCGTGCTGAGATAAACTACTACCGATAGATTTTTGGTGTAACCCTTGGGATGCGCGTAAAATTAAACGCTGATTAGTGGAGTCTTTTAGGTAGATAGAACAAACTTGAGTCTGCATACCTTCTTGAATTCTGCTCACGATCAGCTTCAGGACTTTTTCAAGATCAGATTCCGCTCTAACCTCTGTCACTATTTTTCGTAGTAACTTAAGCATTTTTTCTCCCTTTTAATTGCGACAAACCCTAAAAAAATATAGCGACAAGTAAAATGATGTGGATAAATGAGGATGTATTCTGCGAGAGCTGTGTTAATACAACAGCAAAGTGATGCGCTATGAAGCAACACTGAACCTACTTAATGACGACTCGTAGGTAGGTATATTGAATACGTATAAGCAATTATTTAACAGCCGCTAAGTGCACCACCAGCCCTTGCCCGTCTCTCCTACTCAGCTCGACGCTATTACCGTTTGATGTACAAGATATACATCGGCAATAGCGTCAGCAATCACGTTAATCTACTTTCACTAATCTTGACAGTTTAGGCGATAATTCCTTCATCGCCTTACGATAAACCTCTCTTTTAAAAGAGATTACTTGCCCTAGCGGATACCAATAACTGACCCAACGCCAACCGTCAAACTCTGGTGCATCAGTAGTGTTAATATCAACAGCGTCATCACTAGATTTTATTTTTAACAAGTACCATTTCTGTTTTTGGCCAATACACACAGGAAGAGAATTGTGACGAATCATGCGCCGAGGCAATCGATACCTCAACCAGCCTCTGGTGACCGCAATGATTTCAACATCCTCTGCGTTCAGGCCTATCTCTTCTTTAACCTCTCGGAACATAGCTTGCTCTGGCGTCTCATCCTCGTTAATTCCCCCCTGAGGAAACTGCCAAGATGTTTGACCTATGCGACGTGCCCAGAGCACTTGCCCATGCGAGTTTGCCAAAATGATACCAACATTTGGTCTGAACCCGTCTGAATCTATCACTTCAAATATACCCTAAAAAATCTTTCAGCTATTTCAAACAATAACAATTGTGTTAATAGCTAGGCTAACATCAGTTTGAATTCATTATTAAATTTAGTTCAGTTAGCCTAATAAACTGGATTACCCAAGCGTAGCACAGACATAATATATTTATAGGTTTTAATTGACATAAAATCGTTTGATAAGCCCCACAACAGACCCATTTCAGACCGTATTTGTCACGAATCATTTTTTTTGCGCTTTTAAATAAAACTAAGTGTTAAATATCCCTGTATATATCAGGTAAAATACCCCCCTAATTTGATTTCCCTATACAAGACATACACCTGGAGAGAATAAATGGCACTGGCAATTTTTGATTTAGATAACACCTTAATTAACGGTGACAGTGATCATGCCTGGGGAGAATTTCTCTGCGACAAAGGCCTCGTAGATCCGCAAGTTTATCGTGACGCCAACGATTATTTCTATCAGCAGTATGTGGACGGCAGCATGGATATTAATGAGTTTTTGCGCTTTGCCTTAAAGCCGCTCAAAGATAACAGCATGGCGCAGCTCAAAACGTGGCACTTAGATTTCATGCAGACAAAAATACTACCTATTATGCAGCCCCTAGCACTGCAGAAACTGGCAATGCACCGCGAGCGCGGCGATTTTATTTTAATCATCACCGCCACTAACCTCTTTGTCACAGAGCCTATCGCTAAACTATTGCAAGTCGATGATATTATTGCCACAGCACCTGAAATAATTGATGGCGAATATACCGGGGAGTATCTAGGCACCGCCTGTTTCCAAGGGGGTAAAAACATCAGGCTTAAGCAGTGGCTGCAAGACAATCCCCACGATTTGCAAGGCAGTTATTTTTACAGCGACTCCAGAAACGACTTGCCACTCTTAGAAATTGTAGATAATCCAGTGGCGGTAGATGCAGACCCTTACTTAACACAAGTAGCCAAAGACAAGGGTTGGCCTATTTTAAGCTTTCGTGAAGACTAATCCCCAGCATGAAGTTTACTGCGCCACTGTTTAAGTGAAACCTCGTTTTATTACGAAAAAATTTAGCGAACCCTGAGTCGTACTCTTATCCGACACTATTAGCCACTAAGGATACGGGGTTTTCTTGCTTAAATATCTCTTTGAGCTTTTATTTAAAGACCGCTCTGCTGCCTGTTTAAAACAGGTCAATTATGCTAACCTCAACAGTCTCTTCACTGCGCATAATAATTCAATGATCTTCAAAAATTACACTCGTCTAAGCTTAAAGACACGACTGCTAATAGCGCTCTGTATTACCGCGCTACTACAATCATTCCTGCTTGGCGGTTTTGCTCTACAGCATCTGGCAACCTCTCTTGAAGAACAAATAGGACAGCGCGCCCTGCAAATGGCCAAAGGCGTCGCCTCGCAGCCCGAGGTACGCATCGGCGTACAACAGCGCAATAGTCGTAATTTACAGCAGCTCGCTGAGCAAATTCGCCTAAACAGTGATGCCAGATTTATTGTGATAGGTACTAAAGATGGCACGCGCCTCTCACACCCTGTCCCCGAGCGCATTGGTAAAAAAATGAAAGGTGGCGACAACGCCCGCGCCCTCGAGTTAGGTGAATCTTATGTCTCAAAGGCAGTAGGTACTTTAGGCCCCTCTATCCGCGGTAAAACGCCCATTTTTGACGAGCGCGGTCAAATTATTGGCATCGTCTCAGTCGGCTATATGTTAGACAACGTCAGCGACATTATTCAGCGCTACCAAGCCAGTATTGTCGTCGCCATGTTAGTCGGTATTATTTTATCGATACTCGCGGCACTGCGTATTACCAGCTATTTTAAACGTGCTATTTTTGGCTTGGAGCCAGAACAAATAGCCCAGTTATTTCAAGAGTACAACGCTACTCTAGAGAGTGTTCGCGAGGGTATCATTGCGGTCAATCCCGAAGGTATTATTATTACTTTCAACCCAGCAGCAGTAAAACTATTTGGTTTAAAACCCGAGGAAACCCTCAAAGGCAAACACCTCTACGAGATACTACCCAACAGCACAATGCTTAGCTTGCTCGAAACCAGAGAATCACAATTTGATCGCGAGATATATCGTAACAACAACATCTTAGTCGCCAACCGTATCCCCATATTTGATGGGGATAAACCCGTCGGCGTGGTCTCGAGTTTCCGCTTAAAAGACGAGTTGGACTTAGTCAGCCAACAACTGACTCAGTCAGAGCAATACTCGCAGACCCTGCGCAGTCAAACGCACGAATACGCCAACAAGCTCAATACAATTGCAGGCTTAATAGAGCTAGGAGCCAATAAACAGGCGCTAGAGCTAATCAGCAGCGAGACTCAAGCTCAACAGGCGCTAATTCATCTTTTAGTCAACGCGGTAGAAGATCCTATTTTATCCGGCTGCATTATTGGCAAGTTCAACAGAGCGCGCGAAATGGGCCTCAACTTGATCCTGGATGAAGAAAGCACTATTGGCGCGTTACCACAGCACATCAAACCAGAGCAAATCATCACCGTACTCGGTAATTTACTCGATAATGCCTTTGATGCTTCACTCAAAACTCAGGCCACCTCTATCTACTTATCCATGACAGACATCGGAAAAGACATTATTCTTGAGGTAGAAGATCGTGGGCCCGGGATCCCAAGCGAAGTAGAGGAGCAAATATTTAGCAAGGGGTTCTCCAGTAAAGATGAACGAGGTCATGGCTGGGGGCTATTCTTAGCCCGGCAAATCGTGGTACTTTTAAACGGTAATATCCAAATTTCAAAGCCCGCAGACGGCGGTACTAGAATCACTGTTTATTTACCAAAACAGCTCTAATTTTTGCCTTGCACTAAAAACTATAACAATTATAAATACTCTTTTCTCAGGAATAAATGCATGTCTCCGATCAGTATCGTCATTGCAGAAGACGATAAAAAAATTGCCGAGATCCAGCGCCGATTTATCGAGCGCATCGATGGCTTTGAAGTATTGGGCATCGCCCATTCCACCCTCGACGCCAAAGATATCATAGAGGTTTTAGAGCCTAATTTACTGCTATTAGACATTCATTTCCCCGAGGGTAATGGCCTAGAATTATTACGCGAAATCCGTAGTAGCCAAAGCGCCACCGATGTCATTTTAATTACGGCGGCCAAAGATGTATCTAGCCTGACAGAAGCTTTGCACAGCGGGGTTTTTGACTACATTTTAAAACCATTAGTATTCGACAGATTGCAAAGCGCTTTACACAATTACCGTGATCACTGTCACAAACTGCAAAAATTAGAAGCCCTACCGCACACAGGTTTAGATCAATCAACCGTCGACCAACTGCTGCCAAGAGGCAACCAGCCCGCCATCATAAGCAATACCGGTTTACCCAAAGGTATAGATCCCCTGACACTAGAGAAAATTCGCAGTATATTTTCCAAATCAAACTCTGGACACACCGCAGAGCAAATGGGCGAACTTGTCGGCAGCAGCCGCACTACGGCACGACGTTATCTAGAATTTTTAGTGAGCAACTCAGAGCTGATAGCCGATGTCAGTTATGGATCTGTCGGTAGACCTGAACGCTCTTATTTAAAGGTTTAAGCTAATCAACAGCCCCGAGCGGGGAGTTAGTCCTCGCTGATTTATACAACGCCTAATTCATCTCTATTTAGATTAACGCACTGACGACAATAATCACTGGTCGGTCAAGCCTAAATGGCTGTCACTAATTTTTTTCACCAAGGCGAAATAATCCCATCCCCGGTATCAATAAGATGCTATGAGCCATGATTAATCAATTTTCAGGCACGGCGTCCTTTTGGCTCGTCGGTAAAGGCAAAAAAACCATCTTGCACATCGATTTGAGAGGTATTGTCATAACTTATGTCGCTGCCACCTAACTCCTTTAACGCCTCAAGACCTCTGAGCTCTTCCACCAAAAAGAAATCAATCTTGCCACGACGTGAATTTTTCAGGTTCTTTGATCGGATAAGGCATACAAAATCATATATTCCACACTTTCTAGGATATGTTTACTGAACGGGTATCCTCTCGTTATGCCAACTTTAGCGCCTTGTAAATCCACTAACTCGCTGGCCAACTTACCCAACTTATAAAAAATAAAATCCCTTTTTTGCGCATAGACTACCGTTTGGCACACGCTACAATCACTGTCTTGTAACATCGCTTGCGTAGCTGAAAACAACCCCAGTACTGATTTTTACGAAATAATGACAGCGCTCTCAACGGAGGATAAACCTCAATCAATAGCGTTAGATCTGATATCTTTATCAAATTTTGTGCCAACTGATAAAAAGCGCCATGAAAGCCCGGCTTGCCCACTGTATTTTTCACCACCAACCCCGGAATTTCATAAGTCGCCAATACATCCGCAGCAGCATTTTTCTCAACGACAAAAATCAGCTACAACATCCAGAAAACACGTCCCAAGAAAGCTCCTTTAAATTTACTTCAAACTACTTTACCTGACTGAATTACGAACAGATATTGTCGGCCTTAGAATAAGCGTATGTCTTATAAATCTAGTTAAAAATACAACGCGAACATTTCAAAGCTGAGCTTAATTTAGTTGCAAAGTTCAATATGCACCAGCAAGGAACTCGATTAAAATATAAAATATTTTCAATAATTAACTTTTATATATTTGATTTATAACAATAAAATATTTATTTGTATAATTCATAATTATGCATTACGATAATTAGGTCGATTTTTGACCAGCTTGTTTTTCAACCAATACAGATGAGAATATGCTTAAACAACGTCCTTTATATTTAGATGTATCCGACTTACTACGAGAGCTAATTTACAAAAGAGAACTGCGCCCGGGTGATTGGATTGATGAAATTGCGCTCTGTGAAAAGCTCGGGGTCAGTCGCACACCACTTCGCGAGGCACTGAAAATATTACAGCGTGAAGAGCTAATAGAATTAGTGCCGCGTCGTGGCTGTAGAGTAAATGCCATAAACACCGCAGACCTGTTAGATCTGTTTCCGGTAATGGCAACACTTGAAGGGATGTGTGCACAACTCGCAGTCGCTAATATTAAAGCGGTGGATATGAAAAAATTAGAAAAATATCACTTGCGCCTTGAGGAGGCCGCCGCCTCAGGAGATGTTGATAACTATTACAAAGTGAACAAAAAAATTCACACCGCTATTCAGGAATTATCCGGGAACCGCTGGCTGAACCGTATCTCTGCAGATTTACGCAACGTGTTATTGCTCGCACGTCACAGACAACTAAGTGCACCGGGACGGTTAATGGAATCCCTACAAGAGCATCGCGATTTAATGCAGGCATTGCGCGATAAAGATCCAGAGGCTGCACACCAGACTATGTACCGACATTTAATAAAACAGCAGCAAGTACTCAGTAATACATTAACCACAGAAGAGGATCATTAACGCTTTTAGCAAGACCTAGCGCTGCAAAGAATGTACACAGGGTTGTTTCTACTGGTTATTTGGTGACAGCCCCTAAACCGCACACTGCGGGTTGCATGAAAAATAAAAACAAAAGCTAAATAAGGAGATACCGATGAAATCACTAAAAACACTTGTGTTAATCACAGCGACAACGGTGGCACTTTCGATCAGTGCCATTAGTTCAGCGGCTGATATCAAGTTACGAGCCTCTCACCAGTGGCCCGGTGGCAAGGGAGACATCCGCGACGAAATGGTGCAGATGATTGCCCGCCATATGGAAGAATCTGCAAGCGGCGTCAAAGTTCGCGTCTATCCAGGTAAGTCCCTATTCAAACCTAAAGAGCAATGGGGCGCGATGACCAAAGGGAAACTGGACATCACCGCCTTCCCACTCTCTTACGCCGGTGGTCGGCATCCAGAATTCAACTTAACCTTGATGCCAGGCCTAGTGAAAAATCATGACCACGCACTGCGCCTAAATCAATCAGAGTTTATGCAACGTATCAAAAAGATCATCGACAGCGCTGGCGTCATGGTGTTGGCAGATACTTGGCTAGCGGGTGGTTTTGTTTCCAAGGGCGAGTGCATCCTCGAACCAAAAGATGTCAAAGGCATGAAATTTCGCGCCGCGGGTAAAGCTTTTAACCAAATGCTCGGGGCTGCGGGAGCAACGATTACCTCAATGCCCTCCTCAGAAATTTATTCGGGGCTGCAAACCGGTGTATTGGATGGCGCCAATACCTCGTCCTCCTCGCTGGTATCCTACCGTATATACGAGCAAGTAAAATGCCTTACGGCACCAGGTGCCAATGCGTTATGGGTAATGTATGAGCCGATTTTAATGTCGAAGAAAAGCTTTGCCAAATTGGATAAAACACAGCAAAGCGAACTACTGAAAGCCGCGGGTATGGCTGAAAAATTTGCGACTTCCGCCTCCAAAGAAGCGGATCAAAAACTGGTAGATGCCTACATAAAAGCGGGTGTAAAAGTCGTGGAAATGTCAGCGGCACAAGCTACTATGTGGCGTGATATCGCCAACAAATCCAGTTACCAAGACTTTATCGATAACGTAAAAGGCGGTAAGGAGTTGTTGGATCTCGCGTTATCTGTCGAGTAAATTAACCACAAGGGAAGTACCTTCACTTCCCTCATTTCTTGCTTTTAGCTGGTCACTCTCTCTTATCTAGGTTCTTCCTCTATGAATTTGTTTATTCGCCTAGTCGAAATTTTTTCTAAACTATTAGGCTATATCGCCGCTTTTTTTCTGATGCTGGGAGTTCTAGTAGTCTGCCACATGGTGTTTACTCGCTTTGTGTTAAATGCGCCGACTTCTTGGCAGACCGAGTTTGTCACTTACATTTTACTGGCTTCTACCTTTCTTGGCGCCCCTTGGGTACTGCTAACCCGGGGTCACGTCAATGTAGAACTATTACCGCTAATGCTCAAAGCGCGCAGCCGGTTCGTACTCTGTATCTTTGCCTACAGTAGCTCAGCGCTTCTATGTTTTATTCTAAGTTTTTACAGTATCGAGTTTTGGTACGAGGCTTGGGATGCCGGGTGGTCATCAGATACTATGTGGGGCCCAAAATTATGGAAGGCCTATCTAGCAATGCCAATAGGATTTTTTGCCATCAGTTTACAATATCTGGTCGAGCTAATCTGCCTAGTTACCGGCAGGACACCGCCCTTTGGTATCACCGACACCAAGCCTAATCAAGAAATTGTGGAGCAGGTATTATGAGTCCAATGATTTTAGGTGCCCTGGCTGCACTGGTCCTTATTTTATTACTTTTCTCAGGCATGCCAGTTGCGTTTGCACTGGGCATGACTGCTGTTATTTTTTTAATTTTGGAAGACGGCATCGGCTCACTGGATGTTGTAGCCGAAACCTTGTTTGCCTCCCTCGATGAATTTGCACTGCTCTCAATACCGATGTTTTTGGTGATGGGTTCTGCCATCGCCTCCTCCAGAGCAGGCTCCGATTTGTACGAGGCATTAGATCGCTGGTTGTACAAAGTACCCGGCGGATTACTGATTTCCAACATCGGCGCCTGTGGTTTATTTGCCGCGCTGACCGGCTCCTCTCCCGCCACTTGTGCCGCCATCGGGAAAATGGGCATCCCAGAGATGCGCAAACGCGGTTATCCAGCCTCATTAGCAACCGGTGCCATTGCCGCCGGCGGGACCTTGGGTATATTAATCCCCCCCTCTATTACCATGATCGTCTATGGTATTGCCACAGAGACCTCCATCGGGCGGCTGTTTGCAGCAGGCGTCATGCCAGGGTTGATGTTGGTAACGCTATTTATCGCCTGGTCGATCTACAAAGCGAAAGCCAGTGGCCTAGACTTTAACCAACCAGGCAAGCACTTCACCTTCAAACAGAAAATCGAAATTCTCCCCAAAGTACTGCCATTTTTAGCAATCATCATACTGGTTTTAGGTGCTTTATACGGTGGCGTCGCCACCCCTTCTGAGGCATCAGGGGTCGGCGCGCTGATTTGTATTTTACTGGTAATGATCATCTACAAAGTATGGCAGCCAGCCAAACTATGGGACATTTTCAGCTCGGCAACCCGCGAGTCAGTGATGTTAATGATGATCATCGGCATGGCGGGCTTATTTAGCTATATGATGTCGAGCTTGTATATTACCCAAGGCATCGCCGAGTATATTGCGGCACAAGATCTCAGCCCTTGGGTATTGATGCTTTACATCAACGTATTCCTACTTGTTTCCGGCTTTTTTCTACCGCCAGTCGCAGTCATTTTGATGACTTCACCCACTTTAGTACCGATCATTTTAAACGCCGGGTTTGACCCTATCTGGTTTGGCGTGATGTTAACGCTCAATATGGAAATCGGCTTGATTACCCCCCCAGTTGGGCTCAATCTCTATGTTATTAAAGGCATAGTGCCAGATGTAGAATTAAAAACAGTACTACAAGGTGCTTTCCCCTTTATGATTTGCATGTTAATCGCTATTGCGTTATTAATTATTTTTCCGCAAATTGCACTCTGGCTCCCCGAAGTATTAATGGGCCCGGTATAAATAAAGCGCCTGCTCGGTGCGAATCAGACCTGTGCACAACGATTAAAAAAGTAAATAGGAGCGGCAAATGATTGGGATTGGATGGCTAGAGGGATTATTAAATTCAGTAGCGGATCACGGCCGCGAGCTAATTGGCATCAAAGATGGCGCTGAAGATAACGATTTCACCGATGCAAAGCTCTGCCTGCGTTTATTAAAAGGCAAGGGAGAGGCGACCAACATCGCACTAGCACGTGAAATACTACGCCGCTGGCAATTGAAAGGTGCATCGCAAAAACTGGCATTTTTGAATTTATTAAGTAATGAATTTGACCTAGACCATCAGGCAATAGCAACCGCTGCGGCTGATTATTGCGATGGTGATAAGCAGAGTTTAGCCACATTAATTAGTTTAACAGAAGCGCCCCGCCAAGAATTATTTCGTCGTCTTAACATGGCACCAAGCGGTACCGCTATTTTAGTTGCCATGCGTTCAACACTTCTTAAGCTGTTGAGCGAACACCCTCAGCTGCGCAATGTCGATGAAGATTTTCAGCACTTACTTGGGTCTTGGTTCAATCGCGGATTTCTACAGCTTGAACGTATCAGCTGGCAATCCTCAGCCTCTGTACTGGAAAAGCTGATTGAATACGAGGCGGTCCACCCTATGCAGGGCTGGGAAGATTTACGAAGAAGGCTTAATGATAAAGATCGGCGCTGTTATGGCTTTTTTCACCCAGCACTGCCGGATGTGCCACTGATTTTTGTAGAAGTGGCGTTGACTACCCACATTAGTGACGCCATCGGTGCCCTCGTCGACCCACTGAGTGAAATCAGTAATGCGCAGCCTAACACCGCGATTTTTTACTCAATCAACAATGCACTCACCGGCTTGCGCGGGGTCAGCTTTGGTAATTTTCTGATCAAACAAGTAGCCGAAGAGTTAAAAGATGAATTCCAACAAATCGATACTTTCTCGACACTTTCGCCTATTCCTAAAATGCGTAAAACCATCCACAGCTATCTAGAAACGGAAGGTTCTAAGCACAGTTTGGTGTCCATCGCACTGGTGCAATCCCAGCTACGCGCGATCTTGGAGATAGAGAAAGATACGCCGTTGGATATGACTATTATCGAAAAACAGATTGAGACTAACCCAGAGCTAAAACTCAAACTTTGTCTGTTTTATTTAACGGTGCTTAAACGCCAAGACAAAGCGCTCGACCCAGTGGCGAACTTCCACCTCTCTAACGGTGCGTGCTTACACCGTATTAATATTGACGCCAATACTTCCCAGCGCGGCAATGCTGAATCTTGGGGTGCTATGGTCAACTATCTGTATGAAAATGATACGGTGGTCAGCAATCATGAAGCTTATGCATACAACGGAGAAATACCTCTTTCCAAGGATCTACAACGTCAATATAAACAACTAGGAGTTTGACCGCGTATAGCGATCTTCGCGAGGATTTGGCTATTTTAGGTAAATAGACGAGTCCGCAGTAGATCAGTCTGCTCTCGGTCAGACTCCCAACCAAAATTGTCTGAATCAACGTTATTTACCAAGGACTAAACAATGTCACTCAATGAAAATCTCTATTTAAGTTTAGTAAACCCAGCTCAAACAGTTTCGTCTGAGCAAGTGTTCTTAAATAGCCCAGGGCGCACGCCGTTGTTGTATTCTCAACTAGAGCATCTCACCGGAAAAATACACTCTCGCTTACTCGCGCTTGGCGTATCCCCTGGTGATAGAGTGGTAGTGCAAATCCAGAAATCTAATGAGGCAGTATTACTTTACCTCGCTTGCCTACGTGCAGGTGCGATTTACATCCCACTCAACACCGCTTACACCCCCAATGAAGTGAAATATTTTTTACAAGATGCCGCACCTAAATTGTTTGTCTGTGAACCTGCTAGCTATTTGGAACTAGGCTCGCTGGCTACCGACTTGCAGGTGCCTTTCACCAAGAGCCTTGGTGATAGTGGACAGGGAAATTTACTAAAGGGCATAGAACTACTTCCTGATAATCCTGATGTAGCACATCGCAGCAACGACGATTTAGCCTCTATCCTCTATACATCTGGCACCACTGGGCGATCAAAAGGAGCAATGCTTAGTCACGGTAATTTGCGCTCTAATGCACAGACATTACACGATTACTGGCAGTGGCAAGATGGTACGGATGTACTGCTGCACGCACTGCCTATCTTTCATGTGCATGGCTTATTTGTCGCTTTGCACTGCGCCATGTTCGGTCGATCCACAGTGAATTTCATCCAGAAATTCAGCGTGGATTCCCTAATACAACACTTACCTCACAGTACCGTGATGATGGGTGTGCCCACTTTTTATACACGACTATTGGATAACCTCAGCTTTAATGCACAGCTGTGCAAAAACATGCGTCTGTTTATAGCGGGATCCGCACCGTTATTGGCAGAGACACACGATCAGTTTGTAGCTCGTACTGGGCATAAAATTTTAGAACGTTACGGCATGACCGAGTGCGGCATGATTACTTCCAATCCCTACGATGGCAAACGTATTGCCGGTTCAGTAGGTTTTGCCTTACCAGGGGTCAGTGCCAGAGTGGCCGATAGTGAAGGTAATATTCTGGCGGACAACGAAACCGGCGTATTAGAGGTAAAAGGACCCAATGTGTTTTCCGGTTACTGGAAGATGCCAGAAAAGAGCGCAGAGGAATTTACCGACGACGGTTATTTTATCACCGGAGATCTATCAACCATGGACAGTACTGGTCGCATCACCATTGTCGGTCGCTCTAAAGACTTAATAATATCTGGTGGCTTCAACATTTACCCCAAGGAAATAGAAACTGAAATTGATCAAATCGAAGGGGTGAAAGAATCGGCAGTGATTGGTGTGCCCCACGCCGATTTTGGAGAGGCGGTACTCGCAGTTGTGGTAGCAGAGGCTAACTGCGAGCTAAGTGGTGATGTTATATTGGAGTCACTGCAGGGGCGTCTGGCAAAATTCAAACAACCCAAGTCCATTGTATTTATTGATGAATTACCACGCAATGTGATGGGTAAAGTACAAAAAGCGCAATTGCGGGCTAACCACCAGTGAGTCCACCCATGTTGCAAGCCATAGAGCTAGAAAATGCTATTCGAAACGGCATTCCGATAAGTGCTCAAATGGATTTCAGAGTGCAGCAATTAACTGCGCAGCAAATAACCGTGTCGGGCGGAGCCAATGAGAACATTAATGTACACAATACCGCCTTTGCAGGCTCCATATATTCAATTTGCACGCTAGCAGCTTGGGGACTCACTTACTCAAAACTGCCAAAAAAATGCTCACTAGTAATGGCTAAAGCCAGTATTGAATACTTAAAACCGGTGCAGGGTGAAATCACTGCGAAGGCGCCAATAACCGCGCAGCAAACGGCAAATTTGTTAGAACAATTAGCCTCTAAAGGCAAGGCAAGGGTCACGCTTTCAGTGACAGTAATAAATGCGCAACAACTAGCCGTTATCTTTCATGCTGATTTGCATGTAAGAATGCACCGTTGATTATCGAAAAGTACACAGCATAGCGATTAGGTTATGCTGAAACTTCTTAAGCTTATAACTGCTGCAACTTTAAATACTTATCAACCACCAAATAAGCAATTAACTCCTCCCTTGGCCCATTTTTGAACTGCTCAACATAAGCGTGCGCATTGTCTAAAATCCCTTGAGCTTCACTAACATTATCTATGTAGTATTGTATTTTTTCATCAACATCGGAGTAATCATCTTTTAATAACACATAATGATGATTCTCAATTAATGTACCTTCCATAAACCAAGTTTCATACTTGGGCTTGGTCATTAACACTAAAGAGTTGGATGACATTGCCCACTTTAAATTGGATGCGACATCATTGCCTTCAATTGATAATATAAATTTAAAAGCGAGTTGTTCTTTCAAGCTCATGCGTTTTTTTTGCCAGTGTTCTGTCTTGCGTTTAGTGTTAGTCTCGCCGATATCAAACAGTTCATGATCAAAAAAGTTAGTCATCAAAACACGCCGATGTTCCTGATGAACTTTGCCCCTCCACACCAACATGTTCTTTTTATCTTGGTAATCTATAACATCATTAACAAAGATAAAATGTCTGACTTTGTTGAGTTTAAGCAGCACTGAGTTTTTATTATTACCAGCAATTGGCCGTGATTTTATAAACGTAGGGATAGAGGGAATGTGAGTCTTATCACCAAATAGGTAAGCAATCTTACTTTGTATGTCATAAAGGCTTACCACCTGAAAAAGGTCAAAAAAGTAAGTCTTTTTTTTACTCTTTAAAAATTGATTAATAGTCTCAAATTCAACACTTAACGCATATTTTTCATCGAGCTTATTATAGTAACTGACTCTGGAATTAACATATTCAAGATCATTTATAGATGCAAAGTAATTGAGTAATTGAGTTTTTCTAAATTGATAATAACTCTTCGGTGCTAGAAAATAACTCACGCTCTTTATGTAAAAAAACAGCTTTTGATTTTTAGCCAAATCGATTTTTATTAGATTTTTAAGCATTCGCTACCTTATATAAATATTGCGATACTCTTAAATCTACCGCATTTTTGCACGAATATTCTCAAATGCAGCGAATAGAAGCAAGGTAACTGATAATATTTCTATGTAGATGAGATAGTTGTTTGTTTTAAGGGACTACATTTAATCCCCGTGACTGCATAAAGACCAAATTTTTCACGACTCTTTATGAAACAAGTTTTACCATTACTGAGTAATTCCACCTTTGTAGCAGGGGGTTGGAATACACCCGTTGAGTATCTTAGCGGTGAAGGATTCAAACACCTTAGACTCTATTAAAATATAGTGTCACTGAATGAAAGCGGTATTGAATTGGCATATTTATCAGCCGTCAATACCTTCAAAAAACCTCCATTTAAACATGTGATTGAAGACTAACAGTGAATTTAAAAAATCTTCTACTATAGTTAATGTATGCTTAAAGATATTCAAATAACCAAAAAATTCCCCTTAGTTATGATCACCTTCGCGCTGTTTTCTGCCATGGCAACAGGGCTCATTGCCTATAACAAAACCGCCGATAGTATGGAGCAAACAGCCAGGGACAACTTAAAGTCGCTGTTAGCCTCACGTAAATCTGCTCTAGTGCAGTATTTCGACACTATCATTCATCAGGTAACCTTTCATGCAAAAAGTCCACTGATTATTGATTCATTGAAAAGCTTCAGCGAAGCTTGGGATGACTTAGGTACAAATCAAAGCCAACATTTACAACAGCTTTATATCCACCAAAACCCTTACCCGAAAGGGCGTAGAAGTGCTTTTTTAACCGCCCCTGATAACAGCCAATACAGTCAGCTACATCAACAGATTCATCCTTTACTCAGCAGTGTAATAGACACAGAATCTTACTATGATCTGTTTTTAATTAACCGCAACGGCGACTTGCTTTACTCCGTACAAAAAGAGCCAGATTTTGCCACCAACTTGCTCACAGGGCTTTGGAAAAAAACCAATTTGGCGGAGTTATTTCGCCGCATCAATGACGCACCCTTAACCGGGAAAACACATATTTCGGATTTCTCTCCCTACCAGCCAAGTGATAACAAACCTGCCAGCTTTATTGGTACCGCTATTTTTGATCAACGTAGTCATTATTTAGGCGCTATAATTTTACAACTACCGATTGAGCCTATCGACAAGATCATGCAAGTCACTGCTGGCATGGGAGAGACGGGGGAAACCTATGTGGTAGGTCCCGATCTTTTAATGCGTTCTAACTCCCGATTTTTTCAAGATAGGAGCATTTTAACCACTCGTGTAGATACCTTATCAGTACAGCGCGCATTGCAGGGCGAAACAGGCTTTGGTGTGATTCGTGATTATCGTAAAGTACCAGTTTACTCAAGTTTTGTCCCTTTCAGCGTGCTTTCGATGAAATGGGCAATGCTGGCAGAAATAGATGCAGCTGAAGTATTAAAACCCGTCTATGACATGAGCCGATTTTTACTAATTAGCGGCTTGTTAATAACTTTTGTAATCTTTATTTTTGGCTATTTACTCTCATCAGACATATCCAAACCCATAGTCGCTATGACCAAAATGATGAAGAGACTCTCCGACAATGACTTGGATATCAATATTTCGGTCAACGAGCGCCAAGACGAAGTAGGTAAAATGGCTGAGGCGATGGTTATTTTTAAGAAAAATGCCATTGAGCGAGAACAATTAAAAAATGAGTTGAGTAAAATAGCCAATTTGGACGCGCTCACCGGGCTCTATACACGCAAGTACGCAATGGAGCATCTGCAGTTATTGATGGAAGATTCCGCCGGAGATCTCTCTAAACTCGTACTAATGTTTATTGATTTAGATAATTTCAAACAAATTAACGATGCATACGGTCACCACATAGGCGACAAAACATTGTGCAACATCGCCGATCATTTAAGCGCTTGTGTCCGCGAGAAAGATATCGTGGCACGCATTGGCGGCGATGAATTCATCATTATATTTCCCTACATTCACGACATCGAAGATATCTCGCCCATTGCCAACGACATCGTGCAAAGCTTACCTGCTCAGAAACTCCCCATTACCTTCAGTATCGGTATGTCGGTGTTCCCCGACGATGCCAAAGATGCCCTAATATTATTAAAAAATGCGGATATTGCGATGTACAACGTAAAAAAATCGGGTAAAAACAATTTTGGCTACTGGCGGCAAAATTCAGGCAAAAAGATTGAAAGCATCAATACAACGAGTTGAATAAAAACAAAGGTTATTATGAGCCATCAGCAAACAAAACACTTGTTCGATCAAATAAATTCCACTGATAAAGCAAGAGTAGCGCTGCTGATAACCATTACCAGCAACCGACAACTCGCCGTCTCTTTTAATGCGAATTTATAGGTAACAATACATGCTTAGAAAGAAAAACGTTAAGGGTTTATAATTTTATTACCTCTCACCAGCGCCGCTGGCCTAAGGTCATTAAAATTGGAACCATACCCTTCATTGCGCTTAATGCTTACACTATTTGACGATTGTCCAAAAGCGTTAATAGTGACAGGGCAAGCTCCATATTTCTGGTGATGCAAAGCCGTTGCAAACATACTTTCACTGGTATTCCCCAACATTTTAGTCAAATCATCCATAACTGGACAGCCGAGAACATCAGAGTCGAGGGTGGGTGTCTGACTAGGAGAAAAGCCATCTGCATAATCCCCAAAACCCTTATGATTCGCACCTTTAAACTGTACTGTAAAATAGGTAATGTCACAGTTATTGGTGGGATAAAAACCATAAGGTTTACCACAAGTCGCTGCACCTATTTGAATTACCTCCACGTCAATGCCGCGCAGACCGTTGATAATAGATTCACTCGCAGAGCAAGTATCTTGGGTGGTTAATACATACACTCTGTCTAAATTTAATGTAGGTAACTGCACACCCTCAGCGGTGTTTATAAAGGATATTGGCTCTAATGCATCACCAGTGATCGGGTTAATAGTAGGATACTTATCATTAAAGGTTAGTTGTTCAAACACTTTACCTACTGTTTTCGTGCCTGCCAGCATATAACTCAATTGACTGGCAATGGATAAGAGTCCGCCACCGTTATACCTAACATTCAACACTAATTCCGTTACTTGTTGCGCCTTCAACTCCTCAATTGAATCAATCAGCAAAGATTCAGCGCTCGCCATATGCGAATTAAATTGCAAGTAACCAACTTTGGTGCCGCCATTATCAACAACTTTGGTATTGAGCACCGGGTTTATCTCTACATATTGTGAGGTTAAAGTAACAGTGCGTGTTTGTGAGCTACCCTGATCTAAAATTTCAAATTCCGTACTCTTACCGCTGGTGCTGGGAAACATACCATTCCTTAGCGCCTCTAATTCCGCAGTAGTGGATGCGTACTGCATAGAAACACCATCAATTGTTACGATAGATGCCCCGCGTTGAATTCCAAGCAAACTGGCAGGTGAGTTTGGCTCAACATAAGAGACGGTTGTTGCTCTATCTGTCGTACTACTTTCATTTTGTATGAGTACATTTAGCCCATAACCCACATCTTCTCCATAGTTAGACAAGATAAAGTACTCATATGAATCCATACTAAAGTGGTACTGGTCCTTATCGTTACCCGTAGCGGTGACGGCATCAGTTTTTAAGTGCGTAAAGTAATCAACTAAACTGTAATATTTAGGATTCTCATCATGTATTTCATCGTACCAAAGATAAGTTTCATCACTCCAAGCACGTAACCACATTTTTTCATAAAAGGCTCCCCAATTATCAGCACTACAATAGCCAGAATAATAACCGGATGAATAAAAAACATCAGCCTTCCAGGTATCAATAGTTTCCCAGTCGATCCCTCCTTCTTCAGACCTGCCACTATCAAGCCCTAGATCAACAACTTCATCAGACCCGCCACTGTTACAAGCACTTAACGAAAGCAACATAAAGGCTAACAAGCCTGCCTTAAAAGATAAATTCAAACACATAAGTCATTCCTTAACAAAATATGAACGGATTTAATCACAATAAATTGTCAAAAAGAATCATACTTTTACCTAACCCTGCCGCAAAACTTACCTAATATTTGTATTTAAAATAAAACATAAGCTAAGTCTCATAAATACCAAGCTCATCATCGTCTAGACAAAAAAAAGCCGCTATAAAAGCGGCTTCTCGATCAAACTTAATTTACGATGGAAAAGCGAACTGCGCTCCCTCGCGTACACCCGCTGAAGGCCAGCGCTGAGTGATGGTTTTACGTTTAGTGTAAAAACGTACTGCATCGGGGCCGTAAGCGTGTAGATCGCCAAACAGTGAGCGTTTCCAGCCGCCAAAGCTGTGGTAAGAAACAGGGACCGGTAGCGGTACGTTAATACCTACCATGCCCACTTTAATGTTGTCACTGAAGTAACGCGCCGCCTCGCCGTCACGGGTAAAGATGCAAGTACCGTTACCGTATTCGTGATCGTCAATGAGCTGCATTGCCTCTTGCATGGTATTAACCCGTACCACTTGCAATACAGGGCCAAAGATTTCTTCTTTATAGCTACTCATGTCTGCTGTCACATTGTCTATCAAGGTGCCACCGACGTAATAGCCATTAGCGTAGCCTGCTACTTCTGGGTTGCGACCATCGACAACAATAGTGGCGCCATCATTTTCTGCACTGGTAATGTAGCCGTTAACTTTATCTTGGTGCGCTTTAGTGATCACCGGACCAAAGTCATTGCTGCTGTCCGTGTAGGCACCTACTTTTAGGTTCTTCATTTCTTTAGTTAGCTTGGCAATTAACTGATCCGCCGCGCTATCACCAACCGCTACGACACAAGAAAGCGCCATGCAACGCTCGCCAGAGGAGCCAAATGCCGCGCCGATAAGCGCCGATGCCGCGTTATCCATATCTGCATCCGGCATAATGATCGCATGGTTTTTAGCACCGCCCAATGCCTGACAACGTTTGCCATTGGCACTCGCAGTGGTGTAAATGTATTCAGCAATCGGCGTTGAGCCGACAAAACTCACCGCCATCACCCGCTCATCATGCAATAAAGTATCAACAGCCACTTTATCGCCATTGACCACATTCATTACGCCTTTTGGTAAACCTGCTTCCTCAAGTAATTGTGCGATAAATAAGGTTGAGCTAGGGTCGCGCTCTGAAGGCTTCAGAATAAAACAGTTGCCACAGACGATGGCCATTGGGTACATCCACAGCGGCACCATCGCTGGGAAGTTAAACGGGGTAATGCCCGCCACTACACCTAATGGCTGGAACTCACTCCAAGAATCGATATTTGGGCCAACATTTTTACTGTGCTCACCTTTTAATAACTCAGGCGCGTAACAAGCGTATTCAACATTTTCGATACCGCGCTGTAACTCGCCCATCGCATCGTGGGAGATTTTACCGTGCTCTTCACCTATTAATTGGCAGATCTTATCGGCGTTATCTTCTAGTAACTGTTTGAACTTGAACATTACTCGAGCGCGTTTTGCCACTGGCGTATTTCGCCATGCTGGGAATGCCGCTTGGGCAGCTGCTATTGCCTGCTCAACGGTCTCTTTACTGGCGAGTATAACTTGCTTGCTCACCTCTCCAGTGGATGGATTAAATACATCTTGAAAACGCTCGCCCGTGCTGACGCTTTCACCATTGATCATGTGCCCTATAGTGTTCATTTAAATACCTCTAAATACTTAATTAAAAAACGCGCTCACGTTTTATAAGGATAATTTACTATCGTCTTTAACTGGAAATTTTTATAATCATAAAATAACATATATATTCTAACTATAAAACAAATAGAATATTTGATTTATTTATCCAGCTCTCGAATCGACTCTCCAACCGCATTGATCAAATCATCGATCTGCTGGTTTTCTACAATAAAGGGTAGTCCCAGCTGGATAGTGTCGCCACCGTAGCGCACATAAAAGCCTTTTTCCCAGCACTTCATTGCGATCTCGTAAGGTCTACGTGCGGGTTCACCTGGGTAGGAGGCTATTTGTAACGCACCAGCTAAACCGTAATTGCGTATATCCGTTATATGCTCTGTTCCCTTTAAGCTGTGTAGAGCAGCTTCGAACACTGGACTCATCTCTTTTACTCTGGGAATCAACTTATCTTTTTCCAGTAAATCCAAAGTCGCCAATGCCGCTGCGCAAGCCACCGGATGACCTGAGTAAGTGTAGCCGTGCGGTAGTTCTACTGCATAATCAGGGCCACCAGTTTCCATGAAAGTCTGATAAATTTCAGCGGAGGCAATTACTGCACCCATAGGAACAGCACCGTTAGTTAACTGTTTAGCCACATTCATTAAATCGGGAGTAACGCCAAATTCTTCAGCGCCAGTATTAGAACCCATGCGCCCAAAAGCAGTAATTACTTCATCAAAAATCAGTAAAATATTATGTGTATCACATATCTCACGCAAACGCTGCAAATAACCTACCGGTGGTGGTATCACGCCAGCAGATCCCGCCAGTGGCTCTATAATAACCGCGGCTATATTAGAGGCGTCGTGTAGGGCAATCAGCTCTAACAACTCATCGGCTTTTTCAGCGCCTGTGAGTGGCATGCCTTTAGTAAAGGTATTTTCTTTTAATAAGGTGTGCGGTAAGTGCGCACAGTCTACGCCCTCCCCAAACATAGCGCGGTTGCCACCGATGCCACCTAAACTAAAACCGCCGAAGTTAACGCCGTGGTAACCTTTAGCTCGGCCAATTAATTTAGTTTTGCTCGCAAGGCCTTTTTTGCGCCAGTAAGCCCTAGCAATTTTTAGGGAAGTATCGGCTGCCTCTGAACCCGAATCAGTAAAAAATACATGATCCAAGCCTTTAGGCATCAATTCGATAATGCGATTCGCCAACTCAAAGGCTTGAGGATGACCGTGTTGAAATGCTGGCGAGTAATCGAGCTTGCGCAATTGTTTAGACACAGCATCAGCTATCTCTACTCGGCTATGCCCAGCGCCACAAGTCCAAAGGCCCGATAGACCATCAAAAACCTTGCGGCCATTGGCATCGGTTAAATAGCAGCCCTGGCCTTCGACAATCATTCGAGGATCAGCTTTGAACTGGCGGTTAGCCGTATAGGGCATCCAGTAGGCTTCTAGTTCTGCTCGCGATAACCCCGCAGAGTTTTGTAGGTTAAACTCACTCATAACAACACCTTTCATTATTGTTGGATAAACACTTATATTTGCAGCGAGTATGCACGCAATATTTGTATCAAAAAACATAGAATTACTTATACTTAGATAAGTAATTGCTCACCTAATATTGGATACTATTTTGAATAAGCCCAGCGTGCGTACTAAAGGACTATCAGGGCTAATTGCCGATACTGAAATTCGCCTGCTTAAAATATTTAAAGCGGTGGTTGAATGTGGCGGCTTTACCAATGCAGAAGTAGTGCTGAATATTTCACGATCCGCCATTAGCATCGCCATGAACGATTTAGAGCAGCGACTCTCGCTTAAACTTTGCCAGCGCGGGCGCAGTGGCTTTGCCATGACCGATCAAGGCACTGAAGTTTATCAGGCCACTCTACAATTGTTTTCAGCACTTGAAGATTTTCGCACTCAGGTAAATAGCCTCCACCAGCAGCTTAAAGGCCAGCTAAATATCGGCATTACCGATACTTTAGTGACTATGCCAAAGATGAAAATCACCCAGGCACTGAGTCGCTTAAAACAGCGTGGCCCCGAGGTGAAAATTAATATTCGCATGATCCCTCCTGCAGATATTGAAATGGGTGTGTTAGATGGTAAGTTGCATACCGGTGTTCTTCCCGTTTCAAAAAAACTGCCAGGTCTTGAATATATAGCACTCTACCAAGAGCAATCGCTGCTTTATTGCTGTGATACACACCCGCTGTTTACTCTAGAGCAAGCCAGTATTTCAATGGATATGATCGGGCAGCAAGATGCGGTGCTACCGGCTTATGCGCAATCGGCAAAAATTAAAGGTTTTTATCAATCGTTAAAAGGCGGTGCTAGCGCCACGGATCGCGAGGGGATTGCCTTTTTAATACTGACCGGTCACTACATTGGCTATCTCCCTACCCACTTCGCCCAACGCTGGGTACTGGAGGGAAAATTGCGCGCGCTACTACCCAAACAGCTTAATTTTGAAACGCCAATAGCAGCGATTAGCCGCAAGGGAGCCAGTAACAATTTAGTGCTCAATTGTTATTTGCAGCAATTAAATGATGAGTAATACAACTTGTTAAATTATGACTCCGTAACGCTCTGAAATTGCCTAAAAACAATTTCGATTAAACTTAAAACCTCCCTTTTAGTTATACCAAAAATCCCCTAACACCTTTGTTAATCTTAACAATCACATCAAAAAATAGTTTTTATAAATATTTTTTCCTTCACAAAATACCTGTATTACAACATAACAAGACAGCTATGTTTCCTTTTAATGCACTGTTATAGCTAGCTTTATCATCATCTCAATATTTCTTATAATCTTGCGCTGACAAAGCGAGTACTTTTCGATCAAAGAAAATCACTTGTAATCTCAATTCATTAAATCTAGTATCTTAGTTATCAAAAACTGATATGTTAGATTGGTGAGTTTAACTTATCACATAATAAAAAATAAATGAGCACTATAAAATGCAATTAACCAACTCTAAAGATACACAAGGACCGCCCGGATTAACCGCGCAATCCCATCATTCAATCGCAGATCTTTTAGCCGATAAACAGCTGACCAGTAAGGACTCACTGGTTGCACAAGTATCGAGTCTGCTCTGGGATTTAATCACCAAAATTGAGCTTCGCCCAGGACAAATGATCTCTGAAAAAGAAGTAGCTGAAGCTCTTAACATCAGTAAAACACCGATTCGAGAAGCGCTTATTCGTCTGGAAGATGCAGGTTTAGTCAGAATAGTTCCCAAAAGCGGAACTTATGTCACTCCGATCAATATTGAGCGGTACTTAGAAGCTTGCTTTACCCGGGTGCAATTAGAATCAGGCGCGGTACGACAAGCAGCTAAAACGGGCTCAAAATCCGCTGCAGCTCTTGAAATGACGGACGTGATGGCTAAACAAAAGATCGCTTTTGACACTAAGGCATATGCGGATTTTTTCATTCTCGATGAAAGGCTTCACCAATTATTTTATGAAGCTGCCGGTCTCGCTGGAGTATGGAAAACAGTCAAGCGCTCGCAAGCTGACTTAGATCGCATCCGTCACTTAAAGAGCATGCACAAAATAAGCAGACGCGCACAAGTGCTTGAAGAGCATCAGGCCATTGTCGACGCAATACAGTCGGCACAGCCAGACGCTGCTGAACAAGCACTCACCAATCACATCGGCACTTTGGATAATGAGATCCAAGTGCTCTCACGCCACCCGGGGTTATTACTCTATATAGAGGCACTCAATTCCGTTCAACCAAAGGGAAAAGTCGCAAGAAAAGCACGATAGTTTTACGTACACATTAAAAACAAATATAAGAAAAGGAAATAAAATGTCAGGTGTCAGTCTTTCAAAAATGACCAAGCGCTACGGTATTGTAGAGGTTGTTAGAGGTATAGACCTCGAAATAAAGCCTCAAGAATTCGTGGTTTTAGTAGGGCCATCAGGCTGTGGTAAATCTACCACTTTGCGCATGATTGCGGGGCTGGAGGAAATATCTGACGGTACAGTCAAAATTGGCGATAGGGTGATTAACGAGGTCGCACCTAAAGACCGTGATGTGGCGATGGTATTCCAGAACTACGCACTCTATCCGCACTTGAGTGTCTTCGAGAACATCGCCTTTGGATTACGCATCCGTAAAGTGGACAAAAAAGTCATCACCCAATCTGTCAATGATGTTGCTAATACACTTGGACTAACTGAGTATTTAGAGCGTAAACCGGCTGACTTATCCGGTGGTCAGCGTCAGCGTGTTGCCATGGGCCGCGCCATTGTACGCCACCCAAAGATATTCTTATTTGACGAGCCTCTGTCTAATCTCGACGCAAAGCTACGTACCCAGATGCGTGCGGAGATTAAAAGACTGCACAAACGCCTAAAAGTCACCAGCATCTATGTGACCCACGATCAGATCGAAGCGATGACACTGGCGGATCGCATTGTGGTAATGAACGATGGCCGCATTGAGCAAATCGGTACGCCGATGGAGCTTTTTAATAATCCTGTTAATACTTTTGTCGCCGGCTTCATCGGCTCTCCGCCGATGAATCAATTAAACGCTATCGTTAACGATGTAGATGGCCGTTTGGTCGCCAAGGTGGGCAACAGCCTGATCACTTTGCCAAAGATTAAAGCATTGGCAAACAGCAGCAACCGAGAGGTTATTGTTGGTATCAGACCCGAACATGTCTTACTGCAAGCCAGTGCTACTAGTAGCCCTATTGCCATCGAGTTAGAGCTCGTTGAAACACTGGGCTCTGAGGCACTGTTACATACCCAAATTGCAAAAACCCCTTTCGTGGTCAAAGCCGAAACCCGCTTCGGTGATGTATCGCATTTGGACAAAGTAACGACTCTGCATATAGAACCTGATTTGATCAAAGTATTTGACGCAGATACAGGTATGGCTTTAGCGACAGCAATACAAGACTAAACAGGGCTATATTATGCAAAATATTCAACAGTATACGTCCAGAATAATGAGACATATTCGTGCAGAATGGCAGCTATATCTGCTACTTGCACCTACCATTATCTGGTTCATCGTCTTTTTGTACGTCCCTATGTACGGCTTGCAAATTGCCTTTAAAGACTACAGTATTTTTAAAGGGGTCGCCGCCAGTCCATGGGTGGGTTTAGAGCATTTCTATACCTTATTTGAGAGCGAGCAGTTTATGCGCGCGATCAAAAACACCCTGATCCTCAGTGGTTACAACTTATTATTTGGCTTTCCTATGCCGATCATCTTGGCATTGGGATTTAACGAATTTACCAAGGCGTTTTTCAAGCGTACCGCACAGACAGTGGTCTACCTGCCGCACTTTATCTCCACGGTGATTATTGCCGGTATCGTGATGAGCGTATTTTCACCTTCAGTGGGTGTGGTTAACTTGTTACTGGTACAAATGGGATTTGATTCCGTCTACTTCTTAGTACAACCCGAATGGTTCCGACCTATCTTCATCGGCACCGGTATTTGGCAGGAAGCCGGATTCACCTCTATTGTCTTTTTGGCAGCTATTGCCGGGGTAAACCCTTCACTGTACGAGAGTGCTTTGGTCGATGGCGCGAATCGCTGGCAGATGATGTGGAGAATCACCTTACCTTCAATATTACCGACCATTATCATTATGTTGATCATCCGTATCGGTAACATTTTAGAGGTGGGCTTTGAGCTGATTATCTTGCTCTATCAGCCATCTACTTACGAGACAGCCGATGTTATCTCTACCTACGTCTATCGCCAGGGACTGCAAAATGCCCAGTACGATTTAGCGGCAGCCGCCGGTTTCTTTAATGCCGTGGTCGCCTTTGTATTAGTACTGACCGCCAACACGATCAGCAAGCGCGTCACTAAGACGTCGTTGTGGTAGGAGAGTAATTATGAATATGAATTTATACTCGCGAGGCGACAAGTTCTTCGCCATCTGCATCATGGTATTGGTCGGCTTGTTCACCTTGTCGACACTCTACCCGTTCATCTATATCGCAGCGGTTTCTTTCAGCTCAGGTTTTGCGGTGACATCGGGACAAGTAACTATAGTGCCGATTGACATTACCTTCGCCGCCTACGATAGAGTGCTGTCGGATCCGATGTTTTGGAACGCCTACAAAAACACCTTCATTTACACTTTTGGTGGTACTTTTGTCAGCCTACTGATCATTATTCCCGGCGCTTACGCCCTGTCTCGACCACAGCTCAAAGGACGTCGTTTCTGGAATTTCATGGTGGCATTCACCATGTGGTTTAACGCTGGCATGATCCCATTTTTCCTCAACATGCGCGATTTAGGGCTACTAGACAGTTACTTCGGCATCATCATAGGCTTTGCCTGTAACGCCTTTAACATCATCTTGTTGCGCAACTTCTTTGAAGGCATACCAGACTCATTTACCGAAGCTGCTCGCATGGATGGAGCTAATGACTTTCAAGTGCTGTGGAAGGTATTTATACCGCTATCTAAGCCCGCTATCGCCACTATCACCTTGTTTTGTATTGTCGCCCGCTGGAATGGATTTTTTTGGGCCATGGTGCTGTTGCAAGACGAGGATAAGCTACCACTGCAAGTGTACTTGCGCCGCGTGATTGCCGAACTAACTGACGATGAAGAATTTGTCAGCTCGACGGTCAATGCACTGTATTCATTCGAGACGGTGACGGCAGCCATCATGGTCTGTTCCATCGTACCGATTTTGATGATTTACCCCTTTATCCAGAAGTACTTTAACAAAGGTATCATGCTGGGTGGAGTAAAAGAGTGAGGCATGGCACGGCTACATCGTGCCTACAGTCTCTAAGTGAACAACAATAACAACGCTTAACTTTAAATTTAGGAGAGTTACATGCATAAACTATCCCTACATACCATAGCCCTGTCGGTTGCGACACTATGTTCATCAGGCTTAGCAATCGCCCAGGAAAGCGCCAAGGTCGTCGACAAACCACTGACTTTGACGGTGCATTTGCACGATAAAAAGTTTACCTACGACAGTAATTGGCCAGTGGAAAAAGAGGCGGCACGCCTAACTGGAATTTCACTCAAAGACGTGACTATTGGCAACACCCCAGACAGTAATGAGGCATTCAACCTGATGATTGCCAGTGGCAATCTACCCGATATTGTCGGCGGCAAAGCGGTTAAGCGCAACCTCAACCGCTACGGGCCAGAGGGAGCTTTCATCCCACTACAAGACTTAATCAAAGAACATGCACCCAACATTTACGCGCAAATGCAGGCGCGTCCACAAGTCTTTAACTCGGCAAAGGCCGGTGATGGTAACTTGTACTACGTCCCCTACCTCACCGATGGTAAATACGGTCGCGGTTACTTTATGCGTACCGACTGGTTAGACAAGTTAGGTCTTAAGGTTCCGCAAAATATCGACGAGCTCTACACGGTATTAACCGCATTTCGCAACGAAGACCCCAACGGCAACGGTAAAAAAGACGAAATTCCGGCGTTTTTCAGAAACTGGCAAGAAGTATTACGCTTAGTGACTTTCTGGGATGGCAGAACTTCTGGTTCAGACACCTATCACGATTTTCATGTTAAAGATGGCAAAATCAAGCACGGTTATGCCGGTGCAGGTTACAAGCTAGGCATGAAAAACATAGCAAAGTGGTACAAGGAAGGCTTAATAGATCCTGAAGTGTTTACCCGCGGCAGCCGCGCCCGTGAGTTTTTACTGGCTAACGATTTAGGCGGATTTACCCACGATTGGTTTGCCTCTACTGCAAGTTACAACGACTCACTTAAAGATAAAGTCAAAGGCTTTAAGTTAGAAGCGATCATTCCACCTGCCTCTATTTCAGGTGTGCGCATGGAAGAACATCGTCGCATTCCGATTAAGCCAGAGGGATGGGGTATCAGTTACTCCAACAAACACCCGATAGAATCTATCAAGTACATGGATTTTTGGTGGTCAGAGGAAGGTCGTCGCCTCGCTAACTTTGGTATTGAAGGTAAGCAATATAATTTAGTCGATGGCAAAGCCATATTTACTAAAGAGTTCCTAGAAAACGCCCGCCCGGTTAACTCTCAGCTGACCGACATTGGCGCGCAAGTTCGCCGTGGATTTTGGCAGGATTATAACTACGAAATTCAGTGGACTAATAAATTCGCGCTTGAGGGAATCAAACTCTATGACCAAGGCGATTATCTAGTAGATCAATTCTTAGGCGTGGCTTTCAATGAAAAAGAGCAGGCTACTTCCGATAAGTACTGGTCAGGCATTCAAACTTACATGTTGGAAAAGCAGCAATCTTGGGTACTCGCAACCTCCGATGTAGATGCAGATTGGGACAACTATTTGGTCCAATTAGACAAACTAGGATTTAACAAAGTACTCACCGCAATGCAGTCAGCTTACGATCGTCAATACGGTAAATAAGCGGCACAAACAGCGTTGGTGATACCACCAGCGCCAGCTTGAATATTACATACAACAACTCGTGATGTTTTCATCACGAGATTGCATGCCATATCCGGGCTAGATTTTAAATTTAACGAATAGCAACATAAGGATTGACGATTCATGCCATCAAGCACAAATGACAATGCAGCTTTAGGTTACTTGGATGAGCCCACAGCCGGTCGACTAACCATTGATTACGCCCCTGCTGATAATGCCACTCCCGTAGAAAACCCGCCGCGTTTTATGTGGTTACCCGTTGTTGATGAGCAGGCCCGTTATGTCTTACAAATTTCACAAGACGCCAATTTTCCCGTTGCTGACACGCTCATTTTTAGCGACATAAGAAATAATTTTTTCACGCCAGATGTACAACTTTATAATGCAACATACCACTGGTGTTATGCCCAATGGGATAATACCAAAGCAGAGGTTTGCTCCAACTGGAGCACTGTCAGAAGCTTTACTTTGGACAAAAACAGCAGCATCTGCCCCCTAGTGGACCGTAAGGATCGCTACCAATGCGTTAATAAAGGCCACCCCAGACTTTGGCTAGACGACAAAGCACTAACCACCTTTAAAACTAAAGTTGCCAGTGATAATACGCACTGTAGCTGGGACAATTTCTTTGAGAAATCAGTACAGCCATGGCTAGAGCGCGACATTATGCCCGAGCCTGCCCGCTATCCCAACAATACCCGTACCGCGCCTATTTGGCGTCAAACTTACATTGATTGCCAAGAGTTAATCTATGCCATCAGACACTTAGCTGTCGCAGGCTCCGTACTCGATGATCAGTCCATGTTGGACAAGGCAAAGTCTTGGTTACTCAGCGCCGCCGCTTGGGATCCCGAAGGATCTACCTCGCGCAGCTACACCGACGAGTGGGCATTTCGCGTTACTGTTGCGCTAGCCTGGGGCTATGATTGGCTCTATGAGCAAATGGATGAGACAGAACGTAAAACCGTCCGTGTTGCCTTGCTAGCACGTACTCGCCAAGTGGCAGATCACGTCATTGCCCACGCCAATATTCATCTATTCCCTTACGATAGCCACGCAGTGCGCTCAGTATCCGCAGTGTTAATCCCCGCCTGTATAGCCATGTGGGATGAAGAGCCCGAGGCCAAAGAGTGGCTAGACTACTCGATAGATTTTCTCAGTACCGTTTACTCACCTTGGACTGATGATCAGGGCGGTTGGGCTGAAGGGCCACACTATTGGATGACCGGCATGGCTTATTTTATTGAGGCGGCCAATTTATTAAAAAGCTATTTCTCTATCGACTTGTATCAGCGCCCCTTTCTGCAAAAGACCGGAGATTTCCCGCTCTATACTAAAGCGCCATCGACACGACGCGCCACTTTTGGTGACGACTCCACCATGGGCGACCTAGTCTGCCTTAAGGTGGGTTACAACATGCGTCAATTTGCCGGTGTTACCGGTAACAAAGCGTACCAGTGGTATTTTGAAGAAGTGAAGCGCAACGACCCTGGCACCGAAATGATGTTCTACAACTACGGTTGGTGGGATCTCAATTTCGACGAGTTAATGTACCAGCACGACTACCCTATTATCGAAGCGCAACCACCTGCGCCTGAAGATACTTTGCGCTGGTTTAAAGGCACGGGTTGGGCGGGTATCCAATACCAGCCGCAAGACCCCGATAAAAGTATTCACTTTGTGATGAAAGCCAGTGGCTTTGGCTCTATCAGTCACAGCCACGGCGATCAAAATGCCTTTTGTTTAGCGGCATTCGGTGAAGATTTAGCCATTCAATCTGGCCACTACATCGCCTTTAACAGCGATATGCACCTCAATTGGCGCCGCCAGACTCGCTCGAAAAATGCCATTTTGATCAACGGTCGTGGCCAATACGCTGATAAAGACAAAATGTTGGCGATGTCGGCTACCGGTAAATTGAACAAGGTAGAGAAGCACAGTGATCACATTTACCTGCAGGGAGATGCCACCGCCGCCTACCAGCACTTCAACCCAAGTGTCACTAAAGTCGAGCGTGAAGTTTATTATATTCAAGATCAATATTTTGTCTTTGTCGATAGCATCGATGCCGATGAAGCGGTTGATATCCAATGGTTATTACACGCCAATGGTGAGATGCAATTAGGCGAGACTTCTTTTCGCTATAGCGGTGAAAAAGCGGGGTTTTACGGGCAGTGTGTCTGGTCGGAAGCAGGAAAACCAACCATGACACAAGAGACCGGTTTCCCAGGTATTAATCCAGATGACTATGCTGGTTTAGCACAGAGCACTTGCCTAACCGCCACTTACCCAGCGGCGAAGCATCACCGCATTGTCACGCTATTAGTACCTTACAAAAAGTCAGCACCCAAGCGCATTTATCACTTTTTAGATGATCAAGGTTATGACTGCAATTTGTACTTCACCGATGAGCAAGACCGTTCATTTAAAGTGGTTGTACAAAAGCTGGCCAAAGTATAAACATTCTCTTACAAACGAATAAAGATCCCCGGGGCAAGCCCTCTCGTGTCGCGAGCCCTCACTTCGTGAAACGGGGTCTTACCAGTTCACGCCCCAAGGGGCTGGGAATTAAACCCTTGATGATTTAGGCTCCGCCTAATTCATCTCTATTAAAAAGGAAAACAATATGACCACTCAAACTAAAACAGCCATCGTTACTGGAGGCGGCCGCGACATTGGCCGCGCTTGCGTTCTTGCCCTTGCCGAGTCTGGTATGAACGTTGCCATCAACTACCACAGCAGCAGTGAAGGTGCCGATAGCGCCGTGGCAGAAATTATCGCCAAAGGCGGCAATGCTTTTGCTCTGCAAGGCGACATGACAAATCCCGAAGATGTAAACGCACTGATCAGCACTACTCTTGAGCGTTTCTCAAGCATCGATTCATTGGTACACGTCACTGGTGGTTTAGTGGCCAGAAAGAGCCTCGCTGAAATCGATCTAGCGCACCTGAAAAAGGTCATGGATCTTAACTTCACTTCATTCTTTTTAGCCACTCAAGCTTGTGTTCCACACATGAAGCCCGGTAGCAGCATTGTTGCGTTAGCATCTCAAGCGGCACGCGATGGCGGTGGCCCTGGCGCTGGTATCTACGCTGCATCTAAAGGCGCTGTTAGCACTTACACTCGTGGCCTAGCTAAAGAATTAGGACCGGATATTCGTGTTAACTCTGTCTGCCCAGGCATGATCGATACCGATTTCCACAATACCTTTACTAAAGATGCCGTGCGCACCCACGTGGCAGGTATTACCCCGCTAAAACGTGAGGGAAGCTCTGAGGAAGTCGCTAATTTAGTCGCTTTTCTTGCGACCGATAAAGCTTCGTTCATGACCGGTAACAATATCGACATCAACGGCGGACTGCTGTTCTCTTAATTGTTAAACACTTAACAATTTTATTGTCCCCCTGGCCACAATGCCGGCGGGACAATTACTCCTCTCTTAAAATCTTCTAATCAGCAACCGGGATTCATCCCACTATGTTCAGTAACAAGGCAATCTTTTGCATCGCTTGGCCGCTAGGCATGAACGCGATGCTACTCCAGGGCATATTAATCATCGATACTTTAATGGTTTCACCATTGGGCGAACAGGCACTGGCAGCCATGGGGTTATCGGCAGGGCTCGCGGGATTAATGATTGGTATCATCTTTGCCTTTTCCAATGGTAGCCAAATGTTATTGGCGCAAGCGCATGGCGCTCAAAGCAAATTGGCACTTAAGTCAGGCTACTGGTCGGGTTTAGTGATTAATATTAGCGTCGGTTGCTGCGCCCTACTACTGATGCAGATTATCATCCCTTACTTATTACCTCTGCTCGCTGCAACAGCAGAGATAGAGACTTTGGCCACCGAGTATTTAAGCTGGTTTAGCTTAGTATTTATCTCCCTCGCGATCGCACAAAACTTCACCGCCTTTTACAACGCCAGTGGCAATACCGCTATTCCCTTTTACAGTAATTTGCTGGAGCTGCCGCTGAATGCCGCTCTTAGTTATATTTTTATCTACGGGGCTTGGGGTTTTCCCGAAATGGGCCTTAAAGGGGCAGCGCTAGGGACAGTAGTAGCAGTGACAATGCGGACGGTGTTTCTCTATTGGTGTTTTAACAGACAGCTATTAAAAGCCCTCAAAATACCTTATTGGACACAGCAAAAATTCAAAGCCACCTTAATCAATCACTTTATAAAATCACTACCTATCGCCAATACTTTTATCACCATGACCTTATCGCTGAATGTTTGCCTACTCATTTATGCACAATTACCGGTTTATGCATTCGCCGCGCTCACCTTGCTGTTTCCGTGGATTCGCATATCAGGGCACATAGTCACTGCCTGGGCGCAGGCAAGTGGAATTTTGGTGGGGCAGATGATCGGCAGTCAACAACTGCAATTACTCGACAGCTTTGTTAGTCGAGCCTGGCGTGTCGCACTGTATCTAAGCTTATTGGTCACTTTGTTGTATGCCTGTTTCTCAACTGTGTTTACCTACCTTTATCCCGACTTAAAAGTAGAGACAACAACGGTACTTTGGCAGCTGACACCGATACTATTATGCCTGCCGTTAATCCGCTCCTCTAATACGCTATGCGGTCATATGTTACGTGCGGGAGGGGATGCCAGCTTTGTCTTCAAAGTACATTTTTTTAGTCAGTGGTTGATCACAGTACCGCTCTCTGCACTGTTAGTGCTGTACTGGGAAGTTTCTGTATTTTGGGTATTCGGAGTCATTTTATTAGAGGAATTAATTAAAGGTATCCCCTTCCACCTACGTATTCATCGGGATAAGTGGAAGAGGGATTTAATTGATTAAGCACAATTTACACCCAAAATTAGAGGGCTAGGCCCTCCACAAGGAGGTGATTAAAAATTTAGCGCGTTAGCTGCTTACCAACGGCATCTGAGATGGCAAAAGTACCTGAGGTGCCCCCCAGCTCATAGGGCTGTAAATTGCCATGGCGGTAAGCCGAGCTTACCGCTGACTCGAGCAACTGTGAGGCCTTTATCAATTCAGGAGATTCGAATTTATCACCTAGATAGTCAAGCATGATCGCTCCGGATAAAATCATCCCGGTAGGGTTTGCTTTTCCCTGTCCCATAATATCGGGGGCCGAACCATGGCAAGGTTGGAACACTGCGTTGTTATCGCCTATTTCACCGGAAGAGGACATGCCCATTCCGCCCATTAAGGCCGCCGCTATATCTGATAAAATATCACCAAATTGATTTTCGGTGGGGATCACATCATAGCGCCATGGACAGCGCACTAGATCCAGTGCGGTAGCGTCCACATATTGATGTTCTGCCACTATATCGGGGTATTTTTTAGCCACTTGGTAATAGACGTTACGAAAGAAGAACTGCGACGAGAGTACATTAGCTTTATCTGAACAAGTCACCAAACCTGGCTTGCCAAGTAATTTACGGCGCTGGGCTAGGCGAAAACTAAAATCAAATAACTTGGTTGAGGTCTCTTTGGTCACCCGTATTAAATTGTGCGCCGCCTCCTCCGTATCCAATTGGTGGGATCTTGGTTCTGCAAAGATTCCCTCTGTAGATTCGCGTACGATGACAAAGTCCAAATCTTTACTGCGCTGATCCACCAGCGGCAGCGGTAAATTTGGCATAGTGCGGCAGGGACGAACACCTGCATACAAATTTAAGCGGCGGCGTAAATCGTGCTGCGGCCCGACTTCAGTACCGTCGGGATAGCGAATATCAGGCAACCCCATCGCCGCTAGATAGATAGCATCCGCGTTGGCGGCGTACTCAAAATTCTCCTCTGGAAACCCCTCTCCAGTATCTAGGTATAGCTGCGCTCCCGCCTCGAGTATTTCAAAATTCAAACTGACGCAACACTGGCGTGCCGCCTCTTTCACCAGTTCAACCGCCGGTGGTGTTATCTCTGTGCCTATGCCATCTCCTGGCAGTACCGCTATGTTAAAACTTTTCATTATTTTACTCGTCATTAATTATTTAACGTTGCTGTTTACGCTTCTATGATCGTCAAAAAGCCAATGTGCAGGGGCTATCCCCTGTATTTTTGTATCACTTAGCCGCTGGCTATCGATTGACGCTATCTTGTCATCCAGCAGGCAGCCCAAGTTCAACTGCGATAAATCCTCCCCACTAAATGCAAGCGAGGATATAGACTTAAAATGCTGACTTTTTATATTGTCTAAATGTGGGCGTCCCATTTCTCCGGCGATAAATGCCTCTTCTACCCATTCCAGGTGTGCTGGATCGTTATCTTCCAGTACTATTTGTTGCTCGCCGTTCTCATCGATCCGAATCACCCGGTTACTGACGATACTAGTCACCCAAAAGTTGCCCTGGGTATCTCGCGTCAGACCATCGGGGTAAGTGCCGGCGCCAAAGCGGCTAATGACCTGTGGCTCGACCAGATCATTATTGGCTTCGACCCGGTAGCGAATCAGCTCACGGGAAAAGGTCGCGTTGACGTACAAATTTTTACCATCTGGATCAACATACATCTCATTGGTATAACCTAAATTATCGGCGACCACTCGCGCTTTGCCATTTTCGATGACGGCAATAAAACCATCGCTCACTTGGCTGTTGTAGGCAGCCGCTCTTGGGCAAGTGCGAGTACTAACGGTAATCCACAATCGATCTTGGTGATCCAAATAGATAAAATTGCTCGGCGGTAGTGCCTCGCCTGTAATATGCGTGATAAAGGCACTGCATTTACCCTCGCGGGTGATTCGAAAAATCCCCCCTTGGGTATCGCCTAAGTGCGCGATCAAAAAATCGCCATTGGCCAATAGCGCAATACCATTAGGTTTTAGCAAGCCGTAGCCCGCGACTTTTTCACCGCCGTAAAAGCGCTGTGTCCCGTCGGGGCTAATTTCGGTGACTCCCCCACGAAAATCTGATACATAGATGAAACCCGCCCGCGTCGCCAGTACACATTCAGGTCTCACTAGAGACTTCCCGCGCCAGGTAATATCGTCAAAGTTAAACGCCATGTTAGTCTCCAAAATTATTGATATTGAGGTCCGGCTGCAGCACGATTCTTCGTCCCTGTGTATGCGATTGATAAATAGCCTCCTCAAGCCTGATATTTTTAAGATATTGTTCAGCACTATTCTCTAACACAGTGCCCTTGAGGAAGTGATCAGCCACATGACGATTCAAAGCGTAAACACAATCGCCACCAAAGCCTTTATCCTGCCAGTGATACTGTTGCTCAACTTCTTCTAGCTCGGTAAATTGACGGATGTATATTCGTCCTTCACCGTCTAAACGCAGAGTGGCTTTAGTACCCTCAATCATCATCTCGCCAAAAGTCCGTCTGGGATTGCTAGAGGCATGATCAAGCAATCTATTGCCATCAAAGGTCACCGTCATACCCTTGGGATATTCAAAGATCACTAGCCCTGCATCCTCGCCTTTTATTACCGGATTGCAGCGTTTTAAGCTGGCATACAACGAGTCAGGTTCACCAAACAAATAACGAAAACAATCGATAAAATGCACAGCCGTCTCATGAATTAACAGCTTAGGCATAGTTTGAAAATAGGGCTGGCGCGCTAGATAGGCATCACTGCCCTGTCCATCGCCGGTCCGCATGGCAAAACGCACATTGTAAATATCACCGAAGAGATCCTTATTGAGCAACTGCGCAATTTTCCTCATCCAGGGCATAAACCGAAAATTCTCATGGATACACAGTGATATTCCCGCCGCTTTAGCAGCGCTTACCAAACCTTCAGCCTGTGCCAAATTTTCGGCAAATGGCTTTTGACAAATGACATTGACACCCAGTTCAATCGCCGTTTCCACGGCGCTTTTATGCGTAATTGGTGGAGTAATAATGTCGATCAAATCAACCTCGACTGCTTCGAGCATGGTGCGAATATCGCTATAACATTTAGGGATGCCATAATTCTTAGCTATTTGCTGCGCCGCAACGATGTCGCGGTTACAGATGGCCACGATTTCAACATCTCGCATACGCTGCCAAGCCTGATAGTGAAACTGACTAAAATAGCCTGCCCCGACACAGGCAACTTTTAACCGCGCTGTTTTTTTCAAAATCAATCCTCTTATAAAAGTTTTGGTCTTTGGTCTTTGGTCTTTGGTCTTTGGTCTTTGGTCTTTGGTCTTTGGTCTTCAATTCTTTCCTCTGTGGAGAAATAAGTCTTTTAAAAACATTTCTACCACCGAGGGCACAGAGGCGCTGCGCTACACTGAGAAGTTCAAGAACAGTAAGACTGTAGTCTTTTGACTAACGACTAACGACTAACGACTAACGACTAACAACCTACCCCTAATACTGCACCACGCTTGGATACAAACGTATTTCTTTGGCCTGAACCATATGCTCTGTCTCACTGGCAAAGCGTTTAAAGTGCTCACTGGCCAAATGCGTATCAAAGGCAATACCATCGGCATACAACTCATACAAAAACACTTCATTAGGTCTGTCGATCGTTGAACAGACATCAAATTGATGGCAGTTCGCCTCAGACTCTAACGAGGTTGTTGCATTCGCCAATATCAACTGCATAAATTCATTTTGTGACTCTGCTTTCAGGGTAAAATTAACCACTACTGCAAACATGATTTCTCCTAATTTAGACCTAGATTCGACGCCTCAACGGCCAAATCTAGGTTAATAAGCTCATAGGGACCTGTCCGAGAATAGACTGACCTACTGCGACCAAGTCTATTTGGTTAAAATTAGTCTTGCTCTCGTTTCGATCGCAATTCTCGGTCAAGCTCCTAGGAGGCAGTCCGAAAACAGATTGATCTACTGCGAACTTGTCTGTTTCGTTAAATTTAGCGCTGATTATCGTTGAATAGCTCGCTATTCGCCTCAGATCACCGCTAAATTTTCCCAGAATAGTCTCGCCCTCGCTACGATCGCAATTCTCAGACAGCCTCCTAGCGGAACAAGTGCACCATGGTCATTGATACCGCTGGAATATAAGTAACCAGTAGCAGTGCTAAAATTGCCACCGTATACAGCGCTCCCATTTTACGCGCGATAGATAATACCCCGACCCCAGAGATTCGCGATGCTACGTACAAAGTAGCACCCACCGGCGGAGTAAAGAGCCCCACTGCTACGTTACAGGTCATGATAATACCCAAATGTACCGGATCTATGCCGTACAATTGCGCAGTCGGCAAAAACAGTGGTGCCGTCAACAGTATCGCTGGGACAGGATCCAAGACCAAGCCCAATAACAACAAAACGATGTTGACTAAAAGTAAAAACATCCAGGGTCCGTCAGAAAACTCTTGCACAAAACCAGCCATAATCTGTGGCATCTGCTCTAACGTGATCAACCAACCTAAGACACTGGTCGCGCCAATCACCACCATAACGACCGCACTAGTCACAAAGGAATCGACTATTAAGCTCGGCAAGTCTGCTATTTTAAAGTCGCGGTAGACAAAGATGGTGACTATTAGGCCGTATACCACTGCCAGTGCCGCCGCTTCCGTCGGCGTTACCCAACCGGAAAAGATGCCCCCTAAAATAAGTATCGGCATAAACAGCGCCGGCGAAGTACCGACAAAAGAATTCCACAGCTCGCGGCGCGAGGTAGTACGACCACCTGGATCACAGCCCGTTGATTTACCGACTCGATAGCAGACCACCATGAAGCAAAGGCCGAAGATCAATCCGGGAATCATGCCGGCTAAAAACAGGTCTGCCACCGAAACATTAGCCACAAAACCGTAGATCAACAGCGGAATTGAGGGGGGTATTATGATGCCAATAGTACCGGCAGCGGCCACTAGACCTGCGGAAAATCCTTTGTCGTAACCCTCTTTGACCATGTTTTTGATCATCACTGAGCCGATCGCGGCACTGTCGGCAATCGCCGATCCAGAGATGCCACCAAAGATCATCGAGGCACCGACCACAACCATGCCTAAGCCACCCGGCATAAAGCCAAAAGCCGCTTTGGCAAAGCCAATAATACGCATCCCGACCCCACCGCGGCTCATTAACTCACCAGCCACAATGAAAAGAGGGATAGCCAAAAAGTGATTGGGTTCAACCCCACCGATAAAATTAAGATAGAGCGCCTGCAGCGGAAAACCTAAGTCAAAGACGATAATCGGCAATATTGCCGTCAACAAAATCGCCCATACGAGCGGCACTCCTAAAAATACAGTGGTCAAAAAGACAAAGACTACAAAGAGTAAAATCATAACGGCTCCTCCGGCCCATCGCTTCGATGTGCCCCGGGAAGTGGTTTATGCTTAATATCCCAGAAAAAATTGTAAAGATGAAAAATCAAACTCAGCAACATGCCCACGGGCATCGACGCATAGAGTAAACCAACCGGCCAATAGAGCACGGTGGTCGTCTGAGCCCAAGTGTGCGCAGATATCTGATAGCCCACTTTAATCAAACTCAACAGCACCAAGGCAATCACAATATCAATGATAATCGACAGGTAGCGCTGCATAGTAGCGGGCATTAACTTTTCCACCACTTCGGTAACACGCATGTGAGCACCGCGTGACATCGCTGCCGCGCAGCCGACGAAGGTACTCCACAACAACAGGAAGGCGGTTACTTCCAACGACCAGGCCAGATCAAACCCCGCCGCCCCACGCAATAGCGCATTAATAAAAACCAGCGAGATTATCGAAAACCCCGCCAACATCAAGGCAAAATCCACGATGCTGCTCAGCCATCTTAACGGCGCTGGATAGTGCAGCCTATAGTCCATAATTATTCCTCGAAACGTCGCCAACTTTAGTGACAAAGCTAACAAGCCTTGCACTGAGCCACGCTTTTTCTCTGAATTTTGTGCTAAATATAGCTAAAGATGCCCGGCGCAATTATATGCGCCAGACTTGCCAGTGATTACTGGGCAGGTAGTGCTTTACGAATAGCGGCGGCATCTGCCAAGATCTTATCAACCTCTTCTGCACCGTACACATCACGCGCTTTCTTGTAGACCGAAGCTACCGCGTCTCTAAATGGACCAATCACAGGCACAGTTACATTAGCGCCCTCTGCCTTCATCGCTTCCAGCTGACTATTAACTGAGTTTTTCACGAGATCACGTGAGAACGCAGAGGCTTCTGCAGCTGCTTTAAGAAAATGCTTCTTATCTTCAGCGGAAATTTTCTGCCAAGTCGCCTCAGAAACCGTTAGGGGGAGTGGGCTATATACATGACGCGTCAAGGTGATGTTAGGCGCTACTTCGTTAAAGCGTAGTGACTTAATAGTATCAACCGGATTTTCCTGACCAGAAACCGTCCCCTGCTGAATCGCTAAATACACATCAGTGATCGGCATCACTACTGTTTGGAAACCTATCGCTTCCATCGTCCAGCGAATCATATCATTGGGATAGACACGCATTTTCTCACCGACAGCATCCGCAGGACTGTTTAATGGGTCTCTAGTGGTAAAACTGCGAAAGCCAGCTTCCCAAGTAGACAGCACCCGAAAACCTTTTTCCGGCAACTTGCTGAATTCATTTTTTAGCCAGGCTGAGTTGTCATAAAGCTCCCAGCCCTGCTCATAGGTATCAACCAAAAAGGGCATTGATGTGAGGTTCAGCGATGGCAAGTGGGTGGCATAACTACCGGTTGCTGATACGGTAAAATCCACACCCCCTAGTTGTAGCTGTTCAATGGCCTTGGGATCATTAGCTAGCTGCCCTGAAGGATAGATACGAATTTTGTAACGACCTTCAGTATATTCACCTACTTTCTCAGCGAATACTTCTGCTGCGGCCTGTCGTGATCCACCGGGATTATCTGTGTGACTAAAACGCAGTATTTCTGTCGCGGCAACCGAACCCGCTGACAGTGCAAAAATGGCACCTACCGCCAGTATACTTTTATTTATTATTTTCATGGTAAAACTCCTAAATTTTTGGGGCGACTACAAGGCACTTCTAAGCTGTGCAGTCATCTTTAAATCAGAATAGCTATCAACGTATTATTTAATGTATACGTTAATAAATCCAATAATTGACTATTTGCCATTAAATGTCAATAGTGTTTCTAGATTTCGTTAATACTAGGAGGGTAGGTAATTGATTAACAATAAAATGAAATTGATCAATAAAATTGGACAAAATCGCATGGATTCTCAGTTTGCACTGCTGCTAACATGCTCGTAATCTCATTCTATAATCAGAAACTGTCATGGTAGATAGCCTTCTTAATGAGTGTCTATAACAGCTGCTAGCAGAAGACTTTATTCCCTATGTTGAAACAATGTATTTTTTTGTTGGTGAGCTGTTTTATCTCTACTGCTGCGTTGCAAGCCCAAGTGACGCATTGGAAGATTCAATCCGATAAACTCGCTGGCAGCATCCAATTAGAGTTTGAACAATCTTTTGCCTTAGAAGTTGCCGCCAATACCCATCACCAATTAATCATTGAAGTACTCCCACCTAAAGGCTTCGTTCCTATCCGTTCCGGGTTTAATGCCACGCGTAGAAACATCATTCAAGGGCTGTTTATGAGTCCACAATACTGGGGAGCAGCCGATCCGGTATTTGCCATCATGGGAGATTTGGTCACCGCTTGGAACCAGCCAAGAGAATACTATCGCTGGCTTAATGAAGAGCAAGGTATTAAATATTTAGAGCATAGTTATCACCAATTCGATTTAAAACTGCTCGGTTATATGGTCAGCCCCATGGAGTCGATGGTGAGCAACTCTTCCCTCAATAGCATTGACGACTTCGTCGGTCAACGCTTGCGCACGCCACCTGGGATGGTGTTTGACTACTTTAAAATGATCGGCGCGAAGCCCAGATTAATCGATGTTAACCAAGTAGATAAAGCCCTGAAAAAGAAACAAATATCGCTGGCAGATTATTCTAATCTGGTGGTGAATTATAAAGAGGGACTTTATCAACACAACAAATATACCAATTTCCCCGGGTTCCACTCTATGCCGCTATTAGACTTTGTAGTCAATCAGCAGGCTTGGGATTCAATTAGCCCTGTGCAGCAACAAGTCGTCACGAAAGCACTGGCTAGATGGCAACAGAGTTTACAGCTCTACTTCGATTTAAATTTAATGCGCACCATGCAGGAGATACAAGATAGTGGTGTGAAAGTCTCTAATTGGCCACCGTCACAGCGGGTCGAAGCTAGGCGCAGAGCTTTGCCTATTTGGCGCAAATACGCGGCGCAAAGCCCCACTGCTACCGGATTAATTGAGCAGCTGATTACTTGGCTTGAACAGATCGGAAATTTATAGTCGGATAGGATAGCAATCAGAGTCCTGCCATTCCCTAGCGGCCTCTCTCCCAACCGGCTGTTAAGGGTTTAATACTTCAAGAAGATCCGTCAGTTCGCCTGAAGCCCTTGATCTATGCTGGCTGTTAATCTTAACGGCAGCTTCCACATCACCCTTTTTTAGGGCCTCTATCACTTGGCTGTGCTCTTGGGAAGAGCGTACTGGCGGGTTGCGAATACGCAAGGTTAACATCCGCGCGCGGTTGGTTTTCTCCCAGTAACTATTCACTAGGCGAATCAACTCTGAATTGTTAGACAGACCCACCAATATTTGATGAAAGCGGGTATCGTTCTCTGCCCAAGTATCCAGATCGTTGTTTTCTAGAGCTTTGATCATATTATCGGCAACGGCCTCAAGCTCAGCAATTTTACTGGCTTTTACCGGCTGCTGGCAGGCGATAGTAATAGCGGCCGTTTCTAACCAAGATAATACTTGGTAAATTTCGGACATTTCCGGCGCTAGAATAGGTTTGATAAAAATACCGCGCCTAGGTACTATTTCCAATAAACCTTCCTGCTCTAAACGAATTGCTGCCTCGCGCAGTGGCGTTCGCGAAGCACCTAATTGCTCAGCAAGCTCCTGTTCCAGGTAATAGCTGCCTACTTTTAATTCATTGTCTAACACCATCCGCCGTAACTTCAGGAACACTTGGCTAGAGAGTTTATTCTTTTTTGTCACTATCGCTATCCCTTTGGTGTTGCTTTATAAAATCACATTATGTATTTTATAACGTATACATTAGCACTTAAGTTAATATTATACCATATACGGAGTATTCCCATGTCGCAATTATGCATCGGCTGTGTAGCTGATGATTTCACTGGAGCCAGTGATATGGCTTCTTTTTTGGTAAAAGGCGGCCTTAAAACCGAAATGTGTGATGGCATCCCCGCCAAAGATTGGCGGCCTGACCCAGACACCCAAGCGCTGGTTATCGCCTTAAAATCACGAACAATAACAGTAGCCCAAGCAGTGTCACAATCGCTGGCCTGTTTTGACTGGCTTTACAATACGCTACAGGCAAAACAACTCTACTTTAAATATTGCTCAACCTTCGACTCCACTAGTGATGGCAACATTGGGCCGGTGATCGATGCGGTGCTTAAAACCCTTGATATGGATAATGTCATCATTTCACCGGCATTGCCGGTTAATGGTCGCACTGTCTATCTAGGCCACTTATTTGTTAACGGCGTTCCTATTGAGCACTCCAGTATGCGCTCGCACCCATTAACACCGATGAAGGAATCCAATCTGATGTCCTTAATTGAACAACAGGGACAGGGAAAGGCGTTTAATATTACTCATCACACCTTAGATCAAGGCTCCCAGAGTATTAAAATGCAGTTGCAAGACTATCCGGGGTTCCAATATTTGGTGGTCGATCATTTCAATGATGCTCACGCCGATACTATTGTGCAGGCGTTTGCAGATTATCCATTTTTAAGTGGCAGTTCCGGCCTTGCTGAGCCACTGGCTAGGATACACGCTCAAGCTAATAACACCGAGCAAACGTCATCCATGTTCTCAGGTAGTGCGCCTACATTGGTGATTGCCGGCAGCTGTTCAGTGGCGACCCGCGAGCAAGTTAAGGTGTTTGCCAAGACACATGCCTGTTATCAAGTTGACCCGACTGCGTTATTTAAGGGTGATATCAACAGCGACACTATTTGGCAGTGGATACAACAGCAGCAGGGAAAACCTTGCCTAATTTACAGCTCAGATGATCCCGCTAAAGTTAGCGAGCTACAAGACACCTTAGGTGCAGATTTAGCGGCACTTATCGAAAAAAACTTTGCAGAAATAGCGCAAAAGGCCGTGAAAAATGGTATTCAGCGCTTAATTATCGCAGGGGGAGAAACCTCCGGCGCAGTGACTCAAGCACTAGATTTAAAACAATTTTTTGTAGGCCCCTCGATCGCTCCAGGCGTGCCGGTGATACAGCCTAGGAATACCCCAGAGCTACTTCTGAGCCTGAAATCAGGAAATTTTGGTGATGCCGACTTTTTCATTAAAGCGCTAAATATAATGAATACCGATACCCGTGGAATTTAATACTATGTATAACGAACAACAGGCCAAGACAGAAATGCAACGCTACGGACGCTCCATGTTTGAGCGGGGTTTGACCGGTGGCGCCTCAGCCAACATAAGCGTGCGCACTGCAACCGGTTTTATAATTTCACCGACTAATTCTTGCATTGGTTTTTTAGAGTTACATGAATTATCGGTATTGGACAAAGAGGGCAATTGGCTTAGCGGCGAGAAGCCCTCCAAGGAATTTGCTCTACACAAAGCATTCTACGATCAACGCCCCCAAGACCATGCGGTAGTACATTTACACAGCACCTATGCTACGGCACTTTCCTGCTTAGATGTACCTGAAACTGAGCTATTCCCCCCTTTGACCCCTTATTTATATATACGCTTGGGCCATGTTGCCAGAGTCCCCTACTTTTCACCCGGCGATCAAGAGCTTGCAGATGCCGTTCAGGCTGTCACCGCATCTACCGCCGGGGTATTGATGGAAAATCACGGCCCAATCGTTTCCGCCGCTACTTTAGCCAGTGCTATGTATGCTATTGAAGAGCTTGAGGAAAGCGCAAAATTGACGATTATTCTAAAAAACCAACAGTGTCGAGATATCCCGTCACAAAAGGTTAATGAATTGTTAGTAAAATATGGTCACAAGTTAGCGGAGTAAAAACTTTGTTGTATGCTAAATATCCGCTATTGTGTCAGAACTTAACTTACAATCGCGATATGAGAGATCACTCTATGCAAGCCAAAGTAGCACGCCAGATGCGCAGCTCCAAAACGATTGCGCTGGTCGCACATGACAACATGAAAGATACTTTGATTAACTGGTGTAAAGCTCGCCAGCAGCAACTTTCGAAACACAATTTAGTGGCCACTGGCACTACCGGCGCACTGTTAGAAAAGGCGCTGGGAAGTGAGATAAAACGTTACCTCAGCGGCCCTATGGGTGGCGATCAGCAAATCGGCGCCGATATCTCCAGTGCCAATATCGACATCTTAGTGTTTTTCTGGGACCCACTCTCCCCGCAACCGCACGATCCCGATATTAAAGCACTACTGCGCCTCGCCGCGGTGTGGAACATCCCCGTCGCCTGCACTCCATCCTCGGCAGATTTCATGTTCAGCAGTCCGCTAATAGAAAGCGACTATGAATATTTAGTGCCTGATTATCAAAGTTATTTAGACAGTAGGGTTTAGGGAAGTCTTTAGTCTTTAGTCTTTAGTCTTTAGTCTTTAGTCTTTAGTCTTTAGTCTTTAGTCTTTAGTCTTTAGTCTTTAGTCTTTAGTCTTTAGTCTTTAGTCGGTTCACACCAAATTAATCGGCTGTACAAGATTTTTCTAACTAATTAACCCTGTTGCTCTGACCTTTTTATTTACCGTAGATGCCCCCAATACACAGAGAAAGGTCTTATGTTTTCTCTGTGTAACGCAGCGCCTCCGTGTCCTCTGTGGTGAAAAAGTCTTTAATCTTACGACTTATGACTTATGACTTATGACTTATGACTTTCCCTTACGGCTTCAGCACTATCTTCTTATTCACTCGCTTGGGATAACAAGTACTGCAAATCTCGCACTCCAAGCCAAAGCAATTACGGGCCTGACAGTGCTCACGAGCATAATAAATAAATTGTAAATGGATATCGACCCAACGATCTTTAGGAAAGAGTTTTTTTAAATCCGCCTCAGTCTGCTGCACGTTTTTGCCATTAGTTAATCCCCAGCGCTGCGCTAAACGGTGGATGTGTGTATCAACGGCAAACGCAGGATGGCCAAATGCTTGGCTCATCACTACTGAGGCTGTTTTGTGACCAACCCCTGGTAACGCTTCTAAATCTGCAAAATTATCGGGCACTTCTCCCCCATGCAGATCAACCAACATCTTGGAAAGCACACTGATCGCCTTGGACTTTTGCGGTGATAATCCGCAGGGTCTGATAATCGCTTTTATTTCCTCTACAGCGACGCCTGCCATCTTCTGCGGTGTTTTGGCTAGCTTAAATAAAGCCGGTGTTACGGTATTTACCCGCGCATCCGTGCACTGAGCACTGAGTAATACAGCAACCAATAAACTATATGAATCGGTGTGATCTAGCGGAATAGGCGGATTGGGATATAGAGATTGTAAACGTTGATCTATAAAAGCAGCGCGTTCTTTTTTCAGCATATCAGGCTCGATGCAGGGTTAAATTTTTCAGCATTATAACCCTAAACAAGGAGGCTGTCCGAGAATAGCGATCGTAGCGAGAGCAAGACTATTTGAGGAAAAACTTGCGGTAATTTGAGGCGAATAGCGTGCTATTTAACGAAATTTAACGTTAATTTTAACCAAATAGACTTGGTCGCAGTAGATTAGTCTGTTCTCGGACAGACTTCTAGGCGCCGTGTACTCTCGCTGATAAAGCCGCTGAGAACCTTTCTTTCTTAATCATCACCACTTTATTTCGCCCAGCACGCTTGGCTTGATAGAGCGCTTTATCGGCACGTTTTAGCAGGGAGTTCAAACTGCTTGCATCATTACTCATCACCACGCCTATACTCACTGTGTATTTTATCTCTCCGTGATCGGTCGGCACTTGATGAGCGGCCAACATTTCTCGCAGTTCATTAGCGAAGTTTTCAGCATCAGCACGCGTAACCTTATTAAGCATCAATACAAATTCCTCCCCACCAAAGCGAGAAAAAATATCTCCTTTGCGCAATCTAGCCGAAACGGCATGACTAAATGAAATCAGCACTTCATCGCCAGCGTCGTGACCATAGTGATCATTGATCAATTTAAAATTGTCTATATCCAACATCAGCACCGCCGCCAAACTCTGCTCACGGTTATTCAATGACAGCAATAATGGTCCCGTTTCCATTAAGTACTTTCTATTGTGTACACCGGTTAAAAAATCTTTTACCGTTAAGTTTTTTAATTCACGGTGATAGTTATTCATGCGTTTATTTATAAATAGAAATGAGACCAATAATAAAATAAGATTGACCGCCAATATAGAGGGGATGGTATAAACTAACCCCGCCCTTTCAATTTCCATCTCCCCTACTTTTGCCTGAAACCTTTTATTTACCGACTCTAGAAGTTTATTTATTAAGGTCATTATTTCTAAATTAATTCGAATATAATCCCCAGAGTACAAAATTGCTTCGATACTCTTATCTTTTTCAGTGGCTGATTTTGTGGTCAATAATATATTAAATGCACTTTTCTCTAACTCTCTTAGCCTTATATCTGCCAACACAGCCCTATTGAGTAGTACCCTTTCATTGACCGAAAATGGATGATAGCTGCTGACCGTGGATGGATAGCTGACTTGCTTAGCCATACTATCCGTTAGGTTTGCATTACGCTTAATTAAAGCACTTTGATTTTTTTTATCAGCATTATATTTAATCAGATAATCCCGGTTGAGACTGCCTGCATATTGGCGAGAGAGGAACGATAGGCTATCGGTACGCGAGCGATATTGGCCGAGCTGGGCAACCACCCAAAATCGTTGATTTTCTATTATTTGTGCGCGAAAAGTAACTTGATAAAATTGGTAACCAAGGTAAGTACTAAAGGCTATAATTAATACCAGCATCCATTGGAATATCTTAAAAGACAATTTGAATGGAATTTTTTTTATCATTTATAGAGATCCTTGATCGATATGGCCGCTAAATAAAATTATTATTCAAAGGAAGTGAACAAATAACAAACTGCAACGGACTTTCTTAACAGCGTTAAATTATCCACTATTTTACCGACAAAAACCTCATATATTTATCTTAAGTTAATTTTTAAGCACTATAAATTGAACTAAATCGCTTTTCCCCTGTGTATCTACCGCGCTTAATTGATATTTCCCTGGATCAACGAGGCTAATGTTACTGCTTTTCCCCGCGTCTTGAACACCGATAAACCTGCCATTTAAATACCAGGAGATATCACCGACACCCCCTCTCGCTAATAACGCTAGCTCCAAACCCTGCGGATTATATCGATAAGTACTGCCGTCGCTAACAGAGCTGATAAGCAGCGGTTCAACCTCTTCTATTTGACAGTGTTGGGCAATGTTACCCAGCCGGGCTTTTCTGCGCCAACGCGGTGTTATCCATGGCTCTAGCGTCAGTGGCCACAACGCCAATTGTTTGCTGTACAACAGTGCCCCCTCGCAACTTGGATTGACCCGCTGCCCAGCCTCGTTGTGCCATAATGTTTTTTTCAACGGCCACCGCGAGAGAGTTGGCGGTATCGTTTCCTCTAGAATCCAAGCCATATGGCGCTGCTGACAATTATCGCCCGCATTTTCTGTGGCGAGCTCACTGCTGCCCAATGGCCAGCAAATGGTAGCTTTGCCCACCGATGCAGGCCGTGCAATGACTCCTTTATCAGCTATCGCTTTAAAGGCCTTAAATAGCAGCGGCGCCGCTGTTTTTCGCCCCGAGATACCCACCGAGCCACTGGCATCGGGTCTACCGACCCAGACCCCAATACTCCATTTTTTGCTCACCCCCAGCGCCCATGCCTCGCGATAACCATAACTAGTACCGGTTTTCCAGGCCAGTGGCCAATTGCTATCGATGTATTGACTGCGAGCCGTTTTTACCGGGTGAATGGCTAACATCTTCCAGGTAATCCACGCAGCTCCCGCACTGAGCATGTGCCGTTCAACCACCGCATCTGTCGGTTGAAAGCGCGCTTTAATGGCAATACCCGACCTGGCCAATGACGAGTAAGCTGCCACTAAATGCTCAAGTTTGGTGCCCACTCCGCCCAAGATCATCGATATATTGGCTCCCGCTGTGGTTGGCCAGTAAAGTTTTAATCCTGCGGATTGTAATTTCGCAGCGAAATAGGCGGGATCAAGCTGTTCCAGTACTTGCACCGCGGGAATATTCAAAGAGCGCTGTAGTGCCTGGGTGACACTAACCGGTCCGTTGAAGCCACCACTGAAATTTTTCGGACGATAAGCTTGCGTATCACGAGGCGCATCTTGCAGTAGCGACTGTGAATGTATAAGCCCCCTATCAATAGCCTGCGCGTACAAAAAAGGCTTTAAGGTAGAGCCCGGTGAGCGCACTGCCTGGATCATATCGACGTGACCAAAGCGCTGATTATTTAAGAAATCGGCCGAGCCCAAATAACTGCGCACGGCACCGCTACTATTTTCCATCACTATGAGCGCCACCGACAACCCCTGCGCCATTGGGCTGATATAGTCGACCACCAGCGCCTCTAACTGCTGCTGCATTTCCAAGTTAATCAGCGTTTTGATGGTCTCGCAATCCGGACATTGGCGCTTGAGCCTTCTGGCCAATAGCGGCGCATTCATTGGCGTGTTTTGAGTGAGCGAGAAGATGGGTTCGCGCTGGGCATCTTGGACCCGTTCATGGGGCCATATATTTAACGCTTGCATGCGTTGCAGTACTTTATCGCGGGCTTTTCGGGCCGCTTGTGGATGTCGATTGGGATGCCATCGACTCGGTGCTTGGGGCAACACAGCCAGCAGTGCAGCCTCTGCATCACTGAGCTGCGCTAAAGGTTTATCAAAGTAACTGATGCTGGCGGCCTGCACGCCAATTAAAGTACCGCCAAAGGGCGCCAGATTAAGGTAGAAATTGAGTATCTGCGCTTTGCTGTAATGCCATTCGAGCTGCAGCGCACGCAGTAATTGTTGCACTTTACCTTGCAGTGTCCGCGAGTGCGGATGCATCAGACGCGCTACTTGCATGGTCAGCGTTGATCCACCAGAGACAATGCTTCCCGCTCGCCAATTTTGCCAAGCGGCGCGCAATATTGCAGCGGGATTCACCCCTAAGTGCCAGTAGAACCAGCGGTCCTCGTAGCCTAGTAATAAATCCAAATAATGCGCAGGCACTTGATCATTATCAATAGGGTAACGCCATTGCTGCTGGGCATTACTAAACGCTCTTAGCACTTCCCCATCCTCAGCGAGCACTACGGTACTGGCTGAAAACTTGGCTTTAACCGGGTAATAAACATCTAAACACAGCAGTATTAATAGCGGTACTAGCAATACAAAGCCAACTAAGCCAAGACCTTTTTTTACACCCACCCGCTATCTGGGCACTATGCTAATAAAGCCAGCTGCAGCGCCGTTATGGCGAATTTCTGGGCGATACATATCTTCTGCGAAGGTAGGCGGTATCTGATACTTACCGGGAGTCACCGCCCGCACCAAATAATACACTGTGCTGTGACCGCGTCTTAAATTTAACGCCATGACAAATCGATCATCGCGGTATTCACTGTGTTTAATATCCAACTCAGCCATCGTCTCAGACAGTGATTCCCCCGCGACTTGCAGATCGCTTTGTGAGTAACTATCGGTCAAGTTTTGATTTTCAATTTCAAAACCCGCTGGGAGCAAATCAACAATCATCGCATGTGCTAAACGCTGTTTGGCACTAATCTCTAACGCCACTATTAGCTTCTCGCCGGAGCTGATTTCAGTGGCGTTAAATTCCACGCCATCCAGATCATAAAAACGGCGCTTAATTGAGATTTGGCGATTCAGTGGCGCTGGGGTCTGTTGCTCATAACCGCTGGCGCGAAGATTTAAATATAAATAGTCTTGGGCGTTATTTTCAATCGAGACCGGCATCCGCAATGCGTGAGCATCGATGCTGCGCTGTAATTGTTTGAGGGTATTATCAAAGCTGACACCGCCAATTTCTCCCGCGATATCAATCGCATCCCCCTCGCGTAATTTAAGCTCCTTACCTAATAGGAATAACGCATTACGCTCTTGTGTACTCAACCACTGACGCTGTCTCAGCTCTCCTGTTAGCGCTTGTAATAGTGGCATCCACAGCTGCGCATCTTTGTCGGCTTCTAACAGCCAAAAACTAGCTAGCGCCAAATCACGCACTACACTCGCGTAGTGGATATAAGGCTTAGCAAAATTATCAATCTGCCTAAGAGCTTGCGTCATGCCTTCTGCAGCGCGTCTTTTATCGCCAGCCATTTCCAGCGCTAACGACAACTGCAACACCGCCATTGGACTTTCAGAGGTACCTCGCTGCTTGTCATGCATTTTTCGCAGCACTGACAACGGCGCTAAATTGTAACGCGCCAGTACTTGCCCGGCATAGGCACGCACCGCAAATTTTGTTTCACTGTCGATACGCCCTGCATAGCTATGTATTTTACTTGGGCTGCGCAAATAACTGCCGATGCGCTTTAACAGCTTATTTAAATTGGCTTCTGGGACTAAATAACCGGCTTCTTTAGCGCGCAGTAAAAAATCACCCACATACACACTCAGCCAATGCTCTTCGGGACTTAGCTGCGACCAGAGACCAAAGCCACCACTACTGCGCTGCATAGATTGCAATCGCTGGATAGCTAGATTGATAGCGGCCTTGCGACTCTGGATATCCGAACCTTTTATCCCCAGCTGCGCCAGCAGTGGATCGGTTACGTATAACTGGGCAAATACACCGCTGGTGGTTTGCTCTAAACAACCATAAGGGTACGCCTTCAAGGCCTGTAAATGACTGGCAATATCAAGGGGTGGTACGCTTGATACATTGAGCTGTGCACTTAGTCCATAACTGAGCATGTCATCTAGCTCTGTGCCGCGTAGCGAAAATTTATCTCCCGGGGCTAATTGCTCGAGCCAAAACCTATCGCTTTTGGCCCATGCGGGCTTCACTTCAAGCTGCCAGTGTTTGGCAATATTTAATGCTTCACCTTTATGCACCACCGAATCTAAGTGTAAATCGATAGCGACGCTTTGATATTGATGCTGGGCAATAATCGGGAATCGCAGCACCTTTTTAGCACCCTTGGCCAATTTAACCGACAAGTGCAAGGTTGCCTGCGGCTGCTCTTTAAAGCGCAGCCCCGCACCTAAGCGCAAACTTAAAGCAATCTGCTGATCACTGTCACTGAGATTGGTTAAATCTAATGCCAATGCAGATTCATCGCCTGCGCGTAAAAAGCGCGGCTTACTCAACTGAGCCACCACTGGCGATGCCACTTGTAAATCCTTCTCAGCAGCACCAAATTTGTCCGCTGAAAAAGCCACCGCCATCAGCCTTAATCGCCCATTAAAATTGGGTATATCTAAGGTTAGCTTCGCTTTTCCCTCTTTATTGGTAGTGACCACCCCGGTAAATAATGACACTATTTCCACATCGGGATCGGTGGCACCATTATTAGTGTTATCCTCATCACCGCCAAATCTCAGCTTCGCCAGCACGCCTTTATCAGCGCTGATTAAATCTGCGTAGCTGTCTCTGGCGTTGATCGAATAGGCGCGCTGCGCAAAAAAGACGTCAAAGGGATCGGGTGTTTCAAACCGTGAGATACTCAACACCCCCACATCAACCGCCGCCAACGTTACTTGCACTGGTCCCTCTAACACCCCATCAACGCCAGTCACGGTAATAGGCACTATTAATTGGCTGTTAGGGCGAATATCCGCAGGACTATCGATGCTAATTTCCAACTTGCGCGACGCTCTCGCTAACGGCAGGTGAATAATGCCCATCATCCGCCTCGGCAGTTGCTCTTCTCGCTCAGCGCCTGGTTGCACCAATAACACCGAGACATAGATATCGTGGGAGTTCCATTGCTCTGATACCTTAAAAGAGACACTAGTGCCTTTTTCACTCACCTCAAGTGGCACTCGATACAAAATTTTATCAGATTCCACCAACAGATAACCAAGGCCCGCTGCTGCAGGTTTGATAGCCACGTTCACCGTATCACCCGCTTGGTAATACTGCTTGTTGAGCGCAAGACCAATACGATCCGGCCTGCCTGCCATCACCGTTTCATCGGCATTCCACCCTGCTCTAAAGCGATAACCGGTAATAATGCCCGTCTCTGGATGGGACACTTCTAACCGATAATAGCCCCAGTCAACAGGGACTTCTAATCCGGTCGAACCATCGACTTTAATATCAATTTTTTTATTAAATACTTCATAGTGACGCTCAGTATAATTAGAGGTCCAGCCATCATATTCACTGTAACGCCAGTGATAATTGCGCCGCTCGCGAATCAGCTTTACCACCAAGCCTTGGGCCGCTAATTTTTGCTGACCATCGGTGAAAATAATTTCAAATTTAGCTTGGCTGTCATAGGGCGCTATATCGTCTTCAAATAAAGGTCTTATTCCCACCAACTCAGTCGCAGGCAAGGCATAGCTATTACTAACACGACTAACCGGGCGGCCACCACTGTCTAACAAACTGGTGTATAACTTGAGTTGCAGTACTGTTTTGGCTTTATGCCAATCGTTCTTGGCGGTTAACTGTAGCTCTCCAGCATTATTGAGCTGTTGATCCTTCAATGCTTGCCGACGATTAAACGCGGTGCGCTGCGGGTTGCTAAAGTAGAAGTCCGGCAATGCTTTAAAAGGATGCGCTGCCGTATGGATGACCAACTCGCTTTGCAAAGTATTACCGGCAGCGGGCGCGCCGTATAAATACTGACCGTTAATCGTCACTGCTACATCATCGTTAATGGAGACAAATTCAGCGGCTGTTAAAGTCAGCGCCATGCGTTCTGGCAAAAAGTCTTCCACTTGTAAGGCATAGCTAGTCGCACCTTGGCCTACCACTTTGGCACTGACCGACCACTGCCCAGTAGGAGCATCTTTAGGCACTAACCACTCGCTGGCATAATAACCTAATTGATTGGGCCTAATGCGCTGCTCACTGACCACTCGCCCATCGGGCTGTTTTAGCGTGAAAGTCAGTACTTGTGGGGGAAGGGAGCGGCCATCGTTATCGCGTAACAATGCGCTAATAGTGATATTTTCACCGGGGCGGTAAAGGTCACGAGGTGAGTAGATAAACAGCTGTTGCGGGCTGTTTAACGCGCCATTGATCGGAAATTCAGACAGATCCAATTTAGGGCCAAACAAACGTAAAATGGCGCTTTGATTACCCATAGTCGCCAGGACTATTTTGGCGCGCTCTATATCAGAGCGGGCAAAAGAGGCATTACCTTGCGCATCACTTAAGACTTTGGCAATCACTTTTCCGCTGCTATTTAATAGCTGTAAACTAACCCCTTGGGTGGCTTTGGCGGTGGCTAAACTGCTGACATTGACTTGAGCATCTTGTTGATAAAGGCGTAAATGAACCGCTAAATCACTCACCGCAAACCACGTGGAGGGATGCGTATAATCATAACTGCCGGTTTTACGCATAATGGCCAAATACACCCCCTGCTGCTCAAGGGCGGATATTTGATTAATCGGCAAATAACTGGTGGCGGTTTGATTCGGCGCTAAATTCAAATCAAAGTGCCCTGTATAAATGTGTTCTAACCTATCTATATACTCGCGTACTTCCCAAAAATCTTGCTGGCCACGGCGGGTATTTTCAATTAAAAACGACACTAATAATGCCTGAGGAATGCGAAAAAAATCCACCTCAACTTTTCCGGCATTCACCGAAATAACCGGCAGACCATCACTGAGCGAGCTGGCGAGTAAATTGCCATTGCCAGCAAAACCTAACATAGGGGTAATGGCAGGCACTTCTATTGCTTGGCTCTCCCCTTGTGCTAGTGAGGTCAAATCTTGAAAGACTAAACCTGCACTGACCGTCACCTTATAGTTAGTTTCTGGGGTTATATTGGTGAAGTAGACAGTTTTAGCTTTGTCTCCCAGCACCCAACTACCGCTCAGTCTATCCCCTTTTATAGTTTCAATATCTAACCAAGGGTTGAGATCAACATCGCTTTTAAGTGGCGCTGAAAAAGTAATAGAGGCGGCAATTCGACCGTCGAGACTCTGCACTGAGATATCCAGTAGCTGATGATTGGAAGCGTCTGGTTTAGCTGGCGCCGCCCAGAGCAAGGCCGAAAACACCGTGGTGATAAAAATCAGAGCAGTAAAAGAATGTTTAGTAAAAATGTGCATGATCTGCTTTCCTTGTAAGATCATCTACCCCATTCAATCATCCAATTGTTCCACAAGCTCAACAGGGTAAGTATTGAAAATAAAGTGTCGACCAATAAACCATTTTAAATAATGGCTTACTGGCAAACAGCAGCTTCATCATATCCCTGAGTTATCGCACAATAAAGAAAAAACCTTTGCAATTGCTCGCTTTATAGACAGGCCAGTTAACTATCCTAAACACATCGCCACGCCCCCTCACACTCTCCGATCTTTGTCGCTTACCGCGGCATGAAGGGTTAAGGACGATCTGCGTTAAACCAACTCGCGACTGGGTTCTTCCATTTCACTGCGCCAGTAATCGACGCGGTTCTTTCCCTGACACTTGACACTATACATAGCGCGATCAGCTTGGCGAAGTAACGCACAAGCTTCTGTGCCATCATCGGGGAACACTGATAAGCCGATACTCATGGTTAACTTCGGATTGCTCTCGCCCATGGGCAGTCTCGGTTGCACTTTATGCAGTATTTTATTGGCGATGTTTAAACTGTCTTCTAAATCTTCAACATTAGGTAAGATTATCAAAAATTCATCGCCACCAAGGCGTGCCACAACATCGTCATCGCGCACATAAGCCTTTAACTTTATCGCTATATCACACAGCACTTGGTCGCCAATACTGTGCCCATAAGTAGCATTTATTTGCTTAAAGTTGTCCACGTTAAGATGCATAAGTACTAGTTTGTGCTGATGACTCTTAGCCTTTTCAAGCAGAGACCTGAGTTTTTCTATACCAAACTTTCGGGTATACAAACCGGTGAGCGCATCGTGGATGGCTAAGTGGCTCAACTCGCGCTGCAACTCATCACGCTCGATAGCATTGCGCTTAAAGACCACCATTGCATTGGCCATTTTACCCACTTCATCTTTGCGATCACTCACGCGGATGTTGGCGCTTAAGTCGTTTTCAGACAACTGGTTCATGATCTTAGTCATAGTGACTATTGGCCTGGAGATATCAGAGGCCAGCAAGTAACCTAATGCCGATATAACCAGTGCAATTAATATCCCCGTTAGCAGTAAAAAATTACTCATAGCCAATACTGGCTTTAATATTTCCGCCTCGTCCATCTCAGCTAACATGGCCCAGTGCACACCGAGGAAACTAACCGGCGAGAACGCTGAAAACACTGTAATGCCACGATAATCATCAATAATGCCAAAGCTGGTTTTACCCAACAGCGCACTGTGCACCGAGGGCGTACTCACCAGAGTGGTTAGTATGCTGCGCTCTTGATAAAAACGAGAGTTAGAGCGCATTAACATATCGGTACCTACCAGATAAGTCTCTCCCGTTTCGCCCATGCCCGCTGTCACTTGCATAATATCGTTGAGAGGTTCAATCGGCAGCTGCAAGATAAGTACGCCCTGATAGACATGCTGTTGATTAAAAATCGGGGCACCGACAAAACTGGCTGGATCCCCTTGGCTGGGGCCATAAAAATCAAAATCCGCGAGTTGGATACTGCCATCGACCGGATGGTCATTAATGCTGCGATACAGCTTGGCAATTCCCGTATCGCGCCACTCCCCACTTAATAAGTTGGTGGCGTAATCCAGCTCTTTAGCCACTGAGTAAAGCAAATTACCACGGGTATCTAATAAGAAAAAATCATAGTAGGAGGAGCCCGCTATCATATTGCTAAATATTGGGTGGTACTGGCGATGAAACTCTGTGTATTCACTGTTGTCTTGTGCTGCGAGTAACGAGTCCTTTTTTCCCGGCTTAAAAGGGTTGGTATAAATGTAGTGTTGCTGTAAGTAATTTTTAGGATTATCTAGCTTATCCCAACTGCGTTTAAAGTCATTGACTGAACGGATCACTAATGGGGATTTTGCATGAAAAGAGACTTGTTGTTCAATGTTGCCAAAGTACTGCTCTAATGAGGACTTTCTCGATTCTAACAGTGCTATTAAATTGTTTTTAGCAGCCTCTTTCATACTGCTTGCGGTGTTAGTGTAGGCGATGATGCCAGTGGCTATGGCAGATATTAAGGCAAAGGAAATCATCACTAAGGGGAATTTACGGGTGATATTAATATCTTTTAGCATGCGCGGAAGATCTCCTAAATTGGTTCACTCCCTTGAAAATAAAACAGATACTAAATAAGTTTAATAGTGATTACAATCTAATTATGAACGCCTCACCATGCTTTCTTGTCGTTAATAGGCATTAATTTAATTTTTTTACCCCGGATCCGACTGTTGCTAACTGTTATTTTTATAACTTTCATTCACTTAATACCTAAACCTTTAATAATTAAATTGGTTAAAAATGCATTGGCCTGCTCAAAATCTTGTTCATCAAGCTTACTTTTCCCCAACACTAACTCTATTTGCGAAGAGAAATCAGCATAGGTCTGGGTTGATGCCCAAATCATAAAAAACAAATGGTAGGGATCGACAGGATCCATTCTGCCCTGTTTTATCCAAAGATTAATCAGTGCAACATCATCTTCAAGCAGTGGCAATAAATGCGCAATCAAATACTCTCGCAACCTTGGCGCACCCTGAATAATCTCATTGGCAAAGACTTTAGAGCCATTGGGATGTGTTCGTGAAATATCTAGCTTACCTTGGATATAACTGGTGATCATGGTTTTTGGATCATCGCCACGCTGAGCAAATAACGCCATTTTTGCCAGCCACAGATCCAGAATATTTTCCAGCACCTTTTGGTAAAGTACTTCTTTGGAGGGGAAGTAATAAAGTAGGTTTTGCTTAGTTAACCCGGTTAATTCAGCAATACTATTAATGGCTGCTCCTTGAAAGCCATAAAGGGCAAAAACATCTTCTGCCGCCAGCAGAATTTTTTGCTCGGTCTGCTCGCGTGTTAACCGCTTAGGTTTTGAATTCACTCTTTTCTCCATAAATGCACCAATAACACCAAAAATAACAAATATTATCACACACCTAGCTGAGGACGAAGTTGTTAGCTAGTTCTCATCCAGAAACGGGGTCGTAGCGAGGGAGACTCAATAGTTCAAGACGAGTGACACTAAATATGGGCGTTTGGTTGCCCCAAAACAACTATATCTAGTAGGGATCAAATTGGATTAATGGGGCAGCCGCAGTGGCTCATGATTTCAGGGTCGGCAATCGCTACAGCGATGCGCAGTAGACACTAACAATACTGCGTCTCATTCTTAAAATATATCGATTAATACTACCTTTCTCATCGTTATGAACTACCTTTAAGTTAACGTATACCAACCTGACATAATTAAAATAAAATGATGAACTGTCTGTGAGCCTTTCGCTAACCTACCCATGCCCTGAAAAATTCACACCAAAAATTTTGGTGATCGATACTATTCTTGATAATTTAGTAGCGATACAGCACTTACTACAGGGACTCGACGTGCAAGTGCTCACTGCACAGAAAAGTAATCAAGCCCTACAAATTGCCAATAGCGAAAACCTCGCACTGATCTTTCTCTCCTGTGATATGCCGCGACTAAACGACTTGGAAGTAGCCCAGTTACTAAAAAGCGAGCCCGCTACTGCCGAAATCCCCTTCATCTACCTAAACGAACAGCAGCAAGATGAGGAGCGTCAACTCGCAGGGTATCGCAATGGTGCTATAGATTTTATAAACAAACCCTACAATGTCGATATCATCATTGCCAAAGTGACGCTTTTTATTCACATGTGGTCGTTAAAAAATGACATGCGCTTAGAAATACTCAGACGCAAAGCCGCTGAGCAAGAGATTAAATATTTGGCCCAGCACGATACCCTGACTGGTCTACCAAATAGACGCCATATTCTAACTGACATAGAAAACTTACTAGAGCGATCAAGACGCCAAGATAGTCAGTTTGCCATATTGTTTTTAGACCTGGATGGTTTTAAAAAAATTAATGACGAACTAGGGCACGACGCAGGCGATGAATTTTTGCGTGTAATCTCAAAGCGTTATAAAAGTAACATACGCAGTTTTGACTTGATATCTCGCTACGGTGGGGATGAGTTTTTAATCGTACTCACCGATATTTCTGAAACTTTAGAGCTGACTCCCAAGTTAAAGCGCTTAATAGAGCTTTCCCTAGAACCCGTGCACTGGAAGGGCTCGGATATCAATGCTGGGGTTAGTATTGGCATTTCTATTTATCCAGATCACGCCCAGACCACCAGCAAGTTAATTAAGTGTGCCGACACGGCCATGTATTTAGCGAAAGATGCAGGCAGGAACACCTTCAGATTTTATTCTTCGAAGCTCAACAAAGCATTAGAGCGAAAGTTAGCCTTGGAACATGCGATTAGTAGCGCACTGCAAAACTGTGAATTTGAAGTACGCTATCTGCCGATGATTGATGCCATCAGTGGTAACATTCTGGGAGCAGAAGCGTTATTACGCTGGTCTAATAAGACTTTAGGAGAGGTATCGCCCGCAGAGTTTATCCCTATTGCCGAGAGCAGTGGTTTTATTCACGAGATTGGTATTTGGGTATTGAACAAGGCACTGCCATTAATGCAGCGCCATCCAGAGATGAAGTTTTCCATCAATGTTTCGTCACTACAGTTTAACAATCAGCAGCTACTCAATACCTTTATAGAATTAATTGAATCGTCCTCCATTGGCCCAGGCCAACTTGTCGTAGAAATCACCGAAGATATGTTATTGGCGCACAAAGAGACAGAAATGGCTCGACTTGATGCGATGCGCAAACTCGGCATTGAATTATCGATTGATGATTTTGGCACCGGCTATTCAGCGTTGAGTTATCTTAAAGAAAAACCCGTGGAGCAAATAAAAATCGATCGCTCATTTATTGCCAATGTCCAGGACAGTGACAACGCCGCTTTGATCAAAGGCATAATTGCCATGGCCCACGCCCTAAATATCAACGTTGTCGCCGAGGGCGTAGAAACACACGAGCAAATGCAATTTTTACGTGATCAAGAGTGCGATACTTTACAAGGCTTTCTTTTTTCCAAGCCCCTTCTGGCTGCTGAGTTTGAACAACTAGTACAAAGCAGAAGCCACAGCTCTTTAAATATCGCATAAGAGTACTGACCGAACAGCGAACATAGCCCCCAGCCAGCTATTTTTAATACCCTTAAACGAGTAAAAAGTTCTTCAGCAAGTTCTTCCCGCCCTCAGTGGCGAAAGATTCAGGATGATACTGAATCCCCTCGATCGGGTATTGTGTATGCCTTACCCCCATAATTTCACTGCCATTGAGCGCCGCCTGTTTGAAATTGCTCGCTCCCTCTGCAAACTCATCGTCAATCACCGAGGTGATTTCCAGGCAATCGGGCAGTGAATGCACATCGACCATTAACGAGTGATAACGCATCACTTCCAGTTCTTGGGGCATGTTTTTATACACACCCTTAGCATCGTGAGAGATTGGGGATACTTTTCCATGCATAGGCACTGCGGCATGCACTACCTTAGCGCCAAAACAGTGGGCTATCCCCTGCATACCCAGACACACACCGAGCGTTGGGATAGTTTTACCCAGTTCCGTAATCACTTGTGCACAGACGCCAAAATAAGCGGGATCTTCTGGCGTACCAGGTCCCGGGGAAATGATGATTCTATCTACTTGTAACGCTTCTATCTGTGTCAAAGTGATCTCATCGTTGCGCTTTACTAACACTTCAAAGCTGCTCAACTGTTGCTCGCGCGATAAGATATCGCCCACGTATTGATACAAGTTAAAGGTAAAGGAATCATAGTTGTCGATAATAAGAACACGCATTATTGCTCTCCCTCAAAATAGGCCAGCACTTTGCGCATAGCAGATAATTTACGTTGAATCTCTAAGTACTCATCTTCAGCGGTAGAGTCATATACATTGCCCCCACTGGTCTGTGCATAACCCTCCTCACCATTGATAAACACGGTGCGAATCGGAATCGCAAAAGTACAGTCGCCGTTAAAGCTGAACTCACCAAGTGCGCCACCGTAAGGGCCGCGACCATCGGGTTCAAGATCATCAATGATCTTCATCGCCTCCATTTTAGGTGCGCCAGAGAGCGTGCCTGCCGGGAAGTTAGAGGCCAGTGCCGAGAACATATCTTCATTATCAGCCATAATGCCAAAGATCTCAGTAGAGATGTGCTGTACATGTGAGTAGCGTTTGATTGACATCAAGTTACGCACCGTCACCGTACCAAACTTGGCCACACGGCCAATATCATTGCGGTGCAAGTCCACCAGCATATTGTGCTCGGCGATTTCTTTAGGATCATTGAGTAGCGCTCGCGCCAATTGAGTATCTTCTGCAGCGTCAATACCACGCTTAGCGGTACCCGCCAGCGGGAAAGTCTCCATCTCGCCATCACTTAAGCGAAACAGTAATTCAGGGGAGGCTCCAATAATCTTTTGCTCACCAAACTTCATGTAATACATGTAGGGCGATGGATTGACCTCGCGCAACTTCGCGTAAATCTGCGTGCAGTCACCCTTGATCTTATAACGTGTTTTAAAACCTACTTCAGTCTGGAAAATACGCCCATCGATAATATCTTGTTTAACCTTCGCCACCGATTCCGCGTGCTCTTCACGGCTCATAGTATCGCCGATACAAACCGTACTCGTCTCGCCGTACTCGCCCACATCAACGTGTAACAGCCCTTCGACTTCACTAAATCTATTATCCGTATAATAATAATAAAAGATCTCGCCGGTCATGTGATCGTAAACCAAGCCGTCTTTATACACACCGAACTTAAACGGCTGGAACATATCACTGGACTGCACTTGCAGCTTAGGCTCAAAAAAGTTCACTGCATCGTAACCTAAATAACCGACAATCCCACCGGCATAGCGACGCGAAATAACATTCTGCGGCACTATTTCACGCAGCGCGTAATAAGGGTTATCGCAGGGATATTCTTCAATCACACCGGTGCTGTTATCTTCGATACACAAGGTTTTGTAATCTTTGGCAAAGATAGTCTGCACCGGATCAAAACCGATAATGTGATGGCGTGAAACGTAGCTCTCCTCACCGAGAGATTCAAGAATAAAGCAGTTTTCATATTTCTGTTCAATAGCGCGAAACAGCTGAAAAAAATCAAAATCTTCGGTCAGTTTTAAATACGTCGGTTTGCCGGGAAGCTCAATCTTCGGCAACGGTTTTGCAATCATGGTGATTTAACCTTGTCTGGTTGGCGACATTTTGCCAACTTAGCTTTTAATAATTGGTAACTGTCAGTGTGCATGGCTTTAGAGCCGCGGGTGACAGTGGCGATGCCCACTCCCAACTGCGCCGAGATCTCACGCTGTGCCACCTTATCTTCAAGGGCATTGAAGATTTTAAGGCGTTTATCGACTTCCTGCTGTTCTTTATCAGTCAGGATCATCTCGATGGCAGCAGACATTTCAACGGGATCGGTGATGTCGCAGAGGAGGTTTATGAGTTGTTGGTTTATGGTTGTATTCATGTACTAGTACAATAGTACTTCATGACCGATTGGTCAAGGGGGTTTTGTGGTGTTTTTGTTAAATTGGTTTTTATAGTGGGGGGATTTGGTCACGGGTTGCGAGCTACGAGCTATGAGCTAAAAAATTAGAATACTTTTAGGGATTTCTTTTTTGAGGTTTTAGGTCAAGGGATTTTTAGTGCAGTTTCGACTGCGTCGAGTGACTTTTTTTTGCGTGCCCAAAATTAAAGTAACCAAAAAAAAGGGCACCCCATATTGCCGAAAGACTCCTCCGCGATTGACTAAATTGACGGCCGCTCAGATTCGCCATCCCTGGCTCAACTTCGCTCTTCACGACATCCTGTCGTTCCGCTCGCCAATTTAATCAATCGCTCCGGCGGCAATACCAAGGGGATTGTGGCTCCGTAGCAAGCTTTGTTGTGCATTGCAGATTAATGGTTGTTTACTGAATAAGCACCAGACATTGACCCGGATTAAATACAATTTTTAGCATTAAATTGAAGCTCTGTTATTAGACGGAAAGTTTCCGCATTTACGCATGAGAATTACTGCCCAAAAGCTCGTGAATGTTTGAAAAACAATGCTAATATCGAGTTCTGAACAAAAATCAAAAACATGATAGATGGAACAGTTCCGTGTTTAAACACGGAAGTTTTCCGCCTATGTAGCTGTTATGGGTCAATATTCCACTGCGCAGCTCTTGTTACTAGCATTACTAGAAGTTACTAGTAATTATGTCTTGGGGATGCTAACCTCCGTTGTATCTTAAAACCAACGGGGAAATGTAATGCTTAAAGAAGAAACAGGCTTGATGATTCAGTCTAAAACTAGTGCTGTGAAAACACTACGAACTCTTGCGAGCGCAATCGAATCTGGCGATATTAGTAATTATAATATTAGTCAATCCGGCGATGGCTCTATTACGGTTAAAGCTGATTCATCCGATGGTAGTCAGCGAATGATTCAAACTCGAACTGATATGAATGGGTATAGTAAATTATCTACTGAGCACATACAAAAGCAAACTCCGAAAGCTAGAAGAAAAACAGTGCTTCAAATGGTTGAAGCGGGACTTAGCCAAACTGATATTGCCGAAAAAACAATGGTTTCTCAAAAAACTATATCGAATGATATTGCTAAACTTCGAGAAAAAGGCAAGCTATAAACCCATAACAAGGCATTGCACTCGGATTTCGCACACTGGCGCGTTTTTTGCAAAAAAAAACGCAAAATACGCGCCAGTATGCTGCACCGGTGAATGCGGCGTTAGCTGTTTTCTGAAATTTGAGGATCTGTATGATACGCCAATTGTTCAATAGGTTTGGCACTACCCTATATATCCAAATTTGGGAGAAAAGGCTTAAAATCGTTGATATTAAAACAGGTAAAGTCTTTGATGAGCAGCCATTACTAGCTATCGATAAAAATGATGACAAAAAACATGTTGTTTTAGGCTTTGGTAATAAAGCTTCATCAATACCGAGTAGTTCAAAGGTAGGGGTATATAATCCATTTTCTCATCCGAGAGTCTTATGCTCGGATTTTTTAGTTGCAGAGAAATTGTTACAAGAAACAATTGGCTTTGTCATTGATAGAAAACTATATACGCCTGCACCTGCAGTAGTAATACATCCAATGGAAAAGCTTGAGGGTGGAATAACTATGATAGAAGTGCGCGTTTTTAGAGAACTGGGCTTCGGAGCAGGCGCTAGGGACGTTGTTATTCATATAGGTGATGAGTTGCCGACAGAAGATTTCAGTTTTAAAAAATTATCTGAACGTGATGACTTTTAATGACGTTTCAAAGACAGCTAAAATCTTTGGGACAGGCACTTTTAAGATCCAATATTTTTTAATTTATTAGTCTTTATCTCTAATATTTTGAGATTTTTTAGATAAATAGCGCCGAATTTTCATAATCAACTACGGAGCCACCAAGGCCCTTGTATTGCCGCCGGAACGATTTACTAAACTGACGAGTGAAGCGACAGGACGTCGCGGAGAGCGAAGCTAGGCCACTGATGGCCTATCTGAGCGGCCGTCAATTTAGTGAATCGTGGAGGTGTTTTTAGGCAATAGCAGGGTGGGATTTTTATGTACAGGATGTACGGTATTTGGCGGTGCCATGGATGGCAAGGAGCCTCTTTGGTTCCGTTTCTTTAGCATCCAAAAGAAATGAACTCGACGCAGTCGAAAACTCTATTAATCCTTTGAATTTAAACATTAAAAATAAAATCACTAAAAGTCTTTTGACCTTAATCAATCAATAACTAATACGGGACAGCCAAATATTTTAATCACCTCTTGTGCAACATACGCAACAAGCCACCATCCCCTCCACGCTGTTGCGGCAGACAACATGCAACTCGTACAGATATCTATGCAAACAATGAAGTAAGATACAAAGTAATAAAATTTATCTTTACCAGCCTGGGTATAAACAACGATGACAAACCAACTGCCGCAGAAAACCTCCTCGACTATATCGACGCTCGACGATCTAGCGAAGCTGGCAAACTATTCACTCATGGACAGGCTCAACTGTGATCCTGAGGCGACAGAAAACGGTGACGACCACGCGCCGCGCCAAGTATTCAGCGGCCATTATGTCCCGGTCAATCCAACTCCAATTAAAGACCCAGAGTATGTAGCACACAGCACAAACTTTTTTTCCGAGCTTGGCTTCGCCGATAGTATGGCAAGCTCCCCCGACTTCGTCCGCATGTTCTGTGGCGACATCTCTCAGGTTCCAGAGCCGATGCGTAAGGTCGGTTGGGCGACTGGCTACGCACTTTCCATCTACGGCACTGAGTACATCCAACAATGCCCGTTCCAAACCGGCAACGGCTATGGCGACGGTCGGGCAATTTCTGTGCTTGAGGCCGTCATTAACGGTCAACGCTGGGAAATGCAGCTGAAGGGTGGCGGCCGCACGCCATATTGCCGAGGCGCGGACGGTCGTGCAGTCTTGCGCTCGAGTATCCGCGAGTTCTTGGCTCAGGAGCACATGCACGCACTTGGCGTGCCCACATCACGGTCTTTGAGTTTGTACGTGTCTAAAACGGAGCAGGTAAAACGTCCATGGTACTCAGAGGGCTCGCGCTCACATAATCCCGACAGGCTTATAGCTGAAGCCGTCGCCATCTCGACACGTGTCGCACCCTCGTTCATCCGCGTCGGCCAACTCGAACTTTTCGCTCGCCGTACCCGTAACAACGCACACCCCAACGCGATGCAAGAACTCGAGAAGATTGTGCTGCACTTGATTGATCGTGAGTACGCTGACGCTGTCGATAGGCAATTGAGCACCCCAGAAAAAGTGCTGTTGCTGGCGCGCGAGTTTCGTAGCCGCCTCACCTCACTGATAGCGAACTGGATCCGCGTCGGCTTCTGCCAAGGAAACTTCAACAGCGACAACTGCGCAGTCGGTGGCTTTACCCTTGATTACGGCCCCTTCGGCTTTTGTGATGTATTTAACCCGCATTATCAGCCTTGGACGGGGGGTGGTCATCACTTCTCGTTCATGAATCAACCTAGTGCAGCGCAACGCAACTTCGACATGTTTTGTTCGGCGTTACAGCCGTTGCTGTCGTCGCATCAAGACTATTTGCTAGAGCTCGACGGGATTCGAAGTGGATTTTCGAAAGTAATGCACAGTCAAATGGAAAAAATGTGGGCTGCCAAGCTAGGTCTCAGCACGCAGAACAGCGCTTCTCACCAGCCACTTAGCAAGACTCTTTATAAGGGATTGCTCAGCGAGCTAGAAACACTCATGCTGCAAACGCCTGTCGATTACACTATTTTCTTCCGCGAGCTCTCGTCGATACCCGACGACATTGGCCCACTCAAGAAAAGCTTCTACAATAACTCGACGCATGACTCAGACCTCAAAGTGACAGCCCCCAAAGAGATGGACAAACAATGGGCAGAGTGGCTTGAAAAATGGAAAGCACTCCTCAACAGCTCCAATGACACAAATACTACTTCGCCTCGATCCATTGAGGAAATCTCTAGGGCGATGAAACTCGTCAACCCAAAATACATTTTGCGCGAGTGGTTTGTTATGCCGGCTTATCAGCAAGCATCTGCGGGAAATTACGCTCTAATTCGAGAGCTACAAGAGGTGATGACACTGCCCTATGCAGAACAGTCGAAGGACGTGGAGGATAAGTATTATAGGCTAAAACCGCCTGAGTTCTTTGAGGTGGGAGGATTGTCCCATCTTAGTTGCTCGTCGTGATGCTTTGAACACAAAAAGACATTCACTTATTGTAACTATAAATCCTCAACAAATTAGCGGCTTTCTCTACAATTAGCAGTGCTAAAATGGGACATCCATTATTTATGACTATAAACCACTAACAAACTAGTGATTTTCTTTATAATAAAAACATTTCATTGACAAAACATCCAGCTACAAACATACCTAGCTACGGAGCGGCCGTTAATTTTGTGAATCGCGGAGGAGTCTTTTGGCATAGTAAGATGAAATTTTTATGTACAGGATGTACGGTATTTGGCGGTGCCATGGATGGCAAAGCCACTTTGGTTCGGTTTCTTTTTTTCGTAAAAAGAAATGAACTCGACGTAATCGAAACTGCACTTAAGTCCCTAGAATTTAAACATTCAAAATAAAATTCCTTACAGTCATTTGACCTTAAATATTCGAACAAAAAACCTACGGGATCTGATCTTGCCTTTTGCCCCAAAGTCAAAACACCAGACTCGGCCTATGCCCGTAACCCTTTGAATAATTCTTGTCCAAATATTCCTAATATTCCTAATATAAACTACTGTTTTATCTCCGTTATGGCCTCGTTTGCTGTCATAAGGTACACTAAATATTGTTCATTTTGGGTTCACACACAAACTATTGATATTATAGGAAGGATATATGCGGTTATTTATCTCCATTCTCTTGATTTGTTTATCGCTTTTTAATACCCATGCATCATCTGCGCAGAAGATACCATTATGGACATATTATGATTTTCCCCCTTTCATTATTAACACTTCGTTAAAGACGGGCCTTGTTTATGATTTGGCAAGATTGCTATCAGATCAAAGCCAGGGAAAGCTCCAGTTTAATGCTCTCTATCTACCCAGAAAAAGATTAGACCAAAAGCTCAAATCACAAGCGGTAGGAGTCGTTGCTTTTGTTAGCCCACTCTGGTTTAAAGGGAGTTATTTGTGGAGTCCAAAACTGTTGCTTGGTAGAAATGAGGTTATCTCTCTCACCAGCCAAGAGCTTGAATATACTACGCCAGAATCTCTAAAAAACCTGCATTTTACAGGTTTACTAGGCCATAAATACCCGGGTATCGACAAGTTAGTTCGCGCAGGTAGAGTTAAGAGGAGTAATGTCCTAAATGTAAAAACGGCCTTAAAAACCTTGCTCAAAGGGCGAACAGATGCAATTTTACTACCGCGAGTCGCTGCACTTTATCAAGTTAATAAACTAGGTGCGGATGCTCTGGTTTACTATTCAAAACAACCCCAGTATATGTTTTATAGACATTTGTTATTTCAGTCTTCACTACACTCTGCCTTTGCAGAACTAACGCCATTTCTCACTAATTTACACCTAAATCCGCAATGGCTGTCAATTCTTGACACATACAATTTACAAAGCCTTGTAGTATCACACTCAAATTTTTAAATGCAAAAACAAATACCTCACTGAAGTGATATCTATGGATGGAGTTATAAATCTTATTTCCCATATATTAATCGCAAATAAAAACCGACACCTGTGAAAAAGCCCAAACTGTTAATTAACCTCTTTTAAACATTAGACTTGTCTGACCTCTCTACTCTTGGGTAGAATGCTTGCCCCCTTTGAAGAGGTTAATAATGAAACAAATAATTGGTTGTTTAGCTTTTGTAGGCTATGTGCTTAATACGGTGTTTTGGACCATACCGCTAGTGTTGTTCGCGCTATTTAAATTAATACCGATTCCATTTAGCCAAAAGATACTGAGTTATTTAATTGATGGCTGTGCAACATGTTGGGTTAAGGGAAATACTTTTAATCAATTAATACTCAGCCCGCTCAAGATAGATGTTGTTAACATGCCTGCATTATCAACAGAGCAGTGGTATCTCGTTGTGTCGAATCATCAATCTTGGGTTGATATCTTTATTTTACAACGGGTTTTTAACAACCAAATCCCCTTCCTGAAGTTCTTTTTAAAACAGCAGTTACTCTACGTGCCTATCATTGGAATGGCATGGTGGGGCTTAGACTTTCCATTTATGAAGCGTTATAGCAAAGCATTTGTTGAGAAAAACCCGCACCTTAAAGGCCGTGATATTGAGACAACCCGCAAAGCTTGTCAAAAATTCAAACATAAGCCGGTCAGCATCATGAATTTTGTGGAAGGAACGCGGTATTCCGAGCAAAAAGCCACGCAGCAGCAGTCGCCCTTCTCTGAATTATTGTTGCCTAGAGCCGGTGGTTTATCATTTGCTATTAATGCCATGGATGGCGTCATTGACACTATTTTGGATGTGACCATTTGTTATCCTGATGGTGTTCCCTCCTATTGGCAGTTTATGTGTGGTGATGTTGCCAACATTAAGATCGATATTCAAACGCAACAGATTAGCCGTGAAATGGTCGGCGATTATCAAAATGATCTGCAATTCAAACAGACCTTTCAACGTTGGATTAATCAATTATGGCAACGTAAAGCAGAGACGTTAGCGCAGTTAAAAAAAGCTCAGTAACCTGAGCTTTTTTGCTAATCACTATCCAAAATTTTACTTTTCTTGGGCAGCCCTTTTTCATTTTTTCTGTATTCAGCCTGCTTGGCAGCGCGTTCGCTATTTATAGCGCGCTTTTTCTTTGACGACAGTAAATATCTGAAGATAAAGAAGAAAGGTAATATATAAGTAAATAAAGCAAAAATGAAAGGTATTGGCATTCCCGAGGTGCGATATTCTTTGGTTAAAGTCGACAACAAGAACCAAAACAAAAAAAATGCTATCACTCCAACTAATGGATAGACCAATGATGCCGCATCCTGCTGTCCGATTTCTTCCAAATAAATGACAAAGCTGGAAGACCAAGCAAATATCATTACCGACACCAGCAATAGTCCTACAAACGACAATAATCGATAGGCAAACTCTGAGGTGGATATCACGCCAAAGGGGGATAAATATTCAAGTAGCGATGTTGGTCTCGGCGGTATTTCTAGTGCGTTGTGTTGCGGCTGCATTATCCATCCTTAGTATTACAACTCCCTGATCGATCCATTTCGAATTCAAAGATCGATAAGTTTGAAGAGCTGATTTTATATCAATTTTTATTAGCCCTATGACAGAGATCTGCTTAGTGACTAAATTTAAAGTTTTCCTAGGTAATTGTAGTATATAGCATTAACAATTTAAGCTTTCCTTTAAATCAACACTGCTGCTGCGATACTTCGCTAAATAGCCGCAACATCCCACCAGCAATTAACGTAATCACGAGAATAACCTTGGTTAGCTGGCTCTAGGCATTGTTATAGCTGCTGTTTGAGTGGGTAAAATAACCTTCAGTTGAGATTTTTCCCCATAGTACTCTCCATAGTGATAGCCTATATTGATGTCTTTTCTTTGTTAAAACTAAGTCTATGAAATTATTACACTGGTTATCCCAACTACTCTGGCTCTGCCTGTTACTCAGCCAAAATGTACTAGCCCTTCAAGATGAACCTATCCCGATGGTTACCAGCGACTTCCCTCCCTTTATCGATCAGAGTCTGCCAGAAAGTAATGTGATCACACAACTGATCCGTGCCACTTTGAAACAGATGAATCGCCGTCTAGACCTATCATGGCAGCCTTGGGCTAGAGGAGAAAGCAGCGTCAAAAAAGGCATGTTTTTTGCCATCTTTCCCTATTACAAAACGAAGCAAAGACAGAAGAACTTCCATTTCTCGGACCCCATTTATTATGGAAACTATGTTTTCTACCGCCTTGACAGTAATCAACAGATTAATGCGGTCGATACTGCTGATCAATTACGCTCTGTGAAAATTGCAGGAATACGAGGTTATAGTTACGTTGATGATTTTGCTGATGCAGGATTAGAGCTACACTTAGTCAACACTGAGAAACAGTTACTCGGTTTATTGCTGCGTAAGCGTGTTGATTTGATTATCTTAGACTCGATAGCAGGTGACTTCTTTTTGGGCAATAATTTACCCACGCAGGCTAACAGTGTGACTAAATTGCCATCCGCCCTATTCCCGAAAAAGCCGCTACATTTAATGATCTCTAAAAGTTACCCACTATATCTACAGCTTACCGATGAATTTAACGCAGCTCTAAAGAAAATAAAACACAGCTCTAAATTTGCCACGCAACCATAGCTAACGACCTTTTTGACTTTATTTGAAGCATGATATCACAGCACTATATTTCACCAACTGTTGATGCTACTGCGGTTAGAAAACCGCCAGCGTTTACACTTTGTTTCTTTCCCGCTTCTATTCTTTTCCATTGTATAACCACGGATTCAGCTATAAGTCATGGTGAATATACCGTAAAATTCAGCGCCGATAAATTTTGCTCATCTTTGGAATTATATGAATACAAATACCTTAAAAACAGAAGTTATCAACAGCCTCTTTATCATTTGTGGTTGTGGAGTATTGGCTTTAGGAGTGGCTTGGTTTTTTGTCCCCAATGCATTATTAACCGGTGGCAGTGCGGGCTTATCATTACTATTACATTATATAACCTCCTATAACGTCGGTATTATAATGATCGCAATCAACCTGCCGCTATTACTGGTCGGTTATAAATACCTTGGCAAGATGTTTACCCTACGTACTATTCTCACCATCTTACTGGTTTCCTTCCTGATCGACTTTGCCATTGAAGTGATAGAGTTAAAGGCTTTTGTCATTGATACAGTGCTGGCGAGCATCTTTGGGGGGATATTTATAGGTATTGGCTTAGGCCTAGTGATTAAAGGTAATGCATCTGCGGGTGGCTCTACTATTGTCGCCAAAATCATTTCCTCAAGAAGTGAGATTAAAGCCTCCAGTGTTATTTTATGTATCGATTCAGTGATCATTATATCCGCACTGTTTATTTTTGATGATAGGGTCAGCGTTTTATGGAGTATTGTCAGTATTTATGTGACCACTAAAATTATTGATTTTATCCTAACAGGTAGTTTAAATAAAAAAGTCGTTTATTTGGTGACCCATAAAATAGAGTTATTTAAGCAGCTGATAACAGCAGAGCTTGGTCCCCATGGCACTATTTTACAGGGGCATGGTTTAGAGAATAATGAAGAAAAAAGGATGATTCTCATTGTAGTAGAGGTGAGTAAACTGCAGGTGTTACGGCAAATGATTAAAGATAATGATGAAGAAGCTTTCTTGATCATTAGCGAAGCCAACGAGATGTTGGGCAGAGGTAATTAGTGGATAGAACTAAGCGGAGCATCCTCTGTTATTAGGAAAGCATCATACATAATTAGATACCTGTAGCGAATCGACCTCTGAAAAGCATATCCGGTTCTTGCCCGCTGATTTGGCATCATACATTGCCATATCAGCCAGCTTCAACAGCTCATCATATTGTGCTCCATGCTCGGGAAATAATGCCACTCCGGCACTGCCAGTCAGCGTTAACTCAATACCGCCATACAACTTATAGGTTGAAAAAACGGCTGTAAATAACTGTTTAATCTTCAATTCAACTTCATGCCGATCTTTTATATTTTGCACTAAAATGACAAATTCATCGCCACCTAACCTAGCGGGTATTATTGATGGCGAGGCATTATAAAAAGAAAGGACTTCTTTATCTTCATTATTATGCGACAAATAGTCTAATAAACGTTTACCAAACAGTGTTAGCAGCTCATCTCCCACCCTGTGACCATAGGTATCGTTAACTGTTTTGAATCCATCGAAATCTATAAATACCAAAGCGCCTTTTTTATTGTGCTTTAACATTTTATCTAACGCTTTATTAGATAATCGATAAAAGTAATTTCTATTGGGCAGTCCAGTCGTAGAGTCAAAATAGGCGAGTTTTGAAATCTCCTTTTTGTTTTTTTCAATATTATCCATCATCCCAGCAAAAGATTTTTTAAGCTCACGAATTTCTAGCGGTATCATTTTAGACGGATCCCATTCTAAGTTTCCTTTAGAACCTCCTCGTTCTATTATTTTAATGACCCGCGATAAATTTTCTAAAGGTTTAATTAAAACAAACGAGACCGGAATTGTTATTAATAATGCCAACCCCAGCCCTAGCAACATAACAAAAATTGCTGTTCGATCGATCTCCCGCGCTTTGTCTTTCAGCTCTTGTATCGGTTGAGGAACCATTACCCCCCAATTGGCATTAGCAACATGAGTGTAACCTGCGATCATATCGCCTTTTAAAGCGGGAGAATAAAATTTTTCAACACCTGTTTTGCCTGCTAACATTTTTTTAACAGCACTGATTTCGGATATGTTTTTTCTTTGTTTAGTCCAAGAATCAAGTGGGTGAGCTAATACGTTCCCTGCTTGATCAACAATAGCTGCGTGTCCTTTCTTACCAAAGGCCACTTTTTTCCCCATTTCAACAATATATTCAGTGGATAAATAGGCGAGTAGCATATTTCCCTGCTCTCTTTTCACCACCAGTAAGATTGGCCCACTATCGATAGAAGTATCGACCGTGACTGTCGATATTGTAACGCTGCGCTCATTTACCGTAGATTTAGCAAGATCTAATATTTTAGGATCAATTTTTATAGGACAAGTTATGCCGGTGCTAAATAAGCAATTTTTAACCACACCTTTGGAATCAATTAATGTTATTAAAGTAAACTCATAGCTCTCTAGAACGGCTTTAAACTGTTTCGACTTAACTTGATTCTCAAACTGAGAATCTATTATGGAGAATATCCCGGTCACATCTTGATAGTAACGTTCAAACGTCGCAGAAAGGTTTTTTGCTATTACTAAGTGCCTCTCTTCTACTCCTTCTATTTCTGATTCCAAAGCTTTTGAGTATGGCCACATCCAAAATAATGTCATTGGAATTATTACAATTAAACAAAAAGAAATGACAAGAAAATGCCGTAGTTTCATGTTAAGCAACCATTCATAATTTTATTATTATTTAAAGGAGGACTCACCCAGTGGAGTATAACCAATAAAGACAAAAACACTATAAGATAGAATTTTTAATAACCAAAAATTACATTTAAAATATTAGGTTAGTACTAAACTGAATATCCAAATTATATAGATGGGTATTAGAATTTATGGCTATTTTTACTTTTATACACACAGAGACAATCCAGTGCAAATGCTGATTAGCAGATAACCGTACAAAATCAGTGATTATTAGGAATTAAGCCTATGTTTTTACTTATCTTTTTAGATTATTTTAGCGCAGATCTTTGACTTACTTACCCTTTGATAATAATCTACTTAAACACATACAAAACCCCATAAAAGCCAAACCATCAGCTCGCCTCCCGTTAAGTAACTTATCGCCTGTGTTTAACGATTAAATAAGCTTAATAGTTCATAGGTATTTGGATAATTACATGATAGATAAGAACTCAAAAACAGCAAAATTGCTATCTGCTATTGGTAGCATCATCTTCATTGCTGTGTTTTTTATATACCCCTTTGGCTTAGTACTATTATTGTTCTTAGCAGTATTTCTATACTTAGGCTTTAAAGCATCCACTAAGAAAAATTTCTTGAAGTTCCAAGCGGTATTACCGACCTCTAAGATACGATCAATGGCGATGGGATTGGTGGAGGTACAAGGAAAAATTAAGTGCCAAAAACTGATACGCTCTAAAATTGGGAATATTCAATGCGTTGCCTACCATTACACAGTGCGTCGTGAAGAAAGAGACAGTGAAGGTCGATCTAGTTACAAACTCATTGACGAAGAATCGAAAATGGCGGACTTTTCAATTGCAGATGATACGGGTTCTGTTGATGTTTATACCCAAGATCTCGATTGTGTTTGGTTACCTGAAAAAGGCTCCTACAGTTCTGGTAGCCTTCACTACAAGCAGACTATTTTGCTACCAGCAGATGAGGTGCTTTTAATAGGCCAAGCTGCCAATGTTAACGGCAAAGTGGTTATTAAAAAGGACGATATAAATAATGTGTTCAATTTAACCCATGCATCATCTGTCGATAAATGGAACACTTTTAAACCTTTACTCAACTCATTATATGTATTTGGTGCTATTAGCTGCGTAATCATCATCGTCATTCTCAAAGCTGATGTGTCGATTGATAATGGTGTGGTTTTTTATAGTTTTAATAATATTTTTTAGGTGATCTATGACTGATGCAGTAATTTTAATAACGATAATTATATTAACCTTAGTTTTTCTTAAATACTTGATGGATACCTATAATCGTTTGGTAATGTTGAATTTTAATACCGATAAGGCTTTCGCCAATATCGATGTTGTTTTAATGCAGCGCGCTGATGAGATCCCCAATTTAATAAGCATAGTCAATCGACACGTTGACTACGAGAAGAGCACCCTAGAGCGTTTAACACAGTTAAGGGTAAGTTGTAAAAGTGCTAAAAACCAGGAAGACAAAGTAGCTGCGCACAATGGTATGACTTCCTTATTGGGGGGCATGCTCGCTGTTGCAGAAAATTACCCAGAGCTTAAAGCTAGCGAATCATTTTTGGCACTGCAATTAAGGGTTTCAAAGTTGGAGGACATTATCGGCGATCGAAGAGAATTTTTTAACGAGAGCATTAATGTTTACAATATAGGTATTCATCAGTTCCCCGATTTGTTCCTGGCAAAATTACTGCGCTATCGCCAGAAATCGTTACTTATCGTGAGCGATCAGGAGAAGCAATACAATGGAATTTAGCTTGGTATTAAACAGTCATTTACAAGGTTTTATCAATGAACCAGATGCGAGTTTTCTGTTGGTATTTATCTGTTGTTTCGGCATCCTTATTTTTGCTGTCATCATGGAAATACTACTGAAGCCGTTCAGAAAATTTGTTCGATTATGTTATTTAATTACTTTACCCGTATGGCTAACTTGGGTGCTAGGTACCGTCGCAACCGGCATGCTAACTTGGCTCGATGTGGAGGTGATTAAAACGTTGTCAGTGATCGCTGCACTTTACATTTTAATGTTGATTTATTGTATTTTGAATATAAATCTCATTACTAAATATTTCAGCCAAATAGGTAAAGAGGCATAAACATATCGCTCGGTACAGTGGCAATAAACAACCATTACTGAGCTGCTATTTTTCTTAAACACCCTGGCTGTTAGTTAGGGAGTAGCGAATAAATTTCAGATTTTTTCTGTGAATAACTAACCATCAATACCCATAAAGAGGGAACACTGATCCGCGGAAGAAAGCGAAGTGGATGGCTAGTCCATTACAAGTTTCTGACAAAAGATTTGGCCGCTTAGATACCCAGCCTACGGGGTGTACAGGATACTATCAGTATAAATGGTGCTAATTCGCAAAGGTGATCCGCATATATTTGAGTAATTCTTGTTTCTCGGGATGCTGCTCAATCCAAGTGCACATATCTTGCAGTTTGTTGAAATCAACATCCCCAAGTTTACTTTGGTAAGACTGCTGAAAAGTCTTCTCAACAGCTTCTGCTCTGATATTACGCTGCCAAGGTTCTGTGGTTATATGGGTTAATTTCCCAGCAAGTTGCAACTGCTTTAATAGCTGCCATTCGCCACCATCTAACCATGCGTCATCACAGCTAGTACAGATATCTACGAAATTATCATGTTCAGTTGAGACTTTGTATTTCAACATGAATTTGGAACATCGCTTGCAGATGAGCGCTTTTTTATTGTCAGTTGCAGTAACTTGCTCAACCTTAGTATCTGTAGTATTTTTCATAGCAGTTTCTAGTTTTCCTGCATAATCTTCACGCCATGAACGGTAACTCAATAAGTCGATATGAACACCTTTACACTTATGACACTCTCTTGCAGGTAAACCATAATCGAGTTTTACGGGCTTTAGACTAAAACTTTCACAGCTATAACAATTCATAAAAATCCTTTTTTAGTGGAGTTAATAATATGTTTTCAAATACTTTTGAACCGCGTTTTCTTGAAACAGACGCATTAGGGCATATCAATAATACGGTATTGCCGATGTGGTTCGAAGCCTCCCGAGATCCAGTGTTTAGATTTTTTACGCCTGACATGGATGTTAACAATTGGAAATTGATTTTAGCTAGTTTTAACATCAACTTTCATGGAGAGACACATTACGGGTCCAGCGTGGAGATTAAAACCTACATTAGCCGGATCGGTAATAGTGCTTTTGATGTGTATCAAGAATGTTGGCAGCAAGGGAGTAAATGTGTCAGTGGCACTGCCACCTTAGTGCATTTTTGCCATGAAAACAAAAAGAGTATCCCATTAACCGAGGCACAAATAGCCTTGTTACAGGCCCATTTTTATGAAGATTAATCCGCTAGACATACCTTGTTACGGCCGCTCTTCTTAGCCTTATAAAGTGCAGAGTCCGCTCTGCATATCCACTCTTCAGATGTTTCGCCACTCTGATATTCAGCGACACCTAGGGATATAGTGACTTTAACATCAGCGGGGTATTGGCTTGTTTCGATAGTGCTACGCAATTTTTCAGCCACAACTCCCGCGGCTGATAAATCTACTTTTAGCGGCATGATAATAAACTCTTCACCGCCATATCGGTAAAAGGAATCAAGTACACGAGTATTTTTAACAATGAGTTTAGATAAAGCCACCAAAATCTCATCGCCAACTGCATGCCCGTTTTGATCGTTCACTTTTTTAAAATGATCTAAATCTAATAAAATAAGACACATCACATATTCTTCACGCTTCTGACTGAGAATCAGCTCTGACAAGTTACGATCTAAAGCGCGGCGATTGCCGGCCTTGGTCAGTGGATCTGTAGTGGCGAGCAGCCCTAATTGAGTTTGTGTTTTGTTGTAAGAGCGAAAAATGATAAACGAGAATATATTAGTGAGCAATAATGTCACGAAAATAACCGTTAGATCGACTATTGGAATCAGAGAGTAGAGTAATGAAAATATGATCAACATCGAGATGCCACACATTATGACAGCTCGCTTTTCTGAATTCAGGTAATACACGATTATCATGCTTGGATAAAACCAATAGATCGATATCACCCCTTGTATTTTAACTTGGGATATCACTGCAGCCAGCACAAAAACAGATATCACAATTCTAGCGGCATTCACCTTACGGGTTTTATAAACATAGCTAAAACAAAGTAACATAGCCGCTGTAATTAGCGTATTAACGAAGGCAACAGTAGGCTGCCCATTAGCTAAGCGTATGAAAATGAAAGGGAATATTGTAACAGCAGTTAATGCGCTCAATGAAAGCAATACGATTTCTGACTGGGTTCTTTTGATCACTTTGCTTTTATCCTTACTGCTTACATTTATTAATGGCTAATTTTAGCTATCACTCACATACATAATTGCAGGGTATCGCATTGAAATCGATGGGGCACAATCAATGTGTGCGCAGGGGCTATCCATGTTTTCCTTATCCCTACTCATTTCATTAGCTTACACAAAATAAGCGAGTGCGTAAAACTCTGCTATCTGTTTGTGAGTCATTTTTTTGCCTTAAAAAATAACGAGTAACAGCGAGGACTAAACGCTTAATTCTCTTCCATGAACGCCACTTGAATACACTTAGCTCTGTTTTAAATGCTGCGACATATACGGGGTGTTTTATAACTTATAGTTATACACCGTTTTATTCTATAACACGGTGGGCGATGCCCTAGAGAAGTAGCACCCGCTCTCTATAATAAAGTACGTTGAAGACCAAGCAGCCATGCTGTTGCCTAGCATACAGATATTAGAATGACACAAGTGTTAACAAGCTAAATTTGCAGTGCGCATAACAGAGAATATACCATTCGCTGCAATATTAACTTCATAATAACAACGAGTAGTCGGGAGTTTGTTTTTAAGTATATAGATTGGAAATGTATAAAAAACGATCTTTTTATTAAGTGTGGTGGAATCGTCCGATGATTATGCAGATAGGGAAAACCTTGGTTAGGGAATCAGAGCGTCTGTCGGTTAAGGCGCGGATAAAACCCGGCGATAGGGAATGGAGTAAAATGCAAAACATCACCTTACTCAATAGCTGACAGTTTATAGAAGAGCAATAATTTTAAGCCAAACTTGTTAGCCCGGCATATTCAATAACTGTAAAACTTGACCACGATTAGCATTGGCTTGACCCAATAACGCAATTTCTACTTCTCTGGCTATTAATTGCTTAGTCTGTTCAGAAACAGCTGCTGCGTAGTCAGTATCTTCAATCTGCGAGCGACTGCTCGACTGGTTAATAGTAGCGCTAGTTAAACTAGCGGCAGTACTCTCTAATCTATTGTGTGCCGCGCCAAAAGCGCTACTCGCAGTGTCGCTAATATCTAAGGCCTGATCAATACTGTCTAAAGTATCGCTGAGGCTGTCAGTGGTAAAATCGATATCAAATAATCCGACATTGGTAAACTCTGCAGTTAAATCGAAACTCGGTAATGCCTGTTGCTGGCCTTCGTTAGCGCCTGTTTGCAAAGTCACCTCATCGCTATTATTCAACAGAGAAGTATTATTAAATTGGCTGTTGCCCAAGGCATCTTGAATACCGGCTAACAAACCTTCAGCCTGTTTTTGGATGGCAGCTCTGTCACTGTCGTTTAATGTGCCATTACCACTTTGTAGCCCTAACTCTCTTAGCTGATGCAAACTATCAGTGATATCAGAGATGCCTCCCTCTGCCACTTGTAGTGCGGATACACCATCCATTACATTACGATGCGCAGCATTATTACCCAAAATTTGACTGCTAAACTGCGAGATAAGCGCAATGGCTGCGGGTGAGTCAGCGGCGCTGTTAACTTTTTTGCCACTGGCGATTTGCGCTGCGCTATTGTTTATAGAATTACTAAGTCCAGGGTTTAGGCCTGGTGATGTGACATTCATGGCTCTGTCCTTTTGCAAATATAAGTACAGCATATTGCGGCTTTACGAGATTAATTACCCACTGAACTTTGACTAAGATCTAAATGTATCAATAAAGCTATATACCGTTATTAACGACAACTGCGTTACTTGAGACCGATTAAATTTTATTCATTATAAGTTATTTTTTTGAATCTTGTATGAATAACGGATAAAAAGTAACCGCTGTGGGTTAGGCTTTATATTAGACAGTTAAACCTGAGGGCTTGGCTCAACCCACGATCATTACTCTATAATGCGTCCAACACTTGGCACCTTATGGCATCTCCCTGCTGGCAGCTGTTGATGACAACGCTTAATTCTCGGGCTAATGACTGCAGTTTAGTTATTTTTTCCTGCACTTGTGCCAAATGATGCTGTGCAATGCCATGTGCTTCATGCGGGGAGTGATTAGCGCATGTTTGTAAATGAATCAGCTGCTTAATTTCTTTTAGGTTAAATCCTAAATCACGGCTGTGACGGATAAATTTCAGTCTCACTAAATGCTCGCTCTTATAACGACGTTGATTACCTTCACTGCGAAAAGCGGGAGACAACAACGCAATGTCTTCGTAGTAACGAATAGTAGGTATCTTGCAATTAGTCAGTTTTGACAGCTGCCCAATACTAAAAGTACTCATCAGATACCCTCCTGTTTAAAATAGTAAAAAAAAACTTGAAGCTCTAGTGACTAGAGCTTTTATTATAACCTTATTGAACATTTATAGGAGTTAGATATGTCAGCTTGTTGCGGTGGAAAACATAATTTTGATGGCATGAGTGTTGCTTACAAACGTATTTTATATTGGATCATCGGGATTAATGCAGTGATGTTTGCAGTTGAGATGAGTGCCGGTATTGGCGCACAGTCCCAAGCACTACAGGCTGATGCTTTAGACTTTTTAGCCGACACCCTCACCTATGGCCTCAGTTTATGGGTCATTGGTAAAGCGGTATCCACCAGAAGCAACGCGGCAATGGTAAAGAGCTTCAGTTTGTTATTAATCGCACTGTGGGTCAGCGCCTCAACCGGCTATCGACTGTTTGTAGTTAACGCTCCAGAGGCCTATATCATGGGCAGCGTTGCGATAGCCGCCTTTAGCGCTAATCTCATCTGTGTGCTGTTACTGCGTAACTACAAAGATGGAGACGCTAACGTGCGCTCGGTATGGTTGTGCAGTCGCAACGACGCCATCGGAAATTTGGTGGTACTACTGGCAGCCTCTGGCGTATGGGCTACAGGCACCCCATGGCCAGACCTTCTGGTAGCAATGCTGCTAGCGGCGTTGTTTTTATCATCTGCCTGGCAAATTTTTAAACAAGCTCTGGCTGAAAAGAGACTGTTAGTAGGTAAGGATTGAGGTGAGGTCACATCTAGATCAACTATATATCACCTGAATATAGCAGAAGAAAGCGTCTACGCTCCTTTAATCTTGTACCGATATATCTAACTACAACACTAGTCTCCCTAACCAGAAATGCATCATCTGACACAAGGAATTTTACCAGTGATCAATACACCCGATGTATCAAGTGAACTATTGTTTCAATGCCAACACAATTTCGGTGTATATGAGTCTGCTCTAAAGAACTTAGTCACGCGTAGCAACTTTCACTTTCCTGAAAAACAAGTACAGGGTAATCAGAAAAAAGAATGCACCTATCGCTAACAGTATATCTTTAACCATTGGAAGTTCATCTGGTGTTTGAATATCTAAATAAGCAGATTGATGGTCATCAACTTTGTGATAAACGTTAACCAATTTATTAGCTTTATAATCATCAACTATCATTTGATAGTGATCAGGGGGCGGTATTTGGCCTTTGTAATCATAGGATATTGGTGGCCTTTCGACTAACCAAAATTTCTCACTTACATATTCTTTACTAGAAACTTTGTACTTATACTGAACATCTATCGACCAATAATATGGTTTATACATACTTTCTGTATTTTCCATATCTGGTACTTCCACCAGTTCAATACTTTGAATTGAGCCTTCCACCACTTCAAATGGCCCAGCAGTATGGTCCAAATGAAGAGTTAAAACACCTCCAACACCAAAGAAAGCGAGAGTTAAAAGTAAGAAGCAAACAGTTGTACTATTAAAATTAACTTTCATAGGGTTCCTAAATTATTAGCGTAACACTTGCCAGCGCCCATCTAAAAAACCTATGAATATTGGTAATTTAAAAGCTGATTCACCATGGCTCTCTTCAGTAGGCACTGTTCTTATAACAGTTTGCCAGTCATTTTGGTACAACTGTATTAACCTATTATCAGCACAGAGCCTGAAGTCATAAAGATCTTTATTCAAAGACTCGAATTCCCAATCTTTTCCAGACACTTCTAATGCGTACTTCAATTGCTGCTGTGGTGAAGCTTCCTGATCCGGATAAGCTAAATAGTAATCACTATAGTATCTATCAGCAATTTCAAGATATGCAGACGCATCTTTTGCAGAAATTTTACTATGAATATATTCTACAATTGAATGTATTTTATCTATCTGCGTCGATACTGGAGGGAGCTTATCTGCTAATTGCCATCCCCATACATTGATTCTATCTTTAACATTAAATACTGTATCAAAAGCTGAAGCATCAATGTATTTTGTGTTGTCGAACATATGAACTAAGCTTGCCTGTTGATTTCCGCCAGATCCCACATACTGACCTACCGAATACTCAACTATTTGGACAGCAAAGCCAACTTCCTTGTCTAAATAACTGTCTAATGAGCTCCATGTACCTTTAAATTTAGATACTGAGGGGGTTTTTCCTGGATTTACAATCACTTCTACTATGTTTTTTCCATTAACAATATATTGATTTATTGGTACTGATATCAATTGATCATACGATTTTTTATGATAATAAATAGGAATACCGTTTATAAATATTTCTAAATTACAGTTAATAACTTTTGATTCAAGATGCCACACTTTATTCGACATTATTTTTCCTTTTCAGAGCTGATTGGTAGCTTATCATTATCCTGGAAGCGTTCCTTTCCAAAGGCTACCTTTATCATATAAGACTGATTTATATGGTTTATCATCAACCCCATCTTTTTTTAACCAACCTTTAATTGTTGTTTCTCTTCTTGAAAACTCACCTTTCAATTGTGGGTAAATAGATTTATCGACTATAAATTCTCCTTTAAAATCAAACCCACCATTTAATTCGCCACCCAAAGCATAGTTATAATAGCCAGCTAAATTAACAACACCATAGACTCCCAGTTTAGCAGCACACAATGCTTCAATATTAACTGAGTTTTTATTTCCGAATGACTGGAAGGTATCATTTAAAGTAATACCACCTTCTATAGCACCTTCAACCTTGGCAGTAACTTCCAACAACTTTGTTCCTACCCAACTTTTCACAACAATGTCGATGCCAATCATTAATAAAATTTTCAAGTGAAAGAGTACTATCTCAGCTTTTATTTCATAATACTCTTCAACTGATATGTATCGTTCAGTTTTTGTTAATTCCGACTCTTTTTTTCCCCATTCCCCTGCTATTGATCCTTCAAATATTTTTAACTCAATATCAAATGACCAGCCAATACTAGGCCTAAAGTTCTTTAGCTTTTCGATACCTTCAATGATATTTTGATACACATTTATTATGTCATTTGCTGCATTTGTTATATTTAGCTCTTGACCGTTCTTTTTTAGAGATATTCCAGGTTTTATTTTAATCTTTTTTGTAATTTTTAAGCCTTGATTACTATCTGTTGAATCAAATGCTTTGATTTCATAAGTATTAGCAACTCCCAGAAGAGAAGATCCGTCTTGATAGGTTTCAGTTTCAGAATGATGTACATTTCCTTCTATTATACCTGTCGCTTCAGAAATCGTGCTGTACCCTGTTCCGTCACTTCTTCCTATTTTAATCTCTGATAGCTGAGTATCGATCTTGGAATTCGCCCTAGATATTTCCGAATCCTCAGATTTTATTTTTCCAAACTGCTCAAAGCTTGAACTTCTTTCCTTCGTAGTTGTACCGGTTATATCGATGGAGCCTTTCCTTTTACCAGACCATTTACCTAATGGAGGTAATGAAAATTTCAACTGATATACATCGATTGGATAGACGATAACCAAGGCGCTTAGCTCTGTATTACAGGAACCTTCTTCTCTGACCCCGCATGATAACGCGCGAATTTTATATAAATTTGCCCCTTCAGAGCCGAAAGCCCAATAAGGAGCTAACCATTTACCAGCCCCACCAGTACTGATCGATGCTTTTGGAAGCAATGGTATGACAGGGACAGGACTGTTAGTCCAATCTCTGCATTTACCCTCTCCATCTAGCTCTATTTTTAAATGTTGACTATCTGGACATTGGCCAATTATCTCTGCTTCTATTTGAAGCTCTACCTTCTTCTTTGGATTAATAACTCCATAGCCTTTATCATAATCGGACATCAGCTCTATAACTAAATCAAATTCTTTCAAATGCTTTTGTAGATGCACTGGGTATTCTTTTACATCTTCATCTCTTAAGACTCTATCGCATACAAGTGTTTTATTAGAAATATTTTCTGTTACTTTTAATTTTTTCACATCACATGGAACTGAAGTGTTTTTTATATCACAATTACTTTCAGAGGAACCGAAGTTAAAAAATCCAAAAAAACTCATTCTAAACTCCTTATATTATAATGATTTTAATTTTTCAAACTTCGTTAATATCTGAAATACTTTAACGCCACCAACTATTGATTCATTTGATAAAATATTTTCGACCCAACTAGGCACACAATCTGTTTTATATTCTACAAAATGGTTAATTATAACTTGAACATAATTAGCAATATCAAGTTCAACTAGCACTCCATGACTTTTTATATCTTCAATCAAGTCAGGTACTAATATATCAATATTGTCTTCTTTGCAACCATCAAATACTAATTCTTTTTTAATATGGTTTATCAATTTATATTTAAATCTATCCTTCATGTTCTTCTTCATATATTCTGCTTGATCTTGGCTTATTTTTAACATTATTATCTTCCGTATTTACAATTCATGCCCTTCTGATAAGAACCTATATACAGTTACTAATTTTATTCTTTAAATCGATTGATAAACTTTCAATTTGGTGGTGTTACTAATATTTATAAAAAAAGCCATATCAGTTTGATAAAATTCTTTTGCCTGAGTTGGCTCAATAACTTTCAAAAAGTCAGCTAAGACCCGTGGATCATAAAACCTAAACAGCTGTGATTCACCATCAGGCCCTTCAACCATCAAGAACTTCCTCAAATGTTTTCTTACACCTTTAAGATCATTGGCGCTATTAACAAATATATTCCAGTTATTGCCCCAGCCGCTTTTAATCAGCCAATGAGTGAACTCACTATCTCTTTCTAGCTTTACTAAGTAAGGGGCGACTTCTTCCATGTCTGGGGCAAGCTTGCCTGCCCAGAGGCAGCAGTGTTCTGGTTGTAGCTCCCAAAGCTTGAAGCGCAACACTTTGACTGCTGCGCCATCGATAACAGCGTAGGTATTCAGTTCTCGGTCTTTAAATAACGCGGATTGAATTTCGTCGAACTCTATATTTTCTAACATGCACTACCTCTGGCTGTATCATTCGCACACTGCTGCTTGTTTAACCTAAATTCGGCAGTTGAATCTAGGTTTAACCGAGCTAGATCAATTTCCAATATTTTTGATCGAGCATTTTTATGCTCAAACTGAGCAGTTACATACTCAGTGCTGACTCTGGCTTTATCTGGTGCTACACAGATGATCTTGTCCGCTGGGCGCCCTGAATCAATCTGGAATGAGTAGAATGATGACAGAGTTTCCTTAACCCTCATGCTAGCTGCAGGGCATTTTTCATGGATAACTAAGGTCTTTAAAAAATGCTGTTTTGTGTTAGCGTTAATAAACGCCATAACCGTTATTCCCTATAATCAAAATATGAATTCCGTCTCTATTTTTTGCTGAGTAGAGTTAAAGCAAATTTTATGCCACTGCTTGTTATTTATACGAAATAGAATTCATCCGTGTTTTTTTATTACTTGTGTGTCTTTAATTCATTGACAACTGGTCCATATTTCGTAGCTGGTAGCGACTCAACTTTTCTACCAAGGAGCGTCGTGATACACCAAGGGTAGCCGCTGTGGTGGTTTGATTTCCCTGGTGTTTTTCTAGTTGCTGGGCAATGACTCGCGCTTCTAGTTGATGCATTATTTCCTTAAGACCGCCAGTGGCATCACTGATATTTTGTTCGAGTAAGGTTATTTTCTGTAACTCGTTTATCTCAGCAGGCAAGTGATGTACATCAATGATCCCCTGTTCATCAGCCAACAGTACTGCACGCTCTATAATATTGCGTAGCTCGCGAATATTACCCGGCAGTGCGTATGCCTGTAGTAAGTCCATCACGATAGGCTTTATACCTTTTATGTCCTTTTTGTAGGTTTCGGAGAACTCTTGTAAGAAGTGATTGATTAACGCGGGTAGATCTTGGCGTCTCTCGCGCAGTGGCGGTAAATGAATAGGGAAGACATTCAATCGGTAATAGAGGTCTTCTCTAAATTTACCCTCTTTAATCAACTTTGGTAGATCTTGATGGGTGGCCGCGACGATGCGTACATCCACTTTCACACTTTGGGTAGATCCCAGCGGACGCACTTCGCTCTCTTGCAATACACGTAACACTTTTGCCTGTAGTTTCATTGGCATATCGCCAATTTCATCGAGGAATAAAGTGCCTTTATCCGCGCATTCTATCAAGCCTTTTTTGTTAGTCACCGCACCGGTGAACGCTCCTTTGTGATAACCAAATAATTCGCTTTCCAGCAATTCTTCTGGCAGTGCCGCGCAATTTTGCGCGATAAACTGACCGCTGCTGCAAGGGCTATTGCGGTGCAAGCAGGCGGCGATGAGTTCTTTACCGGTACCTGTTTCGCCGGTAATAAAAACCGTCGCCTTGGAGGAGACTACTTTTTCCATCAGCGCAAACACTTGCTGCAAAGCAGGTGAATCACCGATAATTTCATCGGCTTTAATTCTGCGGTCGATGGAGTCACGCAATGATTTGTTTTCTATTTCAAGGATTTGATTGGCCTGATCTAGCTGCTCTATCAGCTGTCTGTTTTCTTCCAATAAGCGGGTGTTAGAGATCACCACTGCCGCCTGTGCCGAAAAAGCTTTCACTAAGCTTTCCATGTTGGCGGGAAACTCTTCCGGTTCACTATCATCATCTACGCGGCGATTAAATAGCTGTAATACGCCAATACTCACCCCTTGAAAATCGGTAAGTGGGATGACTAATATCGAAATAGTTTTGTAGTTGTGTTTTAGATCATTGCTGTAGAGCTGCTCAAAGTCAAAACCGCTATATTTGTAGGCATTGGCAATATTAACCACTTGCCCAGAAAACATCGCATAAGCGCCTACATCCACTTGCTTACCCCGCCGATCCGCTTTCAAATCTATGGTTTTAAAAGCGTTGTTGCCACCTTCAAGCGTAGGCCCCTGCAGTATCTCTGGTACTAAATAGCGTTTTGTTCTATCTAATATTTGCACACAACCGGCCTCCGCGGCGGTAATTTTACGCGCTGCGGAGAGTATTTTATCGAGTAGACGATGCTGGTCTTGCTCACGATGTATCGATAAATTAATAGCGATTAGCTCTTCTAGGGCCTGCAAAGAGTCATGGACTAAATATTCCATTTCAGATCCTTATGAAAAAACTAAGCTAAAGTTTTTATCATCATCTAGCGTCAATAATAAATTTTTATAGTCGCTTTCCTCGCCCATTTTTTCCAGTACTTGGGTGGCGATCATCGGTAGCAAGTTGCCATTTAAGATATGGTCGATATTTCTGGCACCCGTCTCAACTTCTTTACAACGTGAGGCGATTAGCTCGATCACGGCATCGTCATATTCCATCACCAGCTTTTGGCTTTCAGCGAGACGGCGCACAATTTTAGACATTTTAATTTTAACAATGTCGCCCATCACATCCGCAGATATAGGAAAGAAAGGCACTATTTGCATTCTCGCCAATAACGCGGGCTTAAAATGCGCGCTCAAGGTGGGTCGTATCGCTTTGACTAACTCTTCAGTGGTGGGCATTTCGCCACCTCTGGTGCACATATCAGTGATGATTTCTGAGGCCAAGTTCGAGGTTAGACAAACCACGGTGTTTTTAAAGTCAACTAACTGCCCTTCACCATCAGACAACATGCCTTTATCAAACACTTGATAAAATAGGTTGAGCACTTCAGGATCTGCTTTTTCTACTTCATCTAACAAGACTAACGAGTAGGGCTTTTGACGTACCGCTTCGGTCAATAAACCACCCTCTCCATAGCCGACATAACCTGGAGGTGACCCGACTAAACGCGATACTGAGTGCTTCTCTTGAAACTCAGACATATTAACGGTCGTTAAAAAACGCTCACCGCCAAATAACAAGTCCGCTACACCTAATGCCGTCTCGGTTTTACCGACGCCACTGGGGCCGACAAACAGAAATACACCCAGCGGAGTCTCAGGATTATTAACCCCAGCTTTGGCAGCGCGCATACCGCGGTCTAAAGCCTCTACTGCGGCATTTTGCCCTTTGATGCGCTCGCGCAATGAGTTGCCAAATGTCAGCACTGACTTAGCTTCATCACGTACCATTTTTCCTAATGGAATACCGGTCCAATCGGCGATAACACGCCCGACTACATCCGGAGATACCTCATAGTGAATAAGCGGCTCGCCACCTTGCAATTCACTCAAGTCTGCCACATCCGCTTTAATCGCCTCGCGCAACTCCTGCTCAGTGAATACCGGTTGCTCTGTTGTATCACCGTCAAGCTCTACTGCTGCTTGTTGATCCGCTTCGCTGCTCACAGGCAGTTTTAGCGACGCGTTATTGGCCTTTAGTTCAGCCATGGCGCGACGCATATCGATAATACGATTAACCAAATCACTCTCTGTGTGCCAGCGCTCATTCAGCGTTACTAACTCAGCATGGATATCGCTAATCTGAGCTTCTAACAGTGCTATTTGCCCTTCATCTTTTAAGACATCGTTATCAATATCTCTGGCTAACGCCTCGCACTCTCGCTCTAACGTTTTAATCATTCGCTCTTTGTTATCAATTAGATCAGGCTTGGAGCTGATACTAATTTTAACTCGAGCAGCGGCGGTATCTAATACATCCACCGCTTTATCCGGTAGTTGACGTCCCGAGATGTAACGCGCCGACATTTTAGCTGCAGCCTCAACGGCATCATCACGCACATAAACACCGTGTGCTAGCTCGTAGGTGCTTCTTAAACCACGGATAATAGTGACAGCTTGCTCTGGGGTTGGCTCCTCCAGTTTTACCACTTGGAAACGTCTGGCTAATGCTGGGTCTTTTTCAAAATACTTTTTATATTCTGACCAAGTAGTCGCAGCAATGGTGCGTAACTCTCCACGAGCCAGTGCCGGCTTCAACAAATTGGCAGCATCTCCGCCCCCTGCTGCACCACCTGCGCCGATTAAGGTATGCGCTTCATCGATAAACATAATAATGGGTTTAACAGAAGATTTTACCGCTGAAATAACGCCATTTAAGCGATTTTCAAACTCGCCTTTGACACTTGCACCGGCTTGTAGCAAACCCATATCTAGTGAGTAAAGCTCAACATCTTTCAATACATTAGGCACATCCCCCTGAGCTATTTTAAGGGCCAAGCCTTCTACTACTGCGGTTTTACCAACGCCCGCTTCACCGATAGCGATAGGATTGTTTTTTCTGCGACGCCCCAAAATATCAATCATCTGACGAATTTCGTCATCACGACAAAATACCGGATCGATGTGTCCCTCACGGGCACGGGCTGTGAAGTTAGTACAATATTTTTCCAGCGGGCCCATATCTACTTCTGCGGGTGCACCATCCCCTGATTGACTGGCAAGGGCACTGGTCGCCTCTTTTGAGCCCTCGGCTGCCTGATGATAATTTTTTAATAGTTCATCGTAGCCAATGCCACTTAGCTCATCGACATAGTCGGCCATACCGTGGCGACGCTGGTTAGCTAAAATAGCCAATACGATTGAACCTGAGCGTACTTCTGCAAACTTCTGCTCTAAAGAGGCGATTAACCAAGCGTCTTCCAGGGTGCCTATTAAGGTTTTAGAAAATACTGGCTTGCCAGTGTTTCCTTTGTTGTCAGCCTCTGCCTCTGCCTGCAATGCCTTTGAAAAATGCAGCAGGCTCACCTGGTGATGCACTAGAATTTGCGGTAAATCAGACTCTTCTTCTAATAATTTTAATAGTAAATGTACGACATTAATTTCGTAACTTCCATTAGCCACACATAGCCCAGCTGCACCTTCTAGAGCCCGGGTACAAGTTGTATTTAAGCGCCCGACTAATGATTTTAACGTAATTTTGTCCATAGCTAATTCCTTTTTACCTATCTCTATTTAAATGTATTTTGTGAGAGTTCAGCACAGCTGACCAGCCTTGCAGAGCTCTTATTTAATCTAATCCGTTCAACAGCACCCTTTGATCTTTACCTTCAGCATTGCCGATCCAGCCAGACCATCCCAGCATGGTGGACGGGGGCTCTCCTAATTTAAAGCTGGGCACTTCGCTGCTTTTTAATATTAATTCAATGTCGAAACACAAATGATCAGGCATCAAAAACTGTATTAACTCCAGTAGCGCGGCGTGATTAGCTTGCTGCGGGAGAAAGGCACTAAATTGACTAAAATCTAGCGGGCCAATCACCAGCCGGAATTTTCCACTGCGATCGCGCACTTTAGAACCCAGATTAATGGTGCGCCCTAACTGTGAATTTTTATCGCCCAAGCGGCACTGCTGCTCTGGCACTATATTCACCCAGCGCTCTACGTACTGTTCAACACGGACGTCCACTGCATCAAAGTAGCCAGACACTACCGTACTGATCACATTCACCGAGCGTGAGCGCATGGAGATCATGCCGATATAACCTAATAATTTAGGCCAATTCAGCGCTGAACTTTTCTGTTCTGCCGCTCCCGGCGCACCCATAAGCGAATATAACCACAGTGAGAATTCATCTTTCGCCCCCGCCTGGTACTGTAGTTGCGGTCGATATTTGCGCCAACTGCGATACAGCAAAGAGGTTAGGCGATGATTAAAAATATCAAAAAAATCTCGCTGCCTTGCCGTGGCGCGCTCAGAGGCACTGAGCACCAATTCAGCTTTGCGAAACGCTATAAACTCGGTCTTCTTTAATATTTTTTCTAGAGGAATACCCTGACGCAATTTATCCAGTTCAATATCTTCTAGATAACGACGCTTAACTTCGCCTTCTTTAATCCGCTTTCTAATTTTTTTAGCGTATTCTTGCTGGTTGTGTATATTTAAACGTCCATCGCGAAGCGAGCGCACTTCGGACTCGGTGGACATAAAAAACTCCAGAGAATCCTCTTTTTCAATTTGACACTGCTCTTTAATCACCGCTTCAGTAATGTAAGCAGGCATCGGCGAACTGGGGCCATACAAGCCAATAAAGTTAGTTTCTATCTCATATTGGCCCAGTCTATTGCTGCCTATTCTGGCTAAATCACCCGCAGGGAAAGCCATGCTCGGATGACCGCGAAAACAAAGTGCTTCATCTTTCACAGGGCCCTGTTCTCCCACTTTAGCACCAGTGTGGAAGCGCTCCATTAAAGTGACAGCGTGATAAAAATCGAAATTTTTCCCATCCTTGAACAGTGCTTGGCTTAATTTTAAAGCATCTGCCTCTTTGCTCTCTTCCACGGTGTTTCCTCTACTCAGAGTAAATGCTGCTGGCCTGGCTGTGCCACCCACTTATAGGTCTCGCCGTTTTCCAAGCCCTTTACTTCCAACTCATGAAAAGCATTAACGTTCGCATATTGGGCAAAAAAACCATTCAGCACTGAGGCAAAAACGAACATGCCGCTCTCGCCCTTAAGCCCTTTAGCGCCGTATTTACTCTCCCACAGCTCCAAGGTAGTTTTAAGACCTCGCACTGGCGTACCCATGTGCATTCTATCCACTGCCTCTGTTTTAACAGAGTGAATAGAGTCTAATAACAGTTTGTTGGTCCGCTCAGCTTGGCGATCGTGAAATGCCCTAAAGTCATAACTTTTGAGCAGCACTCTGATCGACTCTACTTTTGACATAGAGCGGTAGTGCAGCGCCATTTGAGAAATCAGCATCCAGTGCAGTCCCTCATTTAACGGCGGCGGAATCGATTGCGTAACACGGGTAATATTCTTAAAAGTCACAAATTCTGGCGAGTTTGCGGTGGGGTAAGTCACATCTCCGGCGCGTAGTGTTTCTGGTAAACGCCGGTTGGTACAAGTTAATTCAATAGAGATCGTCTCTGAATTAGGCACCGATGTCCTACCACCGGCTTCAACAAAGCTGATAGAAGTATCTAAACCTGACTGCAAAGTGGATAGACTTCTGCGCAGCTTATAAAAGACGTTTTTTTTGCCCAGTGCATTTAACTCATCTACATGGTCAAAGCTTTCGTAGGCTGGGTACTTGATCGATTCACTGCGCCCACGCTGCTTGCCAAACAGCGAATCAACGCTGTATAACTCAATATGTTGTTGGTTTTTATAGGTGGGTCTCAGCGGATAATCCATGCGCTCAGGCACGATGCTGATAGGGTCGCAATCGGCTTCAAACAAATTCACTATGGGCGTGCAGTTAAGCCTTATATGTTCTTTGCGAATGCGCATTTGCGCATCAAAACGCTGTTCAAAATGTAAACATAAAGTAAAGCCTTCAACTTTAGGCTGCGCCAAATACTGCTTTAATTTACTAATTTTAATAAACAGAAACTTTTCTGGCAGTGAAAAATACTCCTGTAAATAACGGTAACCGCGAAAAGATCGATTGCCGTACGGTATTAACTCTTGCTCTTCACTAAAGCCCTCAGGCTGTAAACAATCTAGTGATAAGCGATGACGCGTGGGCTTGCTCTGCCCTTTGATCTTTACTTTTAATTCAATTTTGTCGAGGTATCTGAACAGCCACAAATAGAGCGCCTGCCCCATAAAGCCCTCTCTGTCGCCGTGCAAGTAGAGCATTATTTCATCCAGCCCCCAAGTGGCAGTATCTGCTACCCCGTCTATGTCAAAATCGATTTCCAACATCGAACCATCGCTCTGGTTCTCCAATGATACGTCATTGATTTCCATGGGATAGACATCGACATCGTAGCAAGTACGAAATTGGCAGTTAGTGCCCTCCACTTCTACCGACTGTATTGTAGCGCCCTGCTTAATTGTCTGCCCATCAGTGAGGGCATTAGCAATGGGGTAAAATTCTAAAATACTCATGGAGGGAATAGGTCGCAAGTAGTGCGGCCACAGTAAATTGATTAAGGAGTGAGTGACTTCTGGTAACTCATCATCTAATTTTTGGCGCAATCGACCGGTTAAAAATGCAAAGCCTTCAAATAGTCGCTCTACATCCGGGTCTTGGCCCTCTTCCGATAAATAGCGAGAGAGCCCTGGATTTTGCTGCGAAAACAAACTGCCCATTTCACGTAAATAGGAGAGTTCATCGAGGTAATATTTATTAAATGCCATAAATCAGCTTGTAACCCTGAAAAATTTTTCGTCTGCCATTAACGTTTCAAACCTGACTCGCACGTTTTTGTCTTTGATGTTCATGCGCGCAGTTATCTCATAGCGCAATTCCAGCTGGTTATCTTCATCCCATATGTGACGCACTTTGACGCTGGTTAAACGCGGCTCATATCGTTCTAGAGATAGCTTTATTGCCTTGCGTACTTCACTGACGGCAGTTGCATAACCTGAACTGATATCTAAATCATTAAAATCAGGCAGACCATAATCAAGAGAAGTCGGAACACTTCCCTGGCGAACATTAAACATATTCTGTAAGTGTAGTTGCACCGAACGCTTGAGTTTATCAGCCCCTATATCCAACGACTGATTCGCGCCTTCATCGCCCATGGCGATTCTCTGCAAAAGACTGTATTCAAACACCGAGCGATTCCCTCACACTTCAAATCAAACCGGGATGAAGCATCATCCCGGTTTACAATTTCAGTAAAAAATAGACAGCGATTAAGCTTTATCTAACTTACCGACGAGTGACAGCGTAAAGTCAGCACCCATGTACTTAAAGTGAGGTCGGATATTGATGTTTACCTTATAGAATCCTGGCTCCCCTTCAATATCATTAACCTCAATACTCGCTTCACGCAATGGACGACGGCTTCTGATATCCGCACTGGCACCATCTTGATTCGCCACGTATTGACGCAGCCAAACGTTCAGCTCTTCCTCTAAGGTGTTGCGCTCTTTCCAGCTGCCGATGTTCTCGCGCTGTAGCACTTTAATATAGTGAGCGAGACGGTTAACAATAAACATATAAGGTAGCTGAGTACCTAGCTTATAGTTAGTCTCCGCAGCCTTGCCCTCTTTAGAAGTACCGAAGAACTTTGGCTTTTGCGTAGAACTCGCCGAGAAGAAAGCGGCATTGTCGCTGCCTTTACGATAAGTTAGCGGGATAAAACCAGCATCTGCCAGTTCAAACTCTCTGCGATCAGAGACCAGCACTTCCGTCGGGATTTTTGTCTCGATTTGGCCCATTGCCTCATATTGATGCATTGGCAAATCTTCCAGAGCACCACCACTTTGCGGGCCGATGATATTCGGGCACCAGCGGAATTTACCGAAGCTTTCCGTCAATCTTGTGGCAAACGCAAATGAAGTATTACCCCAGCAATAGCGGTTGTGATCTTCGTTGACAGATTCGTTGTAGTTAAACAACTTAACCGGATTATCTTTTTCGCTGTAAGGCAGTCTCAGTAGGAAACGCGGCATGGTTAAACCAACACTACGCGCGTCATCACTCTCACGAAAAGAGCGCCACTTAGCATACTGTGGGCCTTCAAAAACAGAGGCGATATCGTTTAGGTTAGGCAACTTTTGAATATCGTCGATACCGAAGAACTGTGGTGCAGCTGCGGCAATGAACGGCGCGTGCGCCATAGTGGCAACACTGGCTGTTTTTTGTAGCAAAGCAATGTCTGGAGAGCTGTGATCAAAATCATAATTGGCAATAATAGCGCCGTAAGGACGACCACCATGCTGACCGTATTCTGCGGTATAACATTGTTTGTACAGACCAGACTCGGTAATTTCTGATGCATTATCAAAATCCATCGCCAAATCTTCTTTGGAGGCGTTGAATATTTCCAGCTGGATGTTTTCTCTAAAATCGGTGCGATCTACCACAAATTTCAGACCGCGCCACGCAGATTCCATCTTCTGGAAGCTTTCATTGTGTAGCACTTCATCCACTTGTAAGCTGATTTTTTTATCGAGTTCTACGATCATATCGTCAACAAGTTGCTTGCGCACTCGCTCACTTTTATTGCCGCTTTTTAGTAATTCACCAATAAAAGCCTGCACACCTTTAGAGGCAACTTCATAGGCCTCATCACCGCTGGTCATATTGGTTTGTTGCATAATTTGATCGAGCAAACTCGAATCTTCCGCCTCGGCAGTTTGACCTTGTGCCGCCGCTGTTTCTTGTTCAGACATAACTTCTTTCCTTGTAATATGGTTATCTACAAAATGATGGATCAATAGTTAACTATTACTCGACACCCAACTCAGACATCAGCTTCTTGCGTGATTCTTCGTCTGAAAGCAACGCATCGATATGTTTTCTGAAAGCCGGAATATTTCCTAACGGCCCTTTCAAAAAGGTTAATGACTCACGTAGCTCCAACAATTTGTTCAGCTCCGGGATCTGCTTAACCACACTTTCAGGGGAGAAATCATTAATACCATTAAAGTGCATTTCCACTGGTAATTCCTCATCTTCAGCATCAACCAGCCTATTGGGAACCACCATGTTTAATGACAGATTGTGACCGGCCATTACATCGTTAAAGTTGCTTTTATTGACATTGACCACATCGCGATCTTCTAACTCAGCCTCTTCCTCACGCTGAGTATAATCACCGATCATCATCAACTTAAGCGGTAATTCAACCTCTTCTTGAGCGTCTCCTGTACCGGATTTATAAACGATATTTACGCGTTCTTTCGGCGCGACCGAACCTTCTTTAGCCATTATCTTATTCCTTCAATTTCAGTTATTTAAGTGACATAGCACCCAGCGGGTCATGCAGGCATATTACCGTGCGCAATGTCTCGATCTGGTTTAACTGCTCATTCGTATAACTCTGCTTTCCCTGGTCTTTCTCAAAACATATCAAAAGTAGACGAGCCAAACTTAGATTCAACTGCGGCTCCCACTTATCAATTCCTCGCTCTTGTACCTCTTGATACAAATACACTAGCTGCGCTTTAGCAATCACTTGCTGCCCAGATTCAAGACAGTAACGCGCTTGCTCTAAACGCCAATACATTTGTTCGCGCTCACCAGCCACACCTTTCAAGCCATCACTGAACAGTGCTAAGCCCTCTTCAAAGCTACCAGTGGCTGCCATTTTTTTAGCATCAGCAGCGGCTATACTCCACAGCGCATCGCCCGCTGGCACTGGCACTGGCGCTTGCCCGTCACTGGTACTAACACTGCCACTGAGCACTTCTGTTTCAATCCAAGCTTTAGTGATTTCATCCGCAAATCCCTCGGCATCATTAAAGGTGCGATCTAAATATTCGGGAAACCTAGCCAGTAGAGCGGCGACGGAATTCTTGATGCTTTCACAGGCCTCTTTAGCCCCTAAATTAGACAGCGCAATAGCGACGAATCGATGTACTCCCAACCAGTAAATGGCACCGCCACCAAAGGTCTTTTCACACTCTTCGATCAATGCCTCCCAGTTTTTACTCTGCTCTAGCAGGCGTAAGCTGGCGATGCGATCGCGATTAGGTAAAGCGGGCAATACACCATTGGCAGGGAGTTTTTCAATCAACATCCAGGCACTAGTGCGCAACAAATGGTAGGGATAGGGGTTGGATATTTTATTATCCCGCAGCATTTTGGCCATTTTAGCCACATTGAGTAAATTGGCCGTTAAAGCTTTTTCGATATCTGCAGGAGCAGCGACAGCCACCGGCTTTGCCATAGCTGGCACAGGTGCTGGTGTAGCCACTGGAGTTTGCTGTACTACAGCAGGGGTTGACGGCACGGGCGGTTGCGCAACAGGCGGGATTTTCTTAACCGGGGTAGGCTCTTCTTTGTGCAGCTCTTCCATTTCATCTTGTAAGAATTGCGCATCGCGCGCCATACGACCAAAAACATTACTAAACTCAAATAATTTGGGAGCCTTATCTTCTAATCGCTCGATTAACGCCTTATCTAATGCTGTGAACGCCTCTTTACAGGCGATAACCGCTTCAGACTGCACTAGTGTTACTTCAAGATCCGCAAAGGGACGCTCTAGTTTCTTGAGCATTTTAGGAAAAGTAGCAGCGCGATACTTATTGGCTTTATTAACCGACATCGCCTTTGGCGGTGGATAAATATCTTCCCAATAATCGGCTTGCACAAAAGCGCGCAGCAAATTAAAACCAGCGGTCAACCCCTCAAAACCTTGTTCAAAATACAGTGCAGCGCACAAGTAATTTGCGGCATTCAGGTCTTTAGCATGATTATCTAACACTGATATTGCCAGCTTGCGCACATTGGCCCAATTTACCGGTGCGGTATCTAAACCTTGGCCATGCTCGAATTCAGTGACTAAGTTCATATAGTCACTTTCTTCACGGGCATCTATACCAGTCGCCTTATCGCCTGTAAATGACTGGGCAAGCTGCTTGATATTAGCTAATTCCATATTGCTTTATCTATTCCCTGTTAAGCAATGACTAAGACGTTTGTCGATCTTTATTCAATAACGTATCAAACTGCGACAGGGAACTTAAGTGCTGATAAATCAATTCAAGTGCGCCCACTTTTTGCAACTTTTTTAAATCCTTGGCACTGAGTTTATTTAAACGCTCACGACTAACCACACAAAACCCTCTGATGTTATGCGGCTCTTCATCTTTACGCTCAACGGTGGCGTTTGAGTCTTCTAACAGGTCGAATTCCAGCAAGTAATCACAGAATTTCTTGGTGCGCTGCATCTCTTCTTCAAACGCCTGCAAAAAGGATATTTGTCCCTCTAAATACTGACTGCGTTGTTCCTCATCAAAGAGTTTTTCACCTAAGCCAGCGCGATTAAAGCCGCTGTAAGTTTCATCGATACACACGGTTAATATTTCATCTTTTCCCTTCGCCAACACAAAGGGATACCGACGTACATAAGCCGGCAGATAATTACCTAACCAACGCCCGTCATCCTCCGCCACAAAAGTATTTGTCTGACCTTTTAAGCCTGTTAGTACCATAGGCGTGACGTTGTCGTCATTGCGAATAAAGATGACTGGGTATTCGTAGGAGGCTTGCACAAACTCAGAGACACCAACAGCTATAGTGCTGGATTTTTTGGCAAAGCTATAATCTTTAACAGGCTCAAGAAAAGCATCGTGGTGTGCGGTGGTGTTTAAAGCAGTAATGCTTTCATAAAACATTGGTAACATAAAATATCCCTTTCATAAATTCCATTTTCGCGCTGCCTAAGTCTACACTTAAGTTACGAATTTTTAACTGTTTTTTTCTATTTATACAAAACCATTGGCTGAACTTAAGATTATCAGCTATTAGCAACAATAGCGGTTTTCTGCTGAGCTTTGACCATAAAAATCTTGCCGTAGCGCTGCCAAGTCTCAAACAAGGTCATAAACTTGGTATTGGTTTTAACCTTCGCCAGCACTTTACCTTTGCCGGTTAACCAAGTGAATTCTTCCTCTTCCGCTTCATCAGATTCACCCTCTGGCAGCTTCATGCCTTCAACATCAAAGATGGTGACAAACTCATTGAATAAAGCATCATCTATCGACACTAAATAAACCACAAACTCCTGTAATCCAGCTTCTAGAGCGCTCTGTGATGTTGCAGAAACTAAGTTACCAACCAACACACTATCTACTTTGTTTAAGAGCAATGTAGCTTGGGTACTTAAGTGGATGCTGCCTTGACCGGTGGATCTCAAGCTCGCTTTACCTGAGAGATCAAGGGTAAAGTTCAAGGGGCTGGAAGAGCTACCAATATCATTTTTTGCCGTTAGCTCAATGGCGCTTACCGCTTGAACCGAATTTTTGGAAGCGCCGATTAAAATACTGCCTCCAGTACTGGTCAAACTAACATGGTCACCTCTAACATCGGACAGCGTCATATTCTGAGCAGCTGTCACCACAATATTGCCCGTGCCTGAAGTAGCCACTAATGACGCGATACTGCCTGCGGCATCAAGCTCAATATTGCCAGTATTAGTAGTAGCGCTTACCTGTACATTGCTTCCCAAATCTAGGACTAACCCGCCGACACCGACGCCATTAACCGCCTTTAGAGTAATCAGATCGGCAGCGACAATATCAATGATATTATCAAAAGCATGATCGACGATAGACCCTAAAGACTCTAAGGTAACCGCGCCCGTTGCGCTGATCTTCTCGACCCGCATATTACCCGTTTGCTTGATATTAACATTACGACCGCTAGCTGCAATAGTCGCAAAGTTATTGATAGAGCCTGAATCCCCAAGGATAATATCTCGCTGCGCATTAAGGGTAGCTTTACCAGCGACAGTAAGATTGCCTGAATCAGTAATATCTCCCGCGGTGGTCGTCACCTGCAAATCACCACGGATATTTGAAGTCGAAAAATTGATCGCAGCAGTGTTTAAAGTCAGGTTAAAAGTATTAAATGCAGCGGACCCCGCAATTTTAATAGAATCAAAATTAATACTACTAGTGCCGCCGGTGGTAAAGTTAGCGTTGCCTTTAACATCGACAAAGCCGTTATCAGTAATTGCTCCGCCCGCTGTGACCGTTAAATTTCCGGTGATATTACTCTCACTCAAGACAATGCCATTAGCATCGTTAATCAGTACACTGGCTGCGTTAACGCCAATGCTACTAAAATTATTGTCCGCTACTGTTAAAGTGACGTTACCTCTGGCCTCAATTTGAGCTTTGTTAGTAATATCTAACTGACCACTGTTAATCACATTATTACCGGCATTAACCGTTAAGGTTCCAGTGACAATACTCTTGGCTAGATCAATATCATTGGCATCCGTAATAACAACATCATGACCAAGAACCCCAATCTTATTAAAATCGTTAGCCGCGAAATCTAAAGTGATGTTATGGCCTGCAGCATTAATTTGCGCAAGGTTGGCAACTAGCAACTGACCACTGTTAGTCACATCGCCATTAGCGGTCACAGTTAAAGCGCCAGTGACTGAGCTGGCCGCTAAATCAATACCGTCGATATCTTTAATTTTAACATTACGTCCATCAACACCGATGACTCTAAAGTTATTATCGCTCTCTAAAGTAATATCAAAATCTTGTGCATTAATTTTTGTGAAGGCAGCTACATCTAACTTACCAGCAGTCACGTCACCACCGGCGGTTATCGTTAGATCACCGGTAATTTTGCTGTCAGCCAGCTCAATAGCATTAACATCGTTAATGGTGACATTTTTGCCATTCACCCCGATTTTACTAAAATTGTTAGTGGTAACATTGAGAGAAACGTTCTGGCCACTTGCCTGTATTGTGGTGTCTTTGGTTACGATCAATGTACCAGTATTACTAACGTTACCCTTAACATCTAGATCAAAGCTGCCGGTGATGGTGCTCGCTGTTAGCTCTAGGCCATCAGCGCTGACATCAATAATATCGACATCCTTGCCATTCACTCCAAGCTTATTAAAATTGTTGGCGGCCCCTAGTGTCACATCATTGCCATTCGCTTCAATTGTCGTAGTGCCTGCAACAATCAATGCGCCAGGGTTTGTGACATCACCTTTTACCGATACGCTCAAATCACCAGTCAGCTCCAAGGCCTTAAGTGCTATACCAGTAGTAGAGCTATCTACGATAGAGATGCTGTGTAACTTCTCCGCTAAAGCCGTAAAATCAATCACACCTTTAAAGCTGTTATCTTGATGATTCAATAAAACATCAGCACCTTTTGCTGCCGTAAACGAAGCATCTCCAGCTACTGTCAAAGCCTCTAGTGTCTTAATGTTGCCAGCTTGAGCCGTTGCAATTAAATCACCCTTAACATCGCCTCTTAAATCTAACGTTGATGCATTGACGATAGTCACATCACCCCGATCAGCCGTAGCAGTGACAGAGACATAACCTGTTGAAGCTAATGTACCAACATCGATATTTTCCGCAGTGAATGTCGATGAGCCAGTGACATTGATTTCACCACTGTCGATCAAATTGCCATTAACCGCTGTCGCTGTCAGGTTTCCGCCAATGCTAGACTCTGCCAAATCAAGACCTATCTTAAGTGGATCGGACGATTCAATTACGGCAGTATTCACGATAGTTGCGTTACCCAAGGTATTAACCGATACAGCGCCTTGAGAGGACAATTGATCTAATATAATAGCGGCATTACTTTCAGTGGTAGTGAAGCTTGAAGTACCCGCCACCGTTAATACAGCGCTGTCGGTAATATTACCTACTGTGGTGGTAGCCGATAGTTTCCCGCCAATACTACCTTCTAGTTTCAGGACAGCAGTACTGTTGATAGTCACATCAGCTAAAGCACCCGTCGTAGTTAAGCTAACAGCACCTATCGAGTTTAAACTAGAAAGATTAATGGTCGCATCTGATTTAGTCGTTTCAAAGGTGGAAGAAGCACCCACTATTAATGGGGCTCTAGAAGATATATTACCTTGAGCTGTTACTTTTAGATCGCCATCAATATCAATTGCACCAAGTGTTAACGTTTTATCATTGGTGAAGGTGATATCATTTAATTTATTGGCAATGGCATTAAAACTAACAATACCCGCAAATGAATTATCAGTTTCATTAAGGATAATATCAGCACCCTCTGCCGCTTTAAAATCAGCAGTTCCACCAACTGTTAAAACACTACTATCACTAATACTTCCTTTTGTTGATGTGGCATCTAAACTACCCGTTACCGTGCCACCCAACTTCAATGCTGAATCGTTAACAATCACAACCTTGGCTTTGTCACCTGCTGTATCAACTGTCACTGCATTTAAAACTGCTAGCTTACTTAAATCAATCAGCGCATTTTCTTTGATACTTGTAAAGTCAGCGGTATCAGTGACTGTAATTGATACTGCATTTGTATCTACAATTGAGCCATTCGCACTAAGCTCTAGACTAGTCGCATTATTGCTCCCCTCAATGACCATATCGCTGTCTTGCTGGATTTTTACAACACCACCAGAGAAAGTCAAACTGTTGAAGCTAGTTTCATCTGTAGCGCTACCTAATTCAATTTTTGCGTTACCAGAATTAAAGTCAGCATGCCCGGTAACTATTAGATCTCCACTATCAGTAATATCACCGACAGATAAAACAAACAAATCACCTGTTATTACTGAAGTATTGAACTCAACATTGCCCCGCTCTGCCACATAAGTATTTTTACTCGTAAGCGCCAGTGTATTAACATTTATATCTATACTTTTAGTACTTGTACCTACAGCCGCATTGCCTAATATCGTTAAAGTATCTGCTATTACGTTTAGACTCCCTGCATTTGTATCTTCAATAAACCCACTTGTTTCTAGTATCACATCACCAGCGCCAGTAGCTGAAACCGATCCAAGCAAGATATTCCCAGCATTGATAGAAACATCATTTAAATCATTATCTGTACCTGCTGCTATCACAGTTGCAGTGATATCACCTGTACTTGTCAAAGAAATTGAACCGTTATGAGTTTCTACTTTCATAAAAGTTATATTGTCTGTTTCATTTATTTCAATATTACCTACACCAGTAACAGTTAATTCTGCAGTCGCAACAGTGCTATCTATATCAATGCCTGTAGCAGCGGCAGCACTTAACAACGTAGCCGTGACATTTATTCCCATGCCATTAAGATCGGTAATGGAGCCACCTGATTCCAACGTTACATTTTGTCCGATAGCATTGATGTGATTTAATGATAGCTCACCTGCACCAGTGG
>JABSRB010000016.1 GCA_013215375.1 Oceanospirillaceae bacterium | reverse complement strand
AAGTGAGGTGCGTATTATATATTTGCGCCTCGTTAAGTCAATCATTAATTTGTTTATTTTTGAATTTTCTTTTTAGCTAAAAAAGCTTATAAAACAAAATCAAATATTAACAATTTCAAACCCACTTAATGTTGTAACCAGTCTGAGTAGTAAGCTTGTTGCTCGCTTGCTGCCTTGTCTGTGGAGGCGCATTCTATACAGATTTGAAATTGTGTCAACGAATATATTCAATATAATTTAAGTTGGTATGTTTTGATCATTAAACACTCTAATACAGCTTCTTTTCGCTCTTTGGCATCCATCACACCGAGTCATACCGCACTTCCTGTACATATCCGCTCTTTGCATCCATGCCACCGCGTCATACTGTACATCCTGTACATAAAAAAGCCAGCTTCATAAGCTGGCTTGCCTTCATTACTGCCGTATTTACATTACAAAAATATGATGCTTCTTTTTGCCCACTTTAACTAAGTGATAACGCCCAAATTTAGCATTACTCGCTGCGAACAAAGCTGCACATTGCATATTCTCATCTAAACTAATCTCTTTTGAATTAATGGTGACGGCTTTGCGTTGCAGTGCATCTTTAATTTGCTTACCTGATGCAGCTAACCCTTCATTTGCGAGCAAAGAGGTCAATGGCGTTTCACTTAATGCAGCTATTGCTTGCGCTGTGAATTGTGTGGTCGGTAAACCATCTTGCGCAAGCTGATTGAAATCGCTTTCATCAAGCTCATCTAATTCACCAGAAAATAACGCCTCACTGATGCGCATTGCAGCATCTAGTCCCGCTTTACCGTGAACCAGCTCGGTGACTTCTCGCGCTAATATCGCTTGGGCCTGCGGCCGACCTTGTGCAGCGTTGTCTTCTTCTTCTATTTTAGCTATTTCAGCCACATCCAGAAAGGTAAAGTAACGTAGGAAATTATAGACATCGGCATCGGCTGAATTGATCCAAAATTGATAAAAAGCATAGGGTGATGTTTTATTGGCTGATAACCAAATAGTCCCGCTTTCTGTCTTACCAAACTTGGTACCATCCGACTTAGTAATCAATGGCAGCGTCAAACCGTATGCTTTATTGCCATTCATTCTTCTGGTTAACTCTGTACCACCAGTGATGTTACCCCACTGATCAGAGCCACCAATTTGTAAAGTACAGCCATGACTTTTATTCAATTGTTGGAAATCATAGGACTGTAAAATCATGTAGGTAAACTCAGTAAAGGAAATCCCCTCTCCCTCTCTGTCTATACGCTGCTTCACCGACTCTTTAGCAATCATTTGATTAATTGAAAAATGCTTGCCTACATCGCGCAAAAAAGTAAGCACATCTAAATCTTTGGTCCAATCCAGGTTATTAACCACTTCAGCGCTAGTATCAGACTTATCAAACTCTATAAACTGGCTGACTTGCGCTTTTAGCTTATCAACCCAATCAGCTACGGTTGCATCATCATTGAGCTTGCGCTCCTGTGCTTTAAAACTTGGATCACCTATTAAGCCAGTAGCGCCACCGACCAACGCCAATGGCTTATGTCCGTGTTGCTGAAATCGCTTTAACGTTAGCAGAGGAACTAAACTGCCAATATGTAGACTATCTGCTGTAGGGTCGAATCCGCAATATAATGTGACACTTTGATTTTCTAGATGCTGTGCTAATTCTGCTTCGCTGGTCATCTGGGCAATTAAGCCGCGACTACTCAATTCTTCTAAAAGTGTTTGCTTTATCATATATTGCTCGATAGCCTATATTGTGATTTTGTTCAAGTTTGGCTATTCTAGCGATACAACTCACAATGAACAATAATTAGTTAATCATATGGTAAAAGGATGTTTTGAATTGCAGGGATCAATTCGTATATGGTTGTATGTTTTGCACACTGGTATTAAAGGTCTTATCTCTTGTTTAGTCATTCACATATAATTTACGACACTGTTCTTCTTCAACTTAAAAGAACCTGTGCATTTTTTCTATTCCCCCTCTCTTTTGTCATTTTCAGTGTTGCTGCATTTGCTCAACAAGATACTCAGTCCAGCTCGAACAGCGAAAATAATTTTCCCACGCAATGGCAGCACTTTGAAGTATTAAAAGGCGATAACTTATCTCTTATATTCAATCGTGCAGGTTTAACCGCTCAAGATGTCCTGAAAGTGAGCAATGCCACCAGTAAAGAGCGTACTTTTGTTAGAATGATTCCCGGCGAAACACTTTCACTTTTGATAACGCAGGGAGATTTAAAAGAAATCAAATACAAGATCAGTAGTAACACAAACATTGTGTTAGTAGGGGACAAAAACACCGATAGCTTTACTATTTCCAAACAATCCATAATTGCTCCTAACCAGGAAAACATCCAACCCAGTATTAGTGAAAGTACTCGGAAAACCGCTGAGCCCTCGACCAATAATGTTCCTGCTGAATTTATTAATGCGGCAGATTTCAACGCAATTGAACGCACTATTATTGAAGTGACAAAAACAGATCAGCTCGATGATATATTCCAAAAAGCTGGATTAACTAAAGACGACCTTAGCAATATTATTCAAGCTAGCAGTGAAAAGGACTATTTCGCCAAGTTACAATCAGGTGACGTTTTCGACTTTTTGATTGTTGATAACAGTTTATTAGAAATAAAATATACTAATGGTGATAAAAAAACCCACACTTTCATCCGCCAAGTAGACAATAGTAAACATTTTGTTTACGCCAACAATAGTGATACCACCATTGTTAAAGTCAAAACGGCACCAGTAGACCATCAACTTAGCGCGCTCATAAACAAACCTATTTCTAAAAAAGACCTTTGGATATATTATAATGTGCAATCTGGTGATAATTTATCCACGATGTTTATTCGCGCGGGACTCTCCCATACCGATGTACACTATGTTGATAGCGCCACTCGAGAAGCCAATCTTTTTCGACGCATGATGATTGGCGAAAAGCTCGCCTTCTTGATTCGCGCCAATGAGTTGATAAAAGTTAAATACATCATCAATCCGCTAAAAAGCGTGCTCATTAGCCGTGTAGATAAAACCACTTACCAGCACCAAGTACTGGAACGCAAACCAATTACCGAAGAGGCCTTTGCCTCAGGGGAAATAAAAAGCTCTCTTTATATCGATGCTTTAAACGCCGGAATGTCTAGCAATGTAACGATGAACTTTGCCAAAGTATTTTCTTGGGACCTAGATTTCTCACAAGATTTACAACCGGGAGACAAGTTTCAAGTCATTTATGAGAAATTGACTATCGATGGTAACAAGATCAAAGACGGCAACATTTTGGCCGCCCAGTTCATCACCGGCGGACAAAATTTGATTGGTATATTTTTTAAGGACTCATTCGGAGGTGTTGGTTTTTACACGCCAGAGGGCAGGAGTATGCGTAAAGCCTTTTTACGTATGCCGGTAGAGTTTGCCCGTATTAGCTCAAAATTCAACCCAAGGCGCAGACACCCTATCTCCAACAAAATACGAGCACATCAAGGTGTAGATTACGCAGCCAAGCGCGGCACCCCTATAATGGCGTCCGGTAACGGTAAGATTGTATTCCGCGGACGCAAGCGCGGCTACGGCAATACTATTATCATCCAACACGGCTCCGACACCAACACTCTATACGCTCACATGTCTGGCTTTAACAAAGATTTCAGCATAGGCAGCAGAATACAACAAGGGCAAGTGCTTGGCTATGTAGGCTCAACAGGCGCAGCTACCGGATCACATTTGCACTATGAGTTCAGAGTTAACGGTGTGCATAAAAACCCATTGACCGTAAAACTTAAAAAAGCATCGAGTTTAGCGCCAAAAGAAATGGCTAATTTCAAACTTGTCGCCAAAAAAGTTTTAGATAAATTTAACATTAAAAGTGATGAATACATTGCCAGCAAAGCAACTAACCCCAAAATCTAATCGCCGAATTTATCTGGGTGTCATGTCAGGAACTAGCCTTGACGGCATCGATATTGTCGCCGTAAGCTTTGAGCCTGATTTCAAAATGCTCTCTAGCGCCAGCTATGACATTCCCAGTGATATAAAAGATTTGATTTTGGCACTGTGTTTACCAGGAGATAATGAAATAGAAAAAATGGGTCACCTAGATGTGGCCTTGGCACAGCTGTACGCTAAATATTGTAACCAGCTAATTGACGACAACACTAATATTTTCTCGCGCTGTGATGTGTGTGCCATCGGTTTGCATGGTCAAACCATCCGTCACCGCCCGTTAAACGACCCTCTGCACAATTTCAGTTTACAGATTGGCGATGCCAATACGGTTGCCGAGCTTACCGGCATTACCACCATCGCTGATTTTAGAAGAAGAGACTTGGCTGCGGGCGGCCAAGGCGCGCCATTGGTTCCCGCTTTTCATCAATCACTGTTTAGCCATATAAGTAATGATAGAGTCATTGTCAATATAGGAGGGATGGCAAACATAACACTACTTGCAAAGGATAATACTCAACCTTTGATCGGCTTTGACACAGGACCCGGTAATGTCTTGTTGGATGCATGGATCAACAAGTGCCAAGAAAAGGCCTATGATCTTGGGGGTGCTTGGGCACATACCGGTACAGTAAACAAACCATTATTAAAACAATTACTCACTCTTCCTTATTTCCAGCAAGACTATCCAAAAAGTACTGGTCGCGAGCAGTTCAATCTCAGCTGGTTGCAACAGCAATTAAGCGAATACACCGGGCTCAGTGATGTCGATATACAATGCACACTTGTAGAACTAACGGCTATCACGATATGTGATCAGGTGTCTCGACAAGCTTTTTCAATGGCACAGTTATTTGTTTGCGGTGGCGGCGCTAAAAATTCCTTTTTAATGGAGCGTTTAGACGCTTTATTACCTGATGCTGCAATTGTTACTAGCACCAAGGCCTTAAACCTGGCCCCTGATTGGGTGGAAGCTAGCGCTTTTGCATGGCTCGCCAAACAAACGTTGGCAGGGCTAAACGGCAATTGCATGACAGTCACTGGAGCGAAAGGAGAGCGTGTTTTAGGCGCTATATACCAGCCTTAACAGGCTGGGTAGTGGTTTATACGATAGAGATATTTAGAGGGAGAAAGATGATCCGCAGCCACAAGTAGTCGTTGCATTAGGATTGTTAACCAGAAACTGAGAGCCCTGTAGTCCCTCTCTGTAATCAACTTCTGAACCCGTTAAATATTGCAAGCTCATGGCATCTACCACCAAACTCACACCTGCTTTAGTGATCACTGTATCATCGTCCGCTACGTCTTCAACAAAACTGAAGCCATAAGAAAAACCAGCGCATCCACCGCCCGTGATATATAGACGAAGCTTTAATTCGTCGTTTTCTTCCTCTTCGATTAGAATTTTTACTTTAGCCACTGCGCTATCGCTAAACTCTAGCGGATCTTCATATTCGGACACTGATAATTTCTCTACTTTTGATGTTCTGATTTAGCGAAATCATCCCTTACCCAAGCAATTTAGTCAAGTATATTCTCAGCCCCGCTGGGGGGGCATTCAATGTAACGACAAATCAATAGTTTGTAAAAAGATCAAGTTTACCAAGATTAGTTAAGCGCACTAAAAAAGGCTGCGTTATACTGCCTTCTTTTATTATTTCCCAACCTGGCTACCATTAACCTTTTGCACGGGTATTTACCGCTTCATGATTAAAGCTCACTTTACACTGCAGAATTTTCGAAACCAACTTGCCAGCTATGATGCTCTCCCTCAACTCGTCGCCTTAGGTTTACTCAGCGGTGTCAGTTGTGGACTTTTAATAGCACTGTTTCGATTCGCTATCGATATTCCACTAGGCGAATTACTACCAGAGCACGTCGAAAATTTTGAAGGTCTCAGCCTTGTGCAACGTTTTTTGTTTCCCTGCATTGGCGGCTTAATTTTAGCGATTATGTATAAGTATTGGTCACTAATAAAAAACAAGGTAGGTGTAGTGCACTTACTCGAAAGGCTTGCTTACCACCAGGGTCATATTCCCGGAAAAAATCTAATCAGTCAGTTTATTATCGCAGTGGTAGCGCTAGTGAGCGGCCAATCAGTCGGCAAGGAGGGCCCCGCTATATACATGGGGGCGAGTTTGTCTAGCGTCTTAGGCCAATGGCTACGCATCCCCGATAACTCCCATCGAATTTTAGTGGCCTGTGGTTGTGCAGCTGCTATTTCGGCAGCGTTTAATACGCCTTTAGCGGGGGTGGTTTTTGCCATGGAGGTCATTTTACTGGACTATACTATTGCCGGATTCACCCCGATTATAGTCGCCTCTGTTACTAGCGCTTTAGTGACTCGCCTGATTTTCAACAATGAACCGCTGTTCTCTGCCCCCGCATTTGAAATTTTAAGTTACTCCGAAATACCTTGGATTATGGTATTAGCAGTCGCTATTGGTACTTTGGCCACCGCGTTTATCAAACTTATGTTATTTACCCGCCAAGTAATCAGAGTATCGCTAAGTGTCAGACTACTGATCGCTGGAATACTGACGGGTATAGTGGCTATCTTTTATCCGCAAGTGATGGGTACCGGCTACGACACTATCACGGCGACATTTCATGGCAATATTGAACTGAGCTTATTAATCGCAATATTGATCGCAAAGATCATTTTAACCCCCATTATTTTAGGCTTGGGCATACCTGCAGGGTTGATTGGGCCGAGCTTATTTATTGGCGCCGTCGCGGGTGCCATTTTTGGTGCTGCCGGTGGTTTATTTGTCGACGTATCGGTCTCACATATTGGCATGTATGCCATGCTGGGAATGGGCGCAATGATGGCTGCAGTACTAAACGCTCCGCTGGCTGCACTAATCGCCCTTTTAGAGCTCACTAATAACCACAACATTATCTTCCCAGGGATGATCGCCATAGTCTGTGCCAATTTGACCACTCGTTATATATTCAAAACCCCCTCTGCATTTTTAGCTCTTTTGCAAGATCAAGGCCTGGATTATCGGCTTGAACCCCTCGCACAAATCCTCACTCGCGTCTCAGTCGCCAAGGTTATGTCGCAAAGTTTTAAAATAACCACCGATCAAATATCACTGCTACAAGCGAAAAAAATATTAGACCGGCAAACCATGTGGGTAGTAACGCAGCACAAAGAGCAATACAACAGCGTCTTCCCCTCCTCTAATATTAGCAGTTTCTTAGCGCGAGACCTGATCAGCGATGATCAAAAAATAGACCTATTACGGATTCCCGCACAACGTTTTCCCATCTATAACATCCCTTTAAAAGCAACGTTACACCAAGCATTACAGCTAATGAATAGTGAAAATATCGATTTGCTGTGTGTCTTAGATTACAACGAGACACTTATAGGCATCCTCTCTCGTGTTCAAATTGAGCATTACTACACCAGCAAACAATCTCAATAAGATTCTATATTCGAGCTTAAACTTTACTGGTGAAACTCCTAACATCAGGTGATAATGCCCGCATATTTTATTATGAAAGAACCTTACAAGGATCACCATTATGTCTCGTTCAGAACAACTTTTTGCCGCTGCCCAAAAACACATACCCGGTGGCGTTAACTCCCCTGTTCGCGCCTTTAAAAGTGTCGGAGGCTCTCCTATATATTTTAAGAAAGGAGAGGGAGCTTATTTAATTGATGAAGATGACCAGCGTTATATCGATTATGTTGGTTCTTGGGGGCCGATGATTTTAGGGCATGCCTACCAACCCGTTATCAACGCGGTAAAAAAGAGTTTAGATAATGGTTTAGGATTTGGCGCTCCCACGGAAGTAGAGACATTACTGGCCGATAAAGTCTGTGAAATAATGCCCTCGATCGAAATGCTGCGCATGGTTAATTCTGGTACCGAAGCGACCATGTCCGCCATTCGCCTGGCACGTGGGTTTACCGGGCGCGACAAGATTGTAAAATTTGAAGGATGTTATCACGGACACTCAGATTCACTATTAGTAAAAGCAGGATCTGGAGCACTTACATTAGGTGAGCCGAGCTCTCCTGGGGTTCCCGCCTCACTTGCAGAACATACTATTACTCTAAATTTCAATGATTTAGCATCTGTTGAAAAAGCATTTTTAGAAATTGGCGAGCAAGTCGCGTGCATCATTGTTGAGCCAGTCGCCGGTAACATGAACTGCATACTTCCCGTGGCTGGATTTTTACAGGGATTGCGTGATATTTGTGATCAATATCAAACAGTACTCATCTTTGATGAGGTAATGACAGGATTTAGAGTAGCATTAGGCGGCGCGCAACAAGCCTTTGGTATTACCCCTGATTTAACCACTTTAGGGAAAATAATTGGCGGTGGATTACCAGTCGGTGCGTTTGGCGGTAAAAAAGAAATTATGCAGCAAATAGCACCCTTAGGCCCAGTCTATCAAGCCGGCACATTATCTGGAAACCCCCTCTCTATGTGTGCTGGGCTGGCAATGCTTAACTCCCTGGCAGATCAGCCTGAGGTTTACCAGCAATTAGCCGCTAAGTCTGAGTTTTTAACTCAAGGGATAGAAGCGGTTGCGCAAGCGGCAGGGATTGCGCTCGCCACTAGTTATATAGGGGGTATGTTTGGTATTTTCTTCACTGATCAGCAGCAAGTGACTAGCTTTGCGCAAGCCACAGCTTGTGATACTGAGCGTTTTGCCCTTTTTCATCAAGGCATGCTAAAAGAGGGAATCTATCTTGCCCCTTCCGCTTACGAGACTGGATTTATGTCAGCGGCCACCAGCCAAGCTGATATAGAAGCCACAATCGCTGCTGCTGCTAAGGTTTTCAAAACACTCTGATGCTGCTAATTAGTCAAATTGTGCTGGCACTTGCCAGCCTATTCGCAGCGCTACTATTGTATCGCCAACCCAACAAACTCACAGCACAGAGCAAAACGCTGGCCCACTTAGTGACTATCTGCGTCCTGCTAATATTTATATCTAGCTTTGTTCCTATTTTTGTCACAGAAGATGGCGAGGACAGCCGTACTTTTTTATTGATACTGACTAATTTACAACTGTATTTAGCGCTGCCTTTGATGAGTAGTTTGGTCTTTTGTCACTGCTTAAATAAACATTTCAGTAAAGGGACATGGGGGCGTTGGAGCTTGGTCTTATTAGCCAGTTTTGAATTGTGCCGCAGAGCGGAAGTTGGCGATTATTACAGCGCGGGGATTGCCATTAGCTGTAGTCTTTTAATTGCAGGGGGATTTATGTATCAACGCAGCAGACTTGTTTTGCCTTTGGTACAACTTGTCACTATTGCAAGTTACTCAATGGCACTAATCATTTTTTCAACAGAGTTAAGTCCATTTAAAGTCAGTAATGATAATTATTACAATATCTTACTGGGTTTAGCTATCTGTCTTATCTGCTACTGTTTTGGAAAAAACCTCAGCACAACGCCAAGAGTATAATTTTATTACATGCACATTACCCCGAATGCTCTGGGGTAATGCCATGTTCTTTTATGTCGAAATTAATAACTTTGCGATTTTTGAAAGGCGACGTTCGCCCCCTTCGCATCTCCAGATTCAGAGCGAACTTTGGCCAAGGCACTCCACAATTTACGTAACTTGTTACTCTGACCTGCTGCTACTGCTATCCCTTTAAGCAACATTTGCTCAGCCTGTACATATTCACCTAGGCGACGGTGTACTTCACCAAGAGAGCGATAAACTTCAGGGTCTTTTGGAGAGATGCGTAAAGCCCGCTCTAGACTGGATTGAGCTGCTTGTAAACGACCATTATTGGTTTGATAGTTAGCGGTATTTAATAACGCGATAGTGGCTGGTTTTTGCGCTTTAGAGACGACTTCCTGTGCCTTTTTTTGCTGACTTACCCGAGTGTTTATTGGTGTATTTACAGCAGTGCTATTGTTACTGGCTTTAAAACTTGGCCTGACATTAAATGCACTTACTTCTACCTGGCTATTTTGTTCGATGACCGCTCGCGGTGAATTGGCATTTCCTTGTATAGTACGATCTTCAATAGTGACATTATTCACACCTGTGACAGAACAACCCGCTAACACTAACATCGAGATAACTGCACCAAATAATTTATTGATGCAAACAACCTTGCTCATAATATTTCCTTCTATTATTGATATAACCAAAAGCACAGCCTCTGGCATTTAACCTGTTTATTTCATTTATAGAATATGACGATAAACGCTTATCACATCAACCGCCAAACAACCGCTGCAACCAGCTTGGTGGTTTTTTGGTTTTTCTGTCTAAGCTATTTACCCCATCATTACCGCCACAGTCGTAACTAAACGGCGGAGCTTGGCCTGATCTGAAAGGCATTCTCTGACTTTTTTCACAATTGCTATCGACACTAAAGCCACTTTTAGGGTCAATATACGCGAACTCAATCCCCTCTGGAATAATAGGTTCCAGCGGCTCCAAGGATTCACGGCTCATATAATCAACCCATACCCGCAAGGCACCTGATGAGCCGGTAAAAGGGAGCGAAGTATTATCGTCTTTACCCAGCCAAACAACAGCTAATTTGTTGCCGGAGAAACCGGCAAACCAGCTATCCCTAAGATCATTAGAAGTGCCCGTTTTTCCTGCCAAGCCAATTTTTGGAGAAATTTTGCTATTGGCATAACGACCAGTGCCTATTTTAACCACTTGCTGCATAGCGTACTGCAGCTGGTAAATAGATTGCGAGTCTATCACTTGCTTCACTTTAAAGGGATAACGAGAAAGTTCTCGGCCATTTTTATCCGTGACAGCACGTATCGCTCGCATAGGCATTAAAAAGCCATTGGCAGCGATGGTCTGATAAATAGTGGCTACTTCAAAAGCAGACATCCCCTGGGCACCCAGCAACAGTGAAGGGTATTTTTGCATCTCTCTTTCAAAACCGAGCTTTTTTACGGTATCAATCACATTATCCAGTCCCAGCTCCATTCCTAACCTGGCAGCCGATACATTGTAAGATTTCGCTAGCGCTAGGTAAAAAGGCACCTCTCCATGGCTTTTCTTGCCAAAGTTTCTCGGCTTCCAAGGCTTTGATCCTTTAATAGGGACTGCAAAAGGCTCGTCACTAATCACCGTCGCTAACGTGTAACCACTTTGTAGACCCGTTAAGTACACAGCAGGTTTAATTAACGACCCCACTGCGCGCACGGCATCAATGGCGCGATTAAACCCTTGATATCGAGTGCTTTTTCCACCAATAACACTTAACACTTCACCTGTTTGAGGATCTGTCACCACCATACTGGCTTCTAATCCCCGCGTCTTTTTAGGGTATTTCTTTTGCAATTTAGCAATACTGTTACGCATTGCCGCCTCTGCATTTGCCTGTGCAATAGGGTCAAGCGCGGTAAAGATCCTCAACCCCTCAGAGCTTAGATCTTCATCGTTATAGCTTTTCTTTAAGTTTCGTCTCACCAAATCTAAATAGGCGGGATATGCCCCTTTGTGTAAACTCTTTTGCTTAACCACTGACAGAGGCTTAGCTTGTGCATTACGGGACTGCTCATCACTAATCACATCATTTAACGCCATGACCTTAAGCACTAAATCTCGGCGTTTCTTAGCACGCTCTGGGCGACGTCTAGGATCGTAGTAGGAAGGTCCTTTTACCATCGCTGCTAACAGTGCCACTTGATGCAACTGTAGCTCGCCTATTGGCCGAGAGAAAAAATACTCGGATGCCAATCCAAAGCCATGAATAGCCCGCGCGCCCTCTTGCCCTAAATAGACTTCATTGAGATAAGCTTCCAATATTTCGTCTTTGCTGTAGCGAAAATCTAAGACGATCGCCATCGGCATCTCAATGAGTTTTCTAATTAAAGTCCGCTCAGAAGTTAGGTAGAAGTTTTTAATCAGCTGTTGGGTTAAGGTACTGCCGCCTTGTACAAAGCGTCCCGCTCTTAAATTGACCCACATTGCACGAGCGATACCCATTGGGGAGATGCCAAAATGATCATAATAACTGCGATCTTCAATGGTAATTAGGGCATCTACTAAGCCTTTAGGGGCTTGTGAGAGACGAATCAGATCTCGATCTTCGTTGTTTTTTGGATAGATACCTCCGATGAGGATTGGCTCTAATCTTGCGATCGATACCGGACTACCATTTTGCGCGGTTATTTTACTGACAGTGTTTTTATTAAAACTGATCGTCAGCTGCTGGGATACCTCACTGCCATCAATAAAGTCGAACCCACGAGTGAATATTTTAACCCGGCTTGTCGCTATTTCCACTTGTCCTGGACTGCTGGCCTTTTTAACCGAGCGGTAGCCAAGCCCTTTTAACTCTACTTTTAAATCGCTGATACTTAACTTAAGCCCGGTGTATACCTCAAGTGGTCTAGCGTATACTTTGGCGGGTAGCGACCAACGTTTTCCTTCAAATTTTTCGCGGATTTGGGCATCGAGATAGAACATCCCGATTCCGGCAAAAAGCATCACCACTACACTGAGCTTTAAACTAAAAAATAATATCCATCGCCAAATTCTAGAACGCCTTTTCTTTGCCTTGACTGCCTTTTTATTGCCCTTAGCACTCTGTTTCTTTGTCTTTGCCATACTTCCCTGCTGCTTAATCTTAAATTCGGCAGTTGAATCACCTAATCTAAGTTAATGTAATAAAAAGAACCCTAAGGGTTGGGAAATTAACCCGGATGACTTTGACTCTGCCAGATCCCTATAAAAACGTATTGTACAGTCCCAAACGTTTGCTTTATAGAGCTCAAAACATTTTTCTAGTATAATCCCCTGCTCAGCATTTAACCCAGCTCAAATGTTATCATTAGCGCTCAAAACAGCCCCGTATTAAGCTCACTAACTGAAATTCGGTATGCCGAGGCGTAAAAAAGCAAACAGCAGTCGCAGTAGACTGTAGGAATCATCGGATGATTTAAGCACCGACTATTTCATCTCTATTAACCTTGCTACCTTTTCTGCTAACTGCTTTTCATATCAGTAAACAGTTGATGCTGTTATTGATATTTTTCAATCTAGACATTTTTAATGTATAAAGAACTCACTGCACTCTAACGGTTGGCTTTTATTTAATAACCTGAGGCCTCTACCTCACCTAAATACAACAGGACTTTATGCTACCGAGCTTAATTAACTCCCTGCTCCAACCGGACTGTTACCCACATCCAGTAACAATACCGATTAGAGTCATTGAAACACAAGTATCCTGGGTTTTATTGACGGGAGAGTATGTCTACAAAATAAAGAAAGAATTAAACTTTGGTTTTTTAGATTTTTCCACACTGGATAAAAGACAATATTACTGCGAGGAAGAGCTGCGCCTCAACCAGCGTCTAGCACCGGATATTTACCAGGCCGTTGTCACAATATCAGGGTCAGAAAACTTACCGAGCATCAGCGCTACTTTACTTATTACAGAACCGGAAAAGGCCCAACAGCCTCTGTCATTAAATCCCCAAAGCTATACTGTCATAGAATATGCCGTGCGCATGCGCCAATTCGATCCAGAATCAGGACTCGATAAATTATTACAGCAGAACAAATTTGAAGCCCCCTGGATAGAGCAACTCGCAGAGCAACTGGCTAAATTTCATCAACAGCTACCCACTGTAGCTTCTAATAGCCCTTGGGGCGAACCTAGCAATATCTGGCAATTAGTTTCTGACAATTATTTACATACATTAGATTTCTGCACTGACGAAGCTGATCTTGAGCATCTAACCAAGCTATATACCCAGACTACAGAGCAGTACATGGCACTTGAGGCAACCTTTAGAGAGCGACGAAAACTGGGTTTTATCAGAGAATGCCATGGTGATTTGCACTTAGGTAATGTCACCTTGTTTGAAAACAAGCTGCGCCTTTTTGACTGCATAGAATTCAACTTACAATTCCGCTGGATCGATACATGTTCAGACCTCGCTTTCCTACTGATGGATCTTGAAGCAAATGGTAAATATTCCTGGGCAAATATCACCTTAAACCGCTATCTAGAACTCAGTGGCGACTATCAATGTTTACAAATACTTAATTTTTATAAGAGTTTTAGATCCATGGTGCGCGCTAAAGTTGCCACTTTGGGCCCAAGCGCAAACCACCAGAGCTTTGTTAAATATCTGCGTTTAACTCAGCATTATCAGCGCAGCAGTAAACCTACTTTAATCTTAATGCATGGTTTATCTGGTAGCGGAAAGAGCTATGTCAGCCGTAAAATCATTAAAAACATCCCCGCTATTCGTATTAGCTCGCAAGTACAGAGAGAGCGGTTGCACAAAGAGCTGTTAAAAAAAGGCAAGAAACTCGATTTACACAGCCCCGAAATTAACGCCAGACTATCGCAGCATTTATTAACACTAGCGCAAAATATATTAAAGATGGGTTATAGCGTGGTGGTCGATGGTACTTTTTTAAAGCAGCACTTTCGCCAAAACTACCTAAATCTAGCTGAACAGCTGAATATTCAAATAACGATTGTTAGCTGTGTCTGCGAGGAGAAATTGTTAAAAGCCCGATTAGTCAGGGGCATCAATACTAGATCTAATGACAGTAACTTTTCCCTGGAACGCCTCGCTCATCAACTCACTTACCAGCAGCCGTTGTGCGATCAACAACAACAATTTCAAGTTAAGGCAAATACTGACGATGACCAAGAGATAGAAAAGCTCTTAAGCAAAATAATAGCACTGCAAAGCTCACCTGCAGCTCATCCTCTTGCTTAAATTATGCACCACTAATCAGTTATTTTTAGAGAAGACAAACAGCGTCGCCATTACCAGTGTCGATCATCGATTTATTATTGTCAGCGTGAAACAGGAGATTTTTGTTTATAAGAATTCATGCCCGCACTTACATAAAGCTTTAAATACTCAAGGTGGAAACGTATTAACGCAGGACGGTAGTTTTATTCGCTGCTCTAGGCACAACGCGCTGTTCACTTTAGACCAAGGGTTGTGTATCAGAGGCCCCTGTAATGCGAGCAAACTTTCAAAGCAGGATTTTGTGGTACGTAACAATGAGGTAAGCATTAAAGAGAAGGGTTAAGAGTCAGCTAAAGGCGAGTACTTATGTCTTCGCCTTTATGCAGGATGTAGATCTACTGTAGTAAATCCTCACTTCTCAAGCCATTACTTTCTATAATAACTCTTAGCTTTCTTAGCGCTTCAACTTGAATTTGTCTCACACGCTCTCTGGTTAAGCCTATTTCTACCCCGACTTCTTCCAAGGTGCTTATACCATAACCACGCAAGCCAAATCGTCTAGCCAATACTTCTGCATGCTTGGAGGGTAAGTCACCTAACCAGCCATCTAAGCTACCGTGAAGATCGCTCATTTGTAATGCCATGCTTGGATCAAAACTTTCATCAGCAGGCACTGTTTCTACCACTGTTTTTTCTGAACCGGCAATGGGCAAGTCTATAGAGATGACTTTTTCATTTAAGCTAAGTACTTTTTCAACATTGGCAACAGGTTTATCAACCAGCGCGGCTATTTGCTCGATGCTCGGCTCTTGATCTAATTTTTGCGCTAACTGTCTTGCTGCTCGTAAATAAACATTGAGCTCTTTAACCACATGTATCGGCAATCTAATCGTTCGCGTTTGATTCATAATAGCGCGTTCAATCGTCTGTCTAATCCACCATGTCGCATAAGTTGAGAATCTAAAACCTCGCTCAGGGTCAAATTTTTCAACCGCGCGGATTAACCCAAGATTCCCCTCCTCTATCAAATCTAACAACGACAATCCACGGTTGATATAACGTCGGGAAATTTTAACCACTAAACGAAGGTTACTTTCTATCATGCGCTTGCGAGATTTGTCACAGCCCTTTAATGAAAGCCTAGAAAAATAGACTTCTTCTTCTGCGCTCAAAAGCGGGGAAAAACCAATTTCATTGAGATATAACTGAGTGGCATCCAGATTTTTTTCATTCATCAAATCTTTGTGCGCTTGACTACCGCGACCGCGGCTATTGGTTTTTGCTGTAGGTTTAACATCTAATTTTATACTTGCACCTCGCGATGCATTTTTAACTGAGCCATGCTCCATTACTTGTGATTGAATATTGCTAATAGCGTCGACTTCTTGATCTTCCGTTTTCAAGATTCTCATGATAAATAACCCTTTATATAAAAGTTTTCAACAACAATCCTTCATTATTTTAATGGTAAATATTTTAGCGGATTGACAGGCTTTCCATCTTTTCGTATTTCAAAATGGAGCATTGTTTTTGTTGTACCCGTACTACCTATTTCGGCAATTTTTTCCCCACCTTTAATTTTCATATCCTCCTTAATTAATATTACACTATTGTGAGCATATGCACTTAAATACTCCTGCGAGTGTTTTATGATGATCAAATTACCATAGCCAATGATGCCATTTCCAGCGTAAACAACCGTTCCGGATGCCGCTGCTCGAACAGTATCTCCACTGTTACCTTTTAAATTCAATCCTTTGTTTTCACTATTAAAATTATTTAACCTCTGGCCTTTTGCTGGCCATGACCAACGCAGTTTTTGTGCAGATTTTTGGTGCTTTTTGGAGACGGACGAGCTAACTGTTTTTGCTTTTTTTATCGTCGCTTTTTTAGTAATATTTTTGCCTGATTTTGCGACTATATTTTTATTTGAAGACTCAATACTGTTTCTTATAAGAGACTCTTTTGTATTTTCATTAAGGACAACATCTTTGTTTGCTGACACTTTCTTGCTCTCTTCCCGCGGCTTAATACTCAACACTTGCCCCGAATAGATAAGATAGCGATTACTTATGCTGTTTTGTCTTGCCAGTTTTTTAAAGTCTAGTCCATATTTCCAAGCAATCGAGTAAAGAGTGTCTCCAGAGCGCACTTTATAAGAAAGAGGGACACTTTTAGCTCTCGTTCTGTTGCGCGTGGCAGAGGTGTTTTTATTGATTTCACGGTAGGATCCGATATCGCTAACAGGCGCATAGCCAGTAGAACAACCGGAAGTTATAGATAATACGATTATCAGGGAAAACAATTTACAACAAATAGAAGGGGTCATAAGCTACTTTCATTTATGTTAGTTTTATAATCCTAAATTCGTCAGCAGCATAATGAACGCCAAAACAAGTCTATGATTGACCTGAAAATTCAGAAAACACTCTTATCAAATTCATCCCTAAAGTTGCATGCAATAATCCCTGTTACGGCAATTCCTTGGGGAGTTCTTCACACCTAATAATGTAAGAATCCCATAGCAAGATGCGAGGAATTCTTGATAACTGATAACATTTAACTCCATTTAAGAGGGTGTCGAATAACAGCTACGTTAAACAATACAGCGTCAAAATCCAGTTCAACATGCTAAGTTATAACGATAAACTCCTAAATTTCGCCGACTTATCTGTTGTTTTGTCATCGCTGCTGCCTTTCTAGCAGACCTCTTTAAGAAGTGTTATTTATTATCGATTTTATCCAGTAACAACACTAAACCCGCACCTAGTAGTGCTAGGGCAAGCACAGCGGCCAGCTGTGCGTCTAAATCCGTTACCTGCTGATACTGTAGTGGGGATATGTTTTGCTGTAAATCCGCCACTTGCTCACCATGGCTATTGATTCTGGTACTCAATGTTTCTTTCCAAGGCCACACCTTATTTAGCGAACCTGCTAAGAAACCTGTTAGCAATGCCATGGTTAAATTTTTGTAATGAGAAAACAACCAATTAAGCACTTTGGAAAAACATAATAAACCGCTAAAACATCCAGCAGCGAAGGTGACTATGATCAGTATATCGATACTTTTTAAGGCCCCTAAGATATAGCTATATAATCCGAGCATCAGCAATATAAATGCCCCAGACACCCCAGGCAAAATCATTGCGCAAATAGCCACCATACCGGCGAAAAACACATTGATTAAACTAGGTTCAAGCACTGAGGAGCTCATCCCTGTTAATACATAGGAAGACACACCTCCCAGTATAAACATAGCAATGTTTTTCAGGTCCCAGTTTTCAATGCTTTTTGACAAGACCAAGCTAGAGGCGCAAATCAGTCCAAAAAAGAATCCCCACAACATTTGCGGATACGCCGCTAACAAATACAGCACTATATTTGACAACAAAACAAGGCTAGTGAGCATGCCCATGGCGAGTGTGAGCAAAAAGCTGCCATTAATAAAACGCCAAGCAGCGCTAATACCTTGGGTAAATAACACCTTTACCGCAGCCGGCCCAAGCTTGCTCAAACTGCCTATTAACTCTTGATAAATACCCGTTATAAAGGCCACTGTGCCTCCTGAAACTCCCGGAACTGCATCGGCAGCACCCATCATGCTACCTTTTAAAAATAGCTTGAATAAATCCTTTTTATTACGCTGCAAATAAACCTCTACTGATTTTCATTTTTAAAAATTACATAGTTAATGTCCATCCAGAAACCGCGCTCTACTGCGGGTGCCCCACTAGCTCAACTCCTCGCTACGACCCCGTTTCTGGACGAACACTAGTTAGCTAATAACACCAGAAAGCAAGGGAACAAAATTTACAGCCTCAATGATTTGAGTGTCGCAGTGCATTGCTGACTTCTTGGTGATCTTTTTCAACTGTTGCCCCTGACTTCCCCCAACTGGAATAATCAGTGTACCGCCAATAGCCAGCTGTTCGATAAGCTCTGCCGGGACTTCATCGGGTGCCGCTGTTACCAATATGGCATCAAAGGGCGCTTGAGATTTCAAACCCATACCGCCATCACTATGCTGGAGCTGAACGTTGGTTAATTGCAGCGCTTGTAGTCTTAACTTGGCACGTTCTTGCAGAGGTTTTATGCGCTCAACGGAATAAACACGCCCTACTAGCTGTGCCAAAATCGCCGTTTGATAGCCAGAACCCGTTCCTACCTCTAGCACTTTATTTAATGGCTTTTTACCGAGCAATAATTCTGTCATTTTTGCCACAATATAGGGCTGTGAAATGGTTTGGTTATAGCCAATTGGAAGAGCGTTATTTTCATAGGCCCCATGGGCAAGCGCTTCATCTATGAAAATGTGACGCGGGGTATTTTGCATAGCCCTAAGGACACTTTCTGAAACTATCCCCTGTTCTTTTAAACTAACGACTAGCCGATCCCTGGCTCTTTGTGATGTCATACCTGAACCACGCAAATCAAATTGCTCAGCCACTAAATATTCTCCAACCAGTCTTCTAAATTATTCATTACAGCATAGTGAGTCATGTCAAAATGCACCGGCGTGATAGAGACAAACCCTTGCTCAATAGCATAAAAATCGGTTCCAGGCCCATTATCTATGGCGCTGCCGACCCCTGCGATCCAATGACGCACTACCCCTCTTGGGTCTGTGCACTCTACCGGCGATTGTGATACGGCTCTATGACCTAACCGAGTCACATGAATACCTTTAATTTGCTCGATCGGTAAATCGGGGACATTGACATTCAATACGGTACGTGGCGCGACGTTTAATGACTTCAGTTTTCTGACTAAGTCTCTGGCAACAATTGCTGCGCTGGCATAATGATTCGGATGTGCATTGACTACCGAGATTGCAATTCCCGGCAATCCTAAAGTGCGCCCTTCCATCGCTGCCGCCACCGTACCTGAATACAACACATCATCGCCTAAATTAGCGCCCGCATTAATCCCCGATACGATAACATCTGGAGTGATACCAAAAATTCCCGCCACACCTAAATTGACACAATCTGTCGGGGTACCATCGATACTGATATAACCATTTGAATGTACATAGGAGCTCAGTGGCTTATCTAAGGTCAGTGCGTTACTCGCCGCAGATCTGTTGCGATCAGGAGCTATAACTTGCACTTTAGCAATGGTTTTTAACTGTTCTGCCAAAGCCTTTAAACCCGGGGCCGTAACGCCATCATCGTTGGATACCAGTATTTGCATCATCAGCTATTACCTTGTGTATAAACGCACAACTCGCGAAGTACACTAGTGGCAAAAGACCCTGGTGGTAGCTCAAAAGATATCTCCCAGCGCCCTGGTTGTGTACAAACAGAGTTTAAATTTTTCGGCAGCAATCGCAGTGAGCGACGCTCCTGAGACAAGCCCATATATTCAAGACGCTCCACAATATCGGCGTAGGGAGCTATTAACTCTTGCTCCCACCGCTGCGCCTCTTCTGTCACAATAGCGCGACCTCTACCTAACATTGGCCCGGTTAAATGCAGATCTAATTCCTGCATACGTTGGCTGATCGCTGCTAGATCATCTACTAGAAAATGGCTTTTACTGCCATCTAACATCACCACATCGCCCGCCATTACTGTACGCCAAAGATCGCTCTCGAGCCGCGCTGATAGCAGATGATTAAAAAACCAAGAGCGAACGGCTGAAATGTACAAACCTTTTTTGCTGCGATTACGCTCTTTAAATTCTTCTTTTAAAAGGGCAATACCGCGTTGTAAATTAGCCCCATTAATACCAAAACGTTGCTCGCCAAAATAGTTTGGCACCCCCGCTTCAATTAACGCTAAACGCTGAGCAAAGTATTTATCATCACTCACATTTTTTAATACTAAGCTGAACTTATTACCCTTTAAAGCACCCGTGCGTAACTTACGACTATGTTTAAGTACTTCAAGTACTTGGATGCTCGGGGTATTAAAAGCCTCCACTGATATATTTTTAACACCGGGAAGACAAATACTAACCCACTGCACGGTAATTGCGTGTCTGTCCTTTTTGCCCGCGTAACCAATTTCTTTGCTGGTGACATTAAAAAACAGCGCTAATTGCTTAGCGACCCAATCGGTATTTTCACCATTTTTTTTGATCTTAAGATAAAAGTGCTCCCCTTCACCGTCAGGTTCAAAGGAAGGAATCTCCGTGACTTGAAAGTCTTCATTTTCACTTCTGATAGTTGCAGTACACTGCGGTGCACCGTGTAAATACTGATAGTTCGTTGGGTATGTGCTCATTGTCAAACTCTGACCTTATAAAGAAAAAGACTACTGCTGCGTTCTATCGATTAATTGATAAAAGGTTTCATTGGGTTTTACCATGCCAAGCTCACTTCTGGCGCGCTCTTCTATTGCCACTAACCCTTTACGTAAGTCCTTTACCTCTGCCTCTAACTGATGGTTGCGTAATAACAACTTGTCATTTTGGGCATTTTGCTCTTGTATAGCTGAGCGCAGCGATGACAGTTCAAGCAAGTTAGCCTCGCCAAACCACATTCTATACTGCAATACGCAGAAGAGCGTTAACAAAAATATTAGCAATACTCTATACATTTAATTTCCGTGAACTTCTGGATATTTATAATACTGCTAGTGTAAGGTTTCTGCTGCAGAAAATATATACGCTTTTTGGCATCCATGCCATCGCGGTATACCGTACTTCCTGTACATAAAAGGGAGCTATTGCTCCCTTAGTTTTAACCCTTAATAAAAGTCATTAACGATTAATTACTGACCTTTAATTTCTGACAAACCGTTGTAAACCGCTTTATCACCTAACTCTTCAGCAATACGTAATAAACGGTTGTACTTAGCCACGCGATCCGAGCGAGACAATGAACCTGTCTTTATCTGACCTGCCGCTGTTCCCACCGCTAGATCAGCGATAGTGGTATCTTCTGTTTCACCTGAACGGTGCGATATTACAACAGTGAAGCCCGCATCTTTAGCCATCTTAATCGCATCTAGAGTCTCGGAGAGAGAACCGATTTGATTGAATTTAATCAAAATGGAGTTAGCAATATTTTGATCGATGCCGCGCTTTAGAATTTTAGTGTTGGTCACAAACAAATCGTCGCCAACTAACTGTACTTTGTCGCCAATTTTTCTGGTAAGACTCGCCCAACCATCCCAATCCGACTCATCCATACCATCCTCAATCGAAAGAATAGGGTAGTTTGCAGCAAGATTAGCAAGATAATCAGTAAACTCTTCTGGCGTAAATGACTTGTTGTCGCCGCCTAAGTGGTATTTACCCTCTGAGAAGAATTCTGAAGCTGCACAATCTAAAGCGAGCGTCACATCAGTACCCAGTTCATATCCGGCATTGGCAACAGCTTCTTTAATCACCACCAAAGCTTCTTCATTAGATGCCAAGTTAGGAGCGAAACCACCTTCATCACCAACCGCTGTGCTTAAACCACGACCAGAGAGCACCGCTTTTAATGCATGGAAAATTTCTGTACCGCAACGCAGTGCTTCTGAGAAGTTATCAAAGTTTACTGGCTGAACCATAAATTCTTGGATATCTACATTGTTATCAGCATGCTCACCACCATTGATGATGTTCATCATTGGCACGGGCAATGAGTAGACACCAGGGGTGTTGTTTAAATCGGCGATATGCACGTAAAGTGGTACTTGCTTGTGTGCAGCCGCAGCTTTCGCAGCCGCTAGAGAAACCGCTAGGATTGCGTTAGCGCCTAGGTTTTCTTTGTTTTCAGTTCCATCAAGCGCCAGCATTTTATTATCTAATGCACGCTGATCAAGTGCGTCCATACCCATTAACGCTTCCCTGATTGGACCATTAACACCGGCTACGGCTTTTAAAACGCCTTTGCCTAAATAACGTGATTTATCACCGTCACGTAACTCTAGAGCTTCTCTTGAGCCTGTTGATGCGCCCGATGGAGCACATGCTGTACCAAAAGCACCACTTGCCAAAGTCACATCCGCTTCAATGGTAGGGTTGCCTCTTGAATCTAAAACTTCTCTTGCTTGAATCTTCGCTATAAGCGCCATTTTTCACTCCTGAGTTAGCAACAACACAACGTCGCTAAACATTAATTTAAAAATCACTCGCTTTTACACACTAAACTCTTAGCTTATAACTCATCTAAGATGTATTAAGTGTTGTCGGCAGCTTTTATACCGTCCATCCTGTTAACAGAAGCTCTTTGGCGTCTTATTTTCCCACTCACCTTTTGCCGATTGACAACAATTGCTTATCTGAAACAATCACAGCGCAAATGGCCCGCTATTATCTAACATTGTCGACAAAGTTACTACGCCTTGAAGCTGCTAATAAATAGCCATTTAATCAAGATCCATCCATTTACTCTTATTTAAAGCGATCTAAACCTATAGTGTCCAGTAATCATGTGGTTAGCTCAGAATTTAACAGCGGAACAAAATTCTGCCAGACCACTTACGCTTACAGTACACCCTGACCATAAAAAAGGAGCCTTTAGCTCCTTTGATGATGTTTATTAAATGCTATTGCTCATTCTGACGCTTTTGCTCTGCCAGTGCCGCTTCGATGAAGCCGGTAAAGAGTCCGTGTCCATCTCGCGGATCCGAAGTAAATTCCGGGTGGAACTGACAGGCAACAAACCATGGATGATCTGCCACTTCAATACACTCAACCAATTCATTATCGCTAGAGCGGCCCGAAATTATCAAGCCTGCCGCTTCTAGTTTTCCAACATAATTGTTGTTCACTTCAAAACGGTGTCTATGACGTTCAACTATTTCAGTAGTGCCGTAACTCTCTGCAATTTTTGATCCCGCCATTAAGTGACATTCTTGAGCGCCTAAACGCATAGTGCCACCTAGATCGGTATCCTGATCTCTGGTTTCAACTTTTCCTTCACTGTCCGTCCATTCAGTAATCAGACCTATCACTGGATGCTCAGAGTCAGCGGCGAATTCCGTGGAGTTGGCGTCTTCAAACCCTGCTACGTTACGCGCAAATTCAATGACGGCCACTTGCATACCCAGACAAATACCCAAATACGGCACTTTGTTTTCACGGGCGTATTGAACCGCTCTAATCTTGCCTTCAATACCACGTTCACCAAAACCACCAGGGACTAAAATAGCACTGGCACCTTTAAGTGCATCAACTCCGTCGCGTTCGATGCGTTCAGAATCAATATAATCGATAACGACTTTTTTACGTAGCTTAATACCCGCGTGTGAAATAGCTTCAATCAATGACTTGTAGGCATCGAGCAATTCCATGTATTTACCGACCATGGCAATTTTAACTTCGCCCTGGGGGTTTAAATGCGCATCGGCAACACGGGTCCACTCACTTAAGTCCGCTTGTGGCGCATCAATACCAAAGCGTTCAACCACTAAATCATCGACGTTTTGATCCCACAGAATCTGCGGAATATTATAGATAGTATTAGCATCAGGTAGGGCGATAACTGCGCGTTCTTCTACGTTGGTAAAAAGAGATAACTTACGACGCGAATCATCGGAAATCGCATGATCCGAGCGACAGACCAAAATATCGGGCTGAATACCAATAGAGCGCATTTCTTTAACCGAGTGCTGGGTGGGTTTTGTTTTCGATTCACCCGCGGTGGCTATATAAGGCACTAACGCTAAATGCATGAACAACGTTTTGTTGTAACCAAGTTGTGCTCGCATCTGGCGAATAGCTTCTAAAAATGGCTGAGATTCAATATCCCCTACCGTTCCCCCTATTTCCACTAACGCAATATCGACGCCTTTGGCACCTTTAATAATACGGCGTTTAATTTCATCGGTAATATGTGGGATAACTTGTACGGTTCCACCTAGGTAGTCGCCTCGACGCTCTTTATTGAGTACCGATTGATAAACGCGACCCGTGGTAAAATTATTAGACTTCTTCATTGTCGTACGAATGAAGCGCTCGTAATGCCCAAGATCTAAATCAGTCTCTGCCCCATCTTCGGTAACAAATACTTCCCCGTGCTGAAAAGGGCTCATCGTCCCTGGATCAACGTTGATATACGGGTCTAATTTTAGCATGGTAACCGTAAGGCCACGTGCTTCTAAAATAGCAGCTAATGAAGCTGCTGCAATGCCTTTGCCCAATGAGGACACAACACCGCCTGTGACGAAAATATAACGCGTCATGGAGAACCTGTTTTGATTAAAAGTGGAAGGAAAAAAAGTACTACTTAGATGGCATTGCATTTTATCAAAAGTTGCTTAATTGCTCAATCACATTGCCTGCCATTGCGGCCAAAAAAGTGATTTATTTTTTTCTTGCTGTAACCAGCCCTCGCAAATACAGATTCCTGGGATCGCTACTATCTCAGATTTAAACATAATCAGCGGCCAATACTCTCTCTGCCAGGGGGGTATAGCCTGTTCTTGAAACAATTTCTTTAATTTTTTACGCCCACGATTTACCGGCACCAAGGTCATGCCATCTACTTTGTGCTGTAGATACATCCCCTCTTTAATCTCAATACCTGACTCAGCTGGCTCTAAAGACAAGGATCCTTGCAACAATTGATAATTCAATTGGTTATTGCTAAAGACTGGCCATGGCTCAAATGCTAGGTTAGCAGTGACAATATAAAGCCGGCTTTTAAAACGGCGCAGCTCAAAAGCTCCTAAAGGGCAAAACCCGGCGCTATCAATTCGTGATTCTATGACGTCCACAATAATGCGTTGCAGTGCTTTTTGACCAACTATAATCCCTATTTTACTATTGATCCAATAACGCAATAACGCGTGTGCTTTTATCTCCTCAAGCTTCTTCCACAGTGTTAAGTCGAGCCCACCGTCTATAATAATTGAAGGCAGGTCAGACGCTAAATACTGGTTGAGTAAAACGTGCTCTTGGGACAATAACAGCGCAGATCGTGACATTTGCTCACTGGCTTTTGGCCAGTGCTCAGTCAGCGGTGCCAGCACTTTATGGCGTAAAAAGTTTCTGTCGTAATCCAAACTATTGTTACTAGGGTCATCAATCCAGACTAGGTTTTGTGTTTTGGCATAACTGGCTAGTTGCTCGCGACTGATTGATAGTAGTGGGCGTAGTAATAGCGCCTTGCCTATCGATCTTTGACGAGGCATCGCTGATAGGCCTTTTACTCCGGCACCACGCACTAATCGAAACAGCATAGTCTCTGCCTGGTCATTGGCATGATGACCGAATAACAGACAGTCACCTGCCATTATAAAATTTTCAAAACATTGATAACGGGCATCTCTCAACTGTTTCTCGCAGTTGCCTTGTGGTGAAACGGTGACACTGTGGTAGGGAATATTTCTAAGTGCGCACTGCTCTTCACAAAACTCTTGCCAGGCATTGGCACTGCTTTGTTGCTGATGATTTACATGCAAAGCGATGATAGGGAGATCGGAAAGATAGCGATGCGCCAGCTCCAATGTCACCATTGAATCAAGGCCACCGCTCAGGGCGATTACCCAGCGCTTCACGTCAATAACGTGCTTTATTTCAGAACACTGCTGTTGAAATTCGCTGGGAGTGGTCATTTTAAATAATTATTAATCGTTTAAACCATAGGACATTAAACGATCGTATCTTTTTTCTAACAATTCATCGACAGACAATTCACACAGAGTATCAAGTGTACTGATTAAGTGCTGCTTAAGTGTCGCTGCCAGTTCTAATGGTGATCTATGAGCACCACCTAATGGCTCATCAATCACTTGATCAACGAGTTTTAATTCCAACAGTCTCTCTGAGGTAATTCCCATCACCTTGGCTGCTTCTGATGCCTTATCGGCACTCTTCCATAAGATAGAGGCACACCCTTCTGGAGAAATAACTGAGTAAGTCGAATATTGAAGCATCATTAACTTGTCACAAACGCCAATAGCGAGTGCTCCACCTGAACCGCCCTCGCCAATAACAGTAGAGATGATCGGTGTCTTTAAGTTTGACATTTTAGCCAAGTTAAAAGCAATCGCCTCTGACTGACCACGCTCTTCAGCGCCAATTCCAGGATATGCTCCCGGTGTATCAATAAAGGTAATAAGAGGCATTTTAAAACGCTCAGCTATTTGCATCACACGCAACGCTTTGCGATAACCTTCAGGTCTTGGCATGCCAAAGTTACGTCTTACCTTCTCTTTAACATCGCGTCCTTTTTGATGGCCAATGACCATCACTGGACGACCGTCTAAACGCGCCATGCCACAAACTAGCGCCGCATCGTCAGCATAGTGCCGATCACCGTGAATTTCTTCAAAGTCCTCAAACAAGTATTCGATATAATCAAGTGTATAAGGACGCTGTGGATGCCGAGCGATTTGCTGCACTTGCCAGGCAGATAAATTGTTAAAAATTGATTTGGTTAAAGATTTACTCTTCTCTTCAAGATTGGCAAGTTCGTCTGCAATGTTGATTTCAGTATTTTCACCAACCAACCTTAACTCTTCAATTTTAGTTTCAAGTTTTGCTATTGGCTGCTCAAACTCTAAATAATTCGGATTCATCTGCTTGTTTTCCGCTCTTAATGTCAAATTAACGGCCAATTTTACCGTTGTGCTACAAAGATAACTAGTACAAGCTGACAATTTCAGCTTTAACTTAGCTATCCAACTTTAAGTATATGTTTTTAATACTGTTCAGGCAGTAACTTTTTACTGCCTAGTTTAACTACTTATAGATAGGTGACTTTTACTGAGCCCTCACTGAAAAGCTCGCCAAGCGCAATCAATAGATCGTCACTGGCATCTACCCGCCACTGCTCCCCCAAGCTAATCAAGCCGCGAGCCTCATTCATCTGATAATCAAGCGCTACGCTCAACCCTTCTGGGTTTTTATACTCAGCCAATAACTTACTGACTTGGGTTAATTTTCGCCCTTTAAAGTCAGTGCTCTGGCACAGCACTTTGATTGATTGAGCGTATTGAGCGCGGGCCTGAGGGATACTGATTAAACGGTTCGCGCGCACTTTTATGCCACCAGAATAATCATCGTTAGAAATTTCACCTTCCATAATGACGACCGTGTCCTTTTTGATAATGTCCCGGTACTTTTCGTAGACATCCCCAAACAAAGTCACTTCTATGCGCGCTGATCGATCATCTAAAGTGACGAAACATAAGTTATCGCCCTTTTTGGTTTTCATCACCCGCTGCTCAACAATCAGACCTGCTATTTTCTGGATAGAGCCTCTGGCAGGCGTGACTTCGCTAATTTTTTTACTAATGAAGTTTTTTAATTCGGTTTCGTACTCATCAATGGGGTGACCGGTCAAATAAAGGCCTAAGGTATCGAGTTCACCGTTTAAGCGCTCTTTGTCGCTCCAGTTGCGAACATTGAGATTCTCTTCAAAAGGATCTCTGGCCATTTCTTGATCGTCATTGCCAAATAAATCAAACATCCCAGCGTTCTGGTTATGCGCGCTTTGATCTGCCGCCCTTAATGCATCGCCAATTGAAGCAACCATGACCGCTCTGCTAGGTCCGAGTTCATCCATGGCACCGCAGCGAATAAGACCATCTAGCACTCTCTTATTGAGTTTTTTAGCCCCAACACGTTCACAAAACTCGTACATATCAACGAACTTACCCGAACCATCATTGCGCGCAGCAATGATTGCCTCGATAGGGCCTTCACCGACACCTTTAATAGCGCCTAAGCCATAGATAATGGTTCCAGTATCGTCAACGGTAAACTTGTAATCACCGTTTTGCACACTCGGCAACGCGGGAGGAATACCCATCTTGCGACATTCTTCGACAAAGACCACCACCTTTTCAGTGGTCTGCATATCTGCCGACATCACCGCCGCCATAAATGCCGCTGGATGATGCGTTTTTAACCAAGCAGTTTGATAGGAAACTAATGCATAAGCCGCTGAGTGAGACTTGTTGAATCCGTAACCGGCAAATTTTTCGACCAAATCAAATATATTACCCGCCAGCCCTCTTTCAATATCGCGCTCTGCACAGCCATCTAAGAAAGCACCGCGCATTTTCGCCATTTCTTCAGGCTTCTTTTTACCCATCGCACGACGCAACATGTCTGCGCCGCCCAGCGAGAAGCCCGCCATCACTTGAGCAATTTGCATGATTTGCTCTTGGTACAAAATAATACCGTAGGTAGGCTCCAGCACAGGTTGCAGCATATCGAGTTGGTAGTCGGCGTGCGGCCAAGCCATCTCAGCGCGACCGTGCTTTCTGTTGATAAAGTCATCAACCATGCCCGACTGTAACGGCCCGGGTCTAAACAGCGCCACTAAAGCGATAATATCTTCAAATCTACTAGGTAGAAGCTTGGCAACTAAGTCTTTCATGCCACTGGATTCTAGCTGGAAAACCGCTGTGGTTTGAGCAGCTTTTAGCAAGGTAAAAGTGGCCGGGTCTTCTAAGTTGATCTGGGTTATATCTAAAATCTCTTCGCCGGTTTCTCCCCGCTTGGCATTGATGGTTTTCAGCGCCCAGTCGATGATAGTTAAGGTGCGCAGACCCAAGAAATCGAACTTTACCAACCCCGCTTCTTCGACATCATTCTTATCAAACTGAGTGACTAATCCATTCCCTTCTGCATCACACAAAGTGGCGGCAAAGTCGGTTAATTTAGTCGGTGCAATAACCACACCACCGGCGTGTTTACCGGTGCCACGGACAGTTCCCTCAAGCTTGAGAGCCATATCCATGATTTCTTGCGCCTCTTCACTGCCCTTCACAAATTCAGCCATCGCGGGCTCAATTTCTAATGCTTTGGACAACGTAATGCCGACTTCAAAGGGAATAAGTTTAGATAACTTATCAGCCAAACCAAAAGGTTTTCCCTGAACTCTCGCTACATCTCGCACTACCGCTTTAGCTGCCATAGTACCAAAAGTGACTATCTGCGAAACCGCATCGCGACCATAGGTACGGGCGACATAGTCGATCACTTTATCGCGATTATCCATGCAAAAGTCGATATCGAAATCGGGCATTGAGACACGTTCAGGATTGAGAAATCGCTCAAACAGTAAATCGTACTCTAGGGGATCGAGATCGGTAATTTTTTGCGCATAGGCAACTAACGATCCCGCTCCTGATCCACGCCCAGGTCCTACAGGAATATCATTATCTTTGCCCCATTTTATAAAATCCATCACGATCAGGAAGTAACCGGGGAAGCCCATTTGAATAATAATTTCTAATTCAAATGCTAATCTATCAAAATACGGCTTACGTTTTAGTTCATAATCCGGATCTTCTTTATCGAGGATAACCTCAAGACGCTCCTCAAGGCCTTTTTCCGAGACATCCGTAAAAAACTCATCCATGGTCATGCCATCGGGAATAGGATATTTCGGTAGGTAATAGGTGCCTAGATCGAGTTCAATATTGCAACGCTTAGCGATGTGTATAGTATTCTCTATGGCACTGGGGATATCAGAGAACAACTCGCACATTTCTTCACTAGTACGAAAACATTGTTGTTCAGAATAATCTCTAGGGCGCTTAGGGTCATCTAATACTCGCGATTGGTTGATGCAGACACGCGCTTCATGTGCATCAAAATCAGAGGCTTTTATAAACATCACATCGTTAGTCGCTACCACAGGACAACCCGCTGTCGCCGCTAATTGAACACTGCGCTCAATTAACTCATTCTCACCGCTGCGCCCGGTGCGTTGTAACTCCAAGTAAAAACGATCTTCAAAGCAGTTCATCCAATAGGCCAGTAGTGATTCGGCCCTACCGTTTTCTGCCAGCAGAGCTCGACCAATATCGCCTTTTTTGGCACCGGAGAGCGCTATCAGACCTGCGGATTTCTCGGCAACCCAGCTTTTCTTTACCAGTACTTTATCGAGAACAAAGTTTTGCCCCTGCTCGTAACCTCTGGAGATAAGTTCCATCAAGTTTCGATAACCAAGCGCATCCTGAACCAACAAAGTGATGGTAAAAGAACTTTCTAAATCGTCATCGTCGACCACCATGACATCGGCGCCACAAATGGGCTTGATACCAGCAGCGGTTGCCGCTTTATAAAATTTAACTAAGGCAAATAAATTCACATGGTCTGTAACAGCTACCGCCGGCATCTGCGCATCTTTGGCAGCGCCGACTAGTGGTTTTATCCGACAGAGTCCATCCACCACTGAATACTCACTATGGGTGCGAAGATGGACAAAAGAGTGTGACATAAATTGAGTTTCCGTACTTATAAAACTGGGTATATTAGGAGAGTAAAGCTTTTACCGGTTTGAAACTTTTACGATGCATAGACAGTGGGCCGAAGTTCACCAAAGCTGCCATATGATCTTTAGTAGGATAACCTTTGTGTCGATCAAAACCATACTCTGGATGTTCAGCATGCAATTGCTTCATTTCTGCATCGCGAATAACCTTAGCAACGATTGAAGCCGCGCTGATTGCGGCTACTTTGTCATCGCCTTTGACGATAGCCTCACAGGGGAAAGCTATTTCAGGACAGCGATTGCCATCTACAAGTACGAACTGGGGTTCTATCGCCAGCCCTTCAATAGCACGTTTCATTGCTAACATACTGGCATGTAAAATATTAATTTGATCGATCTCAGTCGGGGATGCGCGTCCAACACTGACACACAACGCATTCTCTAAAATCAACTTATAAAGAGCATCGCGTTTTTTTTCGCTCAACTTTTTAGAATCGGCCAAACCAGCGATAGGTTTGCTGGGGTCTAAAATAACAGCGGCGGCGACGACATCCCCCACCAGAGGCCCACGACCAACTTCATCACAACCTGCTAGCTTTTCTATGTTCTCATACTGCTCTAAATCTAGCATTTAACTCTCGTTTTATTGTTTTTCAGCGACGACTGGTGAATGATTTAATAACTGCTCTATCGCCTGAGCCGCAAGCTCACTTGCCGGCAAATCAAGCAACTGATGGATTTGGGAAAATGCATGTAACTGTTTTTTACGTTGCGACTCATCAAACAGCGCTTTTTCAAGTTCAATCAACAGCAGCGCAGGCTTAGCATGGTGCTGTAACATTTCAGGCACTAATGCCTCATCTGCCAATAAATTAGGTAGTGATATAAATTTTGCCTTGATCATACGCGAGTAAATAGCATAAGTTAACGCTGCCATCTTATAGGCCACTACCATAGGTTTACCGATTAAAGTGGCCTCCAGTGTCGCCGTACCGGATGCAATTAAAATGGCATCACTGGCGGACATTGCCAATCTAGATTGCTTAAGTAATAAAGTGACTGGCAGTTCAGGGTAAGCCGTTAACTGCTGCTCAATCTCATCGTAACGATATTGATTGGCCGCAGGCAATATAAATTTTATATCGGGATTTTTACGCCATAACAACTGCGCCGTCTCTAAGAACACATTCAGCAGATATTTTGTTTCAGAGCTACGACTGCCAGGCATAAGAGTGACTAATTTATCTGAAACATCAAAACCAAGTTCTGTCTTTGCCTGTTCGGTAAGACAATGCTGCGGGATCATTTTGGCTAGCGGATGACCCACATAAGCGATATGTTGCTCTGTTTCACTATAATGCTGTTTTTCAAAGGGAAATAAACAGAGTAATAAATCTACCGCCTGTTTAATTTTAAAGATGCGCTTTTGCTTCCAAGCCCACACCGATGGACTGACATAATGCACCGTCAAGATACCGGCTTTTTTTAGCGCCAACTCAATATTTAAATTAAAATCGGGGGCATCGATACCGATAAACACATCGGGAGGATTGGCTATAAAGTCGGCAATTAGTTCTCTGCGCAGTTTCAATAGTGATGGCAATCTTGAAAGTACTTCAAACAGCCCCATCACTGAGAGCTGTTCCATCGGCACTTTGCTGTTGCAGCCCTGGGCTATCATCAGCTCACCGCCAATACCATAAAACTCGACATCGTCATAACGCGCCTTAAGTGCCTCAATGAGACCTGCACCTAAAATATCACCGGAGGCTTCCCCGGCAATGATAGCAACCCTAAGTGTTGCCACTAGCGGATAATGCCCCTGGTAGATTGTACTAAAGAGGCAATTAAAATATCAATTTCGGGAGTTTGCACGGCCATTTCACGCAGTGATATCAATGCTTGCTCAATGGTTAGCTGTTGACGAAATACAATTTTGTAAGCGCGTTTAATATTGAGTATCGCATCACTGCTGTAGCCTTGACGTCTCAGCCCCTCAGCGTTAATACCGTGAGGTTTAGCGGGGTTACCACTGCTCATGATAAACGCGGGGATATCTTTGAGAATAACCGTACCGGCCCCGCACATCACCGAGTGTCCAATATGACAAAACTGATGGATGGCACTAAAGCCACCTAATATCGCTTTATTATCGATAACAACATGCCCCGCGGCTGCGCTGTTATTGGCCATAATGATATCGTCACCAATGATGCAGTCGTGCGCAACATGCACATTAACCATAAACAAATTGCGATTGCCTATTTTGGTCAAGCTTTTATCTTGTATGGTACCGCGATGGATGGTGCAGCTTTCGCGAAAGACATTATCATCACCTATTTCAAGATAGGTGGCCTCACCCGCGTATTTTTTATCTTGGCAGTCCTCTCCAATCGAACAGAACTGAAAAATCTGATTATTTTCACCAATTTTGCTGTGCCCTTTAATGACCACATGCGAGGCAATTTTAGTGCCTTGCGCTATGCTCACATCAGCACCGATAATAGTCCAAGGCCCCACACTAACCCCCTCTGCTATTTTGGCAGAAGGATCAATGATGGCACTTGGGTGTATTAATGTACTATTTTCTATCAAGCTTTTTTCCTAGCGATCTGCGCAGAGGATGGTCGCTGAACTAACAACCTTGCCATCCACTTCTGCTCTTACTTCAAATTTCCAAATTCCGCGTTTTACCGTTATTACCTTGGCAAACAAATCCAGCTTATCTCCTGGAACCACAGGCTGCTTAAAACGTAATTTATCCGAACCGACAAAATAATACATAGAACCATCTTGCGGGGTTTTATTCATGGTTTTAAAACCGAGTATACCTGCCGCTTGTGCCATCGCTTCAAGGATTAATACACCGGGCATTATAGGTTGTTCAGGAAAATGACCATTAAAAAAGGGCTCATTTACTGTCACATTTTTGTAGGCAACTATAGATTCTCCCTCAGTCAACTCCACTACCCTATCAACTAGCAAAAATGGGTAACGGTGCGGTAAGTACTCGCGAATCTGATTGACATCCATCATTATATTTTAGCCTACTGCTTCTTAGACGAAAGCTTTTGCATTTCGTTCTCTAAACTTTTTATTCGTTTTACCCATTTATCTAAACTGCGAAACCTAACTACATTACGTTTCCAGCTCTGGTGTTTCTCTATGCCGGTACCTGAGGAGTATACACCCGCCTCTTTTATTGAATGGCTCACTAAGCTCATTGCGGTGATATGAGTACCCGCGACTATGTTTAAATGTCCAGTGACACCACTTAGACCTGCAATGGTACAGTTCTCGCCTATATGAGTACTCCCCGCTATCGCAGTACATCCCGCAATGGCGGTAAAGTTACCCAAGTGCACATTGTGAGCAATCTGTACTTGGTTATCGAGTTTAACACCATCGCCAATGAAGGTATGCGACAAAGCGCCGCGATCTACCGTAGTACCTGCACCAATTTCTACATCTCGTCCAATTCTGACTCCGCCGAGTTGGTATATTTTCTGCCAACCTTTAGCTTGTTTGGCAAAACCAAAACCATCGGCGCCCAATACAGCACCACTGTGAACGATACAGTTCTGACCTAAATGCACATCTTGGTACACACTGACATTCGCTTCTAAGCGAGTACCTGCGCCGAGAACACACTGATCGCCGATAACGGTATTAGCACCAATATAACAACCGTCTTCAACAATGACACTTTCGCCTATTACCACACCAGCGCAAATCTGTGCGGTATTGGCAATAGTGGCGCTTTTCGCAACAACTGCCCTAGAAGAAATTTTCGCTTGAATAGGGGAGCGCCAGTCAAACCATTGACTAACTTTGGCGAAAGCTAAGTACGGGTTATCGACAATGATGGCGGTGTTTTTCACCAAATGGCTATTTTCAGCGGTAACTAAAATTGCCGATGCTTGGCTAGTGGATATTTGACTAACAAATTTAGCTTGTGCACAAAAAGTGATAGCGCCGAACTCGGCGCTATCTAATGGGGCCAGCTGATTTATTGCTAATTCAGCAGCACCCTCAATTCGGCCATCAACAAATTTCGCAATTTGGGCGACACTAAACAATGTACTCACCCATTTCTTGCTGCATTTAAAAGGTTCCACCTAGAGTGAAATCAAACTTTTTCTCATCATCAGTGGACTTTTTATTCAGCAGTTTTGCGTAGGAAAAGGTAAGAGGCCCCAATGGAGTTAACCAAGTAAAGCCAATACCTGCAGAATATTTAAGATCTTCAAGATGCACGCCTTCGTTGCAATTTGAAGTAGTGCCAGAATCTACGGGTAAGCATTGAGTTGCAAAGACACCGCCGATATCAACAAACAGTGAAGTACGATACTTAAGCGGATCATTGATGCCCGGCATCGGGAATATTAAATCAGCACCGCCGGTAATTAATACGTTACCGCCAATAGTATCATTCTGCGTATCTATAGGCCCCAATGAGTTAGCACTAACGCCACGCATTGACCCTATTCCGCCTGCGAAATAATTTTTAAAGAAAGGGTAATCGCCATCGCCTATTTTCTGTGCGTAGCCTACATTTCCTCTGGCGCCTATCAGCCACTGCTCATTTGAGCTAAGCGGGGTAATCCAAGAGCCATTATAAGATGCGCGGTAGTAGCTTAAATCACTACCCGGAGCGGAGATTTCTAAACTAATATTCTGCTTACGTCCTTTGGTTGGGAAGATTCCTCGGTTAAGACGATTCTCACTCCAATATAAGGTGGTATTTACATTGGTAAATTTATTACCGTTGTTAGCAATATAGTTGGAAATCTCTTGGCTGGTATCCGTGTTGGCTGTGACGTCGATATTCTCCACGCCCAATCTAACGGATATACGCTGGTACTCATTGATTGGATAACCGAAGGTAACACCTAAGCCCAACTCATCCACTTTGTACTTGCTTGAGGAATTATCATCAAAATCTTCTTTTTGAAAGTAGACATCAAAGCCGCGACTAACGCCGTCTACTGTGTAGAAAGGATTAGTATAATCAAAGCGGATTTGTTTTTTCACATCTGATTTAGAGATACTAGCACTGACTCTATTACCCGAGCCTAAGAAGTTATCTTGAGAGATACCAAAATCTAGGATTAATTTTTCAGACTGAGAAAATCCTACACTGGCTGTAAAACTGCCTGACGCGCGCTCTTCAACCGTCAGTTCAACGTCTATTTGATCGTTAGAACCCGCTACTGGAACGGTCGAAATATTAACATTTGAGAAGAAACCAGATCTATCTAATACTTCTTTTGATTTAGTGATTTTTTCGCTAGAGGCAAGGGCGGCTTCCATTTGTTTGAGCTGTCTGCGAATTACTAAGTCAGCGGTCTTTTCATTGCCTTTAATATTGATGCGTCTGACATAGGTTTGATTGCCAGGCTGTAAGAAAAACTGGATATCAACAGTGTCATCTCCAGAGGCCGTCGGTGCTGGCTGTATTTTAGCAAACATATAACCGCTGTTACCTAATACTTGCAACATATTCTCTTGAGAGTCACTTAATAACTGTCTGGAAAATGTATCGCCACTGGCTATTTTAAGCGCGGCTCTTAACTCGCTTTCAGGCACTACCAACTCGCCTTTCAGGCTGATCTCGCCCACTTTATATTTAGCACCTTCAAATATATTAATGCTGATAAATACATTTTGCTTGTCTGGTGAAATAGATACTTGTGTGGATGTCACTTTGAAGTTCAAATAGCCGCGGTCTAAATAATATGAACGTAAACGCTCTACATCCCCCGACAAACGTTCGCGAGAATAGCGATCATCTTTTGAAATCCAAGACCAGAACGATGCCAATTTAGAATCGAACAAGTCGGTTAACTCTTCATTATCAAAGAGAGTATTTCCAACGATGTTGATATGGGTGATTAAGGCAATTTTGCCTTCTTTGATATCAATATTTACCGCGACACGATTGCCCGAGAGCGGCTCTATCTGCGCCTCTATCTTGGCATTATAGCGTCCTTGAGAAGCATATACTGACTGTAACTCGGTCTTGATACGCTCAATAGAAGAGCGTTTAAAGACAATCCCCTCTTTTAAACCTGAGTGCTCCAGCCCCTCCAATAAAGGTTTGGTCTTAATCGCCTTGTTACCTTTAATGCGTATTTTACTAACCGCGGGACGCTCTGTGAGCTTAAGGATTAATACTTTGCCTTCTCGCTCTATTTCGATGTTTTGAAAATACCCAGATTGATAAAGCTTTTTGACAGCGGCACTTAACGCGCCTTGAGTTACAACACTACCGGTATTAATGGGAAAATGATGAAATACAACACCTGGTTTTACGTGTTGAATACCTTCTAATTTTATATCTTGCACTTTGAAAGCCGGGAAAGCGGCAGCCGCAATATTAGCCCAAAACAATAAACCGAGTAATAACCCTAACTGTTTTTTCATGAAACCCTTCTTCTCTATTAAGTACATTTATCAGCCTTGAATGGCTTAAATCACAATCGCATCAGATCATTGAACATAGCAATAGACATCATACCAAACAGTAATGCCATACCTATTCTCAACCCAATTCCCTGTATTCTTTCAGACACCGGTTTTCTTCTTATTACTTCAATGGCATAGTAAAAAAGATGCCCCCCATCCAACATAGGAATAGGCAGCAAGTTCAATATACCCAAACTAATACTTAAATAAGCCAAAAAGCCCAAATAAGCTTCGAATCCAGACTCAGCACTGGCACTTGCCACTTTGGCAATAGTGATAGGTCCACTTAAGTTTTTGACAGAAATAATCCCTTCAAACATCTTTTTGATGGAATCTAACGTCAATGTCATCATTTTCCAGGTGCGTTGAGCACCCGCAACCAGTCCTTCACCGACGGATAACTGACGAAGGCGAAGCATTTCTGGAGGCCATTGCGGGGCGACTACGCCAGTCCCTATATAGCCAACTATTCGACCGGATTCTAGCTTCTTTTGCGCGGGAGTAATAGATATCTTTAAAATTGAATTATCGCGTTCAACCTCGAATATAAGTGGCAGCTGCGGGCTTGCCTGCACCTCTTCCACTAGCTCTCGCCATGTACTAATACTACGGCCAGAAATGCTAACAACTTTATCGCCCTCTAACAGCCCCGCACTTCGCGCTTGCCCATCGGCTGCGATATTTGCCAGCACTGCCGGCATATTGGGTCTAAAGGGAATTAATCCTAAGGCATTAATAGGGCTTTGATTTTCAAGATCAACATTCCAACGTTCCAGCTGTAGCGTATATTGGCTGACGTGGAAGCTCTCATTTCCCTCACCACCTTTGACCTTGACCGTTAAACCACCGGACTCACCGATTCTCGACGCCAAGGCTAAGTTCACATCTTGCCAGGAGTGGATACTCTGTCCATCTAATCCCACTATCTCAGCACCTATCGGCAACTGGGCATGTTCGGCAACAGAGTTTTCTTCCAAACCACCAATGATCGGAGCGACGACACTGACGCCACTGACAAATAACATCCAGTAGACCAGTACGGCAAAAATTAGATTGACGGCAGGACCCGCCGCGACAATAGCAATGCGCTGCCAAACGTTCTTATTATTGAATGCCATGTGTTTTTGAGCGGGATCTACATCACCTTCGCGCTCATCTAACATTTTCACATAACCGCCTAAGGGAATAGCGGCAAGCGCAAACTCTGTACCTTTTTTATCTTCGCGGGAAAAAAGCACTTTGCCAAATCCCACCGAGAATCTAAGTACTTTGACGCCACACAGACGGGCAACAATAAAATGCCCCCACTCGTGAATAGTAACCAAAACACCCAAAGTGACGACAAAAGCAATTACTGTTTGAATAAAGTCCAATTAAGCCACCGGAAGCCAATGTAAACCAATAAGAAAAAACGGAGCAGCCGCCAATAAGCTATCAATTCTATCTAACACACCACCGTGACCTGGTAGTAACACGCCACTGTCTTTTACCCCTGCATTTCGCTTCAACATACTCTCCAACAAATCCCCTAATACTGAGACCTTAGAAATAGCGGCCCCTAATATCAATAGGTAGACACCTTGCACCCAAGACAATTCCTGTACCACACTAAAGATAACAGCCGTTGCAGATGCCGCAATTACCCCACCGACAAAACCTTCAATAGTTTTCCCCGGGCTAACCTTAGGTGCCAGTTTATTTTTACCAAAATTTTTGCCAGCTACATAGGCGCCAATATCCGCAGCCCATACCAACAGTAACACCAGCAACAACCAACTATTCTCGATAGGCTTCAGCTTTAACTGCAACAAGCTCCACCAAGTAGTGTTTAACAAGATCAAGCACAGTGCAATACCCACCGTACGATTGGACCACCAACTTGTTTTTGGATAACTTTTTACCCAATAAAAAGCAGCCATCCAAACCAAAAAAACCAATGGCGTGAAGATCATCATGGCTTGATCGATCATGGTCTGATCAAAAAGCCCCCACCACAACAGCGCCATAATAAGTGCATTGGCTGCCACTAATGCCGATCTCTTAACTTTACTCGTAAATCCTAAAAAAGGACCCCATTCCCAAGCACCAATTGACATCACAGTGGCGACAAATAGCGCCACTCCCGTCAAAGGTAATACAAATATTCCAACTAATACTACTGGAGCTAAAATACTGGCTGTTATTATTCTTTGTTTAAGCACCTTAACTTTCCTCTAACTGCTCACTTGTTCTACCGAACCGTCTCTCTCTAGAAGTAAAATCCTTTATTGCTTCAACAAGATGCTGTTTTTTAAAGTCCGGCCAGTAACAATCGACAAAATGATATTCAGTATAAGCCATCTGCCATACTAAAAAGTTACTCATGCGACTTTCGCCACCCGTCCTAATACAAAGATCAGGTTTCGGTTGATCCGCCAAGCTTATATATTGATTGAATATTGATTCATCAAGTTGCTCAGGATCACATTTACCACTGACGCAATCGCGGGCAAAACTTTTTGCCGCCTCAACGATATCCCACTGTCCACCATAGTTAGCGGCGATATTCAGAGTCAGCCCATCATTATCTTTAGTGAGTAATTCAGCTTTAGCAATACGCGCCTGCAAGCCCTCACTAAAACGTGTTTTATCACCGATAACGACCAAGCGGATATTGTTTTTATGCAGCTTTTTGGTTTCACGATCTAACGCCCAACCAAAAAGTTCCATCAATCCTTTGACCTCTAATTCCGGGCGCTTCCAGTTCTCGGTACTAAAGGCAAACAAACTTAAGGACTCTACCCCAAGTTCAACACAGCCTTCAATTACACTGCGTACACTTTTAACCCCAGCCCTATGCCCAGCTAAACTAGGCAAAAAACGTTTTTTAGCCCAGCGGTTATTACCATCCATAATAATAGCCACATGGCGAGGTAACACGACGTCCGCTGGCAGTTTTAACTCTGCTTTTAATGTCATAATTTTCAATATACCTGCTACTTAAGCAATGCTTCGCTTAAGTAGCAACGGCATTATATTTCCATCAAGTCCGTTTCTTTTTTCTCAAGTAACACATCTATTTCAGCAACATATTTATTGGTTAACTGCTGAACGGCCTCCTGAGTTTTACGATCTTCGTCTTCAGAAATCTCTTTCTCTTTTAAAAGATCTTTTATTTGTGAGTTGGCATCACGTCGACCATTTCGCACTGATACTTTAGCGTTTTCAGCTTCGCCTCTCGCCTGCTTGATAAAGCCTTTACGCGTTTCCTGCGTCAAAGCGGGCATAGGCACACGAATTCGCTCACCTGATGTCGCCGGGTTCAAGCCCAGTGACGATTTCATAATCGCCTTTTCAATTTCAGGCACCATCGGCTTTTCCCAAGGTACAATCGCCAAGGTACGGGCGTCTTCTACTGAAATATTGGCAACTTGAGACAGTGGCACTTGAGAGCCGTAATAATCCACCATCACAGTATCTAAGATACTTGGATGCGCACGACCGGTACGAATTTTTTTAAAGTTATCGACAAGCGCTACCACGCTTTTTTCCATACGTGCTTGCGCTTCTTGTTTAATTTCATTCAGCATATTTTTCTCCAGTATATTCTTCGCTACTTATCAGCGTACCTTCTGTTCCGCCCATTACCAAGTTAACTAACGCCCCTGGACGGTTCATATTAAAAACGCGAATCGGCATACCTTGATCTCGAGTTAAACAAATAGCGGTTAAATCCATGACTTCAAGTTGCTTTTCTAGCACTTCATCATAATCTAAATGTAAATAACGTTTAGCCGACGTATCTTTCATTGGATCAGCGGTATACACACCATCTACTTTAGTGGCTTTGAGTATAATATCAGCATCAACCTCAATCCCCCTTAAACAGGCGGCTGTGTCGGTGGTAAAAAACGGATTACCAGTACCGGCGGAGAAGATTACCACATCTCCTTGCCCTAAGTAACGCATTGCATGGCGACGATCATAGTGATCGACCACACCGCTCATTGGAATAGAGGACATTACTCGAGTGGTAATGTTAGCGCGCTCCAGCGCATCGCGTAGCGCCAACGAGTTCATTACCGTTGCCAACATACCCATATGGTCTCCGGTAACACGATCCAAGCCATTTTTGCTCAGCGCAGCACCGCGAAATAAGTTACCACCGCCTATGACGATACCTACCTGCACTCCAATACCAATTAACTGACCTATCTCTAGTGACAATCTATCCAAAACTTTGGGATCGATACCAAAAGTCTCTTCCCCTGTCAGCGCTTCACCACTTAATTTAAGGAGTATTCTCTTATATTGAGAGAGCTTATTTTTTGTCGCAGTAGGCATTTATGTTCTCCGGTTTTCAGTTTGGATCATATCTGATTCATTCTATTTTCAAGAATGACAGATACAAAAAAGCGCATGTCACTATAATAGTCACATGCGCTTGAAATTACAGCAAATATTAGCCTTTAAGTTGAGCAGCTACTTCCGTTGCAAAGTCTACTTCTGCAATTTCGATACCGTCACCAACTTCTAAGCGCACAAAGCTAACAACTTCGCCACCGGCAGCCTTAACCATAGCACCGACTTTTTGATCAGGATTTTTAATAAAAGCCTGTTCAACTAAGCTGTTTTCAGCAAGGAATTTACCGATACGGCCAACAATCATCTTCTCTGCGATTTCAGCAGGCTTACTCGCCATGTCAGGCTGAGCCATGATAATGTCTTTCTCTTTCTGCACTTCATCAGCAGGCATATCGTCTTTATTGACAACACGCGGATTAGTCGCAGTAACATGCATAGCAACATCTTTTGCCACTTCTTGGTTAGCGCCTTTTAGAGCAACCAATGCACCAATGCGGTTGTTTGAGTGAACATAAGCACTCACACAATCGCCTTCAATAAGAGTAATACGACGCAGACTGATGTTCTCACCAATCTTTTGTACTAGCGCATCGCGAACCACAACCATTTCTGCATTCATAACCACAGAAACATCGGCTGTTTTAGCAGCAAACGCTGCCTCTGTTACCTTTTTAGCGAAACCTAGGAAGTTCTCTTCACGGGCTGCAAAATCAGTTTCTGAGTTAACTTCAACCAAAACACCGTAAGAACCATCGTCTGCAACTTTAGCTAAGATAACGCCATCTGCAGCAGTACGGCCTGCTTTTTTAGCCGCTTTCATACCTGAAGTTTTACGTAGCTCTTCAATCGCTTTTTCAACATCACCGTCAACGGCAGCAAGTGCTTTTTTACACTCCATCATGCCAAGACCAGTACGATCACGTAATTCTTTAACTAATTTAGCTGAAACAGCCATATTCTCGCCCCTTTGATTGCCTTCAATCAACATTCAAAAAAAGGGGAGCGAGGCTCCCCTTTTTAAATCAAATAACTTAATTCGTATCTTGAGCCCTCTGCATAACAACCAAGTTACACAGAATACCCAACGTAAAACAAATAGTTAACTATTTATTTTACTTCAACAAACTCGCTTTTATCGCCAGCGGCAACTTCAGCGCCTTCAATGCAAGAATCAGCCATTGAACCAACGTAGATCTGAATTGCGCGCAATGCATCATCGTTACCAGGGATAACGTAATCGATACCATCTGGGTTGCTGTTAGTATCAACAACACCGATAACTGGGATGCCTAACTTGTTTGCTTCGTTGATTGCAATACGCTCGTGATCAACATCGATAACGAACAATGCATCAGGAAGACCGCCCATTTCCTTGATACCACCGATAGAACGCTCAAGCTTTTCCATTTCACGTTGACGCATCAACGCTTCTTTCTTAGTTAGCTGTGCGAAAGTACCGTCATCAGACTGTCCTTCTAGCTCGCGAAGACGACGAATAGACTGGCGAATAGTCTTGTAGTTAGTCAACATGCCGCCTAACCATCTATGGTTAACGTAAGGCATGCCAGCACGCTTCGCTTCTTCTTTGATGATTTTGCTCGCAGCACGCTTAGTACCAACGAACAAGATCTTGTTCTTGTTGACAGTCATGTTCTTAACAATGCTTAGAGAGTCATTTAATGCAGGTAATGTATGCTCTAAGTTAATGATATGAATCTTGTTACGTGCACCGAAGATGTATTGATTCATCTTTGGGTTCCAGTAACGAGTTTGGTGACCGAAATGTACGCCTGCCTTAAGCAGTTCACGCATAGTAACTTGTGCCATTTTAACTTTTCCTTCAATTTTTGGGTTCGACGTCCACACATCCCATATACTAACCTTTGAGTAAATTCGCAGGCACCCAGTAGACGTGACGATGTGTGTGTGATTTTCCCGAGTCATAGCCTATCTATTTATCGGGGCGCACTTTATACCATAATTTAGCACTCAATTGAAGGAAAACCTCCAATGTGCCACCTAAATTAGATACAATGCCTATAAATATGAATTCACCTGTTTAGCATGCAATAATGCTAGGAAGCTCGAGCGAAAATAGTTACCTGTTTTGCTAACAACTCACTACAGATTTAGGTTACTCAAATATAATGGCTATACTAATTAAAACGGCAGATGAGATTGCCAAAATGCGTATCGCAGGCAAACTCGCTGCTGATGTTTTAGAAATGATTGAGGAGCATGTCGTCGCTGGCATCACCAGCAATCAATTAGATAAAATTTGCCATGATTATATTGTCGATGTGCAAAAAGCCATCCCCGCTCCCCTCAACTATCATGGTTTTCCAAAATCTATTTGCACCTCCATTAATCAAGTTGTCTGTCATGGCATTCCCAATGACAAAAAGCTCAAAGGTGGCGATCTTATTAATATCGACATCACGGTTATAAAAGATGGCTATCATGGCGATACCAGCAAGATGTTTTTTGTCGGCAAACCTTTAGCACACGCTGAACGCTTGGTAGAAATCACTCAAGAGTGTTTGTATAAAGCTATCGCATTGGTAAAGCCTGGCGCTCACTTGGGTGATTTTGGCCATATTATCCAAGAACATGCCGAAAAGAATCACTACAGCGTGGTTCGCGAATACTGCGGTCATGGTATCGGAGCAGAGTTCCACGAGGACCCACAAGTACTGCACTACGGTCGCGCAGGCACTGGCGAAGTAATTGCTGAAGGCAACATATTCACCATTGAGCCGATGATCAACGCCGGCAAACGCCAAGTTAAATTGAATAAACGCGATGGCTGGACCGTTGAAACTAGCGACAGACGTTTATCCGCCCAGTGGGAACACACACTATTAGTTACCGCAGATGGCTGCGAAGTACTTACTAAACGCCACGAAGAAAACTTTTAAGCGCAACACGCAACAACTGCTATCTATAAATCGCTCATAGATAGCAGCCCTCCCCACTCTTTCCAGTACAGGAAAAAACATGCCCGATACTGCCCACCCTATTATAGATACTGCTGTTTTTTTCGATGAAAATGAATTCGCTGAACAATTAGCTAATAGCAAACAGCCGATTGCCGTGTTTAAAAACGCACTCACCAGCATGCGCGAATGCATGGATACAGAGTTCTCCAAAGGGATTGAAATTGAACAGCTAATCTATGGCCGTTCACAAATATTAGACTTCTTACTCTCCAGCGCTTGGGGTATGTTTAACTGGCCTGCAGATAGGAAAGTATCGTTAATCGCTGTCGGCGGATACGGCCGCGGTGAACTACACCCCTATTCAGATATAGATTTACTGATCCTCTTTGACGATCAGGAGCCCGAGCAGTATCAACAAAGCATTAGTGAATTCCTCACCTTTTTGTGGGATATCAAACTGGATGTCGGCTCCAGCGTTAGATCTGTAGAGGACTGTTACCAGCAATCCAAAATAGACATTACCGTTGCTACCAATTTAATAGAATCTAGAACCATCACCGGTGAGCCGCACCTACGTCGTCAAATGTACGATCGCGTCACCTCTGAGGAAGCTTGGGATGCGAAAGGTTTTTTACATGGCAAACTCGCGGAACAAGTTAACCGTCATAAACGCACCAACAATACCGAGTTCAATTTAGAGCCCAACATTAAAAACTCGCCCGGCGGCCTGCGCGACATTCACACTATAGGCTGGGTAGCCAAGCGCTACTTCGGCGCTGCGCGCATCGACAACTTAGTCGACTTCGGCTTTATCACCCCCTCTGAGCTAGAGATACTCAACAAGGGCCAGCGTTATCTCTGGCAAATTCGCTACGCGCTGCACATGATCAGCAATAAACGCGAGGACAGACTACTCCTTGACCACCAGCGCACTCTGGCGGAGCTGTTTGGCCTTGAAGATCAAAAAGGCAAACTCGCTGTAGAGCAATTTATGAGTAAGTACTACCGCATCGCCATGCAAATGTCTGGCTTTAATGATCTGCTGCTGCAACATTTTGAAGAGAGTCTCAACAGCGAAAAAGATACGGTTATAAAAACGATCAACAATCGCTTTCAACTCCATAACAATTTCTTAGAAGTCACTCATGAAAAGGTCTTCCAGAACCAGCCCTTCGCGCTGATGGAACTGTTCGTCATACTCGCACAAGATCGCAGTATTGCCGGAGTACGCGCTTCCACCATCCGTTTAATACGTGAACACTGGGATTTGATAGACGATGAGTTTCGCTCTGATATTCGTAACATATCCTTATTTATGGAATTGTTACGCCAACAAGACGGCGTCTCTACCGAGCTTAAGCGCATGATACGCTACGGTATACTCGGTCGTTACCTACCTGAGTTTGGCCGTATAGTCGGACAGATGCAGCACGATTTGTTTCATATATATACGGTGGATGCACACACGGTTAAAGTCATCCGCAAGTGTCGTCAATTTAGACACCCGGAGCACAAAGAGAAATTCCCCATCGCGCATCGTGTGGTCAACCAGCTACCAAAAATAGAGCTGCTTTACATCGCTGCGCTGTATCATGATATTGCCAAAGGTCGTGGTGGCGATCACTCAGAACTAGGCACTGTGGATGTCATTGCATTTTGTAAACGTCACCGCTTGGGCAAATGGGACACACAGTTAGTTGCCTGGCTGGTACGCAACCACTTACTAATGTCGATGACAGCACAGCGCAAAGACATCTCCGATCCCGATATCATCTATCGCTTTGCCAAGCATATTGGCGATGTACTGCATCTCGATTACCTCTATGTACTTACCGTGGCAGACATCAACGCCACCAATAATAGCCTGTGGAACAACTGGCGCGCCTCATTAATGCGCCAACTATATGGCGAGACTAAACTGGCTCTCAAACGCGGTGTAGAGAACCCGGTAAACTATCAAGATCTGATAGAACAAGTGCAGCAAGAAGCATTAGAAATGCTCACCATCGACAAGATTGACCAGCAACTTATCGATGATTTATGGTCGAGTTTAGGTGATGATTATTTTCTCCACGAGACCGCCAAAAACGTTGCCTGGCACACCAAGTCTATTCTCGAGCAAAACGCCCTAGATAAAACCTTAGTGATGATAAAGAAAACGACTTTGCGCTTGTTTGAAGGCGCCTCAGAAGTCTTTATATACACCAAGAACGCCGATAATTTATTTGCAGTCACCGTCGCTACTTTTGACCAATTATCCCTTAGCATTCAAGATGCACGCATCTATCCCACCGAGGGGGACTACTGCTTTAGCAGCTACACCATATTGACCCAGGAAAACAAATCCATTCCGGACAACCGCCAAAGGCTCGATGAAATAACCCAAACATTGGTCGGCAAGCTATCGTCTCCCGAGAGCTATTCATCTATTATCAAACGTCGCATCAGCCGTCAGATGAAACTTTTCACCACGCCAAGCAAAGTTAAATTTAGCCGGGATTTAAGTAAAAATTACACCTTAGTAGAAGTAATATCTCCCGACAGACCCGGTTTACTCGCGGTCATAGGCGACGTATTTGCCACGCATAACATCATTGTCTGCAAGGCAAAAATATCGATTGTCGGAGAGCGAGTGGTGGATTTGTTCTTTATCACCGATTGCTCTGGCGCATTAGTTGAAGACCCAGAATTCATATACTTGCTACAGACCGAAATCTGTAAACAGCTCGACCAACACGTAAGCGAAACTATCTTATAACCATTACAGAGTACACAAGCATGGACAAACAGACCCAGACAGAGATAGAAGCCGCCGCTTTCAGACGCTTAATTGAGCATTTGGATTCGCGTAAAGATGCGCAGAATATTGATTTAATGGTACTGGCTGGTTTTTGCAGAAACTGCCTCGCCAAATGGTATATGGCAGCAGCAAAAGAGCGCAATCAAGAGATTGATTATGACCAGGCACGTGAAGTGATTTACAAAGAGCCTTACGACAGTTGGAAAGAGAAGCACCAACTGCCGGCAACAGATGCGCAAAAGGCCGCTTTTAACCAAGCCTTCCCCGCTAAGTAACGGTTGTGAGCTGTGAGCTGTGAGCTGTGAGCTGTGAGCTGTGAGCTGTGAGCTGTGAGCTGTGAGCTGTGAGCTGTGAGCTGTGAGCTGTGAGCAAGCAGAGGGTTATTTTACCCACCCTCCGTCAAGATATTTGTTGTGCCTTTCGCTTAATTTTTTATGTCTTACCTCTGTGGTGAAAAATCTTTTAAAGACTATCTACCACCGAGGACACAGAGGCGCTTCGCTACACAGAGAAAATCTAATACAGGTGAGCTTCTTAGCTTCTTAGCTTCTTAGCTTCTTAGCTTCTTAGCTTCTTAGCTTCTTAGCTTCTTAGCTTCTTAGCTTCTTAGCTTCTCAATTATTATTGACAATCCACGCTTGTTGCAACTGATTGGAATTCACTTCTAAAATAGTCGCATAGACATCGTCTTGAATAGGATAGGACTTTACCACTCGTGCACCACGTACAATCCCCGCTACCGCCGTTTTAAAATCATCATTGACCAACACCATATCTTTTACGGTACTGCTACTAGTGATGTATTGCCCATGTATCATTGCCGCCAACTCTTGGTAAGCACGTAATTTAGAGGCGCGAATAGCATTAATTACTTTTTCACCCACAGTGTGACCAGGCTGTTTGCTAACGGGTGCATAACCTGTGGCCCTATATGTTTGGATATTTTTGTTGGAACTACTAAAAGTATTACCAATGGCACTAAAGGTTTTGGAAGCTGTTTTAGACACAGTTTCACAACCCACTAAAGAGATCAGTGTTACTAGTAACACACTTTTAAATACGCTAGAAAATTTCATGTACCTATACCTATTTTGGACCTATTTTGAACCTATTCTGGGCCTATACCATTTTCGATTATATAACCCCGATTTAACGCATCGATTGGATTATATCCCGGCAGCTGACTCTCTAAACGTTTATAGGCGATGTGGGATTGACCCGCCGCTACCACTTGACGGGTAACAACATCTAAGATGCGCGCGTTAATTACTACGCCATCACCGTGCCGCGCGTAAGTACCGGTCAGTATGTAATAAATTTTGTACTGCTGCTGTAACGTCGGCAAGTTGCCTTTGGTCATTTGTGCTTTATCTGTGGTCACCAAACTCACCGCTCGGTAGTCGACCATATTATAGCCACGCTGGGTCATCGGAAAAACAAAACTCTCTGATAGCCGCGCACCAAACAAATCGTCGTGCACACTGTGACGCAGTGATTTAAAGGGCAATACTGCCACGGGTAAACGCTTAACTCTGTTCTGTCTTAATCCCAGCACCATCTGATCGGCCATTTGCGCAACCGCTTCACTGATAGGATCATAATAATTGGGCTCAATCGGAGTAATTGCCGTTGCAGCGGGTTCTGCGAACGCCGACAAGCTGTCAATTTCAATCGCCTGCTGCACAATAGCACGCGCCTCTTGCGCAGACATTTTATTGGAGAAGGGAGACTTTACTCCTTGAGCGACACAACCGCTCAACACCAAGATACTGATTAATAACACGCTCTTCATGCTGTAATGCCTTTACGCTAAACAAGTTTATGAGAGATACTACACTAAGACTGATACCGACTCTATGCAACTGTTCGCTATATCGCCTAAATGTATTATAGTGTCAAAATTAAAAATCAAACGAAAACTAGTTAGTTTTACCCATGTTTAATTACATCCTAATCAACGCTTTATTATATTATCGGTAATTATTGAATGATGTTGAGCAAAATAATGATGGCTGTTATTAAACGCCACAAAGTGATTTTTGCATTTACCTTGCTGCTCGCCACGCCTGTGCAAGCTCTAACAGTACAGGCAAATGGCCAAGCCTTAGTTGTCTCCGGTGATTTAACCAGTGCCCGTAACTTAGCGATAACACGCGCCAAAGAGCAAGCGGCGCTGCAGGCTAATGCTTTTATCAGCACGCAACTCCAGCTAGAGCAAGGGGTGATAGTCAAAGACAAGCTCTCCATAAAAGCACTTGCCAATGTCGGCCAGCATCAAGTACTTAAAGAAACCATCAGCGGCAACATCCTCACCGTACTCATCAGCGTTAATATTGAATCTCATAATAAATGTAGCAACGGTAATAGCGCGACTCACTATCGCAAGCGAGTGGCCGTGGCAGCTTTCCCAATGGCCGATCCCAAACAGGCGAGCATTGGTCGCCTGCGTAATATCGAATCGAGCATGGCTACCGAACTGGTCAAAAGACTGACTAACAACAATAAAATTGAGGCGTTAAATGCCGGTAATTTACTGCTTTTATCAGAGGTTAATACCGCCGCTACCGCCCAGCTTCCCCAGGGATCACTCACTACCGTATTGCAACAAACAAGGCAGTTAGAAGTGCAATATATTATCTCTGGTGTAATACGTGACATCTCTATGCTTACCCCCAGCGTCTTCAGATCAAAGAACTATTTTGTAGACGCCTATCACAAACTCGATTATCTGAGCAGCCGCTACATGCGCGCTTTTGAAGTGGACTTATTCATCCACGATGGCTTTACCGGCGCACTTGTCAGTCAAAAGAGCTATAGAACGGCAGGTCTTTGGGGCAATAATGATCGTCAAAAATTTGGCTTTGCCAGCAGCCCGTTTTGGCAGCTCGATTACGGCCAACAAGTCAGCAAAGAAATCGACAAAATGGCACTAGAGATTAACAGCGAACTGCGCTGCAATAGTTTCTCCGTTGAAATCACTCGCGCTAACGAGAGCAAAATATGGTTTAAGGCCGGGAGTTCATCGGGCATTAAACAAGGCGATAAATTTGATGTTTATCGTAAATCGACCTTTTATGACTACCAGCAAAACCCTACCATCGAACTCAGCCAAACTCCGCTAGTACTCACTGTACAGAAAACTCAGGCAAATTCAGCTCAGGGAAGAGTGAATGGATTAGCGGGACAGAGTAACATTCAGGCAGGAGACGTGTTGATTTCTAAGTAGGACTATTGGTTGCGGGTCAGTATATTTTAACTTTCTCTGCTCGCTACCTTTATTACCCGCTACTGCTCTTGCTCTTGCTCTTGCTCTTGCGCCTTATAATCAACCATATCATCAATCAAGATTTGTACCTCTCGCTGAAAAGCAACACTGCCTGTATCCACTCGCCTCCCTGGCTGCCGGTATTTTCCTTGTACCATATCTAACGCCCTTGAGTATTTTTCTCCCTGAGGAAAACTAGCGTAGTTAATTAATGGATTAAATTTCTGATATTTTCGCAACAAATGATAGTTTTCTACCGGGCTAGCTTGAGAAATATTGACGGGCTTTGGCATAATCACTAGCTTGGGAGTTGCCTCGCTCTCAACCTCGTTCGCAGTTTCGGGCTCCAACTGTTTAACCGTTATATCTGTTGTGAGATCGCCTCTCCTTATCACGGCAATAGACTGTTGTTGCTGCAAGCCCTCGGCTAATAACTTTTCTAACAATGCACTGCGATTATCTATCAATTGCTGGCGCTGTGCACTGGTCAGCGCTTTACTGCCAGAAAAGTACGTAACACTGGCTGCTTTAAAAATATTAACCCCAACTTCGTGACTTAGCTTTTTAAAACAGCCTGAACCGATACACTGAAAACTACCATCAGGATATTTAAGGATGTGGATACGCCGATAAACACTGTGATGACAATTGGGGTAGTCACAGCGCACCCGCTGAGCTTTCTCTACCTCGACCAACATCACCCATTCAATCGTTTCAGTCATAGCCACCTCCATCCATGTCCATTGTGCTCTTACATACTATCAGTTACCTGCTCTTTACTTATATTCCCCTCCACACTATCCATAAAGGCTTTAATAGCTGACTTCTCATTGTTACATCGCCAAATGAAATGCGTAGTTGAACGCGACCATTGCTCCGGTAGCTGATGTACTTTTAAGCTGTTGGCAAAGGGGTAATCCGCCAGTAACGCCACGGGTACAAGACCAATACCCATACCCGCCGCCACACAACTTAGCAACGTATGATAAGAGCTAATTTCAACCACTTTACTGATATTGCCACTGCGCTTGATCCACTGAGTTAGCCGGTTGCGGTAGGCACAGCTGGCACTAAACCCCATAAAAGTGGGCGAATCACACAAATCTTGCGGCTCTTTTATATCACGATGACTCAGGCAAGACACAATCACCAACTGCTCTTCAAACACTGCACTGGCATGCAGACGGCTATCCGGCGGTGGATCCGCAACTAGCGCCAAGTCTATTTCGCCCTCTAAAACGCGGGCGATTAACTCCCCAGTAGGTGCCGTTTTTATCTCTAAATCAACATCTGGATAGCGCTGATGAAATTGCATCACCGGATCCACTAAACGTGTGGCTGCCACAGCTTCCATCGCCCCCAGCTTTAGCGTCCCGCTCACTCTCGTATCGCCCATCGCCGTTAACGTCTCTTGCGCCAAGGCCAGCAATTGCTGCGCATAAGGCAATAACTGCTCCCCTGCTGGAGAGATACGCAGGCGATTCTTCTCTCTAATAAACAGCGTTTTATCTAAGTTTTTCTCTAGCTTTTTTATTCTGGCTGTCACGTTAGAGGGCACCCGATGCAGCGCTTCTGCAGCGGCGGTGATACCGCCTGAATTAACAACTTGGGTAAATATTCTTAGATCTGATAATTCCATAGCAACACAACCCATCATTTAGATTATACATATTCACAATTTACGAATACATCATTCATAATAATTCATTTTTAATGAATGCAACAGTGCTTTAGACTCTACTGAAATTATTAGTATTTAAGGAATATATATAAATATGTTAGCGCGAAAATTCACCATGCTCAGCAATTTATGGAATAAATCCTCTATCAATCATGGCGTCATGTACGCCTTAGCGGCCGCATTAATTTGGTCAGGGTTTATATTAGTTTCAAGGCAGGGAGGCGTGAGTGCCTTAAACGGTTTTGATGTGATCGCTATTCGCTATGCAACATGCAGTGCACTGCTACTACCAATTTGGTGGTTTAAATTTCGCTTTAATTTATTTGAGCCGCGTTTCATCGCCGCCAGTTTAATCGGGGGTTTAGCTTATGCACTGTTCACTTTCCAAGGGTTTCAATTGGCTAGTGCCTCACATGCCGCAGTGTTATTAGTGGGCTTAATTCCACTGTTTATTATTTTATTAGCCGCGCTATTTGACTCCGATAAAATCCCCGTCAACAAATGGCTAGGACTTGCCTTAATCAGCGCTGGAGTAGCCTCTTTAATTTGGCCATTATTCAGCACAGGTCCAGGGCTTAACGCAGGACATTATTATTTGGCGGCTGGGGCTTTTTGCTGGGCGCTATTTTCAGTATTAATCAAGCGCTGGGAAATCACCCCGTGGCAGGCGACAGTGAGTTTAGCTATGCTAACCTGCATGCTCTACCTACCCGTTTATATTACATTACTGCCCAAGAATCTCGCCTTCAATTTATGGCAAGACATTGCTTTACAGGCATTTTATCAAGGTTTTTTAGCCACCATCATACAGATGATCTTCTACGTAAAAGCAGTGCGTTTGCTTGGCCCTAGCGCCATGGGTTCGATGATGGCCATAGTGCCGCTAATTTCTGGGATAGCTGCTGTTTATCTGTTCGATGAAACTTTAACCACCACCTTAGTAATAGGGTTAGTCGCTGTTAGTGTTGGCGCTATCGTGGTGCATACCAACATTCACTTTTCTTGGTACAAAAGAAGGAGATAGTCATATCCACTATCAACCTTAAAATCACCATGAAGATGCAAGCACCTAACACCAAGCCGCTTTAATAAAAGCGGCCATTACAGTGGCTTTGATAGGTGCAGTAAATACTGATAACTGTGGCGTCACTAGTCGAGTCGTCATTGACTGAGAAGATCACCTAACTACCCGAATAACAAATCGTTAAGTACTAAGTGCGTGACTATTTGCGACGAGTGATTTCTCCAAAACTTTGTTTTCAGCAACATAATGACTACCCTTTCCTTTTTCATCCGCATCCATTTAAAGACATTTAACTTAATATTATCCATATTCCAATGTACTTATTTATTCTAACTCTGTTATAAAAGCCCCGTGTCACTTTAATGATTCAGCTGTCAACGAATAATAAGCAACTTATGTTGCTTTAGGCGCGGGCAAATTCACCTCTATTGAAAAGGAATTCTAATGTTCAAAAAACTACTCACTGTTGCACTTCTCTCTCTTTTATTTACAGGCTGCGCCTCTGTCACGATGGAGAGCAGTGAGCTCAGTGAACAAGCAAAACAGTTTAACCCCCCGGCAGATGGCAAGGCTGGTCTGTACATTTACCGATCAGGAGTGTTTGGCGCCGCTCTCAAAAAGGATTTATGGGTAGATGGTAAGTGCATTGGTGAATCAGCACCAAATACTTTCTTTTATGAAGAAGTTAACGGCGATGAAATGCATAAAGTTTCAACAGAATCAGAGTTTTCGCCTAATGACTTGAACATACAAACAGATAGCGGAAAAAACTATTTCGTTCGACAGTTTATTAAAATGGGGTTATTTGTTGGTGGTGCTGGGGTAGAACAAGTTAGCTTAGAAAAAGGACAAAAAGCGATTGGTAAATTAGAAATGGCTAAAAAGGGTAATTGTAGTCAATAACAGCTTTTCAATAGCTATAAAATACTGGGGCTACGCTGTGTAGTTTCAGTATTCGATGCACAAAAACAAATATTCATTACTACCCCCCCCCTTTTTTAGCAATTTTACAGCTGCTTACTTACCTAATGATTTCAGCTTTTTAAGGTATATCGCTCTCTTGCTGTTTTTATGCCACGCAGCATAAAGCGCGACTAAATTATCTAAAGCCACTTTATGAAAGTCATTGTCGGCAGCGGATTGGTCAGCCCCCTCTATCCAATGTAAAGATTGTAAAAAGAGTGCTTCTGTTTGTTTGTATTGATGCCGTCCATAGTAAATTGAGCCTGCTCTCGCGGCGGTAAAAGCTGCTTGTACTGGTTTGGCGTTGAGCACTTTGTGTAATTGAATAGATTTTTTATAGAGTATTAATGCTTGCTGCTCATCACCTTTTGCCGCTTGCAAACTAGCAAAATTTGCCAGAATAAGCGCTTGTTCTATTCCTTTATCCCGCTGTAATTCACTCAGTGTTTGCAATGCTTTTTGGTAGAGTTGCTGCGCTTTTCTATAATCTTTTTTTGTTTGGCTAAGCAGTGCTACTTCATTTAAGTTCATCGCATTAATCAATGTCACTTGATTAGAGTTCGCTCGGATATTAAGCGCCTGCTCCCGCAGTGATACTGCTTTCTCTCCGCTGTCGTCTATATCATGTGTGTTAGCGAGCCGCTCGAGCGTTGCGGCAATACGCAGATCATTTTTGCTCAATAATTTTCGTTCGACATTTAACTCTCGATTTAATATCTGCTGTGCCATGACTGGTTGTTGCTGCGCAAGGTAAGCGTGAGCCAAAGCGTAGCTTAGTAAACGCAATCCCTCACTAAACTTAGCTGTTTTTAACTGCTGCTGCGCTTCTAAAAAGGATGCAGCTTGTTTTATGCTCGCCGAATATTGTTGCTTTTGATTACTTAATCGCACCCAGGCACTAATCGTTTTTAGCGAATCCTCAACAACCAAGTTGTTATCAATACGTTGTATTTCCCAAGCATCACTGTAAGCAGTAAACGCTAAGCTTTCTTTATTCAATTGCTCTAAAAAACCACCTTTATTGAATAACAGCACAGCCACTTGCGAATGGCGTTTACCGTAGTGTTTTTTACTCAGTATAATCGCCTGTTGTATGCTGTTAATGGACTTAGCAAAATCGCCGTTGGAGCTTTGGATAAAAGCGAGTAAATTGAGGCTACTCGCGGTAAATTTAGCCCCATTACCCGCCTTTTTAGCGATACTCAGTGCCTGCCTTACCTGTCGTTCGGCCTTTAGATTTAAACCTGCCTGATACAACGACATCGCTTTGTCTTGATGTACCTGCCAATTGCCAGCTCCCTGCAACAAGGTACAGGCCAATAGCGCACTTAAGGCGAAGGGAATCATGGTGTTTAACTTGATAGACATGTCAAAAGCTCTTTTCTATTTTTAGACTGATCTCATTGCTTCGCTGGCTGTATAGCCAATCAACATTACTGCGAGTATCAAAATGTGACAGCGTCAGACTGGGAGTCACCCCAAACAGCGAAAGATTAGGCGCTTTAACCACTAGAGTGATATTTATCACATTATCCTCACGCCGCTCCCCTAAAAGGTTACTAAACTCATGATACGACTGCTGTCGAACAGCACCAAATAACGTGGTGCTGAGCTTATTGGTAAAGATTTTAGAAACACCGATGCGCATGCCTACCTGACGATAGGCATAAGGCCGATCTTCTGCCAGCCTATTTAACCAATCCACCCCGCCAAATACTGTCCAATTATCAGTAAAACCTTGCCAAAGGGTGGCATTGAGCGAGTAAGAGGGCCCATCGTAACGCTGGTAGTTGTCCTTTTTGTATCGCAGTTCTTTGTAGTCGACATTAAATTTGAACATACGCTGCCTAGAAATATTCTCTGTCCATTCGCCATGCAGCCCCCAGGCACTATATAAAGATTCAGTGCCGTAACTGGAGAATTCAAACAGCGGTGCCAGACGTATTTGAGTATCTATATCTTGGTACCGATAGCCGAGTTGGCTATTGAAAGTACTTTGATTGTACTGGGAATATTCGTCATATCTTTGGCCATACCATAGTGATTTAGTGTAGAGCCCATGATGTTTAGCAAAGGACCATTTTTTACTGGCAGTAAGCTGATAATCTAGACCAGCAGCTGATATAGCCTCAGGAAGAGTGCGTGTATAAATACATTGTCCCTGATAGCTGAGCAGGCAAGTTTCGCTCTGTGAAGATTGATTGAGATTATCTTTCCATACCCCACCCACAATGACAGTCCGTGCCCAGTCGCCGCGTTTTTTCAGCGCACTGCTAAAGCTGGTGACCGTGCGGCCTACCCCTTTCTGCTGCTTATTATCGGCATTTAATTTTTTCGCTATTTTTGCAAACACACTACTCGCTGCTCTATCTTGATGGTCTTCAAACAACACCCTAGCGAGCGCCAACTGCCCCGGTAAAAAATGGGCGTTGAGGGATAATAAATGCTGGAACTCTTTAATGGATGATTGCAAATCCCCTTTAATCCTCGCCAGCGACCCTTTTGCATAAGCCAATAATTGTGGGTCCGGGTTGTGCAAGCTTTGATATTGACTGAGAAAATACTGTGCAGCACTCCAGTTTTTCTCTTGCAGTGACACATAGAGTGCTCGTCCAAGATCATTAACATTATGTTTTACGGGATAAGACTTACCTTCTAGGATCAGCTCTGGATGTTTATGCCCTAGATAATCTTCATCCTTGAGAATATCTAACTCTTGATGGTGACTATTTTTTTCAATATTTTGCTCGATACGCAATTGAGTATCGATATCGCTGGCATCAGCAGACGCACTGATAAACACTATCGTCAATACCAGCAACAGACAGCTACACAAACATCGATTCTGCATAAATAAAAACATCAGGGACACTCTAATAAAAAAGAGAGAAGAGAAGTGCCGAGCACTTTGACAGGTGCTCGGCTTATCACAGAACTAACTAGTTCTTAGTACCACCAAAGGCCACATCATAATTGGCCCCTGCGAAATCAACCAGACCAGCAAGATCCGTTTGACCGTTGTAGAACTGTGCAGAGACAGCTCCTGATGTCACTAAAGTACCGCTAAATAACCCTAGGGCAGATGAACCGGTTACCGAGGCATCACTGTTAATAGTAGTGCTGCCAAGATTTACAATGCTGCTAAAGTCAGCATTATACAAAGTGCCACTCAGCGTTGCTGCACCAAAATCAGCACTCAAAGTTCCGTTGAGTAAGCTACCCGCACTGCCATCATAGTTATTGATACCCACTACCGTATAAGACGCTGTTCCGGATGAGGGAACCGAGCTGTCTGCATTCATCCCAGAGTAGTAAACCGTACGGGTAGTATTACCAAGACTGCCATCGTTAGACCACTCGCCAAACCATACGTCACTGCTACCTACTTCTGCGAAATGAAACACCCCTAAATCACTATGACTTGCTGGCGCACCAGTATAGGGAAAGTTTAGAGAATAAACGCCATTGGCATAAGAGCCATAAGTGGTTAAACCGGCAAAATCAACGTAATCATCGACACCGGTTACTTCTACAGAAATCCCTGCCAAACCAACTGTATGTGGCGATCCAGGATAATAAACATTGGAGACATCCACGTTCACATAAGTTGCGTTAGTGGTTTCACCGGCAAACCCCGCCGCTTGAGTCATACTGGTTGCCATGCTAACAGCGACTGTAACGACCCCAATTAAAGGTAAATATTTCATGGTATTACTCCTCATTTTATAAACTAAACTATTAACTAAACAATTAAATAAACACGCTTTTCAATAACAGAGCCAAACTCTGCCTTGTAGAACAGTACGTTTAAAAACGCCCCGTTAAACTCAGTTTTACCGTGCGCCCAGGCGCTGCGATAGCGGTTCTCGTGGAGGGATCTACATAATATTGATCCGTTAAGTTAGTACCGACAAACTCTACATCGAGTCCATCATTGATTTTATAACGGGCGTAGGCATCAAAAAGCAGTGTTTCGCCCCAGCTAAAGGGAGTGTTGTAGAAATAGACATAACCTGGATTAGTGTGTTGCGCATACCAATCCAAATCCTCATTGTCATACCCTTTGTAATAAGTCACTCGCCCTCCAACCTCTAAGCGGCGCTCTAAAAAGCGCCCGCCTAAAGACAAATTAGCAGATAGATCCGGAGTAGCTTGCGCTAGCTGATAGCCATTGGGGAAGCCGTATTTAAAACAGTCAGGCATAGGGTTCGCCAAAGATACCACGGTGTTATTTCTTGAGAGCATGGCGGCTGTATCTTCATCACATATTTCATTTTGTAAATTGTAATTGACGCCTAACCCAGTGAAAAACCGGCCGTTATCGTAGCGAAAATCTAGCTCTAAGCCCCTAATTTTTTGTTTATCAATATTGTTAAACTTAAATTTACTGTCTCGTTCTATCACATCACGAGTCAGGTTCTCGTAATATGCCAGTTTGATATCAGCATATTCGGCATTGGGGAGCCACTGGGTAAGATCGTGCACATAAGCTAATTCCCAATTGTAGGCGTGTTCTGGTTTAAGATCGTAAAGGGACTGCGAGGCAGAAAAGGCAATAGTGCTCTCAAACATACTGGGAAAACGTAATGTTTCGCTGTATTTAAAATAGGCGCGACTATAATCACTGAATTGATAACTCGCCATTAAATGCGGTACCCAACCGTGATCTGATTTTTTTTCAGCCTTCATTTTTTGAGTCACTTCAACACCATCCGCTCTGCAACTGGTCACATTTAAATCATCCAGCTCTCCGTTAAGACAAGCGAAATCCTCCCGCGAATAATTGCCTTCCTCATCGGGTTTCCAAGTAAGATCGGAGTTGGTTTCTTTGATTAAACGAGTGCGATCCGCCTCGATTTGTACCAATGCCGTAGCGAGGTTCGCAGCGAACCACCCATCGGCAATCGCCTTAAAAACGGGAATATACAAAGGGTCAGTGGGATCCCACAATAAGTCTCTAACATCTTCCAGGCTAGAGGTGGTCGAAGCTATGTTGGCTAGGTGCACTGTATCTGAATCGGTGTGCCACGTTTCTGTGCTATACACAACTTTGAAATATTCAGTGAGTACTGAGTCAAACTCATCAGGATGAGCCGCGAGGAAATCATCATAAGCCCAGTAGGCGGAATAACTCATACCTGCATTTATTTTAAATTTATCCACTGGCTGAAAAGACAAATCAAAATTAGTTTGCCACTCTTCGCGACGCCCAGCTCTTGGATACGAGCGACCAGCGACCAGTCTTGGCTCATATTCATCAACAGATGAGAGTTTCTCGTGTTGAAAATTAGCACCTAAAGTAAGGTCCAAGCTATCACTGAGCTGCATTTTATTACTCAGAGAGATTCCGTCACGAATGTTACGAGCATTGGCAATTGCAGTATTATACAAAGTACCGTCTGGATCAGACACTAAATTCTGATTGGGGAATCCGCCGGCACTATAAGTATCGCTGACAGTATCTGTACGCCATAGGTTAGCGTTAAAATCTACCAGAGAATTATCCAACGGCTTGTAGTTGTAAGTGATGTTATATGCTTTGGCATCCACTTTACTTAAAGGCCACTGAATTGATGCCCTATCAGCAGCGGTGTTAATTCTGGAGGGCATAATCTCACCGTAACTGGATTGAGACTGGCGAAAACCAAAACTCAGCTGTTGATCATTATAGAGATGAAAGTTTGCTTTTAGCAGTAACGATTCCATCTCACTGGATGTATTGGTTACCTCATCACCGGGCTTCCAAAAATTTGCCATAGAGATGACATAATCTTTTTTTCCATCACTTGATTGACTGTAATAATCGCTATTATTCGACCCTGAATAATAGTTACCACGTTTGCGATAGGCATAAGCAGCTAACAAATCAAAGTCTTCAGTTTTTTTCGCCACCGCTAGGCGGTAGGCTGCATCCGCTCCACTGAGTGGGTTTTGATCGCTCGCTGATTTAGACTTAACGCCCACCAGCAAGCTTGGATCTGTGTAGGGGTAAAACCCAGAGGGGAACCCTGGAATATCACTCGCTTTTTCTCCTGTATGCAATCGCGGAACACGAGGCTTAATCGCATTACTACTGCCCTCTAAGACCCATTCAACCCCAAAGCTCTCGCCTTCTTTAACAATATCATCCGCTGCCAGTGTTTTAATCACCATGGCGCCACCGACACCACTGTTCACGTCACGCTCGTTAGTCGCGCCTTTGTAGATCTGGATATTACTAATAAGGTTTGGATCGATATAGTTGCGGTTGGTCGCGCCGTTATAGCCACGCCATACTGTCAATGCCTGTTCCGTGCCATCGATGCTCACCGGCACTCGGCCCGGGCCTTGTATGCCTCGGATATTTAGATCTAACGCACCACTGTTACGTGACTCTCCACTAAAGACACCCGCCACACCTTGTAATAAATCAGAGGGGTTTGTGCCTTTAAAGCGTTCTACGTCCCGTTTACCCATAAAGGCACTGGAGGTGTTTTTATCGAAAACAGCATTGTAGCCATCTTCATCGACATCGCTTTTACCATGCACAATAACGGTCTGCAGGCCTAATTTTATAGGCGCTACCTTAAGGACAAAACTACCAGCAGCCATTTTCTGCGCCACCAGAGCGGTGCCTTTTAATAAAACATCTAAGGCCTCATTCACCCGATAAGTACCAGACACACCAGTACTTTTCTGTTGCGCCGTGAGAGACGCATCCATGGAAAAATCAATCCCAGCCTGCAGCGAAAACTCATTTAATACTTGGCCCAGCGGCCCTGGCGCTATGGAATATTGACGCGCTTCACTGAGCGTTATTTGTTCCGCCGCTTGTACACTAGGACCCATCCCTGCTAGACAAACGGTGCTCACTGGCACTGCCAACACTAAGACTTTAAATACGCCACTAAACTTCGAGGACTTCATTGATTATCTCTCATTAGTAATTTTCAGATTTATACTTCTTTAACGAATGAGATTTAAAAACCCGTAAAGAAAAAATTAATATTTGTATTATTTTTCTAATACTTGAGATTAAAAATTGATACGAGTGCTAGATCAGCTCTCTTTTAAAAGCTGACTGAAAGGGGACATGGACGTTTTATAAGCAGACAACAGTCATTTAGCTGCTCTGTTGTGACTGGGATTGCGTTTACTAATGACTTTTATACTGCGGAGATGCTTACCCAATAACGAGTCAATTGCTGCACTTTAATTGGCAAGCTCGCGCGTAATTGCTGCAAAATAAGATCAGTATTGCTGAGCGTAAACACTCCCGTCACCGACAAATCAGCTAACTCTGGAGAGATACGTAACATGCCTGTTCGATAGCGACTCAGCTCAGCGATAAAGTCAGCCAATGGCATATTTTGTACCACTAGCTTACCCTTTACCCAGCCGATATCGTTGATATTGGCAGAGTGCAGTGGCCCAACCTCCGACGCCCTAAAATCTATTTTATGCAAGGGATGCAATAACATTGCATCCGCCATGTTACTGCCCTTAATTTTTGCTGCGTTGCCTGAAAACAAGCTCACCTTGCTGTGGGCATTGGTATGGCGGACACTTAACTGTCCACCGCGGTGAGTAATTCTGCCGTTTGGAGTATCAATGTACACTGGAGTTTCACTACGGCTTTCCAGCCAAATTTCACCGTCATTCAGCACTAGCGAATCAGCAGCAGACATTGAGATATCCGTCGCAGTATTCACCGCTAGCTGAGCACCATTGTGCATACGAAGCTTCTTTATTTCACCGGTCTGGGTACTCAGTTGAGCGCTGGTTAAGTAGCCCGCCCAGTGGGGCTTATTATCATGCAGCTGATACCCTCCCGCAAACATCAAGCCACCCGCACCGAAACCAGCCAATCCCAACATATTTCGCCGCGACATTGTCCGGCTGCGGGTAATTAAGTGGGTGCTATTCTTTGGCGCCATGGCTAAACGAGTCTGCGCATTGAGCGTACACTGCCAAGCTTTTTCATTATCTGGATCAGCATTGCGCCACGCTTCGCAAGCTACTCGCTGCTGCTGTGTTGGCTCATCTGACCATAGACGCGCCATCCAAATTGCCGCCTGCTGGATACGCTCTAAATCTGCCCTGCGCGATGCACTCACAAAGCATGTTCCATGACCGCCACCGCGCAAACTTGCAGACCTTTAGCAACATACTTTTCAACTGAGGAGACAGAGACATTCATTTGCAGCGCAATTGCCTGATAAGACAACCCCTCAAGCCTTCTTAACAAAAAGGCCTCTCGCGCTCTATCGGATAGGTTATGTAATAAGGTATCAATTTCAATCAAGGTTTCAATAATTTGCAGATGATATTCAGGGGAGCCATGATCTGCCTCTGATAAATGCTGCAGGCTCTCAAGATAGACTTGCTCTATTCGCCAGCGCCGATAATGATCAACCATCAACCCCTTAGCGACTCTGCTCAAATACTGCCTGGCATAAGCTGTTGGGGGGAGCTTGCCATTGATCAGTATTTTTAAATAGGTATCCTGCACTAGATCTGCAGCACGGTGGGAACAATTGAGCCGCTTTTTTAGGAAGTTAGCCAACCAACCTTGATGCATTTCATAGAGTTGGGAGAGATCCGTTTGCATATCATAGGCCATGTTAATCTGAAACCTCTATACAAGAGCTTATTAGTAATGATTCTCATTATGATTTCAGATCTAACTATAAAATGCAACTCTTTCGACTTAGATTCCCCAGTTGGGCATCATTCTAAGCGCAATAAAATAGCATTATCACTCGGCTTGATTGGCAGTTAATGGTTGTCTCCTTTATAAAAATCATGACGAAATCACAGTGCGATTTAGCAAATCCAATACCCAGCTTTATGACACTATAAATAAAAAAGGGACTCTAATGCATGAACAATGTCATTTTATGAGGCTTTACCGATTGCTAAGCGCTGCTCAATCGCCATCAACTCTACTTGTCATTAAATAAAAGTTGGCGTTTAATGGCTCTGTAGAAAATAGCTTTACGATCAAACGATTAACCATTTTTCTAAGTGTCGGATTGAATTTTGCAACCTTTATTAAGGATGATATATAACAATGAAAGTAGTAGTTCAGCCCTCTAACATCCCAGCACAAAGCCAAATATTCACACAATTAAAAGGTGCTTATTACAGCGATGCCTATAGCTACACTGAGCAAAGTACTAGCACCGCTATGCAAATATGGTTAGCTCAAGTTGCGACCATCCCCAACTGGGTCAACCTGTTAATGGCGACGCGTAACAGCATTGTATCCCGCTTAGGTTTAAAACATTTAGGCCACATTGGTGATGTTGATAAAAGCAAAGCAGCGAGCGACTACCAAGTTGGCGATAGCGTTGGGATTTTTTCCATAAAAGCAATCAGTGAACAGGAAGTGATTTTAATCGACAGTGACAAGCATTTAGATGTGCAAATATCGATCTTTCAAGCAGCTGATGACAGTCGATTGGTGACTATCTCTAGCGTGGTTCACGTACATAACTTCTTCGGCAAGTTTTATATGACGGCGATTACCCCGTTACATAAATTGATTGTGCCGGCCACTATAAAACGCGCACTGTTGAGCCGCAGTAGCTGATCGATCTGCTTTTTAAAACGGCTCACAGCGATGGATATAACGAATGGAGGTGGAGTGACGGCTGCAACAACAATTCTACAGCGATAAAAATACTATTATTGATACTCTCGGAGTCTATATTTCATAGTTTTTATATAAAAAAAGTTATCAGAGCTTTAGTCTCCACCACCCCAGCCGCCATCTCCTCCTGAATCATTACCACTCCAAAAGCTACCACAGTCACCATTTTTAGAGTTACTGCGATTTGTTTCAGACCAAGGATTTACTATTTTAATGATAGCCACAATGACAAGTATGCCGAAGACGACGGGAGCAAATGAATTTCTCAGACCTGAAGTAGAGTCTGTATCAATAAAAATCCAACTATAAATTAAACCGACAATAATAATTAGCCATGAAACCATCTATAGCTCCCTGCAACGTTTGCTGTGTTTTTTGTCTGTGATAATTATCTAAGTGATAAAAGTTTTCTAATGAGTACAACACTGCTGTATTGGGTACTAATTATTCTCCACTTTAGGCCTCTCCACTCACAGCAACCGTTTTTTGCAGTTCGGAAGATGCCATTAACGCATCGATTAATCGATGTACTTTCAATCCTTCACGTCCTGTTGCCATCGGCAATCGTTGCTCTGCAATAGCCTCTATAAAGTCAGTAATAACCGAGCCATGCCAACTTGCCTTATAAGCCATCGGATCATTTGATGCAATAATTGCCTCACTTTCACCGTAGGATTCAGTGCGCCCATCACGCCAGAAAATTTCCAAGATACTACGCTCAAGTTTAGCCACCGCTTTTGTAAAATGCAGCGTAATGCACTCGCTCCCCCCAGGATAGTTAGCAGTAGTGGCAAGTAGAGAGCCGATTGCACCATTTTTAAAGGTCATGCCGGCACTGACAAAATCTTCTGACTCCATTTGATGGAACATACTCGTACGCGACATCGCCTGCACTTCTGTCACCTCACCCGTGAGGCTCAGCATCAGATCCAAGGTATGTATTGCCTGAGAGATCAACACCCCACCACCATCACGCTGGTATGAGCCACGCCCAGGTTCATCATAATAGGATTGCGCTCGCCATAGCGGCGCTGCAACATTGACCATGCCGAGCTGACCTAACTCCCCCGCTTTAATCATCTGCTGCAACTTGATTGATGCAACCCTAGCGCGATGCTGGAACACCATACCCAATAACGTATTACTTGCCTCACACAAAGTGACAATTTCCAGCGCTGCTCCTGAGGTGCGCTCTATCGGTTTTTCCATCAATATAGGCAATTTAGCTTGGGTAAATAATTTAACTAACGCCAAGCGTGCATTAGGTGGCGTGGCAATAATGACAAAATCCAGTTCCTGATCATCGGTAATTTGCTGAATCGAGGCGTACGCGGTACAAGATTCACCACAGATAGCCGTCGCTTTAGCAGCGTATTGCTGCGCCGTTTGTGCGGTGCGTGCGTAAACACCTTTTAGCCTTACTTTACCATTGAGCCCAGCTATCGCTTTTAGGTGAGTATCAGCGACCATCCCCAAACCAATGAGAACCGTATTAAATATTTTTGTTGACGATGACATGCGACTTACTTCTCCCTGTAATGGCATTTTTCTACTTTTTTTGTTTTAGGCGGATGTTAGACAATCAGTGAAAATCACTCAAGATTGGAGGTTAAAATTTTAAAGCCTGCGACTCCAAAAAAGAAAGCAAAAAAAGCCTCAAAATATCGGCGCAGACGAAAGTATGCATGGCGAACTTTTGGCGTAGAAAATAAGAATGCATACAGCTGAAACACCATATTCGCCATGATACTGATTGAAACGATAACGGTTATCAACTCTACAGGGCTAGTATTTGCCGGTAGAAATATTGCATATACGGATGCAAAAGTAAGAATGGCTTTAGGATTAGATAGCTGCAAAGCCATACCTTTAATATAAACGAGCTTTAAACTCGTTTTGGCGGATATCTGTAGTTTTTCGTCCTTGTGACTACAGGCAGAACGAAGCGACTTGTACGCTAAGTACAATAAATACCCTGCGCCAAAATAGCGCATCAGCTCAAAGAGCCAAGTATTGGTATATAAAATTGCGCTCAAGCCAAATGCAGCAGCACAAGACCAAACAAATCCACCTGTGGCAATCCCAAACGCTAAAGTAGATCCATGCCGATGGCCGTTATTTGCAGAGGCACTTGCAATAGCAATCGTTGCAGGCCCTGGGCTGACAATTGATAAAAAAACAGCAGTGATAATCAATAGATAATTAATTTCCGTCATCTTTATATTTCCTATTTCAAATTATATTATTACAGGGCCTAGTATCTGTATACCTAGACTGAACACCAAACATTACAGCCAAAAAATAGCCTCCTAAAAAAAGCGGCACTAAAGCAAACCAGCGATTTTTTCATCGGGTTTTCTTGTTATGTTTTAAACCATGATTGATAGAGAGAATCTGATTCTTTGAGATCCATATACAGCCAAACCATTCGGTCAACGAACCATGCTTTAAAGACTGTTACCCAAAGATTACCTAGTATTAATAGCCAAATATCTAAGGAGTAAAGTCCATACAAAAAAAATGGTAGACCCATAGCAGATAAAGCCAGAAGTACTCTGCATGCCCTAAGGTGATGACTAGGTATAACCACATGTGCTCGATTTAAATACATCCGCTCCCCAAAGGTACCCATCGAAGCCCAATTATTGGTCCTTTTTGGCGCGCTGAATAAACGAGGATTCAGCCAAACCCATAAAAAAGAAAGCGCAATTAATATGACCGAATATAGGCCTACCCACTCTCTGGAATAAAAAGCAAAAGAGATCAATGGTAGAGTTGTAAACCTAGTGTAAACACTCCAAGGATTGGAATGCCTGCTCCAGGTTTCATCATCCATCACCATCAATTTTTCTGACCACTTAAGAATATCCAACTATCCTCCTAAACCTAAATACTGCGATTATATTTAAAAGAGCTACCAAAAAACCTCATGGCTGTCACATACTTTCCTACAGAGCAGCCTATAAAAACAATGTTCAAATCGTACACTTTCTCCGTAGAGGCATGGGGGTAGTGGTCAAAATTTAGTTACTCATAATACTGCTAACAACGGTATAATCGCAGCGCATATTATTTGGTATTTTTACAAAAAAGATGACTTAGGAATGTCAAATTGTTTGGTCTGTCATTAAATACTTATGGGATGGTAGGTCGTGCACCAACTTATTACCAAAGGGATCTATAATTGAAGTATTGAGCTTGTGGTTAGTCTAATACTAACCACCTTCTGATGTCTCTATTTTTCGGATGCTACTTAAGTGACGATTTGAATTCCCTACTAACCTGTTGAACTGCATTTACAAGATAAAATGAATATCTACGTTCGCATCAGTTAGAAGCTGATCCAGTTGTTGCTGTAGATCATCTCGTTAATTATTGAGGTATTCTTTATTCATAACATCTACTTTTGCTTCTATTAAGGTCTTCAACAAAACCATCAAGTCTCTTTTTATAGAATATTTTCCTGATTCATGAACACCTCTTTAATAAACTATTAAAAACGTATTGCAAAGCCAGCTTTATCTGGATTAAAAACATTTATATACATAATAATATTACATTGTCATAAACAGATAACAATGAATTAAAAAACATATCGATCACGACAATTAACAATCTATATATTCAAAATAATCTATATTTTTTAAACTAATGTATAATGAGTAATAATTGTAATTAAATTAACACTATAGTTAACATCCCACTCTCATTAAAAGCCGATATTCATTCCTTAACACTATCTATTTGAAATACATTTTCACTAATTAACATTAATGAAATATTTTTACTATACTCTAAATCCAAACAAAAGGAATAATCCTGTTTTATCCTTTTTTTGTTAAGAGAGGTTAATCATTGTAAATATGATTATATCTATTATCGGTATGGGCCCAAGAGGTTGCTCTTTATTAGAAAGAATTATCACATATACTATCAACCACAATTTACAAAATAAAATAAAAATCATTCTTTTCGAAAAATCAGTTGAGTTTGGTTCAGGCTCCCATCCAACCCATACACCAGAACACCTTTTGTTAAATACTATTGCAGGTCAAATGACAATGTTTTGGGGTGATGAAATGTCAAAATTTGGGCCTATTCATGATGGTCCTACTTTTTTTGATTGGTATTATAATAACAAAACAAAAATGGTTAAACCGACCGATTATTTATCTAGAAAATCTCTTGGTGAATACCTGTCCTATTTTTATAAAGAACAAATAAAACGACTAATTAAGAATGAAATTTCATTTCTAGAGGTATCTGATGAAGTCATAGATATAGTTGAAAGTAATGATATCACAGACATTATTACAACCTCTGAATTATATAAGTCAAATACAATTGCTATTTGCACCGGCCATCAAAAATCACCTTCACCTAATATTGGTTTTAATGAAAGCTTTATAAATGACATTCCTGCTCAACATAACGTCGTTATTAAAGGAATGGGGCTAACTTCTTTTGATATTATTAGTCAACTCACAGAAGGAAGAGGAGGAAACTTCGTAAGTGAAAACAATAAACCGCTTAAGTATATAGCCTCAGGAAAAGAACCAAAACTATATCTATATTCTAGAACCGGCTTATTTTTATCCAGTCGTTCCCACAATGCCCACCCAGACTTCGTATATCAAGCGAAATTTTTTACGATTGCTGCTATTGATAAACTAAGAAGTAATAAAGAGTTGCTTGATTTCGAAGAAGATGTCCTGCCATTACTAATTAAAGAACTAAAGTGTGCATATTACTCACGCAGTAATGGCCAACAACTTGATGTGAGGTCTTTTTTCGCGCAGGAGAAAAGGCTAGATATTTCTTCTAGACAGACTTTCATTGATAGCTTTAATGACTATCTTAGTTGGGATGTAAAAGAAAGTTTGATCGGTAAATTCAATAGCCCTTATAAGTTTTGCCAAGATACAATCAGGGACTTGCGAGACACAATTCGTTATGCCGTCGATTTCAAAGGGTTAACTGAAGAGAGTCATCAAACATTTATTAACAAATGGCAACCTAGGATGAATAGAATATGTGTAGGGCCACCTTATATTCGTCTTATGCAGCTTCAGGCACTAATAAAAGCAGGAATATGCTCAGTAGATTATGCTTACAATCCAAGCATTGAGAAGCAAGGAGACAAGTATAAAATGACTTGCTCTTATATCAATGAGTCAATTGAAATTATATTTGATACCCACATCGAAGCTCAAACACCTTCCTTAGATTACAATAAAAGTCAAGATTTTTTCATTCAGTCATTAACCAAAAAATACAAAATATTTAATAATGGTGATTTTATTTATGGAGGCCTTGAAATCGACAAAAAACATAACATAAAAAGCAAAAACAACAAATCCAATATAAACATTTACGCTTTAGGTTTAGCTTGCGAAGGCTCAAAATACTTTACTTTGGTACTGGGTAGACCCAACATAATATCAACCTTTTTATTCGATAGTAATTTAGTAGCTAATGATATCATAGAAAAACTAAAAAACTCTTTACGCAATAAAAACCAAAAAACAAACACTGTATAATATTAAAAACTTATATCCTCGTAATAATAACCCATGAGACCGACATATAATGATAAATTTACTTTTAAAGAAATATTTAATTATAATGTCAGTATTTTTTTTAATCTTATCAATGATCATTCTTACTCTATCAACAAAACTTAATAGCAATGCTGTTTTAGATTTTTTCAAAGGATTTCTTTTTTTAAAATCTGCTATTATTTATTTATTATCGTTAGAACTCCTAAAACACTCCCTCAACAGGCAGACTACAAAGTTGAAAGTTAAATTTAATCAATGCAACTATAATAATATTGAAATAAAGTTACTCTCACTCGTATGTGCATTTCCTTTTGGTCTTGGAGTATCTTCATTTTTAAGAGGTGTGTCTAGTGAACCTTTAAAAACCAGCGATATTTCACAAGGCACTACCGCCAGCATGTTAATATTCCCAACAACTTTAGCTTCAGCTTTTCTTATTGATTATTTTAATATAACATCACTGATCAGCGTTCTTATTTATGGCCTACCTATTTCTTTTGTGATGATAATATCACTAAAATCCAATTCAATTAACAATATAATACGTTCTGAAATTTTATTTACCGTGGTTGTATTGGCTATTATTAACGCGTGTTACATGTGGACGACATCTTTAATTATTGAAAGTAATTTTCTCTTCAAACAATCTTTGTTTTTTATTTTATTATCAATATACTTCTATCCTTTATCACTTAAAAAAATCCACCGTATTATTTACGATGCTAGAGAACAAATCACTTTTTTTTTATGTATTGGATTATTAGGAAGTTCATCAATACCATTGATTAAAGATTTAGATTTAAGTTACTTAGATTATTTTTCAAACTCTAATCTAATTTTATTTATCCCAATAGTCCTAATCCCTATTCTGAGCATTTTTTTTATACATCCACTAGTTCTTTTTATTATATTAAGCCCGATAATCTCCCCTCTACTTGCAGAGGGTGGATTTACAACTATCGCAATTTACTGTATCTGGATAGTAATGTTAGTTAACTCACAACTCCTGTCCCCTGTTTCTTTAAATAGCATACTTGCAGCTAAAAACAGTCAACAAAATATTTTTGCAGCAAGTTTTTTAACACACTATTCATTTTGTATAAAAATCAGCATCGTTAGTGCTTTATACTTCGTAATAACTAAATAAATATCGATAAATTTCACTTCTGAATAAATGATTACATGTAATGTCATTCTATTGCGCCTAACAGCTATATAGTCGGAAATTTTCCGTCTAACAAAACAACCGTATTCCAACCTTTTAAACTGTAAATAATCACATTCACTTTATCGATTTAATTAAGCTCTACAAGCCACACTACATAGCTACCAACCTCTTTGGTATTGCCGCCGGAGTAATTAGTTGAATCGTGACAATATGCAATATCGAGAGCTGTCTTTGAATAGTTTCTTCCACACCTCAATAAAATCAACATTAATTTCCTGCTCGATTTATAAATTGATCCCCGGTGTTTTAATTTCACGTCTCAAACAAGAACGCTATGCCGAAAGGCCTTACTGGTTCATGTAGAGTTTGATAACACCTTCCATTTACTTTCCAAGACTTCCGATATTGGTAACAACTACTTAACAGCGCTCGGTTTGGTATTTTTTACAAAACTCGTGGCTTGGGTGTTTCAGATTGTTTAACCTGTGATTAAGTACTGATGGCATTAGTAAACACCAATTTATTGCCAAATGGATCGGTAATTGACATATCTCTACTTCCCCAAGACATGTCCTGTATTACAGGCTGAAAGTTTTGATACTGTTTCTCTTGCAGTTCTTTCTGAAAGGCATCAATCTCTTCAACTTCAATTCTCATTGCAGCACCCGGACAACAATCGCCATGATGTTCAGATAAATGCAAAACACAGTCATCTTTTGAAACCTGCATATATAATGGCAAATCTTTTTCAAATCGGTGTTCCCAATCCACACTAAAGCCAAGGAAGTTAATATAAAACTCAAGTGTCTTAGCTTCATCGAAAACGCGAAGTATCGGTGTGACTTTTCCAAATTTCATTTTAAGTCCTTTTTAAATACAGGGGGATTAACGCCTACAAACTCACGATTTTGGAGCGCGTAACTGCGATAAATCGCTAAGCCTATTAGAGAGTATAGGGATCATGCTCAAAGACTTCATAGTGATTCCAACGTAAAAAAAACTGCCCATCTTCAAGAAAGACATCGGCATCATCACTTGATGGGTAACAAAAATCATTCCAATACTCACAAAAAACCGACCAAGGCAGACAGAGTGCCGTTTCACCGTCCCATAAGATAGTCACTTGTTGCCCTGAAACTTTAAGCCTTTTTAACCACTGTCGAGTAGAGCCAACTCCATCTGTCGAGTCAAATCTCGTGGCGCCCGCAGGAAAATGCTTCACTTGAGTTAATGCTAGAAGTAATGCCGATTCTGTAGTCAATGGTATCAGTGCGCTAAGCGCGTCTATAGGTAGCTTTGCATGTGATGAGTTTGTCCATCGCCAAGCTAATGAGAAACTTTCGATATCGATATTTAGTCCTCTTTGTCTCTAATGAAAATAGTGTGCTATGGGTAAAGTTCAGCCCGTTTCTTTTCGCAAGCGTAGTCGCTTGTTATACGCATTTAGTAAATGCATCATCATAGTAATGAATATGCTCAACAAGATCTGGTCGATCTAATTTTTTAAGCTTTGAAAGGAGAGATTTTCCTTGGTCAGAGTATCCAAGTTCCAACAATGCCTGTAATACATTCATTGCCGGATCAGTACCATGCTTCTCTAAACAGTAAACGGGATAGATTAGGTTAATGATTTCCTCTAGGGCACCATGCTTGCCTAAATCACCTGAGATCATATATAGAGCATCTGTTGAATCTGAAGCTAATGCTAGTATTTTTTTGTAGCGGACAATAGCTTCGCATTTGTTGTTCTTTTCTAAATCATTTCTAGCTAGCCATAAATCTGCGTACCAACTTCCATCAATCCTTGATACTAATTCTAATGTTTGTAGGTAATCCTCTTCACCTCCAGAGTCGCGTGCAATAGCAGCTAGCCATTGAACTGCATTATCTAAGTTTGGATAAAGCTCTATAGCTTCCCATAAAACTTCTTTAGCTCTTGTTTCATTTCCCTGAAATGAATAAGCTTTTGCAAGATTGGTAAGTATTACACCGGATTTTCCATTCTTGAGCATATAGTTTTCATAATGCTTTTGCGCTTCATTGTAATATTCATTTTTTAATAACGATATACCAAGAATTGTAGAGCTTCGCTCATGGTTTTTATCGATTTCAAAAAGGCGCTTAGCGGGATCTATAACTTCAGCATTAAAACCATCATTGATGGCCGAAATAATTACGTTATATAGCTTTTGAGGGTCATCCCAGCTGCGTTCAAAAATACCGGGTAAAATATTACTGCGGTATTCATCTTTTCTTATGTTATGCCGATTCCCCTCTTTATCGAAGACACTTACTGATTCGGTCTCGGTATTTTCGTCAGATTTAAGCTTATAATTATCAATGATAGCAAGGCTTACATGGCCATTTACTTTTTCATTTGTGGCCCAGACAATTATTTTATTACTGCTAATTTCATAGTGAATCCTTATCATAGGCTCTTTTGCCGCTTCTAACCTGTAGCCTGAAATTCTAACAGCACCGACGAAACTATCTTTAGACGCAAAATTTTCTGAGCTACAATGAAACTCTAATGTAATGTGATCTTGGTTATCTTCACTAGTGCTAAAAGTATATGACCCTTTAGCTGGGTAACTTTCACCAACCTTTGAAAATGGGGCAATTGAATCGTCATTGATTCTTAAACCAAAAGTTTTTTGTAGGATGCCATTTTTTCCAATATCCATATTCTCGCCTAAAGTAATCTTATTCACATTAAGCTTCGAACGTTTAATTTTAGACAATATTCCTTTCAGCATACATTCTCTCTAAGCGTTAACACCAACCACAACTGCGGAGCTAACTGGCGGGCAGATTGCTGGTTATTATGTGATTTTATCCATGCACTATTTCCTATTATCAACAGGAACATAAATATCTATTATTGAATTTTGATCATTCCAGTTGAATCGATAATCATAACGTTCATAGTGTACCAGTGCTCTATTAGAATTTATTTTAATGCCTTGTACTGGAATCACATTTCTATAAATATCACTGATGGTTAATTTTATTCGCTCTAAACTTCCTACATGTTGAAAACGTATAAATTCACCTGTATTAATTGTATCTATCTCTAAACTAGCGATCGTTACGTTTGACTCTATTGCAGCCATGTAAAAATATTTATCTTCGACTTTTTTAGTAATGCCATATTTTACCCAGCCTTTCCCTTGCCACAAATTTTTATTTCGCAAATGACGGTTAAATTTCCGCCAGTGTCGGGAAATAATCTTAGAGTTTTCAGTCTGAGAAGTGGTTAATTCAGCTGTTATCCCATATACGGAAAAATCATTGATTTTCACTGACTCATATTTCAAATACTTCCACCTTATTTCATATAATACTTTGAGTTGTGCTCGATTTAAGGGCTGATAATAGCTACATAGGCGGAAAAAACCCGTGCTTCAATACAAACTTTCCGTCTCCCATGTATTTGATTTTAACTCGATATTAACATTATTTTTCAAAGATTCACGAGCTCTTCTGTAACAACCTTAGCCTGAGAACATAAGAATCTTCCGTCAAACAACACCGCGGTATTCCAACCTATTAAACTGCCAATAATCACAGTCACTTTATCGATTTAATACAGCAATAAACCCCAACTAAGTCACACTACGGAGCCACTAAATCTCTTGGTATTATGCCGGAGTAATTTACGAAATTGGCGAAGCGCAGCGACAGGTAGACTTTATGCTCCCGGCAAAGTCTAAGTACATCCATGTAGGTAACGTCGCGAAGAGCTTAGCAAGGACAAGGATGGTCTATCTGAACGGCCTTAAATTTAGTAAATTGCGGAGGATTTTTATCGGCAATATGGCGCGTGTTTTTTGAACATGGATGTTCTTATGCAGCGAAGATAAGGATGTCGATAGCTGTCTTTGGATATTTTCTTTATCACGTCAGAAGAAAGTCTCTCGTCGAAGACTAAACTGCTTTTAATCTCAAGATTTTAAACATAAAAAAACAAATCCTCTAAAATCTCTTGAACTTAAAATCATAACTACAACCCTTCAATCACCTCACAAACCCACCGTTGTGCCGCATTTGCCGAATTCAACTTATGCCAATAAATATCCAACTGATAATCCGCCACCGCTATCGGCGTCTCATAAATTGCGATATCCGCCAACTGCGCACAGTGCTCAGCCACCACCCTTGGCACTGTTAATAGAAGGTCTGTATCAACAATAGTGAAAGGCGCCACCATCACGCTCGGCATCGTCAATGCGATATCCCGCACCAGCCCTAACTTGGCTAAGCTATCATCGACAATCCCCTGCTTCTCTCCCAGGGCGCGATTAATACATGGGATAATTGAAGAAACCGCTCCAAACTCAATCCGTCTTGTAACGCAGGATGATTAACCCGTGCAATAGTGCAGTAACTACCAGTGTACCAAGTCTGATACGCCACGGTTTTTGATTGCTGCATAACATGGCTAAAACCCAATACAAAATCTAACTCGCCTTTCTCCAACATGTTTTGCGCCGACGTTTGAGCGGCGGGCAGTACATTTAAAGTTAGATAGGGGGCTTGGCGCTGTACCGCTGCGATTAGCTTTGGCAACAAGCTAAACTGGGTAAAATCAGTGGCGGTAAAGGTTAACTCAAGGGAGCTAGTGGCAGGATCAAACTCTGAGGTCTCATTGAGGGCCTGTTGCATCAAAGGCAGCGCTCTACCTAGTTGAATCGCTATCAACTCGGCTTTATGGGTTGGTTGCATGACATTATCGATACGGATAAATAGTTCATCTTGCAGGCGGGTTCTAAGCCTGGCCAAAGCATGACTAAAAGCGGATTGTGAAAGACACACTTCGTTGGCGGCGCGCGAGACTGAACGGTGTCGATACAGTGCATCAAATAAGAGTAATAAGTTGAGATCAAGCTGATGTAATTTCATCTGAATATTATACATAGATCAATGCCAGATATGCATTAGCAGCATATGAGCAATCAAGCTATCATTGCCTTTATTAAATCACTCTTTGGAGCAGTGACCCATGCCAAAAGCAAATATTCAAATCAGACCCGCCACTATTTCAGATGCCTCTATACTTTTACATTTCATCAAGGAACTGGCCATTTACGAAAATGCCGAGCACGAAGTGTTAGCCACTACTGCCAGTATTGAAGCCAATATTTTTAGCGACAATAGCCACGTGCATGCGCTTATTTGTGAGTTAGATGGACAAGCCATCGGTATAGCCATTTATTTTTTCAACTACTCGACTTGGCTGTCAAAGCCCGGGCTATATTTGGAAGATCTCTATGTATCGGCAGCCCATCGCGGTATCGGCGCCGGTAAAATGCTACTGCAACAGATGGCAAATATAGCCATCGATAAAGGCTGTGGACGCTTTGAATGGAGCTGCCTAGATTGGAACCAGCCCTCGCGTGATTTCTACGAATCTATCGGCGCGATTGCCCAGAGCGAATGGATTGGGTATCGCATGAGCGGCGATACTTTGATTAATTTTGCCAAGGCATAAATATGACTCAAGCACAGAGAACAGGATTAAACATTGCCGGCTATTATTGAAAAAGTAAGCTCTGATAAACACCTACATGATTTGCAGAGTCTATTTACCGAGTATTTCGCTATATCGGGCAGCCTGGTTAATCAGCGCTTAGTGAATAAACTGCATAGCTTGGCTTACTTTCATGGCTTTCTGCTCTATTTGGATTCACAGCCTGCAGGCTTTGCCGTTTGTTATGAATCATTCTCCACTTACCAGTGCAAAAAAGTACTCAACATCCATGACTTTATGGTCGCTAAGAATCATCGAGGAATGGGTTATGCAAGGTTGTTATTAGTTGAAATTGAAGAGTACTGCCGGGCAATGGATTATCTTAAAATCACTTTAGAAGTTAAAACACAAAATAATAGCGCCCAACAGTTATACCGTACTTTTGGTTTTAAAGATGAGCAAGATACCCAAGCTAACTCATTGCATTGGCAGAAGTATCTGGCTTAATATTAACCTAAATTCGGCAGTTGAATCACGAAAGTAAGCACAGGCTCTTGATGCACCTAGAAAACCAGAAAATATTTTCATCACCAATAAGGTGACCACAAATTTTTCTAATTTCCTATGCACACCAATATCTTGCACTCCCTTTTCGCGCTCAATCGCCGAATCTAGGATTAAGGTGCTTTTGCATACAACTTTAGTAGTTTACCGACACTTCGATTCCAATTAGCCGCACACTCAGGCCCACAGCGAGCGGCCCAGCGTGGCAAAATAACCTCCTGAGCTAGTCGATCGCGGATGGCCAAGTCGCTCGGTGAAGGGGCAATCAAGGTCATATTGCCATTGGGCCCGATGTTGCATGGACCATCACTGAGACAGGCAAGAGCTATTGCATCTTCCGTGGCGGTCTCCTGCCACATCCGCTCGGTGAGTTTGGCAAACTCCAGCTCCAGCAATTGCTGCTGCTCTTTACTGAACAATTGCCATTTTGATAAGTTCATTGCGCCAAACGCTAGCCCCCAACCTACCCGCAAGGTAAAACCAAAACTGGCTACTTTGTACAGCTCCCCCGTATAAGCTGACATTGTGCCGGTAATGGCACAGTCAATAGCACCGTTTTTAAGTGAGGAGACTACGTCTTTGAAAGGGGCATTAACCGGTATAGCACCGACACTCTCGACAAAATCTGCCAGCGTCGATAGATAAACCCGCACTTTCTTGCCCTGTAAATCCGTGATGTTATGCAGCTCTTTTTTGCACCAAATCATCTGGCTCGGGAAGGGATACAAGGTCATCAGTTTTGCGTGATATTTCTCTTCAAAGGCGCGTGCCATGGTCGGAAAATATGCATCGGCCACTTGCCTTTGTACGGATATATCCTGCACTAGAGATGACAGATCGGCACCTTCAAAAATAGCGCTCTCTGGGGCCACATAACCCGGCAGGCCAAAGGCAAAGTCAAACACGCCGCTTTTGACCAAGCGCATGATCTCAGCACCGCTTAAATCTAAACTAGTCTGGGGTTTGATTTCACCGACAATTTGCCGATTGGTAACGGCGGCAATACGCTGGTTCCAAAAAGGTCCCTCGTGTTTCTGGTAGTTAGTGAAATACCCCCAAGTACCCACCGCTTTAATGATGATTGTTTCAGGTTTTTTCACACTCTCTGTTTCGCTCGATTGCGCACTGGCGCCGCCTGCAAAAAATGCCAAGAGAGGAAATAGAGTTAGCTGGATTATTATTTTTATGACGCACTGACCCAAGGTAAAGCTCCAAAGTAAAAAGTTACGCTCAATTTTTTAAAACTGAGAGTAACTTTATTTACCTTATCTAGCTAGCAAGCATGCCATTAAGTACCTTATTTGTGACAGGATTTAATGACAAAATCACTGATTTAGGAAGACATCAAACTAGGCAGATAGAGCGCAAGTGACGGAAAGGCAGTAATCAGTACGATAGCAAAACCGATGATAAGGAAGAACGGCAGTGCCGCTTTTGCAATGTACAATATATTCTTACCGGTCAACGCTTGAATGACAAACAAGTTGAAACCTACCGGAGGGGTTATCTGCGACATTTCGACCACCAGCACCAGGAATATACCAAACCAGATAAGGTCAATATTCGCTTGGGTAACCATCGGTAGCACCACGGAAGTGGTGAGCACTATCACTGAGATACCGTCGAGGAAGCAACCCATTATGACAAAAAACACCGTCAAATAAATGATCAACTCTAGCGGCGACAAGCCAAGTGTGGCTATCCATTCTGCCAGCGCATTGGGGATGCCAATAAAGCCCATCGCCAAAGTCAAAAAGTGTGCTCCGACTAAGATAAGCCCCAGCATACAAGAGTTTTTAACCGCTCCTTCAATGCTGCCAAGCAGCCCCGACCAGCTAAAGCTGCCCAATACTGCAGAGAGCAATAGAGCGCCGGCCACTCCTATTGCCGCCGCTTCAGTGGGGGTAGCGACGCCTTTGTAGATGGAACCGAGCACACCGCCTATTAAGATAACGATAGGTATTAGCTTTTTAAGCGAGGATACCTTTTCTTTAAAACTGTAGACGCGCGCTTCATCACCTTTTTTAGATTGACCTTTGAGCAAACTCCAGGCGATCGTATAACCCATAAACATCACTATCAGTACCAAACCAGGTAAAGCGCCAGCCAAAAACAACCGGGCAATCGATACTTCGGCAGAGACGCCATAAACAATCAAAATAATGGAGGGGGGAATCAACAGTCCTAAAGTTCCAGAGCCAGCCAAAGTGCCGATGGCCATCATCTCGTCATAGCCGCGCTTTTTTAGTTCAGGCAAAGTCATCCGCCCTATCGTCGCCGCGGTGGCCGCCGATGAGCCTGAAACTGCGGCAAAGATGCCACAACTAAGGATATTGACGTGTAGCAGTTTGCCGGGTAATTTAGACAATAACGGCTCTAGTCCCTCAAATAAATCTTGGGATAGACGCGTTCTAAACAGTATTTCACCCATCCAGATAAACAGCGGTAATGCGGTCAGCGACCAATTGGTCATCGCGCTCCAGGAAGAGGTACCCAGTAACAAACCTATACTGGTATTGCCAATCAAGTTCAAACCTATGATGGCAACACCTGTAAGGGTCAATGCCACCCAAATACCACTGGTCAGCATGAGTAGTAAGCAGACGAACAAAATCGCCCCTATTAAAATAATATCCACAACTTACTCCTGGTTACCTAAACTATCTTCATGGGTAATATAATTGGGCGTTTTCCCCGACAATGCAGTGCAAAAACTGTCGAAAACAGCAAGGAATAAAAACAGCGTCCCCAGGGCCATAGGCGCTTGCACTAACCACAGTGGCATCACTAGGTAAGTATCAGTAACATCTTGATAATCGTATGATTCATAGGCAGTGTATAGACAGTAAAACATCATATAACCACTGATCAGCAGAGCCGCTGTTACATTAAAGTTTTCGATGTATCGGCGTTTAACGCCCCCCAAGCGGGTTAATAAAATAGTGACACGGATATGTCCGCCACTGTTAAAAGTGTAAGCCAGACCAAAAAAAACGGTGGCCGAGAGTAGCCATCCGGCGAAATCTTCCGAGGAGGGAATCACCACTCCCAAGGTTCTAGCCCCTATCTGCAGAAGGATCAGCAGGGCCATCATCACCAGACAACTACCCGATAAAATCAACGAGCACTGATAGAAATAGCGTTTAAGTGTTTGCATAAGGTATCTCTTATCAAAAAATGCAGCGCCGCTATCAGCCTAAGATTAGGGCTCATAACGACGCTTAGTACGAGCAGTGACGCAATGTACTGCTTATCTAAAAAGCGCTATTGCGCTTGGTAAGCATCTAATACACTTTGACCTGAGGCACCCGCCTCTTCTAACCACTCGGCAATCATCGTTTGACCAATAGCTTGTAGTTCACTCTGTAGCTGTTCAGTAGGAGCGGAAACGATCATGCCTTTATCACGTAACATGTCGGTGTGCTCTACCGCCAATTTACGCCCAAGTGCCCAACCTTTTTGCTCTGCATTTTTCGCCGCCGTTAAAATTACTTGCTGCAGATCCTTATCTAAGCGATTAAAAATCTTAGTATTGACGAACAACATGTTCTTTGGAATCCAGGCATGGATGGTGGAGAAGTGCGAGATGTAATCCCAGCTCTGCGCGTTCACCCCAGTACTTGGAGACGTCACCATGGCGTCGATAGCGTTAGTGGTAAATGCCTGAGCGACATCGGAGAAGGGAATATTCACTGGGGTAGTCCCCATTAAATCAGCCAATCTAGAAGTAGTCGGGCTGTAAGAGCGCATTTTAAGCCCCTTTAAATCCGCCAAGCTGCTAATAGGTTTGTTTGAATACAGATCTTGAGCAGGCCAAGGCGAGGTATAAAGTAATGTCAGGTGATCTTTTGCCAGTGCTTTGGTAATTTCACCTTTAGAGGCCTGGTAAAGTTTTTCAGCGCTGTCAAAATCTGTGGCTAAAAAGGGGATATTATCCAATTTAAAGATGGGATCATTGTTGCCTAAACGGCCGATAAACACTTCACCGAGTTGTACTTGGCGTGATTTTACCGCGCGATGAATTTCAGGGTGTTTGATCAGCGAGCCGCCCGAGTGAACTTTTATGGTCAATTTGCCTTGCGCATTTTTATTAACTTCCTCGGCAAAACTGCGCGCCACTTGCGTCTGGTGGGTACCGTCACCGTATGGCAGCGGCATATCCCAGCGAATTTCTGCGCTTAAGTTGGACAGGCCGGTAAAAGCAGTGGCGGTGATGATGGATGCACAAAAAGCAGCGTTTTTAACATTCAAAAATTTCATTATTATTCTCCGTATGGGTAGATGTTAGCTAATCGCTGAGCAGATAACTGCAATACACATACCAATACCAGAAAATATAATTAAACTTTTAACATCAACAAGTTAACAAATATAGACATTTAATCCATTGCTATTTTAGGTCACTTTTGACTCCTATAAAACCCACCAAAAGTGTCACAAGTGACTCAGCCGTTATCCCCTTCGCCACTACAGAAGTCTCTTCTTTCCAACTGGTATTTCTTCATTCTTAAATAGAGCTTTTTACGCGGTATACCTAGCGCTTTTGCGGTTAGTTCGATCTGGCCATTTTGTTCAGCCAGCGCCGTGCTGATCAGATCACACTCATAGCTGCCAAGCTTAGTTTCTAAATCATCCGCAGACGTTAATGGCGCCTCAAAAGCCAACCCGGCTATATTTAACGGTAGGCCAATCGCCCAGCGCTGCGCGGCATTGCGCAATTCACGCACATTGCCAGGCCACGGCTGTTGCTTAAGCTGCTGTAACAAACTGGCAGGAACCTCCCTCTCTTCCTGCTCATATTGCTCAGCACTTTGTGCGACAAAATGTTTAAACAACTGTCCAATATCGTCTTTGCGCTGTGCCAGCGAGGGAATATCGACCCTGGCTACATTTAATCGATAATAAAGATCTTCTCTAAATTCACCTTTGTTAGCCGCCTCTAGCAAATCTATTTTAGCCGCCGCTACCACTCTAATATCCACTTTTATATCTAGGTTGCCGCCGACTCGCTGTAGGCTGCGCTCCTGTAATACACGAAGCAAACGCACTTGTAAGGCCGCGGGCATGCTCTCTATTTCATCTAAGAATAAAGTACCGCCGTTGGCGAACTCTAGCTTGCCAATGCGTTTTTTAAGCGCGCCGGTAAAGGCACCCGCCTCGTGACCAAACAGTTCGCTCTCCATCACTGACTCAGCTAAGGCACCACAGTTTAGGGCGACAAAAGGCTGCTTGGCGCGCGGACTAAAATCATGCAGGCATTTCGCCACCACTTCTTTGCCAGTGCCGGTCTGACCGACAATAATAAGATCGACATTCACTTGCGCTAATTGCAACACGCTTTGACGTAATTGTTTTATTAGCGCGCTACTGCCCACTAATCGATCATTGATTTGGTGATGCCCTTGAATGACCTGTTTGAGCTGTCGATTTTCCAGTACTAATTGCCTTTTTTTCCAGGCGCGCTGCACACTGTTTAGCTGCTGTTCCGGGTCATCTGTTTTTTCCAGGAAATCATAAGCACCTAGCCTGATAGCGTGAATCGCGGTGGCTATGTCCGCATGCGCGCTAAACATAATCACCGGTATTTGCGCATCGATAGCCAATATCCGCTTTAACACTGCAATGCCATCCATAATATCCATACGTAGATCGCAAATAATCACGCCACTGAAAGACATAGAGCAACGCTCGATCGCCTCTAGCGGATTTTCATACCCCCAGACACTATAACCTTCTAACTCTAGAGTCTGCATTACAGCCTCGCGTACCACTTCCTCATCGTCGATCACTATTACTTCAATGTTGCTGTTCTCGCTCATACCTTGCCTCGATGGGGTAACTGAATACAAAAAATGGCGCCGCTGTGCGCGCTGTTCTCGACACTGAGTTTACCTTGAAAACTTTTGATAATATTAAAAGAAATAGACAGTCCCAAACCCAAATTTTGCCCGCGACGTTTGGTGCTAAAAAAGGGATCAAAAATTTTCTTCAACATCTCCTCACTGATACCCAGTCCTGTATCCATGACACGCACTTCAATATAATCGGCGCTGTGCATACAATTAATAACAATGTTTTTTTGCGGCGCATCACGCAGTGCATCTAAAGCGTTAGTTAATAAGTTGAGTAGCACTTGCTCCAATTGTATTTGATCGGCGAGTACCAGATTACTGCGCTGCTCTATATTGATCTCTATGTGAGTTTGATCTCGTATTTCATCACCCACCAACATTTTAACCGCATTGTGTATTACTGCAGACATTTCAATGGGAAGCAGCACTGCCTGTTGATCGCGCGCCATATATTTAAGTCGCGTAATAATGGCTGTGGCGCGTTTGGTCAAGTTGGATATCTGCTGTAAATTCTTTTGTGTCTCTTCTTTTCGATCTAACTCTATCAGTCTTATACCATTGCGCGCATAGTGACTAATAGCAAAGAGCGGTTGATTAATTTCATGGGCAATACCCGCCGACAATTGCCCCAGCGCCGCCAATTTACCCGCCTGTACTAAGTCTTCTTGTAACGTTGCTAGCTGATCGCGAAAACTCAGCAGCGACCTTGCCATCGCCCCGATTTCATCGCGACCTTTAACAGCAACTTCTCGCTCTAAATTACCGTTGGCAATGGCACGCATGCTTGAATCTAAAGCGGTGATACGCGCCACCATATTACGACCGACGTACAGCCAGACAAACAATAGCGAAAACAACAGACTAGCCGCTACTAATGACACCATCCAAACACGATCGCGTCGAATCGTGGCGCGGGCATTTCTCACCGCGAGCTGCGACGCTTGCTGCGCACCTAAGGCGAGTTCGCCCAATTTGATATTTAAGCTATCAAGCGCTTGATGAGTCTTATTTACCTGCAACTGTCCCTGATCTCCTATGGCACGTAACTCGCGTCTAATACTAAAAATATTGCCTTCTCCTTGGGCTAAGCGCACGATATTTTCCAAGGTTTGTCTTAGCTTTGCCTGGCTGCGAAACACCTTTAATTTTGGCAAGTCAGTATTTATCTGATCGATCAGTTGATCCGAGTGGATATGAATCGCAATAAGAGAATTAATATCTGGTAAGTGCTGGGCACGCTCGAGCAAATTTATCAGTAAATTCACATCCGCTTTTAAACGATAAAGTCTTTGAGTATCTTGGTTATTAAACAGGGCTGCACTCGGTAGATGTTGACTAAAACGTTGATACTGATCATTTTCAATCTGTTGCTCCAAACTGTCGATATCACTCAAAAAGGCGGCACCTGCCCAGCGCAAACGCTGGTTGAGCGCTTCTTTGGCTTTAACTACTTTGAGCCTGATAACCACATTCTCATCAAGCTGCGCCAAGGTTTTATTCAGTTTCTCCAACTGCGCAGAAGGAGTAATGGTGAGTTGTGGGCTAGATGAAAGCGTCACTACCCTTGGCAGTAATTTCGCGATCGCCGCGATGTTAGCATTTAGCAGCTGCCAAATTTCATCTTGTGCGGCATCATCTTTTGCCTGCAACAAGCTCGGGGCTATGATGGTGATTTTTGCGGCGCGCTCTTTGATATCCGCCACTAGTTGCAAGGTATATAAGTTGCCCTCGACCACTCGAGTCAGCTCTTGCTCAAGTCGATTGTGCGATAGCCAACCGACCACACTAGAAAAAATGGTAAAGGCACTTAATACTGCGAAGGCCAGCAATAAACGGCCGCGAATGCCCAACCAATGTATTTTTAACATAGAAAAAAGACCCTGATAAAGACTAACGAAACTAGAGTTTTTATAATTTTTGAAAATAATACGCTAATTCTTAAATTTCTCGGAGGCTATTTTAATCTGGAAGGTAAAATAAAGAAGACTGGTTGGATACGTTAACCGAGATCTGGATCACAGATACGAATATCTTTCGCCTACATGGTTTTTCAACTTAGTAACTGGTATTTGTCGAAATAAAACTGACCGCACATAAAAAAGCCGCTGAGCATGCAAATGATCAGCGGCTTCTTAGCTTCTAGCTTTTTAGCTAGCCTTAACTACCTATCGCTTGTACTAATAATTCTACACGACGGTTACGTGAGCGACCGGCACTAGTATCGTTGGTATCTCTAGGCTGTAGTTCGCCACGACCTAAGGTATTTAAACGACTCACCACTACACCGCCACCTGATAAATAGTTTTTTACCGCACTGGCACGTCGCTCTGAAAGTGACTGGTTGTAACTCTCTGAACCCTTTGAATCGGTGTGACCGACAATGGTGATTCTAGAGCTGCTGTAGTGTCCTAAAACTTGATTCACTTTGTCTAATGACTTGTGAAAAGAAGGCTTAACTTGCGCAGAGTTGAAATCAAAGGAGACATCATCGTTTAACACTAGTCTTAACGTGTCATCTTTAATGCGCTCTATTTCAATGGCATTGCGACGTCTTTCATCTTCAAGCTGGGCGCGCATGGCCGCCTCTTGACGATCCATATAATTACCAATAGCGCCACCGGCTGCAGCGCCTGCTAACGCACCGACTATAATACCGGTATCACGGTTACCATCATTATCCATTTGGCTACCTAAAAGGGCGCCTACTAGTGCTCCGCCTATCGCGCCATAGGTAGTTTTACCATTGGGCCCTTGAGTCGCGGCACACCCGGTTAAAAGAATGAGAGGCAGTACTAAGGCGGCTATTTTTTTACTCATAAAAAGGATTCCTTTTTCTCTTTACCAGAGGATTCAATGCATATAGGTAGCAATTAATTACCGAGCTATTTTTTGATACTTGCAATAGCATACAACCGGTAGATTACAGCATAAAAACACAAAGCTAACCAAATTCCTACCTTTGCTAAGGTTTTTATCGGCGCTACTTTAAATATGCAAAAGCTCACACCCAACTACTTTATATAATTAAAACGCGCAGTGGATAATTTGTTGGTAAATTCTGGTCAAAAACCTAGCCTCTTTTAGCCGCAATCGCTAGAATACGCAACGATAATTGTATTAAGTTTCTATTCGCGGTTTGAACAACATTTCATCTATTTAAGTTCATCCCCTATCTAATAGTTTTAAGGAGCATTATTTGTCACATCTACCCGTTATTGTTGGATTCGGTGGTATCAATCCAGCAGGAAGAAGCTCCTTTCACCACAGTTATCGACGTTTAATTATTGAAAAGCTCACTCCCGAGGCACGCGCTGCAACCCTTTTATCTCTCGCTACTATCAGTAACCTGGTCACTGTCACTAAAGACCAAGAGCACTATCAGACTGAATTAGGCGAGTTCCACTCCCTTGCAAGTTTAGTGGAGTCCATTAGCGAGCAAGTTCTTAAAAACTCACTGATTCGTAAAATCGATAAGCAGCACTTTGATGTCAACGCCATGACATTTAACAAAGCCACCGCGCTTAAAGCGATCGAGCCGTTATGTTTTTCATTAACTAAACGCCAACTACCCAATGTAATCCCCGAAAACTGGCAGTTAGAAGAACTCGCCGATAACCTATTTAAAATCACCGTTACCGGCGAGTTACCGGTTATTTTACCGGATACGAAAGAGGCGGCCGTTAAAACAGCGGGGCAATTACCCACGGGATTTGAGCCGGGCAAACTTTATCAATCGCGTAACCATCCGCGCAATTTACAAATGACGATTTACGCTGCCTCCGATGCCATTAGCTCCTGCGGTATTCCCTTTGAAGATATTGCAGATGCAGTCTCCCCCGATGACATTGCGGTCTACGCCAGCAACTCTATTGGCCAGTTAGATGATTTAGGCTTTGGCGGTCTCACTAAATACCCCAGCATCGGCAAGCGCATTACCTCCAAGCAAATGCCATTGGGCTACGCGCAAATGCCCGCAGATTTTGTCAACGCTTATGTTATAGGTAATGTTGGCAGCACAGGCGGTTCACTTGGTGCCTGCGCCACTTTTTTATATAACTTGCGTAACGGCGTACAAGATATCCGCGAGGGACGTAAAAAAGTGGTGCTAGTGGGCGGCAGTGATGCACCTATTACCCCGGAAATTATCGAAGGCTTTCGCACTATGGGTGCGCTCGCAGAAGACAAAGATCTTAAAGCGCTCAATAACGTTGACGAATTGACCGATGAGCACTATCGCACCTCTTGCCGCCCCTTTGCTGAAAACTGTGGTTTCACCATTGGCGAGTCCAGCCAGTTTGTACTGTTGATGAACGATGAACTGGCCCTTGAGTTAGGTGCACAAATTCACGGTGCGGTTCCCGATGTTTTTGTCAACGCAGATGGCCACAAAAAATCTATTTCAGCACCGGGTATTGGCAACTATATTACCTTGAGTAAATCAGCGGCACTGATCAGCGCGATACTCGGTAAAGAATCACTGCAACAACGCTCTTTTGTACAGGCACACGGCACTAGCACCCCACAAAACAGAGTGACTGAATCTCATGTTATCAACCAAGTAGCCAAAGCTTTTGCAATCGACAAGTGGCCTGTAGCAGCGATAAAATGTTACTTGGGGCACTCTCAAGGCACTGCAGGCGGTGACCAGTTAGCATCTTCACTGGGAACTTGGGCCTACGGTTATATTCCAGGCATCGCTACTAGCGAGAGTTTTGCCGATGATGTACACCAAAGTAATTTACTACTCTCTAGAGAGCATTTAAATGTAGGTGTTACGGGTATGGATTCTGTCATCTTGAATTCCAAAGGCTTTGGTGGCAACAATGCCAGCGCCCCAGTACTCAGTCCGCATATCGTTAAAGACATGTTATTGAATAAACACGGTGCAGAGAAATTTAAGCAATGGCAAACACTGAACGTACAGGTCGATGCTAAAGCGCAAGCTTATGATGCCAGCGCCTGTCGCGGTGAAGTAAAACCTAGTTACAAATTTAATCACAATGTACTTGAAGGTGATGATTTAACCATCACCGATAGTCAGATAGATATTCCTGGCTATAAAAATAGCATCGATATTAGCCAAGCTAATCCGTTCGATGATTATTGTAAATAAACCTGTTTAGGATAAATTTGATGAAAGCTATGCGTAAAAATTTCAGTGTTTACCAACCGGCGAATATTTTAGCGAAAGTGATGATAGGCAGCAGCATTCTGTTAGCGGGTTGCGCGGCTAATCTTGGCTTAAACACCACGCCAGTCACCCATTACTTAGTCAACACTCAAACAGGGGCATTTTGTCTTGGCTATGCTGATACTGAATATAAAGGTCAGTGCCAGTCTTTAATCAGCCTCGCTATCAATATTGTTGAATCAAAAGTGATTGAGAATATCTATCAGCAGCAAATTGAAGGACCTAACCGAGTATCCAGTGCGATTAAGATGATCACCCGCGGTGAGCATTTAGATTATCGTGCACAACTGTTAGACAGTGGCCTGTACAGCGTACCGGTAAACCAGCAGACTAATACTGTGTGGCGTACTCTGAAAAAAATTGAGCACGATACCTACGCTAACTAGTTCTCATCCAGAAACGGGGTCGTAGCGAGGGAGACCCAATTGCTTGAGATGAACGATACTAGATGTTGGCGTTTGGTCATTCCAAATAACTACATCTAGTAGTGAGCAGATCGAGCTAGTGGGGCTTTCGCAGTAGACATCTGTTTCTGGATGGGAACTAAATAAAACACTAAATATTGAGGCAGCTGCGAGTATTTTGCGTCAGCTGCCGCTCTATCTGCGCTGCACTTTCACTGCGCAATGCAAACACCACTTCTGCTATAACTTTTATATTCGCTGGCTGATTAAATGCTTGGCTCATATTGGCCAGTGGCATGTCTGGCGCATCCGTTTCTAACACTATATCGCTCAGCGCAAGCTTGCTGACTAAATCTCTCAATTTAGTGGCACGAGTGTGGGTAATCGCCCCGCCAAAACCCAACTTAAAACCAAATTCTTGGGTATAACGCGCGGCTTGCTCAAAGCTACCATTAAAGGCGTGCACTATGCCACCGGCTTGAAATTTGGACTTTTTTAACACACTAAGTACTTGATCATGGGCTTTACGCACGTGTAGCAGCACTGGTAGGTCAGCACTATCAGCCAGTGAAATCTGTGCCTCAAACAAGTCTAATTGCGCTTGCCTCCCCTGTGCATCCTTCTCTATAAAATAGTCGAGCCCTATCTCACCGATAGCACAAGGCTGGTGTTTGTCGGCATATTGCTCAAGTACCTGTACATGATCCCCTTGGTGCTGTGCCATAAAACAAGGGTGCATCCCAAAGGCATGATGTATGGCAGGATATTGATTCGCGAGCGCTAACACTTTATCAAAATTGTTTACCGCGATACTGGGCACCACAAATTCCATGACATTAAGTGCATTTGCCGCACTTAAGATACCGGCAAAATCATCACTGAACTGCGCAAAATCTAAATGGCAGTGACTGTCTATAAATGGCATATATTTATTCCTAGTATTAATCGATTTAGCTTTATGCACCCCCAACTGGGACTCATTCAGGTCTCTATTACTCTACATTTTATATAAACACCTGCCTGAAGATTAAAAATTACGTCTCCAAAGCATTACATAATAATAAAGCTTTCAGCTTTCTCTAACGCTTCAAGTAAGTAGAAGTATTGTTAAATTATATTGGTAAAGCACAGATTCTTAACTATATTTAATGGCAATGGAATATTTAATATATAAAGGACCTATACCGTGACCACTCCTTTAAGGACGACTTATCTACATCGCGCACTAAATAGCGCTATATCAACCATAACGCTAACTTTATTTAGCGCGGCTATTTTTGCTACTACTTTAGCCCAGACACAGTTAAACATTACTGAGCAAAATAAACGACAGCAAGAGTACCAAAGTATTTTTACGCAGGAGAGTGCCAAACTTGAAACGCCGCTGCCATTAGAAAATTTTACTTTGAGCGATTTAATCCATTTGGCATTAAGCCATGGGCCCTCAATTCAATCTTTACAGTTTAGCTCTGCCGCTGCAAAAGCTGCACAAAAGAGTGCTAAGTGGCAGTTCTATCCCACTATCGCCCTTGATGCTAAACGTGTCTTTAGCGCTAATAACTCTCCCTCTTTCCAGGGAGACAAACACAAAATTGTATTGAGCATTACCCAACCACTATGGACTGGGGGCAAGCTCAGCGCCGGACTTAATTACGCAAGGAGTAACAGTGATGCGGCCTCTGCGCAGTTAGACCAAGGTAAACGCGATATAGGCCTGCGGGTCATTCAAGATTACGGTCAATGGCTGGCAACAGCTTTAAAAAAAGATGCCTGGCAGAAAAGCCTTAGTACCCATAAAAGTCTGCTGAATTTAGTTAATCGCCGGGTCAAATTAGGTTTATCCGCCAAAAGCGATAGAGCACTCGCTAGCGGACGCTTAGCTTCTAGCTTAGCAGAGCTTGAAGCGATTGAAGCCCAAGAACAGATAGCCTTGATTAAACTCAGTGCATTCATCCGCAGGCCCTTAACCAGTAAAAACCTCATTGAGGTTATGTCAAAGTCTATCAAGGTGCACTCTAGTCGTGCAGAGCTGCTACTCAGAGCGAAAAAATTAAACCCAGATATAGATTACGCCCATGCCAAAATCAATATGGCTAACGCGCAAACTCAGCAGCAACGCGCTGCCTTTAAACCGCAAATCAGTCTGAGATTAGAGCATCAAATAGGAGATTTTGACAACGCAGATCAAGATGATGAAAGCCGCATTTTCCTACAGCTAAACAGCCAGTTTGGTGCGGGTTTATCGATGCTTTCCAATATTCAAGAGGCCAAATCCTTACAATTAGCAGCCGGCGCTCAATTAGAAGTTGAAAGACAAGCCATAGAAGTACAAGTTATTATCGATCACATCGCGGTGCGCTCTTACACACAACGGATCAAGGCATTAGATACCTCCCTAAGAACCGCCATCAGTGTCGCACGCTCTTATAAGCGCCAATTTTTAGCCGGTCACAAAAGCTGGCTAGATGTATTAAATGCCACCAGAGACTTAGTCAATCAGCGCCTAATACTAGCTGATGCAAAGGCTGCTAACTTAGTCGCTAGTTGGCGATTAGCCACTGTGACCAATGGCGTTAGTGATTACACTGGTACTGAAATATGAATGACTTGGGCTCGCTACATCCCTGTTTATTGAAGCTTTGCGCACTGCAACATTGCGCTTTCGACAAGCTAAATTTACAGGAAGCGTGTTACCAGCAAAACATCACCGCCAGTCCAAAAGATAAGCTGTGTGGCGTATTAAGGGCTTTAGGACTTAAAAAACCGCGCCAAATAAAACATGCCGATCCCTCTATCACACCCGCGCTTATCTTTGATCAAAGTGGTCAATGGGGGGTGGTGTTAGGCCAAAATGCAGCGCTACACTGGGTGGTACACTGGTGGGCCGAAGATGAGCATCAATGGAATGAGCAGGCGCTACCTTACTTAGATCAATATTTGCTGTTCAAAGTAGATATGAAAGCCGTTTTTTCATCGAGTACCAGCCCTGTTTATCAATTGATTTTCTCTGAGTTTTTCTCCCATAAAAAAGTGCTGTTTAATATTATACTAGGAGCCATTGTGATCAATTTGGTGGCATTGGGCAGCTCATTTTATACCATGCAAGTGTATGACAGAGTGGTGCCCACCGGTTCTACGCAGACCTTATATGTACTTTCTATCGGTGTAACTTTAGCTATTTTGTACGAGTTACTCGCCAAAAAAGTCCGCTCTAAATTATTTGATAAGCTCTCAGATACTGTCGATAAACGCTTGGCACGGAGCATTTATCTACGTTTTTTAGCCATTCGCATTGACCAACTACCGCAAAGTGTCGGCGGGCTTGCGTCGCAAATGCGCGGCTACGAGACCGTGCGCTCATTTTTAACCGGTGTCACTACACAGTTATTGGTTGATGCGCCTTTCGCCCTACTCTTTGGCACGGTGATCTATGCCATCGCTGGGTCATTGGCACTAATCCCGCTAACATTCTTCTTCATCAGCTTAAGCATCGGTTTGTTTTATAAAAAACAAGTGATGCACCTGGCGCAACAAACCACTGCAGCAGTAAACTTTAAAACAGGATTATTGGTTGAAACTGTGGAGGGGGCCGAGACGATTAAAGCCGGCCAAGGCGGCTGGCGAATGCTCTCGCGCTGGATGAATACCACCGATGAAGCGCGCTCTTATGAGCTAAAAATGCGCCGCATCAGTGAGCACTCGCAACATCTCGTCAGTAGCTTTCAGCAACTCTCTTATATTCTGATGGTGGCCAGTGGCGCGCTATTGATCACCAATGCGCAGCTGACCATGGGCGGGTTAATTGCCTGCTCTATTCTTTCAGGGCGAATTTTGGCTCCAGTTGCCACTATTCCCAATCACTTAATGCAATGGGCCCATGCTAAAGCGGCATTACAAGGGCTAGATTCACTCTGGGAGCTAGAAGACGACCATCACGGTGTTGTACAGCCTGTTGTTCTCAATCATATCAAGGGCGGTTATCAGCTGCGCGATGTCGAGGTTAGTTACGGTGAATCCCCAGCGTTGTGCATTGCTAACCTAAGCATAAAACCCGGTGAAAAAATTGCTATTTTAGGCCCAGTTGGCGCGGGTAAAACCAGCTTATTAAGGCTCTTGGCCGGTTTGTATAAACCCCAGCAAGGTCGAATATTATTAGACGATGTAGACTTGGCACATATTGCCAAACCTAACTTAGCGGAAGCTGTAGGTTATGTGCAACAGGAGGCAAGATTATTTTCCGGAACACTGCGCGATAATCTAATTCTGGGCATGATTGACCCAGGGGATGAGGCTATTTTGGCGGCGGCGAAAATAAGCGGTTTACTCAACAGTGTCATCACCCCCAATCCACAAGGTCTGCAACAACCTATTTTTGAAGGTGGTACAGGATTATCTGGCGGTCAAAAACAATTAGTGAACTTGACCCGCGCTTTTTTATTAAAGCCCAACATCTGGTTGCTGGATGAGCCTACCGCAGCTATGGATAGAAACTTAGAAGTGCATATCATCCAATCTCTCTATCAGCACATCCGCCCTGAAGACACCTTAATGCTGGTTACCCACAAACCTGAAATGCTGGATTTAGTCGATAGGATCATTGTTATTGCCAACCAAAAAATTGTCATGGATGGTCCTAAACTGCAAGTAATCGACAAACTAAAACACAGCACTAGCGTAGCCAATAATGTCGCCAACATTAGCCGTTCAATCAAGGTTACTTAAGATGCCTACCGTTAACTTAACTAGAGAGATCATGAATGTTAGCCGCTAATTCAACAGTTGCTGAAAAGTTGCAAAATGCTAATACAGCAGTTTATTCCTCAACTTATGCCTCTGAAAGTAACCTATATCACGACACGGATAGCTCGTTCATCTCTATGAGCATGGTGCTGTTTATAGGCTTAGCCGCCTTTATTGGCTGGGCGTATTTTTTCGAAATAGATCAGAGCGTGCGCGTCCAAGGGCAGATCATTGCCAGTGCACGCACCCAAGTAATTCAGACCGCAGATGGCGGCATACTGGCACAGTTACTGGTAAAAGAGGGCAGTGTCGTGCGCAAGGGCCAACTCTTAGCAATATTGGAGCGCGATAGAGTCAATGCTAATTTTGAAGAGGCCCGTTCTAGTGTCGCAGCCCTGGATGCTGCACTAATCCGCGCCCGCGCAGAGAGTTCAGATCAAGTGCCTATTTTTGGCGATCAGTTTAAAGATTACCCCGACTTTGTCGCGCTGCAAATGCGTTTGTTCAAACAGCGTCAACGCAGTCTAGAAGATAAAACCAACACCTTTAAACACAGCTTAGCGCTAGTGCAAGAAGAGCTAGCGATGAACCAAGCTCTATTCAAAGCCGGTGATATAAGTCGTCTGGAAGTGATGCGTGGCAGACGCCAAGTAAACGAGCTAAAAGGCGAGATCAGTCAACTCGACAACGCTTTTATGCAAGATATTCGCAAAGAAATAAGCACCTTAACCACAGACTTACATACTAGCCGCTTTAAGTTACAAGAGCAGGCCAACATTCAATCTCACACCCAGTTAAAGGCACCTGTTGATGGCGTGGTTAAATATCTAAAACTCAATACTTTGGGCGGTGTACTGCGCCCAGGAGATGAGTTATTGCAAATATCCCCCACCCAGAGCGAGATGCTGATCGAAGTGAAGGTAAACCCAGTAGACATTGGGTTTTTATCAACGGGCATGCAGGTAAAAATAAAGCTAGACGCTTTTGATCCCTCTATTTACGGCTCTATCGATGGCGTACTCAACTACATCAGCTCCGACACACTCACCCAACCTAGCAACTCAGGTGATCCCAGCACCTACTATTTTGCCAAAATAAAAGTGGATCCGGATTATCAAAATAACAGTAAACATTTTTCTAACATTGATTTAAAACCAGGCATGACCGCCAGTGTTGATATTAAAACCAATACTCGCACAGTGCTTAAATATCTAGCCAAACCTGTATACCGAGCTTTTAGCGGTGCCTTAACTGAAAAGTAAGCTATTAATGGGATAGGCTCATCTTCAAGGCTATCCACAACCGGGAACATCACCATGTTATATATCAGCAGCGGCCTAAGTTTACTCAAGGTATTACCCGGCCAAGTATTATCTATTGCCACTGACCCAAACGCCTCCTACCAAATAATTCCAGAGCCCGATGCCACCACTTCAGCGCCTGTTACAAAAGCAGTACGTCAAGGTGATAGCTTGATAGTGAGTTTTGCTGATGGCACCAGCATTACCATGCAAGATTACTTCATCAACTGTACCGGGGAAAACCCCTGTCGTTTAGTGTTAGAAAACCAAGAATTAGACGCACTGCTCTCTCTTAACATTGAAGAGACCATTATCGATGAACCATTAGGGTCCATTGTTGAAGCCAATATATTCATGACAGATGACACTAATTATTCAGAATTACTCGATCAATCAATCGCTAATAATCAATTAATAAAAGCAGACTTTCCGGCAGGCACAACTAACATTGATATTGCGGACATCAAAAGCCCCATTGAAACGTCAGGCATTCTTGTTGATCAATTGGAGCCTAGCCTGAGTATTTATATTGCCGATAATAATCTCAGTGCAGGTGAAACAACGCTAATTACTTTTACCTTTAACCAGCCACCCGTCGATTTCACTTTAGCCGATATCAATGCCGACAATGCCATTATCAGCAACTTAGCAGTCACTGGCGATGCAAAGGTTTACAGGGCCACATTAACACCCACCGCACACTTATTAGATACCACCAATATAGTTACAGTCAGCGCTAGCTATACAGACATTTTAGGTAACATCGGCAGCGAGGCTTTCTCTGCCAATTACGTGATCAATACTAACTATGCTCCGATTATGGAAGGCGCCAACGATACGCTTATTTATACAGAAGGTGATGGTGCGCAAATAATAGATGCCAGTTTGAACTTATCAGATATTGATGACAGCCTGTTAATGAGTGCAAGTATTAGTATTGGCAGCGGTTTTAACAATACTGAAGACTTATTAAGTTTTATAGACTCAGGAGCAATCACAGGAAGCTATAACACAGCGACGGGTGTATTAAGCTTGAGCGGAAGCGCAACTATTAGCGAGTATCAGAGCGCTTTGCAAAGCGTCACTTATACAAACAATAACCACCTAAACCCAAGTGTCGATAATCGCATCATCAGCTGGAGGGTTAATGATGGTAACTCAGACTCAATAGCTGCTACATCCACTATCAATATCAATCCAATTAATGATGCTCCACTATTATTTAGCGCTCAGCAACAAATGAACTTTGATGGTGTTAATGATTATCTTGAAGTACCCAATATCATGGCCAACCAAGGCTTACACGCCAGCAATGGTGATTTTTTGGGGTTATCGATTGCATTCACCCTAACTATGGATGCACATCAACACTACGGTAAGATTATCGATTTTGGTGCAGGGGGTGCCGTTAACAAAAATATTATGGCGGGTTTAACCACAGTTCCTGGGGAATTTCAATATCTGGTCTATGACAGCCACCTTCCAGATACACTTAATATCGCCAATTTCTTCACCTTTGGGGAAAGCGTCGCTGTTACTATTAATCACGCTAGTGATGGTATGGTTAGTATTTATCAAAATGGTACATTAGTTGCCGGACCTACTTACGTCAATCCTCCCCCTAATGAATCCCGCATCGATAATTTAATTGGAACATCAAGTTCTGCCACCCGCCGCTACATCGATGGCTCAATAGATAATATTGCTATGCTGGGAAGAACTTTATCTCAAAGTGAGATAGACGATCTTGCTAGCGGCGACTATGCCGTACTCAATCAAGATAGCGCCACTATTTTCAACTACACTTTTGATGGTAGCGATCCGCTCACCGATCAAAGTGGCAATGGATATGATGCAACCGCTATTGGCGGTCCTCAAACAATTACCGATGCTGTGGATTTCGTTATTGGCGGATCTGAAATTATTGTCGGCGCTGAAATACTGTTGATTGATGCAGATAACACCCATGTATCTTCCGCCACTATTAGCATTATCACAGGTTTTGACAGCGCTGAAGATTCGCTGTCTTTTACCAATACTGCCAATATCAGCGGTAACTACAACACCAGCACAGGTGTTATGACTCTAACAGGTAGTGCCACTGTTGAGCAGTACCAAGATGCACTGCGCAGTGTGGCTTACTCAAATAGCAATAGTGCGAATCCCAGTAGGGCTGATCGCACTATTAGCTGGAGCGTCAATGATGGAACTGATGACTCAGCGGTGGTAAATACCTTGGTCGAGTTAGTTCCCAACCAAGTTCCACTCGTTTTTAGCAACCAGCAGAAAATGGCATTTGATGGCAACGATGATTATTTAACATTCCCCACTATTTTACAAAATCAAGGTTTGCACGACTCTAACGGTAACTTCTTAGGCATGTCGATAGCGGCAAGCGTCACCATGGATGCATTTAATCATTTCAATCGTATTATCGATTTATCTGCTGGTGGGGCTAATAACCATAATATATATATATCCAATAAATGGGCAACCTCCACATTACGCTACGAAATAAATGACGGTACTAGTAACTTTGCCGTCGACGTCCAAAATTTCTTCACTCTCGGACAAAACGTCGACTTAGTGATTAATCACGCCAGTAATGGCGTGGTGACTATCTATAGAAATGGCATTGAAATTGATCCCGCTGTTAATGCTATTACTATTAATAACTCACCAGCTCCTGATCCAATAATTATCCTAACCCCTGTTAACGTGACCCGTACCACTAACCTGATTGGAAAATCCCATGCCGCTGGCACCGCTTTCTTTGAAGGCTCTATGGATAATATCTCCTTAGTGGCCAGAACCTTATCAGAGGCCGAAATAACCACACTCGCCAGCGGCGATTATTCCGCTCTCAATCAAGACAGCGCGACTATTTTTAACTATGCTTTTGATGGTAGCGATCCGCTCACCGATCAAAGTGGCAATGGATATGATGCAACTGCTATTGGCGCTCCTCAAACAATTACCGATGCTGTGGATTTCGTTATTGGCGGATCTGAAATTATTGTCGGCGCTGAAATACTGTTGATTGATGCAGATAACACCCATCTCTCTTCCGCCACTATTAGTATTAACACAGGTTTTGACAGCACTGAAGATTCACTGTCTTTTACCGACACCGCAGTTATCAGCGGTATCTACAACCCCAGCACAGGTGTTATGACTCTAACAGGTAGTGCCACTGTTGAGCAGTACCAAGATGCACTGCGCAGTGTGGCTTACTCAAATAGTAATAGTGTGAACCCCAGCACTGCTGATCGCACTATTAGCTGGAGCGTCAATGATGGTATTGATGACTCAGCGGTGGTAAATACCTTGGTCGAGTTAGTTCCCAACCAAATTCCACTCGTTTTTAGCGGCCAGCAACAAATGTCTTTCGATGGGATCGATGATCATTTAGCACTGCCAGATATTATGGCGAATCAAGGCCTGCATGACAGCAGCGGTAATTTCTTAGGGATGTCGATCGCGGCCACTGTCACCATAGAAACCCTGCAAAATTTTGGGCATATCTTAGATTTATCAAAAGCGGGAGGCGTAACAGACAACATAAGGCTCTCTAATTCTGCTGCAACAACCACTTTACATTATGCCGTACGGGTTGGCGGCATCGCGAAAACAATTAAAGTAGCAGACTTTTTCACAGAGAACGAGACTATCAATATAGTCATCAATCACGCCATTGATGGCACTGTGACTATCTATAAAAATGGCATTGCCATAGACCCTTCTATTATTACTGTCACTATTAATAGCGTTGTTGAAACAGGCCCATTAGTTATCCACACCCCCGATAATATCACTCGCGATTATAATCTTATTGGTAACTCTAGTGTGGGCACCCATCCATTTAAAGGCAGTATGGATAACGTTGCGGTATTGGCTAGAACCTTGTCACAGGCCGAAATAACGACCCTCGCCAGCGGCGACTATTCAGACCTCAATCAAGATAGCGCCACTATTTTCAACTACGCCTTTGATGGCAGCGATCCACTAGCAGATCAATCAATTAACAACAATGATGCTGTCGCCTTTGGTAGTCCTGCATCTATCAGCTCTTTCAGCTCTTTTGCAATTGGAGGCATGGGAGCTACTATTGCCGATAAAATCATGCTGGCTGACGCTGATAACACCATGTTGGTCTCTGCATCTATTAACATCGATGCTGGTTTTATAGCTAATGAAGACTTACTCAGTTTTACCAATACAGCCAACATTAACGGTAATTACGATGCTAGCAGCGGCGTGCTGACTTTGACTGGCAGCGGTTCGATAACGCAGTACCAAGCTGCCCTGCGCAGTGTCACTTATACCAACATCAACAGTATTAATCCCGACACTACTGATCGTAATATTAGCTGGCGAATTAATGACGGCATCGACGATTCACAGCCTGTGACAACTACCCTGCAGTTACTAGCTCTGCCTACTGAGATAACGTTAACCGCCAATAATACTGGCAGTTCTGTGAGTGGTTTTAGTGGGTCTTTGCAGGCGACCTTGACGGATAGTTTTGATTACCAGCCAATGAATCCAATTTCATCTTCACCAAATCACCACTACCAGCCGACTAATGTTGGTTTCCACAGCGTAGAAGCCCCTGGCGACGACGCTGTCTTAAACTATGATTTGAATACACACTATCGACAATTTTCTAATAATAATTCTTTTGTCATCGACCTCTATGGTAGAGATAACTATTTTACCACTGATAACGATTTCGATATTTTAATCTTTGACAGCAGTGGGGTATTACTGGGCAGCATCGAAAATTTAGCGCTGCCCGATACAAGCACAGCCCACTTAAGGGTGAATGTAAGTGATTTATTATCCCCCCCTCTATTGGATGGCGATACTGTCGGTGCGTTTAGAATAATCGCCCACGATTCAACGACTAGCAACCCAAACAACTACTTTACTTTAATGGAGATTCGCGCCGCTGATATCATCAATATATCCACTGAAATCACTTTAACGGCCAATAATATCGGCAGTTCCGTGAGTGGCTTTAGTGGGTCTATGGAGGCAACTTTGACGGATAATTTTGATTATCAGCCACTGAACCCAATTTCAGCATCACCAAATCACCACTACCAGCCGACCAATGTTGGTTTCCACAGCGTAGAAGCCCCTGGCAACGACGCTGTTTTAAACTACGATTTGAATACACTTTATACGCAATTTTCTAATAATAATGCCTTGGTCATCGACCTCTATGGTCGAGATAGTTATAACACCACCGATGACGATTTCGACATTTTAATCTTTGACCACAATGGAGCACTACTAGGCAGTATAGAAAATCTAGCACTGCCCAATACAACTGCACCCCATTTAAGAGTCAATGTCAGTGAATTATTATCGCCCGTCCTAGCGGACGGCGATACTATTGGTGCGTTTAGGATAATCGCCCACGACTCAACAACAAGCAACCCTAACAACTACTTCACTTTAATGGAAATTCGCGCTGCCGACTTGGTAAATACATCCAACGAAATCACTTTAACCGCCAATAATACCGGCAGTTCTGTGAGTGGCTTTAGTGGCTCTTTAGAAGCAACTTTGAGCGATGCATTTAATTATCAGGCATTAAACCCTGCATCGCCTGCTCCCAATCAAACTTATTCAAGCAATGCGGGCTTTCACGGAGATGAGCTCGATGGTGTTGACGTCGTTTTAAACTACGATCTAAATACTCAATACACCCAATCAGCTAATAACAATGCATTGGTCATCGATATATACGGCAGAGATACAAATTTAACTCGCGACAATGATTTTGATATTCAAGTCTTTGATGCCTCTGATACGCTACTAGGTACTATTGAACATTTAGCCATACCCGACAACGTTCAAGCTCACCTTAGGGTCAATATCACCCAAGCTTTATCCGCTGAAATTAACGACTCAGATACTATCGCCAAATTTCGTATTATCGGCCACGATTCAATATTAAATGGTTTAGGCAACGGTTTCACCATCTTAGAAGTGCGCGCCGCCGAACTTATTTTAGCGACACCCATCATCCTCGATCTCGACGGCGACGGTATTGAAACTACCACCTTAGCAACTGGCGTCAGCTTCGATATCGACGGGGATGGTGTCAAAGAGCATACCGCATGGGTAGCCAATGACGATGCTTTGCTAGTCCGCGACATCAACGGAGACGGTCAAATAAACGCCGCCAACGAGCTATTCGGCAGCGCAACCCGACTTAATAACGGCAGTAACGCCAAGGATGGATACGCTGCTTTAGCAGATTTAGACAGCAACCACGACGGAGTGATCAATGCCTTTGATGAACTGTTTAATGAATTACAGACCTGGCAAGATAGAAATAGCGACGCCATAGTCCAAGAGGGGGAGCTCACCTATTTAAAAGACAGCAATGTCGCCGAGCTCAATTTACTGGCCAGCGATACCAATGAATGGCAAAACGACAACTTAATTGGCAAGCAATCACAGTGGACAGATAGCAGTGGCGACAGCCATCAAATGGCGGATGTCTGGCTTAATTTTACCGAGCAAGATGATGCAGCATTAAGTCAGTTTTCTATTGAGTTGAGCAGCCATTCTAACAGTGTAGAGCTGTTATTTTCACAGCAGATAAGCCAAACGCAAACAGCACCTGCCTTTACATCAACAAATAGCAGCAAGCTAATACACAGTGTTATTGAAAATACACCGGCCAATGTAGAAGTGCTAGATACTAGCGCTAATGACGATGCGCTGCGCAATTCCAGTATTGTGCTTTAAAGGATAAACGTAAGGGAGGGAGATCTATGTGACTAGCGCCACATAGATTTGTGTCAATTAGTGCTCACGTGTAGCTCTGAACTGCACATCTGGCCAACGCTCTTCAGTCAGCATCAAGTTAACTCTGGTCGGCGCCAAATACGTGAGTAAGCCACCGCCGTCTATTGCCAAATTATCATGCGCTTTGCGAATGAGCTCTTCAAGTATTTTAGCGTCATCACACTCCACCCAACGAGCAGTTTGCACTGAAATGGTCTCGTACAGACACTCGACCTTGTACTCATCTTTTAGGCGGAACATAACCACCTCAAACTGTAGTACACCAACCGCGCCTAAGATCATGTCATTATTTCGCTTAGGCATAAACAACTGCACCGCACCCTCTTCAGCCAATTGCTGCAAACCTTTGCGTAGCTGCTTGGCTTTTAGCGGATCAACCGGGCGCACTTTTTTAAATAACTCCGGCGCAAAGTGGGGGATACCGGTAAATTTTAGCTCTTCACCCGCACTAAAAGTATCGCCTATTTGGATGGTACCGTGGTTGTGCAAGCCGATGATATCACCCGACCATGCCTCTTCAACGCTCTCGCGATCACCGGCTAAAAAGGTTACCGCATCGGCAACTTTGACATCCTTTTTAATACGACAGTGACGCATTTTCATGCCCTTAGAATAACTGCCAGAGCAGATGCGCATGAAGGCGATACGATCGCGATGTTTAGGGTCCATGTTAGCTTGAATTTTAAAGATAAAGCCCGAAAACTTTTCTTCATCAGCCTCAACCACTCGACTCACAGTAGAGCGAGCAATAGGTGCTGGAGCAAAGTCTGTGTAACCATCGAGCATTTCTTTGACGCCAAAATTACCCAGCGCTGTACCAAAAAATACCGGAGTCAATTTACCGGCTAAAAACGCCTCGCGATCAAATTCATTGGTGGCACCACGCACCAGCTCGATCTCTTCGACAAAATCATCGTAAAGATCTCCGAGTAACGCTTTTGCCTCATCCGATTCCAAGCTTTTAATACGGATATCTTCAGGCAATACCGCGCCTCGCCCTGGGGTATATACATGAATCTCGCCAGTGACTAAATTGTAGACACCTTTAAAAAAGGTACTCATACCGATCGGCCAGTTAATCGGCGCCGCGGCAATTTTAAGCACGCTCTCTATCTCATCTAACAGCTCGATAGGATCGCGAATATCGCGGTCCATTTTATTGACAAAGGAGAAGATAGGCGTATCGCGCAAGCGACAAACGTCCATCAACTTAATAGTACGATCCTCGACCCCTTTAGCCCCATCAACCACCATCAACGCGCTGTCAACAGCTGTCAGTGTACGGTAGGTATCTTCAGAGAAGTCTTCGTGACCGGGAGTATCAAGTAGGTTGACTACTTTGTCATTCCAGTGGAATTGCATCACCGAAGAGGTAATGGAAATACCACGCTCTTTCTCCATGGTCATCCAGTCTGATGTGGCGTGCCTATCACTTTTTTTGCCTTTTACCGTACCGGCTTTTTGAATCAAGTTACCGAGTAATAATAGCTTCTCAGTAATGGTCGTTTTACCAGCATCTGGGTGAGAGATAATAGCAAAAGTTCTACGCTTGGCAACTTGCAGCGCAGTAGCAGTATTTGACATGGTTAGTTTCTTCTAAATTGGGGGCCTCTTTGGCACTCTAGGCAGAGTATAAAGCGAGGCATATATTGAATGACGGCTATTTTCGCCGATAACGGCACAATACACAACCTGATCTTAAGCGACAGGAAAAGAAATACTAAGCGTTCGTTAGGCCAAACATTGTTTCACTTTGTTCACCAGTGATTCGTAGAGTGGTTGTGGGTACTCCATTAATAAAACACTGATATTATCTCGACTACCTAGTTTCAGTGCCTTAGCGACTAAATCATCGGCACACTGTTGCAAAGTGGTCAACGTATTTAGTTGTTTTTGTAGCTGCGCCAAGCTCAAAACATCGTGTAGGCCATCGGTAGAGCAGAGCAATATATCCCCAGGCTTTAAGTTCAAGTAGCCGTAGTGAACATTTATTGGCGAGGTTAAACCTAGGGCCTGAGTCACTATATTACTTGGCACGGCAATGTTTACGGGGGAGTTAAATAACTGCGTACTGTCCATCACCTGCTGCTTTAAAGTATCGTCTGTAGTTAGCTGCGCCAGTAGGTTATTGCGCAGCAAGTATAAACGTGAATCGCCAACATAAGTGTAATGCAGTTGCTGGCCTACCACTAACCCAGTCACTACCGTGGTTCCCATATCAAGTTCTTTAGTGATACCTAAGTCTTTTAATTGGCTGTCCGCCTGAATCACCAATAACTTGAGCACTTGCTTGAGCATCGCCGGATTAGTTATCTGCTGGCCGATAATCGACTGACCCGCCATTAAATTTTTAACGATAAAGTGGCTGGCTATTTCCCCGCCCTGATGTCCGCCTACGCCATCGGCCAATACAAAACTTTTATTCCCCTGGTTATATTCAAGGCTATCTTGATTAACGCTATAGCTAGGACCTATGTCTGTACAGCTGGCGAACTTGAAATGTTTAATCTCTTCAGACAATGCTCACCCCAATTGTAAACCTAACCACTATTCGATTGCATGGAAGTCAACTTCCACAGTCCGAAAACGAATACTTTCCAACAGGCGTTTGCATACGAATTAACGCTTGGGCAACCATTGGAAATCGATTGTTTTCATAACAAGACGTTTGAAACTCAGTCAAGCTATCAGGAGGCAGATAGCCCTCAAGTTGGTTTTCCATAAAACTGCCGCTGACTGGGAGTTCATTATATCGATCAAGCAGCATCAAATTTTTAACCACAGAGGACACAATAGGCACTATCATTTTTGGACAGTAACTCACAGATATTTTTAAAAGGTTAGCATCTTGAATTGAAAGACCTTCACTATCAAGGTCTCTATCTCTATGTAACAAATGATCATTTGGAATACTGTCTACGCCACCAGGGGCTTTTATAGCACTTTGCCAATGTCCAGAATTATCAGTTGGACTGACCCTCTTAATACATGCAATAGAATCAAATTCCTCCAAGAAGCCCTCTTGTTGTGCAACCAATTGCTGATAATCCTTGGTTTTATCCCACACCATTGTAGGGACAAAACTTAGTTTTTCTAATGGTGTTACCGGCTCTAAAACAGCAAGTTTTTGTGCTAACGCCAAGCGCATAGCGTCAGGGTGTGCATAATTCAATGCGCCGATTCGCGCCGCTTCAAAAGTAGCATAATTCAATACCGTTTTTGCATTGTATAAAAGTGCGAATTGAATAATACCAAAAAGTAATAACAGCGCCGTAAAAGAGATGACAATCATCTCTACCATTGCCTGGCCACTTTGCTTACTAGGAGCCTGTCCGAGAACAGACTGATCTACTGCGGATTCGTCTATTTTGTTAAATCCAACGCTCAATTTCGTTAAATAGCACGCTATTATTCGGCATGTCCCTATGCCTCTCCCCTTCGGGGCTGGCATTATAAATTGTTCCAGACAATTTATTCGCCTCAAATGACCGTTAAATTTACCTAAATTATCCAAGCCCTCGCTACGATCGCTATTCTCGGACAAGCTCCTTCTCTGTTTACAGTGGATCATCAATTAACGTTTCTCTGGATTGATCAGCGCCACTAGCCCTTGATGGTAATGCTCAGCCGATTGCGCTAAAGGTTCATCCTTGTTGGTATATTTACTCATATTCCCCCAGGTTTTCGCCGCTTCTTTCATATGCACTACACCCAAGTTATACCAGGCCTTGGTTAAGTGTTTATCTTGGTTCAACGCCAGCTCATAATGCTTAATAGCTAATTTATGCACCTTCAGATGTGAATAGATATTGGCGATGCGAAACAATACATGTGTATCTTTGGGGGCTTTTTCGTGTAACCCTTTATAGATAGCGAGCGCTTGGCGATACTCTTTTTTGGCATACAAAGCATCTCCTTGCTCTGCGTTTATAATAGGCTGCTGTACTGGTTTAACATTGGCCTCAGCGGCTGGTTTTTGCGGCATTGAATTACAGGCACTCAAGATTAAAACAAGTGGGACTATTGCCAATTTACTGATTTTCATTAAACACTCCAAAAAGGTATCTATGTTTATTAATGTAAGCTCGCTTGCATGCCTAAGCTAAGCCCCAAACGTTGTACTTCACCGCTATTAAGCTCCAGAGTACTGTGCCCTCTCAGCGCCATGGACATACGAAGGGGTTGCAAGTTTTCTATTATTTTTACAATTTTTAACGCTTTATTTAGATAGAGCAAATCCAAAGGGTATTGCATGCCAAAGGTATGCACGCTGCGACAAGGAGTGATTAACAATCCCTGACCATTTTCTAACTTATCTAATGCTAACAAGCCGCGATTGCGCTCTTTAAAGTTTTCAGTCACTTTGACCGATAATTGCACGCGCCCATCAAAATTCATTACTCGCTCTAGCATCTATTTAATCCGTTGTTACATCGACATAAATTTCATGGCGATAGGAAAACCCAATACCATAAAAGTCACGGGGAAAATAAACACAATTAACGGGAACACCAGTTTTACCGGCGCTTCCATGGCCTTTTTCTCTGCCCTTTGAAAGCGTTCAGTACGGCGCTGTTCAGACTGAATTCTGAGTGTTTTTGCCATACTGGAGCCCATTTTTTCCGCTTGAATCATAGCGTTTACAAAACGGGTTATATCATCCACACGCAAACGTGCATCCATGCGTTTAAGCGCATCCGCACGGGTAACCCCAGAGCGCATATCACGCATCACAATACTAAATTCATTACGCAACGCGCCTTTAGGCCCTTTATTAAGCGCTTGCTGCATGGCACCAGATAGATTCAAACCCGCCTCAACGGCCATAGTGGTAAAATCTAAATAGATAGGTAATGCTCTGATTACCTGCATCTCGCGACGTTTACGAGTGTCTGATAGCCAGACCAACGGGAACATAAATCCACCCATGGCTGCTAATAACACAAATAACCAAATATCTTGCACATTTTTCAGTGAAAACAACACCAACACTGTTAGCAAGGTACAGATCAGCGCAGAGACATAACGCAGAGCGATAAACTGCTCCGCCGTTAATATGTAGCTAACACCGGTGTGCTGCAGCTTTTTTTCCATTTTGTCTAAATAGCCATTCGAATAGAGCATTTCCACCAGCACTGAACAGAGCAAAACTAACGGCCAAATCAATTTTAAGCCGCCAGGTAATGGATCCATGTAAGTACGTACATCTTCAGGAGTTTCGGGAACCGCATTTTGCAGCAAATAAAACAGCAACATAATGCTAACGCCAATGGCTACAATAGCTGTCAGATAAACAAGTTCTAAGGTCATTTCAAACATTGGTTAGGTTCCTGTAACAGCGCATTTGACTACACATCAATGCTGGTCACTTTATTGATAAAGATGTAACCCAGTACTTCCATCACTACAATCACCGATAATACCCCCCAGCCCATGGGCGTAGTGAATAGTTTACTCATCGCCTCTGGCTCTAAAATGTATAACAAACCACCGAGTAAAACGGGCAGCCCCGTCATCACCACCCCCTGCATTTTACCTTGGGCGGTGAGAGCATCTATTTTTCCCTCCATCGAAGATTTACGGCGTAATGTATCGGCTAAAGTCGATAAGACTTCGCCCAAGTCACCACCCACTTCACGGGAAATGCGCATTGCCGCAGTAAACATAGAAAAATCTAACAGCGGGATGCGTCGCTCCATATTACGCAGCGAGGTATCAAAATCGACACCGATCCGCTGCTCGCGAACAAACAGCATAAATTCTTGAGAGATAGGAGCCTCTTGCTCTAACATGACCGATTGCAACGCCATATTTAAGCTTGAACCCGAAGCCAATGCACCACTGATCATGATCAAAACATCGGGCAATTGATTTTCGAATTTCTTCAAACGCTTTTTACGCATTTGCTTGTAGGCCCACAGCGGAATAATAATGAGTAGTGCAAAGACCAGCAGCGCGATGGCAAAATCACCAGTTATCAGATAGGTTAATATTGGCGCAATGACTAGGGCAACCATGTTGGCAATAAACAACTGCTGGGGATCGATGAACAGGAACATGTCTTCTAAATTACCGGTGGCGGTTTCTTTAAAGACTGACTGATACTCACCCAGGAACACATTTGCACGGCGCACAATCAACCAGGCAATAATTGCCACGGCCGAGAAAATGGCAAGTAGCGATAACCAAAAAATGCTATCTGTAGCCAGATTTTCCAGAAAGCCCATCATCCAAAGATACTCATATCAACGCCGATACCGCGCGAGCGCAATGATTCATAGAAGTGTGGCACTTGCCCTGTCGCCACATATTGCCCCACTACATTACCCTTTTCATCAAAGCCTTCCTGCTTATAGAGGAAAATGTCATTGAGCTGTACGGTGTCGCCCTCCATCCCGGTAATTTCAGAGATATGGGTAATCTTACGACTGCCATCGGCCAGGCGGCTCTGTTGCACAATCACGTGCACTGCAGAAGCAATTTGCTCGCGTATGGCGCGCGCCGGTAAATCCATGCCCGCCATCATCACCATTACTTCTAAGCGCGAAATCACATCGCGCGGCGTATTGGCATGCACGGTGGTTAACGAGCCATCGTGTCCGGTATTCATTGCCGTCAACATATCCAGCGCCTCACCACCGCGACACTCACCGACGACTATTCTATCGGGGCGCATTCGCAGGCAGTTTCTCACTAAGTCGCGAATAGGTATCGCTCCTTTACCTTCTAGGTTAGCCGGGCGCGATTCAAGTGAGACTACATGTGGCTGTACTAGTTTAAGCTCAGCGGCATCCTCCACTGTGATAATCCGCTCTGTCTGAGGTATAAAATTAGACATGATATTGAGCAAGGTCGTTTTACCAGAACCAGTACCGCCTGAAATAATAATATTGCAGTGCTGCTCAACGGCCATTTGTAAAAACTGCGCCATGGCTGGGTTAATAGTGCCAAAGCCCAGTAAATCGTCGACGTTTAATTTCTTTTTGGAGAATTTACGAATCGTTAAGGTAGGTCCACGCAGTGCTAACGGTGGGATAATGGCATTGACTCGCGATCCGTCTGGTAGACGTGCATCCACCATCGGCGAGCTTTCATCGATACGCCGCCCCAGTGGTGACACTATACGTTCAATCGCAGACATCACCGCCGCATCCGAGCTAAAGGCAATATCACTGCGGGTTAATTTTCCATTTTTTTCGACATAGATATCATCGAAGGCATTGACCATGATTTCAGTGACATCATCATCTTCTAGCAATGCCTCTATTGGCCCCAAACCCACCGCTTCGTTGAGTACCGAGGTCTTCAGCTCTGCGACATCGATATTATCGGGGATTTCTTTGGCCATGGTTTCAAGGGCATCATCAATCATGCCCTCCACTTTTTGTTTTAACTCGTCCGCATCCATGGCACCTACATCAGTGCGTTTGAGATCCATCATGCGCAACACTTCCTGATGGATACGATTGCGCCACATAAACATCCGCTGACGCTCTATCTCGCCAGCGCGATCCTCGGGCGCTTTATCATCTAACGCACCGCCAATAAACGTCTGCATGGTCCAGTCTTCATCAGCTTCGACTTTTTGCACCACTGGCTTTTCAGGCGTAGATGCAGTGATGCCATTGCCGGCGTCTTTACTGTCTTCAACGGCGCCTAAGCGAAAGTCATAACTGCCAATACTGATCACATCCGAGCTGCGTATCGGCCCGTAAAATGGCACTTTATTACCATTGACGCTGATACCAGATCCCTCACTGACATCCTCAACGTACAAGCCCTTATCGGTCAGCTCTACTTTGCAATGTACTTGCGCTACCCGCCAGCCGCGAATTTGAACTAAATTGTCTCTGGATTTTCCAATAGTGCAGTGGCGTAAAGTACAACGCACCCGCTCCACATTGGCCCCTTTGTCAGTGATCACTACGACTTCAAACATTATTCGATGATCTCCAAGTTAAATTCATTATTGGTAAAGAATTTTGTTTCTATCGCCGCGGCTTCCGCCAGCTGTTCAGTATTGAGTTTACTATCGGCATCGACAATATTAGGGGTGATAAAGATAATGAGGTCAGAGCGGTTATCGGCAAAGTTCTTCGATCTAAATAAAGCCCCTAAAACCGGTATTTTACTTAAAAATGGGAATCGAGAAATATCTTTACTTATCTCACGATTGACCAAACCGCTAATAGCAAAGGTTTGCCCTTGCTTTAAACTCACTTCTGTCGTGGTTTTCCGTTTTTTCAAACCTGGGGCACCATTGACAGTGACCGATGAATCAATACTGCTAATTTCAATGTCTATACTGGCAATAATTCTACCCTGGGAGTCTACTACTGGTTTTATTTTTAAAATAATCCCGTATTCTTTATACTCTATTGCAGTGCCTCCATTCCCATCTGGTACAGCGACAGGGAATTCACCACCGGCCAAAAACTCCGCTTCAGATCCACTCAAGGCACTTAAAGTAGGTGAAGCCAATATCAACGCCTCACCCGATGAAATGGCAAAATTCAAGATACTGGTTAAAGAAGATACAATCCCATAAGTTAAATCGGGCAAACCATCAGGGTTATAGGCATCTCCATTAAAAGTATTACTGTGCAAACTTGGTCCCTGTGCAGAACCCGCCCAAGCGACTCCTAAGTTTTCAGCCGCTTTATTGCTAAACTCAGTGATTTTTACGTTCAGATACACCATGGGTTTGGTGGCATTTGAATTAGTTAAATCTAACAGTTCAGGATAAGAGCTTTTCACCGCCTCAATATAAGCTTTATCTTCGTCACTCACGTCTCCTGACACCACCAATTTGTTACCAGCATTACGGACTATAACGTTAGGCATGTTTTTAAAGACCTCCGCTAAATCACTACTCGCAGTTGCCGTTGTCAAATCTAGTACATTGGTATAGACGGAGCTTACCTTTTTAATGATTGCAGATGCCTGGTGACTGATGGCACCTTTGAGAATAATATTGCTGCCAACTTGACGCACACTTAAACCTTTTACTCGCCCGACAATTGAACGAATTTCTGCAACATTACGTGCCGTATTAGCGGGGATGATATAAAACTTATGTGCAATGACTTCGCCATCTTTGAGCCAGATCTGAATTTCAGTATCGCCGGCATTTTCAGCAAGTACTAATAACTCGCCATTGTCCATAATAGAGGTACTGACTAAGCCACTATTACCTACTGCCACTCGATCAATGCCAGGTAGCGCCAATGTCTTCATTTGCCCTACAAACAAACGAAAGTTATCTGCTTGCACTGTAATACTGAGGCTTAATACCAAAAGTGTTAAAGATACTCTAAACATATTCTTCATTTTATTCCCCAACTCACTTAGCTACTGGTAGTTTTTGTACAATCAACACACCATCTTTACTCAAACCGCCCGTTAGATAATCAACGGTAGTACCAAAGCTAATCACATTATCGCCGCGTCTAATTTTTACTTTAGCGATCACTTGCCCTGCTTTATTGACAATGCTGCCATCCGCATTAATACGTACATCCTTAGGATCAATGACGGTGCCATCTGCCAATACTAAATGACCGTTTTCATCTAAAGTAGCACCTTGAATAACTGAGCCATCAGCCAATACCACGCTGCCATCGGCTAGCTGCTTGATCCCCGCTAAACTTTGCACTTTAGCACCGCCAATGACTTTTCCATCCCCTGTCATCAAAGTGCCATCTGCTGCGATCACTAAGCTATCTGGATCGATAACATTGCCATCTTTATCAACAATTTCACCTTTCTCGTTCAAGCTTAAACCGCGACTTGATAAATCAATCCCTGATTTAGTTCTGATGCTGCCGTCTTTACCTATCACTATATTTTGATTAACTAGCGCCACACCGTTTTTATCGCGTAGCACACCATCTTCACCGACCACGATACTGTCGCTTAACTTTTCAGTACTGCGACGTAATTGCTCTTGTTTTTCCAGTTTTTGTGCATTTGCTAGTAATTCACCACTGGAGACAACACTAAATCCAGAACCTGATTTATCTTTACGGTTACGTAAAAGTGCCAGCAATTCTCCTTGATCACGTGCCGTCGCTAATATTGCCGCCTCTTTAGCTGTCACGTTTAAGGTAATAGTAGTAAAGCTTTGGTTAATACCCCTGTCGACTCCACCGCGCAAGAAACGGACTTTTTCCGTATAGTCATAAGCACTATCGCGGCCAGTTGTTAGTACTTCTACGTTTTCCAGCACCGGCATAATACTTTTCTCTTTTCCCCCACCGATACTGCTATTTACAAACAAATCAATACGGTTACCCGGCCTTAAAAGGCCGGTAAAAGTACTCATTTCATCAACTTGGATGGTCATAGCACGGCGTTTTATCGCTAAAGTATCAGAGAAATCTAAGGGAAAATCAGTTCCAATATAGCTACGTATCAATGCTTTACCTTGCGCTAAATTTTGCTGTAATACCTTCCCTTCAATCTCATCAAACTGATTAGGCCTAATCGCATTGTTATCAACAAACTCACTGGGGATTTTACGCACTGACAATGTACTGCCATCCAACACATCCCCTTTTAACAAGTCCTTGCTTGCGACCACAACCGCTATCGGTTGCGATTTTGGCTTCAATAAGTCTCGAAGCGAAGATTCTCTGGCGTTTAAATACAGCATTGCCAGGAACGCTCCCAGTACTCCTAAACCTATTGCAATAATAAGCAGGGTATATTTTTTAGTATTATTACTAGTCAAAATTTGATCTCCGAATGTTTTCTATTTATTAGCAGGCCTGCCCATTTACAATGCGCGACACCCTTTATTAGGTTAAAAGAAATCCGTTAATGCATCTTTAAACTGTTCTTCGGCAAGATCTTTCACCTTATCTTTTACAGCATCAAGATCGTAATCAGTTAATGTCGATATACTACTTTCAATACTATTCACCGCTTCTGTGACCTTATTGATACTACTGGCCACACCATCGAGTTTTTTACTCAGATGGGGGAATTTTTCAAGCTCATCGTAATAATCAGTGATGTCCGCAAGGTTACTTCTTACGGGAAGCTCGCTTATCCTCAAACCAAAATCTTGAGCGGTATATCGCTGATGCACCGCATACATTAAAGTATTCTCATCGACACGACTCAGGCCGAGTGTCGGCTCTTCTGGTTCACCTGTCACATTAACTAAAAGAACCGTTAACGCCATTAAGATCACCGTGTACTCGATCATTGACTGGCCACTCTGATAACGCTTTCTTCCAGGTGATTTAGTCATTCAGCACCTTTCCCTGTGTCATATTTGCGACAATTTCACTGCCGCGTCCAACCTTACGAATGCTTAGATTAAGCTGCTCGTTGCCTTTACTTAACAAAATAACCCGCACATTGGGCGATGCATTATTGGTATCCCGGCGTATTGACCATCCATGGTTTTGATAGTGATTTATATAGAACTGGCTATTACCATGCACTGAGAAGCCATTCTTAAGTAAATAGGTATCACTGTTGGTTAATAAATCTTGGTGGCGTTGACGATCCAGCAACTCACTCCCCCCCATACTTGGAAACTTGCCAAAACTCGGTGCGAGAAGAGTACCCGCATCCAACCTCTGGGGCGCATCACTCACACTCAAGTAACCAACAGCTCCCCGACCATTGCCATTTTGAACTTGTACGTTATAAAATTTACCATGACTACTGTGACCAATCATGCGCCATGGCGGCATATCCGTTACAACAAATTCGCCTTCCCAGAGAGATTGATAAAAATCAATCACAGATCGCGGGCTATTAACAGATTCAAACTTGCGGATGCTCATTGTCATTCCCATGACTTGTGCTTGCGCACTGACATTGATAACAACCGCTTTAGGGGGTGCAGGGAAATCACTCGCTGCACAAAATGTACTAAAAATAAGACAAGCCAAAGTAAACAGTAGTTTATTCACGACAATACCCCTCACTAGTACATAAATCAGGCCCTGGGTTTGCTGTACTGTATTGACGTAATTTGTGGTCCGAGGGGTCCAAATACTTATCTCTGGGCAAAATATCTAAATCAATTTTGCCAAACTCTAATTGGCTACTTTCAATTTCAGGTGACAGCGTCACTGCTGCAATAACATTCTGCAGATCAAGATCGACACCAGGAATCACACTGCCAATCAAATCCGAGATAACATCAAAGCCGGCAGTAATAATATTTGTCGGGACTAACGCTTTTACCTTCTCTTTAACATCATCTTGATTTGGCGTTGACCAGCTATCAGAGTACACCTCACCGGAAACGGTAAATTGCAAACCACTAATGCTCAATAGCGTTTCACTGGATTGATGCATATCGGTATAGGTAGGTGAGTCAGTAGCATTGAGGGTGACTGTTGCCGTTGTTCTTCCCTCGGTATTCAACACATCAAAATTACCGGGAAGATAATTCGATAAAAACTCAAACACATCCCCTACGGCACCTACAACTTCACTGGCTACATAAGATTCATCGTGGATTGTTTTATCCTTTGCTGAGTCACCACTTCCACATCCTCCACCATCGTTGTCTATTCCCGTGGTTTCGAACATTGGCTCTTGTCTATGATTGCGCCACAAGTTCCTACCTGCACAACCTTGAGAGCTTACTAGTCCTTCATCTGCCTCGGAGTAGATGGCAGCAGCCATTTCTTTCGCATTGGGGTAATCTCCAACCGTCCCCTGCCATACGACATAGCGCGAGGCACTCACAGTCGCTTGTTTCATATCAATGTATTTCCCAACCAAGGGCACTATCAAAAACAAAGGGACTAATACAAAGGCCGATGCGACCAGCATTTCAGTCATGGCTTGCCCGGCTTGCCTCTTCATTTAAGTAATCCCAATAGCTTCTCTTTTAAACTTTCTAAAGCCGCTAGCATATCGTCAACTTCACCTGGTAGAGGTAGCTGCCCCGACTGAAAGGTCAACGCCGCCACACGATCAAGATAGCTTGTATCCACCAGCCTGGCACCCCAGTATGGATTAAAACCATTTTCGCCTCCCGGGCGACTCTCTGTTATCAGCGGCTGGCTATAATAAACTTGCGCTTTACCTATCACCGCTATCTCGGTGGCCGCATCTTGCAATGCAAAATTACCTGTGGGAGTTTTCAGCGCTGAATTAGGGTCTAGTTCACCCACCAACCCAATTAAGATAAAAGGTGCCTCCATCCCTGAAAAATACTTTCCATCTTCTAAAATCCCTGGGATATCATTGACCTTTTGATAACCACCCGGTGCTAGTTTATAGCTACTAAGTACATTAAAAGATGGGGTAGGCGGAACAGGTGATTTAACCATTTCCCAAGTTAATATATCATTCGGCAATTGACCATAAGTGGCATCTCGGCCGCTCTTTCCGGTTGGGACATTGGACAAATTCGGTTCAGTATTTGCGTATCCTATGGCTGTTCCGAAAGGGACATTTGGCGTTTCAAATTCAGCATCCTCCTCCCAACAATCACCAACACCCAAAACTTCTCCACAAACTTCTATTCCCGCTGTAAATTCAGAACCAAGGCCCGCACCATCTGCTGCGCTCCAAACATATCCTTTCGAGCTATCCTTTCCTTTTGATAAAACTTGGCTGCCGCCCGTGCGCTCAGTATCCAAACCTATAGTGAAATAGGCATCGATACTGAAAGAAGCCAGCAAAATATCAACTTCAAAAGCCAACCTAAACTGCACTTCAATCATGCCCATTTCCCACCCCCCATCATCGGCATCACAGTTTTTAATGGACGGCCCGATCAGAGTAATTCCGGGTAGGAAATCACTTACCA